>NZ_JBHLYT010000011.1:0-81811 GCF_042431665.1 Mesorhizobium kowhaii
GTTATCCTGACATACCGATCGCCGGAAAGCTGGTGGAAAAGCTTCGAGAACACGATCCTGGCAGGCATCAGCCAGAGCACGGATCAGGAGTCGCTGGGTCTTGCCTTGATCTCCAGGCAGGTCTTCGGCGGCCGGCCGCACGATCGCGCCAACGCCATAGGCGTCTACGAAGCCAATGTAAGGGCGGTCATTGCGACAGTACCGCCGGGTCGGCTGCTGGTCCACAATCTGGGCGACGGATGGGAGCCGCTCTGCCTGCATCTTGGCGTGCCAGTACCGGACCAGTCCTATCCCAATCGCAACAACACCAAAGACTTTCAGTCGGCTCTTGCTCAGAACTAGTCTGACCGTCTGCAAGGGGTGGGGTCACGACGATGTTCGCGACGACATTCGGAACCGGACTTGGGGTCGCGTCAACAACGGCTTTGCGCCTCAAGCTGGTTGGCGACCGCCGGCTGCAGCGCGCCGCCGCCGTGCTCGAACGGCTGGCGAAAACGATTGGCAAGCCGGCTTGATTGTATCCGGCCTGAAACAGACCAACACCGACCCGACTTAACCTTGAAACGAAAAGATCATATCGAATGATCACCAACAGCTACGCGCCCAAGAACTCAAGCGCCTGGAAAACGTTGACCATGGACAGTTTCGCCATCGCTGCCTCGATGAGGGTGGACGGCATCTACTTCATGGAGGCATGATTCGCCGCCAAGGGGCTCTATGCGATGGCCGCGACTATGCTGGTGCATACCTCGATCACCATCACCAAGGCGCTGCGTGACGTGGAAGAAGCAAGCCGCTCCATCAACCGGCTGGAAGTTGCCAGACCGAGAAGCTGCCGATGGACGTCAGCCGCAGTAACGAAGTGTAACCGCGTTCCCGCTACAACAAGGCTCAAACCGCGCAAGACCACTGGATCGATCCGACCAGGATTTCAACGGTCTAACCCGATGGAAGTCGCCGCTATGGACATCGCCCCGAACAATCATGCGAACAGCCATCTGATGACGTCACGGCGCTTTGCGCCTCTCTTCTGGACGCAATTCCTGTCCGCCTTCAACGACAATTTCCTCAAGAACACGCTGGTGTTCCTTATTCTGTTCACCCTGGCGGCGGACAAGGCGGCGTCACTGGTCACCCTGGCGGGTGCCGTCTTCATGGCTCCCTTCCTGCTCTTGTCCGCCCTCGGTGGCGAGATCGCCGACCGGTTCGACAAGGCCCTCATCGCCCGTCGGCTGAAATTCACCGAGATCGCCGCTGCTGCTGTTGCTGTCGTCGGCATCGCGCTGTCGTCGATCCCGGTGCTGATGGTGGCGTTGTTGATGTTCGGCATCATCTCGGCACTGTTCGGACCGATCAAATACGGCATCCTGCCGGATCATCTCGAGCGCAAGGAATTGCCCGGCGCCAATGCCTGGATCGAATCGGCGACCTTCGCCGCCATCCTCGGCGGCACCATCGCCGGCGGCGTCGTCTCGGCCGATGGCATAAGCGTCTCGGTTTTCGGGCCGATAATGATGATCCTCGCCGTCAGTTGCTGGGTTGTCAGCCGTTACATCCCGTCAACCGGTTCTGCCGCCCCTAACCTCGCTATAGACAGGAACATCTTTCGATCGACGTGGCGCCAGGTCAACGGATTGCGTGCCGACAAACGAATCTGGCGCGCCGGACTGATGACGTCGTGGTTCTGGCTGATCGGAGCCATCGTCCTTTCGATCCTGCCTACCTTGGTCAAGGATTCGCTCGGCGGCAACGAGATGGCGGTCACCGTCTATCTCGCCGTGTTCGCCGTCTCGATCGCCATTGGCTCCGCCATTGCCGCGTGGATGTCGCAGGGACGTATCGTGCTCTTGCCTGCACCGGTCGGCACGGCGCTGCTTGCGGTGTTCGGACTGGACCTGGCCTGGACCATCTGGAGCATGCAGCCTTCGCCCAGGGCCGAAAGCCTTGCCATGTTCTTCGCCGGGCCAAACACGATCCATGTTGCGATCGACCTCGCCGGCATGGCCATTGCCAGCGCCTTCCTTGTGGTGCCGACCTTCGCCGCCGTGCAAGCCTGGTCGCCCGAAGAGCGCCGCGCTCGCGTCGTCGCCGCCGTGAGCATCGTCAATGCAGGCTTTATGACGGTCGGCGGCGTGCTCGTCGCCGCGATTCAGGCAGCCGGCGTCTCCACTGGAGGCATCCTGTTCGGCCTCGCCGCGTTCAACGCCGTCGCCGCCTGGCTGATGCTGAAATACCTGCCGACGAACGCTTTCCGCGATTTCGTCTCCATCCTGTTCCGCGCCTTCCATCGCCTCGAAGTCGAGGGGATGGAAAACCTCAAGGCGGCCGGCCCGGCGCCGATCCTGGCGCTCAACCATGTCAGCTTCCTAGACGGTCCGCTGGCGCTGACGCTGACCGATGAGGAGCCGGTCTTCGCCATTGACTACACCATCGCCCAGGCCTGGTGGATGAAGCCATTCATGAAACTCGCCCGCGCGCTGCCGCTCAACCCGGCCAAGCCGATGTCGACCCGCACGCTGATCAAGATCGTGCAAGGTGGCGATCCGCTGGTCATCTTCCCGGAAGGCCGCATCACCGTCACCGGCGGCCTGATGAAGGTCTATGACGGCGCCGCCATGGTTGCCGACAAGACTGGTTCGATGGTCGTGCCGGTGCGCATCGACGGGCTGGAGAAGAGCTATTTTTCGCGGCTGACCTCGCTGCATGTGCGCCGCCGCCTGTTCCCGAAGGTCAAGGTGACCATCCTGGAACCGGTCAAGCTCGAAGTGCCGCAGGAGCTTAAGGGCCGCAAGCGTCGCGCCGCGGCGGGCGCCGCCCTCTATCAGGTGATGTCGGACCTCGTCTTTCGCACGCAGGACATCGACAAGACCGTGCTGGAGAAGATCATTGAGACGGCGAACGAACGTGGCATGAAGCAGCTCGCCGTTCAGGACCCGGTCACCGGTTCGCTGAGCTATGGCAAGCTGCTGACCGCTGCCGCAGTGCTCGGTGAGAAATTCGAGACGCTTTATGCCGGTCAGCAGACGCTCGGCATCATGCTGCCCAACGCCAACGGCTCCTGCGCGACCCTGCTCGGTGTCATGTCGGCCGGCAAGGTTCCGGCGATGATGAACTTCACCGCCGGCGCGGCCAACATCCTCTCCGCCTGCAAGGCCGCCGAGGTGCGCACCGTGCTCACGTCGCGCGCCTTCATCGAACAGGCCAAGCTCGGCGCCGTCGTCGAAGAGCTCGGCCGCTCGGTGAGCATCGTTTGGCTCGATGACCTGCGCGCCACTATCGGCCTCAAGGACAAGCTGCTCGGCCTCTTGCGCAAAAGCACGCCGCGCGTTGCCCGCAAATCCACGGACCCGGCCGTGATCCTGTTCACGTCAGGCTCTGAAGGCACACCGAAGGGTGTGGTGCTGACCCACCGAAACATCCTGGCCAACGCCGCCCAGGCCGCGTCGCGCATCGACTTCCATGCCGGCGACAAGGTCTTCAACGTGCTGCCGATCTTCCATTCCTTCGGCATGACGGCGGGCACGGTACTGCCGCTGATCTCCGGCGTGCCGATCTACTTCTACCCCTCGCCGCTGCACTACCGCATCGTGCCTGAACTGATTTACGCGTCGAACGCGACCATCATCTTTGGTACCGACACGTTCCTCGCCGGCTATGCGCGCACCGCGCACCCTTACGACTTCCGCTCGGTGCGCTATTGTTTTGCCGGCGCAGAGCCGGTCAAGCCTTCAACGCGCCAGACCTACATGGAGAAGTTCGGCCTGCGTATCCTCGAGGGCTATGGCGTGACCGAAACCGCGCCGGTGATCTCAATCAACACGCCGATGTACAACCGCTCCGGCAGCGTCGGCAAAATCATGCCCGGCATGGAGTATCGCCTGGATCCGGTTCCCGGCGTCGAGGATGGCGGACGGCTTTTCGTGCGCGGGCCCAATGTCATGGCCGGCTATCTCAGGGCCGAGAAGCCCGGCGTGCTCGAACCGCTTGAAAACGGCTGGCATGACACCGGCGACGTCGTCGCCGTCGACGACGCTGGCTTCATCACCATTCGCGGCCGCGCCAAGCGTTTCGCCAAGATCGGCGGCGAGATGATATCGCTGGCCGCCATCGAGGCGCTGGCGGGCGAATTGTGGAAAGGCTCGCTCTCGGCGGTCGCCGCCATGCCGGATGCGCGCAAGGGCGAAAAGCTGATCCTCATCACCGAGGCCGCCAACGCCACGCGCGCCGAATTTCTGGCCTTCGCCAAAGCCAACGGCGGCATGGACCTGATGGTGCCGGCCGAAGTGCGCGTCGTTGCGAAAGTGCCAGTCCTCGGCTCCGGCAAGCTCGACTTCGCAGCTGTGACCAAAATGGTGCGCGGCGAAGAAGAGATGAAGATCAAGGCGGCTTGAGCCAGTCGTAACCAATGGCCGACGGACCAAGCCGGCCCGTTAGCCCTGAGCAACTGAGGTCGTCTTTGGGTCAGAGATGCCGGTTCCGGTTCGCTTAAGAGCGGCCAAATCGGCGTGGCAAAGGCTGTGAGTCAGTTCACGTCGCTGCATGGGGCGCCTGAATGTCCGCTTCTCACATTCCAGGCCTCGAATCCGCAAGTCCGCTTCCGACCCAATTGCGGTCATTCCAGAACTCGCTCCGGCCAGAACTCGCTCCGGATTGACCGCTTCCGGCGTTTGGCGGAAGTTTCGCTGCGTGTGTTATGCAGAATTCAGCGCAAGTGGAGACGGAAAACGTGACCCTGACCAATCGAGACCTTGTCGAGCTCACGGCGTGGCGACGCCAACTGCACCAGCATCCGGAAATCTCGAATGAGGAGGAAAAGACCGCGGAAGAGGTCGTCGACTTCCTCGCCGATACAGGGCCGGACGAGGTGCTGACCGGATTGGGCGGACACGGCGTGGCAGCGGTCTACGAAAGCGGCAAGGCGGGACCAACGGTGTTGTTCCGCTCGGAACTCGATGCGCTGCCGATCCACGAACTTTCGGACGCGCCACATTCATCGCTGGTGCCAGGCAAGTCGCATATGTGTGGCCATGACGGACACACTGCGATCCTGGCAGCACTTGGCCGTCAGTTGGGGCGCGAGAGGCCCGCTCGCGGCCGTGTCGTGCTGATGTTCCAGCCGGCGGAAGAAACCGGCAATGGCGCGGCCGGCGTCGTCGCCGACCCGCGCTTCGGCGCGATTGCGCCGGATTTCGCGTTCTCATTGCACAATCTGCCGGGCGTGCCGCTCGGCGAGGTCCGGCTCAAACCGGGCGTGGTGAACTGTGCCTCACGCGGCATGCGCATCGTGCTGGAGGGGAAGACCGCGCATTCGTCCATGCCCGAGACCGGCGTTTCGCCCATGATGGCAATCAGCCAACTGATGCCGGCCTTGCCGGCGCTCGGGCGCGGAACCTTTGCCGACGACGAATTCAGCATGGTCACTGTCACCCATGTCGAGATGGGCGAAGCCGTGTTCGGCATCGCGCCCGGCCATGCCGAGATCTGGGCGACGCTGCGCACCCGGCGCGACGACCGCATGGCCACCCTGTGCGCCGCAGCGGAAGCTCTGGTCACACGAATCGCCGCCGAGCATCGTTTGTCGCCCCGGTACGACTATCATGAGGTGTTCGTTGCCAGCGTCAACGCACCGGAGGCGGTGGAGCATCTGCGGCAAGCTCTCGATGAAGAGGGCGTCTCGCACGGAGAAGAAAACCTGCCGATGCGCGCCTCGGAAGATTTCGGCGTGTTCGGCCACAAGGCAGCATCGGCGATGTTCTTCCTTGGCGCCGGCGAGCGGCACCCGGCGCTGCACAATCCGGACTATGACTTCCCGGACGACCTGATCCCGATTGGATCGAAGGTGTTCATGCGGACAGTGCGCAACCTTCTGGGCTGACGTCTGCCAATGCAGAAAACGGCATTCCACCGACTCGTGGGGACACCGTTTCGTCGTGTGAAGTTGGCGAGTCCCGATATCGGCCGTACAGATCCGCTTTGCGGCTTCCTGAAAGCTGACGTCGTATGCGACCGCGCTGGAGGTCGGCGTGCGCCAAAAGCAGACGATGCGAAACCCCGCGATTATGCATTGGTCAGCGTTCGGGCAATCCCGCCACCCTCAGAGCTTCGGCCACCTGATCCGCCCACTCCGGCATGTGTCGGAAGAAAGGTAACGACCGATATCGCTCGATCGTGAAGCCCGGCTGGGCGGCGAGGAGCTTTTGCGCGGCCCATCGTGCGGTCTCGAGGTCTCCGTCCATCGCCGACCAGGCGGCGAGGTATCGATAGGACATGATGATGTCTGGATGGGCGGCGATGACCTCACGGGCGATGGCGGCGGCCTGGGAAAGAGAACCTGTCTTGGCCATGGCGGTGGCCATTCCCAGCCTCATGTTGAATGTGAGCGGATCCATTGGGCTCAGTGTCATCGCCTGTTGGAACCGTTCGGGCGCGTGAGCGACTTCGCCCTTGTAGATCGCGATCCAGCCATGGCGTGCCCATGCCCACGCATTGTTTGGATCAAGCTTGAGAGCCTTCTCGATAAAGGTGGTGGCGCGCTCCTGGTCGCCGCACATGCTCATGGCCGAGCCGGCGGCGGTCAACGCGGTTGGATCGTCGCTGATCGAGCCCGCAGCCTCAACCGTCGCGCGCGCCTTTTCCAGCTCGTTCTCCGGCTGATCGGTCCACAGATACGCGGCCTTCGAGGCGTGGCACCATGCCAAAAGCGCATGCGCGCGACCATAGGCCGGATCGATCGCTATCGCCTTTTGCAGCAGCTCTATCGCCTGGTTGTTGGTGTCCTTGCGGCGGCCCCAAAGGTTCGGATAGGCGCGCATGACGAGATCATAGGCCCGCAGGCTGGTTGGCGGCTTGCGCTTGGCCAGCTCGATCTCGGCGCCGCGGATGGCCGGATGGATGGCGCCGGCCACCTGCGCGGCAATCCTGTCCTGGAACTCGAACACGTCCTCCGTCGCACCCTCGTAGCGCTCGGACCACAGTTGCGCCCGCGTTTCGGCATCGACCAGTTGCACGGAAATGCGCAGCCGGTCGCCGCCCCGCCGAACAGTGCCTTCGACCACGTAAGCGACGCCGAGTTCCCTGCCGACCTCGCGCACGTCGACGAAGCGGCCCCTGTAAGTGAAAGCAGACTGGCGCGCGATAACGAAGAAATCGCGGATGCGGGAGAGCGCGGCAGTGATCTCCTCGACAACGCCGTCGGCAAAATACTCGTCGTCCGCTCCACCAAGGTTGTCGAAGGGCATCACCGCCACAGACGGCTGGTCATGCGGCCTCGCCGGTTTGGTGGCAGGCTGAGGCGGCTGGGCGGTGTCGAGCGCCGACGCGGCCTGTCGATTTCCGCTCCGCGTTTGCAGAGACGCCGCCAATGAGTGCGTCTCTGCCTCGGGTTGCACGTTCAGATGCTTCTTCAGCAGCACGCGGCAGGACTCGAACTGGCGCAAGGCCGCATTTTCATGACCTCTGGCAGCGTGGATTCGCATGAGAGCTCGATGTGCTGGCTCCGCGGTCGGATCCGAGGCGAGCAGCCTTTCCGCGAGCCCTTCGCAAGCCGCTTGATCCGCGGATCCGGCTTCAGGCTGTGCCAGGCTCAGGCGCTCCACCAATTGCAGCGCTTTCTGCCGGTATCTGATCTGATACGGGCTGAACCATTCATCCAGACCGTCCGGAATGGCCTCACCGGCCAGGACATCGCCACGGTAGAGGTCGGCGGCGAAGGCGAGGTCCGCCGTCGCGCTTTCGGCGAGCTTCCGCTCAAAGAGCCAAATATCCGCGTCGTCCTGACTGGCTGTCAGCGCCACCGTCTCCTGATCCCCCTCGATATAGATGGCTGCGTCGCCGCCGGCGGGAAACCATCGCCTGATATCGGCCAAGGCCTGGCGCAGACTGTTGCGCGCCTGCGCGTCGCCTCGTCCTGGCCAGAACCCTTCAGAAAGTTGCTCGCGATGGTGGCCGCGACGACCCGCCAGGACCAGAGCGGCAAAAAGAAGTGCGGATTTGCGCGTTGCGAAGCGGGCGGGCCGGCCCTCTCCGGAAGTCACTTCGAGACCGCCAAGCAACCGAATGCGCACGAGCCCTCTCCAGATTTCGAATGCGCTGGCAGCACAATAGCATCTTCGGCAGCCGATTTAACGCGGATTTAACGGCAGCCCCCCGTGCTTTCCTCCGCGGTTCACGCCCGACTGAACAGCCGCAAAGCGCCCGTGCGACAAGCTACGATGGTAATCTGAAACGGGAGAGTAAAATGACTCACACGCAAGCTCGCGCCGAGACCCGCACATCGAAACGTCGGTTGCCTGGGGTAACGTCGAAAAGCGTGGCAACGGTGGTCGCCGCCTTCACGGCGTGGCAGCGAACCATTGCAGCGCGCAGGGCGATAAAAGACCTGACGCCTGATCAGTTAAAGGACATCGGCTATCCGGAGTCCCCTGCGCCAAAGTTCATCGTCAGGGTCGGCCTCATGACGGATCTGATGTCGATGAGGTAAGGTTGGCGATGATCCAAGTGGCGTCTTACCCTGGCGCAGCTTCGCTTTTGGTCGTGGAGAGCAGACCGCTCCGCCCCTGGTTGCGCCCGTCGGCCATGCAAGAACGCATGGCCGCTTAGGGCCGGGAACGCGAGAAGACGCGCTTCCTCACACTGTCGCCTCGATCGGCTCGGCAAGCTTCGGGTTCGCGCGCGCCGCGATCAGGCAGCCGGCGACGATCAGGCATGCTCCGGTCAGCGTGGTCCAGGTGGCCTCCTCGCCGAAGAAGAACCAGCCAAGCGCGATCGCCCAGATGAAGGCCGAGTATTCCGTCGGGATCAGATATTGCGCTTCGGCGCGGGCGTAGGACCAGCTCATCAGGAATTGCCCGGCAAGCGACAGCACCGTCACCCCGGCCAGGGGAAGCCAAAGATTGGTCGGCAGCGCAACGGCGAGCCACGGCGCGGCGAGGCCGAGGAGGATGGCCACGCAAAGGTTCTGGAACAGCATGATCTCGATTGGTTTGGCCAACTGCGCCTGTTGCCGGGCCAGGATCAGATTGTAGCCGTAGAACACCGTCGATACGAGCACCGCTGCCGTGCCAAGCATGGCATCGTGCGAATAGGCTGCCTGGCCGAACTGGCCGGCCATGATGATCGCGACGCCGGCAATGCCGGCCAGCGATGCCCAAATGGCCTGCCGCCGGATTCGTTCGCCGAGCAACAATGCGGCGAGGAAGAGGGCGAACAAGGGCGCGATGAAGCTGAGCCCGATCGCCTCCGCCAGCGGTAGCCTGGCGAGGCCCCAAAAGAAGCATATCAGGACGATGCCGACGACAGCGGCACGCAGCGCATGCAGCCGCAGCACCGCAACGGTTGGCTTTGAGCGCGACCCCGCCGACCAGGCTGCTCCGGCGACGACAGTCGCGACCATGCTGCGCCACAGCACCGTGTTGTAGACGCCGACGGCGATAACCAGGGTCTTCATCGCCGCATCCATCCCCGACAGCAGGAAGATCGCGAAGGCGCATACGAGCACCGGGGTCATCGGCGAAACGGCGCCGGTCAGGCTGGATGTCTTCACGGCGTCACTCATGTGCAGCCGGATATCTCAGAGCGAACGGCAGGACCAGATGGCAGCCCCGTCGATATGGCGGTCCAATCCGGAGCGCAGGATTTTGCGGCCCGGTGCGTTCGCCAACAGCGCAAACGGGGCTTCGGGTCCTGCCTGCCTTTCAAGGGAGGAGGCGACTGTGGCCGTCTCTTATTGGCTGAGCGATCTTGGACCGCTGACGAACGGACTCTCCCTGACATAAAACCGCAGCAGGCGGTCCGCATCCTTCGAAATGCCGATCCTGATGCTATGCCCGATTTCGCCGGGTTCGTGGCCGTCGCGTGCAAGCCACAAAGAACCTTCTCGGCAAAGATTGAGCCCGTCCAGCGAACGATCAATCCGCAGCGCCGCCGCGAGCCTTCCCGGTCCCCGTGCCAGGTCGCGTAGGCGCTCGACGCCGCGATTGAGGCGCATGATCGAAATGCCTTCTAGCGGCTCGAGTGCCCGGATCAGGACGCCGGTTCCGATCCCTTGCATCTCGCTCGAGACATTCAGCATGGTGGAGATGCCGTAGGCGAGATAGACATAGGCGTGCCCGCGCTCGAGAAACAGCGATCGGTTGCGCGGGGTCATCCCCCGGTAGCCATGCCCGGCGGCGTCGCCGACGACATAGGCCTCGGTCTCGACAATGCGGCCGCTGGCGACGCCTTCCGGCAACTCGCGCACCACCACCTTGCCAATGAGATAGCGGGCGAGAGCGGCCGTATCCGCCGGCAGCTCCGCGCGAGCGAGCGGCGGATGATCATCCTTGTAGCGGTTCACGGGATCCGCTCTGCCCATTGCGCGCGCGAAAGCCCCGGCTCGAACGGTTCGCCGAAATACTGGGTCTCGCGGGCCACCTTGCCATCGAGGAACTCCATGATGCTCACGGTGTAAGACGGCCGCCCGTCATAGGCCAGGACATATTCAGTGACCCAGAGGTCGCCCGCCCCGATGATCCGCCGCACCGTGAAGCGCTTCCGGTTCGGCTGCGCGGCGCGAGACGACTGAATGTTTCGCCGCCCGCGGATGCGCTCGCCCGACTGCGGATAGTCGAGCACCGCATCCTCCCGGTAGATCTGGTGCTCCGCCTCGAAATCACTCGCATCGGAGGCGGCCCAGTGGCGATCCAGAGCCGCTAGTATCTCCCTGTCGTCCATATTGAATCTCCTTCGCCGCCGGCCGGCGCACCATACGCTGGCCTGGAGCGTGATCCCGAACCGAAGGTCAGCGAAGCAAAAAATGGGTCCCGGTTTTCGGAAAAGATCATGCTCAAACAACAGATAGAGCGGGCCTTCCAGAGGGGCATCCCAGCGAAGGGGCGGGTCACGACGCTAGAGAGCCGGCTAACAATGTCGGGAGACAGTTCTCAGTCGAGTGTCAGCGCGGCCACTTCGCCCTCGTTCATCAGCGGCACATAGAGGATCGACTTGCCGTCGGTGCCGATGTCGGCGCTGCCCGGCTTGAAATGCGCCACCGCTTCCGGCGCGGCGCCGGCATGATAGCGGTAGAGCGTGCCGGTCATGTAGGCGGTGGCGTAGATGGTATCGCCGATGGCGATGACGCCGTCGAGGTCGGCGAATTTCTGCGCACCTGGCAATGGCGAAACCACCTTGCTAGCGAGATCGACCGACAGCAGTCCGCCCGGCTCCGCCGTGCTGAAGTCGGGCTTGATGCCCTTGCCCCAGGAGGCAACGATCAGCCGGTCGCCATCGGCGAAGACGCCGTTGGGCGAAGCCAGCATCGCGCCCTTGATGAACAGTTCCGACCGGTCGCCGTCGATGCGGTAGATGGCGTCGGCCAGCATGTCGGTGACATAGACCTTGCCGGATTGGTCTGATGTCATGTCGTTGAGGAAGACCGCGTTCGGCACCGTGATGCTGGAAACCAGTTTGCCGCTGGCGAGATCGACGACGCGAACCTTCGTGATGTCGGCGACATAGAGCTTGCCACCCGATATCGCCATGCCCTTGGGTGCGTCCATGCCGTCGGTCCAGTGCTGGGTGACCGTCTTGCCGTCGATGGACAGCACCGACAGATAGCCGTTGCCGTCGGCATCGCCGGAATTGCCGACGATGTTGGAGACGATGATGCGGTTGTTGGTGGCGTCGAACAGAGCCGATTCCGGCTGTTCGAGGCCAGTCGCGCGCCAGAGTTCGCCCGCCTGGGCAGCAGGCGCCGCCGCGATGCCGATGATTGCGAAAAGGGCTGAGGGGATGAAGCGGTTCATGAGTGCTCTCCTGTTATGACGGGGAAGAGCTATGGTTTTCGATACTTTCCGAAAAGGCCGATTACCGCTAGTATCGAAAGTCGATACCAAACTGCCGGCAAGAGGTGCATCCGATGAACGGTCTGATCTTCGAGGCGCTGAAACGGACGCTGAAGGCGAAAGGCGTCACCTATCGCCAGCTTGCCGAACGCATGGGCGTTTCCGAGCCGACGGTAAAGCGCATCTTCCACGAGCGCAACTGCAAGCTCGACCGGCTGATGGAGATTTGTACGGCTGCCGGGGTCGAACTGGAAAACGTGCTCGGTTCGATGAACCGCGGGCCGGGGCCGGTCAACCACATCGCGCCGGAAATCGAGCGTAAGCTCGCCGGCAGGCCGGCGCTGCTGTTCATCTTCGTCATGCTGTCGGAGAAATTCACCCCCGAAGGCATCATGCGCTCGCAAGGCCTGAGCGAGGCATCGATGTTCCTCTATCTTCGCGATCTGGAGGAGCTCGGCCTGATCGCGCTCGGCCGGGGTCTGACGGCGCGATTGTTGGTCGAGACGCCGATCCAGTGGAATTTCGAAGGGCCACTGCGGCCCCTGTTCGAGATGACCAACAAGAATTTCATCGGCTGGGCCATCACCCATATCGACAAGGAAGCGACCTTCGTCAGCTTCTCCAGGCGGATGCGGCCGGAGACGGCGGAGATGGTGCGGCGCGAGGCGGAGGATCTGGCGGACCGCGCCAAATTGCTTGCCCATCACGACCAGCACACCACGCCGGAGGAGGGGCTGGTCGGCTACAAATGGACGTTTGCGTTTGGCGCAACGCCGTTTCCGGCGATCATGCCGATCGGCCCGCACCCGCGCGATGCCGGCGCGTTCGATCGGCCCGCCACTCCTGCAAAGGGACGCCGCCCGTTACCGGCCTGACACGGCCAATTATCCCGAGCAGGATAGGGCGCGTTGGGACAGAACAGATCTGGCACCAACACGGCGGGCCGAACGCATCCATGTAGAGAATGACGCCGGGCACTGCGGTTTTTTGGTGACCTGAACAGGGAAGTCTCCGCCTGTCCTGCTTCGGTTTTCACCATGATCTTTTGTCCGGACATTTTTGCTCTTTGCAGCCGCGTTTCAAAAATCAAATCACATTCATGATAGAGTTCGCGCACTGATTTGCCAGACTGTAGAGGGCGGGTTTGCCGAATGCGTGACACGTCCCCGTGAAATCGAAGTGATCCTATGCCGACCGCGCCAACACTTGAACTTCGCCGCTATTCGCGCCTGAAAAATTTGCGGGCGCGCGCAGAACGCCAGGGTGCTGCATTGCAGTTCTGGGCGCGTACGGCATCGCTCGCTGCGATCTCCTGCTTCTTTTCATTGATCAGTCGCTGGGATGCTTCGCTGCTCTTCGTGCTGGCGGGCCTCGTGCTGTTCCAGCTCGTCGGCCTGATCCAGTTTCTCTTTGCGCGCCGTCGCACGGCGCGATGGTGGATCGGTTACCTCGTCGGTACGCTGGACATCATTCTTTTAACCGTTCTGCTGGTAACGCCCAACCCATTTTCCCTGGAGGTCGCGCCGGCCGCGATGCAACTGCGCGAGGGCAGCTTCAAATTCCTGCTGATTTTCGTATGCCTTGGCGCGCTGACCCTTTCGACACGATTGGCGCTCTATCTCGGCGCGCTCGCTGCCTTGACATGGGCGATCGGGGTGGGATGGGTGATTTCTCATCCGGGAACCGTCATTCCGGCGACGAACCTCTATTCGCTGCCGATGACAGAGCAACTGAACCTCTATCTCAACCCCAATTTCGTCGATACATTTGCGCAGGCGACCAACGTGTTGGTTGTGCTGATTATCGGCGCGATCATGGCGCTGGTCGTCTTTCGTTCCCGACATCTGTCGGAAGACTATGTCAAGGCAGAGCGCGCCCGCGCCAATCTCGCCCGGCATTTTTCGCCCAATGTCGTCGACCAGCTCGCCACCGATGACGAGCCCTTCGGCCCGGTCCGCCGGCAGGATATCGCGGTGCTGTTCGCCGACATCGTCGGTTTCACACACTATTCCGAGGATCATCCGGCCGAAGCAGTGTTCGAACTTCTGCGTCAGTTCCACCGTCGTATGGAACAGGTCGTTTTCGACCACCATGGCACCGTCGATAACTATATCGGCGATTGCATCATGGCGACATTCGGGGTTCCGCAAGCCAGCCATGACGATGCGACTCGGGCCATCCAGTGCGCTGAAGCGATGGTCGCCGCTCTCGAAGACTGGAATGTACAGCGGGTGTCCAGGGGATACCCGCCGCTGGACGTTCGGATCGGTGCACAATATGGCGCAGTGGTCATCGGCGCGGTCGGCAGCGAGCGCAATCTGTCTTTCGCGGTGGTGGGCGACACCGTCAACGTCGCCAGCCGTTTGCAGTCGCTCTGCCGTGAGCTTCAGGCGAATATTTGCTTTGGGTCACGACTGATTGAGGCCGCGAAGGCGGAATCGCCCACGACACAGTTGAATGCGCGCGATCATGGACCGGTGAGCATCCGCGGCCGAGACGAACCGGTCCATGTCTGGGTCGAACACAGAGCCGAAAACCAGGGTGCTATTGCGGTTTCGGCATGATATAGGCCGCCATGTGAAACGCCTGCACCTCGGCTGGAGGCCGCGCCATAGGGGCATGTCCTGACCTAGGCCGAAAGCCATCACGTGTCTGAGGCGATTGCGCCAGCCTTTGCGGCTGCGGCGTCTGCGCTTGCCTTGTCGTCCCAGGTCACCGCCCGGTAGTCGAAACCATATTCCAGCGTCGGCTTGACGATGCGGAAATAGGGCGACAGGTCGAAATCGCGCGGCGTGTACAGCGAGTGGTGGCGGATGTGCAGGATTTCCTTGCGCGAATAGTTCGACTGCGCCGAAGCGCGGCCGGGCGCGCGGGTGATCTCAGGCAGGATCGGATAGCGGATCTGGCCATAGGCCTCGGCGATCAGCGAGGAACAGATGGCCCGTGTCGGGTCGCCGGAGCCGAACGCCAGCATGCGGCGGCGCCAGCGCACTGGTACAGGTGGCGTCGGCAGAAAAAAACGCAGCATGTCGAAAATGTTCTTGAGATCGTATTTCAGGCCGAGCTTGCCGATCATGAAGGCGACGACCTTGTCGCGGTCCTCCGGCGCCAGCCCGCTCGCCCGGCAGATGCGGGTGTTGTAGGTGCGATAGCGCGACAGCGGCACGGCGACGCAGCCATCGCCCATCGTGACCTCGATCAGGCGCGGCCGCTCCGTTCCGTCCTGCGGTTCGGGCAAGGCGTCGCCGATATAGAAGGCGGCATGCGACCAGGTCGACTGGGTCAGGTACTTGATCACCGCCGAGATTTTCTGGTTGCCCTCGATCAGCAGGATGTCGCCGGGCTCCAGCGTGCGGCGCAGCGTCTCGGCATCGGACGGTGTGTAGGGCTCGTAGCCGGAAGATTCTTCCTGCAGCCGGCCGGCGAGCCGGCGGCCAAGTCGATCCAGAAGCGTTTCGCCAAGCTCGGTCATGCCATATGGCGATTAACATATGCAGGCGGCTGGACGCTAGCCGCACGTCCGTCAGCTGGCGAGAGCTGCTGCATCTTCCGGCAATGGGGCGGCGGCCAGATCGTCGCGCGCCTTGCGGGCCAGTTTGCGTGTCGAGCGTTTGGGACTGTCGCCGAACAGCTCGGCCGCCTCGGCGAGACAGCTCTTCTTCAGCTGCTTCTCCGACCGCTTCAAAAGCTTGCCCAGGAGCTTGGTATCCTCGGGCGGTCCGAGCGGACGGTCATCGGCCTCGAGCAGGTCGCGCATGACGAACACATCGTGCAGGTCGCCCAGCCGCTCACCCAGTTCATCGACCGCCTTGCGCCTGACCTTGATCGGCGTCGGCCACAGCCTGCCGAGCAGCGACAGATGCATGCCGTGGGTCTTGGCCGCCTTGCGCAGATCGTGGAAATCATTGGCCGCGCCGCGCGATCCGGCCTTGTCGAGTGCCTTCCTGGCCCGCCGCAAGGTGACACGGGCGCCTTCGGCAAGCACGTCGGCGGCCTGTTCCGGCTGGTCGGGCAGAGCGAGTGTGTCGATCCGGTGCAGGCCTTCCTCGCAAGCGGCGGTCGCAGCAGCAATCGCCGCGTCGAGCCCGGTGCCTTCGTGCAATTCATGCTGGCGGGCAATCAGCCTGTCGCGCACCGCAGCCAGCCCATCGTCGGCGCTCTCCTTGGGAAAGCTTGCCGCCAGCCGGTCGATGGTCTCGATCAGCGCCGTCGCCTCGCGCGGCCCGGCAAGCAGGCCCGCCACGTTGCGGTAGCATTGGTTCTCTGTCTCGCAGAATGTTTCGTCACCGGAACGAACAAGGCGCAGCAAGGCTCGCGCGCTCTTCAGCCGCTTGCGGCATTTGTGCAGCCCCTGTTCCGGCCGGCTGCGCGCGGCGTCAAGATGGGCCAATGCCTTGCCGATCTCCTCGGCTAGGATACGCCTGACCTCGCCGGTCAGCGGCAGGCGCGGATCGATGCGAAAGCTCATGCGGCGATCTCCGGAATCCCCCCGAGGGCGAGCGACGCGTTGTAAAATTCAGACTCGCCGGTGACCTCGCGGCCGAGCCAGTCAGGCAGCATTTCGTCCGGCACGTCCTCCGGCGTCTCAAGTTCCGCGACCACAAGTCCCGCAAGCGGACCGCCAAAGACATCGACCTCATAGAGATAGCCGTGGTGCCTAACATGGTGGCGTGTCTTCTCTATGACACGTCCAAGGGCGAATGCCAGCATCTCCTTGGCCTCCGCCAGCGGGATCGGATATTCGAATTCGTCGCGCTCGCGCGCCCTGCTGCCGAATTTGAGCGTCAGCTTGGCGGAAGCGTCGTCGCTGATGCGGATGCGCAGGCTTCGACCGGCGGCCGAGGCAAGATAGAACTGGCGAATGCGGATATCCGCCTCGACCAGATCCCGCCATGCGGTGCCGGAGACCAGGAATTTGCGTTCGACTTCCTTGCCCATGGCCGCGCACTAAAGCGCGGCGGCCCGGATAAGGCAAGCGATCCCAGGTTGCCTTCGACCAAGTTCAACCTAGCCAGCATGGCCGACGCTTGACTTTAATCAATCGATTGATTAAATACCAAGTATGAGCAAGAGCCCGAACGCCTCACGCCGCGACATTTCTCCCGCCGACATGACGCGCGCTGCCCTTGTCCAGGCGGCGCTGAAACTGTTCGGACGGCAGGGTTTCGACGGCACCTCGACGCGCCAGATCGCAGCCGAGGCGCAAGCCAATATCGGCTCGATCGCCTATCATTTCGGCGGCAAGGAGGGCCTTCGCACTGCCGCTGCCGACTTTATCGTCGAGACCATCCAGACGGTTGCCGGCCAGGCGCTCGGCAATGTGCAGGCACCCGCGCCGGGACCGGCCAATCCGGAGGCGGCGCAAGCGCTGCTCTTCACGGCGCTGGAGCGCATGGTCGGCTTCGTTGTGGCCAGTCCGCAGGCCGGCGAGATCGTGCAGTTCGTGTTGCGCGAGCTTTCGCATCCGACGGCAGCGCTCGACCGCATCTATGACGGCGTGTTCGAGCCGACGCACCGCCGGCTGTGCCAGCTCTGGGAGCAGGCGACGGGGGAGCCGGCCGAAAGCGAGGCCACGAGGCTCACCGTGTTCACGCTGATCGGCCAGGTCATCTATTTCCGCATCGGCCGCGAGGCGGTGATGCGCCGCATGGGCTGGAAGGATATCGGCGCCGCCGAGGCGGCCAAGGTGGTGGCGGCCACATCGGGCAATCTCAAGGCCATATTGGCTGCCAGGAGAGCGCAAGGATGAAGGGGCAAAGACCATGAGCTTTCTGTGTTCGCTGCCGCTCGCCGCGCAGCTTTTCAGCGCCTGTGCGCCGGCAGCGCCGCTGGCCGTCGGCTATGTCGAGGGCGACTATGTGCTGCTGGCGCCGATCGAGGTGGCGCAGGTCGAGACCGTCACGGTCAAGCGCGGCGATCGTGTGGTGCCCGGCACGACCGTGGTGACGCTGGAAAGCGCCGATGCCAAGATCGCGGTCGCCCAGGCCGAGGCCGGCCTGGCCCAGGCGCAGGCGCAGTTGGCCGACCTGCAGATCGGCAAGCGCCCGGAAGAGATCGCGGTGCTCAAGGCGGAGGTCGACATGGCCAGCGCGCAGGCCGCCGACGCCAAGCGCAAATACGACCGCGCCGCCGATCTGTTCAAGCGCGGCGCCGGCACGCAGGCCGATTTCGACACCGCTTCCGCGACGCTGGAGACGGCCAACGCGCAGGTCGGCCAGGCCAATGCCAATCTCGCTGTCGGCGGCCTGCCGGCGCGCCCGGAGACGATCAAGGCCGCCGACAATCAGGTCAAGCAGGCGCAGGCGGAACTGGAGCAGGCGCAGTGGCGGCTGTCGAAGCGGGTGCTGGCGGCGCCGTCGCCGGGCCGCGTCAACGATGTCATCCGCAATCCGGGCGACACCGCCGGCCCGACTGCGCCGGTCATTTCGATCCTGCCCGACGGCGCGGTGAAGCTCAGCGTCTACATTCCGGAAGCCGCCTTCTCCTCGATCAAGGTGGGCACTTTGCTCGGCGTCCATTGTGACGGCTGCGGCCCGGAGGTGAAGGCGCGAGTCAGCTACGTCTCGCCGGATCCCGAGTTCACCCCGCCGGTGATCTATTCGCTCGAGAACCGACAGAAGCTGGTCTATCTGGTCGAGGCACGGCCGGAGGGCGACGCCGGCCCACTGCAGCCGGGCCAGATCGTCGATGTCGATCTCGCGGATGGCGGAAAATGAACGCCATCGACGTCCATGGCCTGGTCAAGCGGTTTGGTGACAAGACCGTCGTCGACCATGTGACGATGACGGTCGCCGAAGGCGAGATCGTCGGCTTTCTCGGCCCCAACGGTTCGGGCAAGACCACCACCATCCGCATCATGTGCGGCCTGCTGACGCCCGACGAGGGTGAGGGCACGGTGCTCGGCTTCAACATCCGCACCGACAGCCTGCGCATCAAGCGCGAAGTCGGCTACATGACGCAGAAATTCTCGTTCTACGAGGATCTGACGATCGGCGAGAATCTCGAATTCGTGGCGCGGCTTTACCGGTTGAAGCCGCTCAACGAGCATGTCGCGACAACGCTCGAAGACCTCGGCCTGACGTCGCGTCGCAACCAGCTGGCCGGCACCTTGTCGGGCGGCTGGAAGCAGCGGCTGGCGCTGGCCGCCTGCATCATGCACAAGCCGAAGCTGCTGCTGCTCGACGAGCCGACGGCCGGCGTCGATCCGAAGGCGCGGCGCGAATTCTGGGACGAGATCCATCGCCTCGCCAGCGGCGGACTGACCGTGCTGGTCTCCACCCACTATATGGACGAGGCCGAGCGCTGCCACCGCATCAGCTACATTTCCTACGGCAAGATGCTGGCCACCGGCACCGTTGCCGAGGTGGTGAAGAATGCCGGGCTGACCACTTTCGTCCTGCAGGGCCCACGCCTCGACCAGGTGGCTGAGGCGCTTCAGGGCCGCCCCGGTGTCGACCAGGTGGCGCCGTTCGGCGCGACGCTGCATGTCGTCGGCTCCGACAAGAAGAAGCTGGAGGCCGCGCTCGCCGATGTCGAGAAAGAGCACAAGGGCGTGAAGGTGGCGCCGGGCGAAACCAGCCTCGAGGACGTCTTCATCCAGTTCATGTCCGGCTCGAAGGACAACATGGCATGAACAGCGTCTTTTCCTTCGCCCGGCTCGGCGCGCTGCTGATCAAGGAGTTCATCCAGATGCGGCGCGACCGCATCACCTTCGCAATGATGCTCGGCGTGCCGCTGATGCAGCTTGTGCTGTTCGGCTACGCCATCAACAACGATCCCAAAAGCCTGCCGGCGGCACTGGTGGCGACCAGCAGCGATCCCTATACGCGCGCCATGATCTCGGCGCTGCAGACGACCGGCTATTACCGCTTCGACCATGTCTCGCAAAGTGCTGCCGATGCGGAATTCCTGATGTCGCGCGGCGATGTCGCCTTCGTCGTCACCATCCCCGCTGATTTCGCCCGGCGGGTCGAGCGCGGCGACAGCCCGCAGATCCTGATCGAGGCCGACGCCACCGACCCGGCCGTCGCCAGCGGCGCCATCTCGACGCTCGGCACCGTCGCCAGCCAGGCACTGCTCAGGGCGCGCGGCATGCAGGAGGCCGCCGCCGAGGCAGCCCTCGGGCAGCTCGAAGTGGTGGTGCACCGGCGCTACAATCCCGAAGGCATTTCGCAATACAACATCGTGCCCGGCCTGCTCGGTGTCATCCTGCAGATGACGATGGTGATGATGACCTCGATCGCGCTGACCCGTGAGACTGAGCGCGGCACGATGGAAAACCTTCTGGCGATGCCGTCCAGTCCGCTCGAGATCATGATGGGCAAGGTGCTGCCCTATCTGGCGGTCGGCGGGGTGCAGGTGGTGGTGGTGCTGGCGGCGGCGAAGCTTCTGTTCGCCATCCCCTTCACCGGCTCGATGTCGCTGCTCCTGACCGCCGTGCTGATCTTCGTGCTGGCGCTGGTGCTGCTCGGCTACACGATCTCGACCATCGCCCGCACGCAGATGCAGGCGCTGCAGCTCACCTTCTTCTTCTTCCTGCCATCGATCATGCTGTCCGGCTTCATGTTCCCCTATCGCGGCATGCCTGGTTGGGCGCAGGTCTTCGGCGAGATCCTGCCGCTGACGCATTTCCTGCGCATCATCCGCGCGGTGATGCTGAAGGGCGCCGAACTGCCGGCGGTGGCGACGGAGATCGGCTGGTTGGTGGTGTTCGTGGCGCTGTTTGCCGGCGTCGCGCTGGTGCGGTTCAGGCGGACGCTGGATTAAGGTCAAAACTTAATGAGCCGGAAGGCAAATGGCCGACGTGGACAGCCGACATTCGGTCACTAGGTCCAAACTTCTGTTCCAGCCGGGACATCGCGTTGCGCGACAGCGTCAAGGAGACAACCCCAACGAGGCTCCCTTAGACTGGGCGTTTGACGGATAAACTCTAGCGTCAATGTCGCTCTCATTTCTTCGCCGCGGGGGAGTATCAGCCTGACGGATAGCTGGCGAGGACCGTCATATTCAGAAAGGAGCGGCCCAGGGGTCACCAAAACGCCGCGTCCGGTAATTGTAAACACGTCCTCAATAGTAAACAGGTGCTCTGCCATTGCCTTACTCTACCCTGAGGAACGGCGCGCGATCCGGGACTGACCGCCGCCCTATGCCGCCGCCATGATCTCGGCATAGGTGCCGAAATCGACATTGCCGCCGGACAGCACCACGGCAACGCATTTGCCTGATAGCTCGATCTCGCCCGATGAAAGTGCCGCCAGCGCGACGCAGCCGCCTGGTTCGACCACCAGCTTGAGATAGGCCATGGCGTCGCGCATTGCCTGCGCCGTCGCCTTGTCGGAGACGGCGATGGCCCCGGCGAGGTTCCTGCGGTTGATTTCGAAGGTGATCACGCCCGGTTCGGCGGTCAGGATCGCATCGCAGATCGAACTGTAGCCCGGCTCGTTCGAAACCCTGGTGCCCGCGGCCAGCGAGCGGCGGGTGTCGTCGAAATTCTCGGGCTCCACCGCCCAGACCGCGGTGTCCGGCGAAGCGTCCTTTACGGCAACGGAAATGCCGCTCGACAAGCCGCCGCCGCCGCAAGGAATGACGACCGCGTCGAGGCTGACACCAAGCGCTTTCGCCTGGCGCATCAATTCGAGGCCGATCGTGCCCTGGCCGGCAATGATGGCCGGGTCGTCGAAGGGCGGCACCAGCACCATGCCTTTCTCGATGTAAGGGCGCACCACGGTCATGCGGTCGTCGCGAAAGCGATCGAACGGCACCACCTCCGCCCCCATCTTGCGGACATTGCCGATCTTCATTGCCGGTGCGTCGGCCGGCATGGCGATGACCGCCTTGACGCCGAACATCGCCGCCGACGCCGCGACGCCTTGTGCGTGGTTGCCCGACGAGAAGGCGACCACGCCACGGCTGCGCTCCTCTTCGCTCAGCGACGACAGCTTGTTGTAGGCGCCGCGGAACTTGAACGAGCCGGTGCGCTGCAGCGTCTCCGGCTTGAACAGGATGCGGGCGCCGAAGCGCTTGTTCAGTTCCTGCGATTCGATCAACGTCGTTTCGACGATCAGCCCCAAAAGCCGGGCTGCGGCGCGGTGGATGTCTTCTATGCCGGGAGGGGTGGTCATGGCGGATCCTGCGAAAATGTGATCCGACCATGGTGCACGGAAAGGGCCGCGCGACACCAACGAAAAAATGTGACGGTTACAAAGTTTGGCGAGTCATGAGTGAAAGATCACCACGGCCTCGGCTGTCGCGCCCCCCTCTGTCCTACCGGACATCTCCCCCACACGGGGGGAGATCGGCCGTCACGACCGCTTTCGCCGATCGCCAAGGTGGGAAGAAGGGAGCTGCTGGCGAAGCTGCCAATCTCCCCCCTCGTGGGGGAGATGTCCGGCAGGACAGGAGGGGGGCTCTGTCCCGCCGACGTCTCGCTCCGCTACTGCCGAGCGCCTCAGCCGGGGGCTCGCTGCCTGCGGCAGCTCCCCGGTTCGAGCCCTTTGAAAGGTCCACCGGACCTTTCAATTCGCCTGCGGCGAACCGTGCTCTCACCCCAACAACGCCCTCTGCCGCTTGGTGCCACCCAGCTTGCGCCAATTGTTAAATCGGTGCGTCGCGGCGGCGAAGGAGATTTTCATCTGCTGGGCGACCGAATAGCGCGACTTGCCTTCGTCGAACATGCGGTAGCAGCATTCGACGCCCTCTTCGGTCAACTTGCCGTCCGGAGCCTTGTTGTGCGGGTTGGCGGGATCGAATTTCTCGACCTGCTGTTCGACCAGGCCTTTCAGGCGCTGCAAATCGGCCTCGATGCTGGCGATGAGATCGAGAACGGGCTTGGGATCATAGTGGTGCGGGGGCTGTTTTGCCGTCATCTGCGGATTCCCTTTCTTGGCTTTGGCTCCCACATATAGGTGAACATTCACTGATAATGAAGAGGTGTGCCCCGCGCACAGGCTTCAACAATTCTTGACCGCGACCCAAGCGCGCAATTGACCTCTGGCACGCCAAACCATAGTTTAGAACAATTCTAAACTAGGGTGAATTCCTCATGCTTTCCCGTGTTTTCGGTTTCGGCCGCCGTCCTTTCGAATCGCTCTCCGAACAGGAGATCCTGGCGCTGGCCATTTCGTCCGAGGAAGATGACGGGCGCATCTACCGGGCCTACGCCGACGGACTGGCGGAAAACTTCCCGCAATCGGCAAAAGTGTTCGAGGAAATGGCCGAGGAAGAGGACGGTCATCGCGACGCGCTGATCGAGCTTTTCCGCAAGCGTTTCGGCGACCGCATTCCGCTGATCCGGCGCGAACATGTGAAAGGCTACTTCGAGCGCAAGCCCGACTGGCTGGTGAGACCGCTCGGCATCGAGCATGTGCGCAGCCAGGCCGAGGCGATGGAGCGGCGCGCCTATCTATTCTACGTCGAGGCGGCCAAGCGCACCACCGACGCCTCGACCCGAAAACTGCTCGACGATTTGGCGATAGCCGAGCAGGGCCATGAGACGCTGGCGCAGCGTCTGGAGCAAAAGCACGTGCCGGGCGAAGTGAAGGACGAAGAGGCCGTTGCCGAGCAGCGCCAGTTCATCCTTACCTATGTGCAGCCGGGGCTGGCCGGATTGATGGACGGATCGGTGTCGACGCTGGCGCCGATCTTTGCCGCCGCCTTTGCCACGCATGACACCTGGCAGACGCTCCTGGTCGGGCTTGCCGCCTCGATCGGCGCTGGTATTTCGATGGGTTTTACCGAGGTCGCGTCCGATGACGGCAAGCTGTCGGGCCGCGGCTCACCGGTCAAGCGCGGCCTCACCGTCGGCATCATGACGACGCTCGGCGGCCTCGGCCACGCGCTGCCCTATCTCATCCCGCAGTTCTGGACGGCGACCGCCGTCGCCGCGGTGGTGGTGTTCTTCGAATTGTGGGCCATCGCCTTCGTCCAGAACCGCTACATGCAGACGCCCTTCCTGCGCGCCGCCTTCCAGGTGGTGCTGGGCGGCGCGCTGGTGTTCGCGGCCGGCGTGCTGATCGGGAATGCTTAGCTTCTTCCTTCTCCCACAAGGGGAGAAGGAAGAACCTCACCCATCCACCGCCCGGCTATCCGCCGGCGCCTCGGCCCTCTCCGCCAGGCCGTAGTCACGCACGACATGGGCGATGCGCAGACGGTAGCCGGCAAAGATACCGCCACGGCCGGCCTTCTGCGCCTGCCGGTGTTCTTCGGTGTTGCGCCAGGCCTTGACCGCCTCCTCGTCGCGCCAGAACGACAGCGACAGGATGCGGTTCGGGTCGGCCAGGCTCTGGAAGCGCTCGATGGAGATGAACCCATCGATGCCGTCGAGCAGAGGGCGCAGGTCAGCAGCGATGCCGAGATAGGCATCGCGTTTGCCGGCTGCCGGCTCGACCTCGAAGATGACGGCGATCACGGCAGCACCAGTTTCGCGTGTGGGCCGGAAGCCAGTTTCAGGAACATGCGGTCCTCCTTGAGGATGAATTTTTCGCGGCGGGCGAACTCGTAGTTTGCCTTGCCGGCGGGGTCGGCGGCAAGCCGCGCGCGATAGGCTTCGTAGGCCGCCAGGCTGTCGATGTTGTAGGCGGCGTAGGCTGTCGTGGCCGAGCCCTCATGTGGTGCGAAATAGCCGATGAGGTCGGCACCGCAGCGCGGAATGGCCTGGCCCCAGTTGCGCGCATATTCCTCGAAGGCGACCTTGCCGAACGGGTCGATCTCGTAGCGGATGAAGCAGGTGATGGTCATGGTCGTCTCCTTGGTGGGTTGATTTCTTCTTGCGGGGACATTTCGAGCGGGGTCGAAGCATCCCCAGGGTCGATGTGCTAGGCATTTCCCTTGTGGATCATGCCTGCCAGAAGGATTTTGCGCATTCGCGGCGCACGTCTTCCGGCGTCAGGCCGAGATCGCGCAGCAGGTGGTCGTCGATCTCGGCGAGGTCGAGGCGCTGCAGATGGCGGTCATACCAGCGGGCCAGTTGCCGCGAGCGGATCCAGGTGACGAACGGGAACGATCGGCGGCTAGGGAATGGTGCGGAAGTGGAAGCGGTTGTCATCGTCGTCTCCTTGATCGGGTCGGAGAATAATGCTTATCTGACAAGAATGCTTCGATGAGGAACGAACTATGCGTGAAGGACCCGACATCGCCCGCATCGCCAGCCTGGTCGGCGACCCGGCGCGGGCAAACATGCTCAACGCGCTGATGGGCGGCACGGCATTGACGGCGAGCGAACTGGCGCTCGAGGCCGGCGTGTCGCTGCCGACGGCCAGCTCGCATCTGTCCAAGCTGATGGAGGGCGGGCTGTTGACGCTGGCGAGCCAGGGTCGGCATCGTTATTACGGCCTCGCCGGGCCGCAGGTGGCGGGCATGATCGAAGCCATCACCGGTGTCGCGGAAGCCGTTGGCCCAAAGCGCGTGCGGCCGGGTCCGCGCGACGGCGCGATGCGCGTGGCGCGTGTCTGTTACGACCA
Source organism: Mesorhizobium kowhaii (assembly GCF_042431665.1). NCBI lineage: Bacteria > Pseudomonadati > Pseudomonadota > Alphaproteobacteria > Hyphomicrobiales > Phyllobacteriaceae > Mesorhizobium > Mesorhizobium kowhaii. Next base: position 25,277 of record NZ_JBHLYT010000011.1, read on the forward strand.
CCTCGCCGGCGAGCAGGCGGTGGCGATGCTCGATCGTCTCGTCGAGAAGGAAATCCTGCTGCGTAACGACAAGGAGATCAGGCTCGGGCCGTCGGCGGCATCACATTTCGCGGCAATAGGCATCGATGTCGATGCCAAGCCGCGCCGGCCGGTCTGCCGCGCCTGCCTCGACTGGAGCGTGCGGCGTTCGCACCTCGCCGGCACGCTGGGCGCCGCCATTCTCGAAAAGATCCTTTTGGAAAAATGGGCGCGCCGCGAAAAGGACAGCCGCGCGGTCATTTTCTCGCCGCCGGGCAAGCAGGCTTTCGAGAGGGTGTTTTTGGGCTGAGAGGCCGGGGCTGATTTCGCGATGTTAGCGGGACAGCACCCCCTTGCGGGAGGAGATGTCCGGCAGGACAGAGGGGGGTGGGAAGGATCGCTACATCCGCCATTCGGCTGACGCTGGATCCGTCATCTTCGTCTCTTACCCCCGCTTCAGCACCTTCCCCTGCTTGAAGAAATCCGCCCACGGATCGGCTTCCGCCAGCTGCTTCAAGGTCGTCTTGTCGCCGATTGGAAAGGCGTTCGGCGCCAGCCCGGCTTCTATCTCGGCCCAGGTCACAGGCATCGACACGGTGGCGCCTTTCTTGGCGCGCGACGAATAGGGCGCGACCGTCGTCGAGCCCCGGCCATTGCGCAGATAGTCGACGAAGATCTTTCCGGTGCGCGCCTTCTTCGACAGCGTCGCCGTGTAGCGGTCGGGCGAGGCCTGTTCCAGCGCCTTGGCAAAATCATGGGCGAAGGTTTTGACCGCTTCCCAATCCGCCGATGGTTTCAGCGGTATCACGACGTGAAATCCTTTGCCGCCCGACGTCTTGACGAAATTCGGCAGCGACAGCTCGTCAAGTTTGCCTCTGATATCGAGTGCCGCTTCGCGCACCGCCTTCACGTCGACGCCTTCATCGGGGTCGAGATCGAAGACGATCTGGTCCGGCAGTTCCAGCGCATCGACGGTGCAGCCCCAGATGTGGATCTCGACCACGCCGTACTGGACCAGTGCGGCAACGCCGTCGAAATCGCGGATGAACAGGATCTCCTCGCCGTCGGTCGGGTCCTTCATCCGGGCGATCTTGTCGCTCATGCCGGCCGAGGCATGTTTCTGGAAAAAGCGCGGGCCGCCGACGCCGTCTGGCGCCCTGACCAGGCTGAGCGGCCGGTTGACGATGAACTGTTCCATGCGCGGCCACACCTGCGCGTAATGGTCGAGCAGGCCTTGCTTGGAGATCTTTTCCTCGGGCCACAGCAGCTTGTCGGGGTGGGAGAGTTTTACGCTGGTCGTCATCGCTCCGGCAGGTTTGCCAGCGCCGCTTGATGCCGGCTTCGCCTTGGCCGGGCTCTTGTCTGTCGATGCTTTGGGCCTTTCCTGCACGACTTCCTCCGCCGGCTTGTCCTCGCGCAACCCCTGGAACGAGGCATGGCGTATTATACGGTCCGATGTCCAGCTGCGGAACTCCACTTCGCCGACCAGTTCTGGCTTCACCCAGACCAGGCCCTTGCCTTTCGGCACGGCCTTGTCGAAGGGCGAATCCTCCGCCTTCAGCGCGTCGAGTTTTGTCTTGAGGTCGGTGGCGCCCTTGGCGGAGAAGCCGGTGCCGACGCGGCCGGCATAGTGCAGCCTGCCATCCTCGTGATAGCCGACCAGCAGCGATCGCAGTCCGCGCCCGGTTTTGTCCGACGCCAGATAGCCGCCGATGACGAATTCCTGCCGCGCGGTGCATTTCGACTTCACCCAGGACGGGCCGCGTCCGCTGCGATAGGGCGCATCGGCGCGTTTGGAGACGACGCCTTCCAGCCCCATGCGGCAGGCATGCTCCAGCATGATCTTGCCGGGCTCGGCAAAATGGTCGGAGAAACGGACTGCCGAATTCTCTGGCTGCTTGCCCAGCAGGTCCTGCAAGGCCTGCTTGCGCTCGACCAGCGGCTCGCCGCGCAAATCCTCGCCGTCGAGCCGCATCAGGTCGAAGACATAGTAGACGAAGCGATCTGTCCGCTTCGCCGACAGATCCGCCTGCAGCAGCGCGAAGGACGAAACACCGCTGTCGGCCAGCACGACGATCTCGCCATCGATGATGGCATCGCTGCATTTCAGCGCAGCGAGTTCCGCCGCGATCGCACCGCCAAACTTCTCCGTCCAGTCGAGGCCGGTGCGGGTCAGCAGCCGCACCTCGGTGCCGGCAATCTGGGCCTGCATGCGATAGCCGTCGAACTTCACCTCGTGCAGCCAGTCCTTGCCCGGCGGTGCATCCCGCTCCAGCGTGGCGAGCTGCGGCTCGACAAAATCGAGGCGCTTGCTGGCCTTCGCCTTGCCGGCGGCCGGCTTGTTGGAATGCCAGAGCTTCGGCTTCTCACCCCTGGCGGTCTTGCCCTCACCGACCTCCTCGATCGTCAGGCCGGACTTCACCGATTCCGGCGCCTCCTTCAGAATATCCTCGCCGGGACGCGCCGCGGCATCGTCCGACTTGATCAGCAGCCAGTTGTCGCGCTTTTCGCCCACGCGCGGCTTCAGCTGCACCAGATGCCAGAGCCCATGCAATTTATGGCCTTTGAGCTCGAAGCTGATATGGCCCTTCTTCATCGCCTTGGCCGGATCGATCTCGGGAACCCAGGTGCCCTCGTCCCAGACGATGACCGAGCCGCCGCCATATTCGCCCTTGGGAATGGTGCCCTCGAACGGCGCGTAGTCGATCGGATGGTCCTCGACATGCACGGCCAGCCGCTTTTCATGCGGGTCAAGGCTCGGGCCGCGCGTCACCGCCCAGCTCCACAGCACGCCGTCATGCTCCAGCCGAAGGTCGTAATGCAGCCGTGTCGCGGCATGCTTGTGGATGACGAAGATACCGCCCGCCTTGGCGTTCTTGCGGTGCGCGGCCTTGCCGGCCGGCTCGGCGGTCTTCTTGAAATCGCGCTTGGAGTGGTACTGTTCGAGGTTGGCCATGGCTTCCCCTGTCCTCAGGCCGACTTGCGCTTCGCAGCAACGGCTTTCGGCTTGGCGCCTTTGGCCGCCGGTTTGGCTTTCGCCGATGGGGAAGCCTTCGCTGAGCCGCCATCCGACGACAGGCTCTTCTTCAGCGCGTCGAACAGGTTGACGACATTGGAGGGTTTGGGTGCCGCCTTGGCCGTGGGCGCCTTCTTGCCGGCCTTCTTGGCGCGGATCAGCTCCAGCAGCGCGTCCTCGTATTTGTCGTCGAACTTCGAGGGATCGAACGTCGCCTTCTTCTTGTCGATGATAAGCTCGGCCAGATCGGTCATCTCCTGGTCGGTCTTCACCGACTTGATGTCGCCGAACACGCTGTCCGGCTGCCGCACCGTGTTGTCGTAGCGCAGCGTCGTCAGCACCATGCCCTTGCCGAGCGGTTCGATCACCACCGGGCGTTCGCGTTGATAGAGCACGATACGCGCCAGCCCGGCCATCTTCTTGCCGGCCATGGCATCGCGGATGACGGCGAACGCCTCCTCCGACACCTTGTCGGCCGGCGCGACATAGTAGGGCGTGTCGAGATAGATCTGCTCGATCGAGGATTTGTCGACGAAACCATCCAGCGCCATCGTGTGCGAGGACTCGATCTGCACCGCTTCGATCTCGTCCTCCTCGATATGGACGAAATCGTCCTTGTCGATTTCATAGCCCTTGATCTCGTCGCCGTCGCCGAGAGGCTTGCCGGTTTCGGCATCGACATAGATGCGCTTCACCGTGTTGCCGGTCTTGCGGTTCAGCACCCGGAACGAGACCTTCTCGGTGTGGGTGACGACATTGGTCAGCTCGACGGCACAGGTGACCAGCGACAGCTTCAGATAACCCTTCCAGGCAGGACGCGGCGCCATAATATCTTCCCTTCCAGAACCAGATGAAGGTGAGAACGGACAGACCCCGGTCCAGTTCCGCCATAGCGCGCTGATCGGGAGGACAAGGCGCCTGAGGCGTTGTGGCGGCAAGCACGGAAATTTCACGGGCGCGGCAAAAATTGAAACAGAACCGCACGCAGGCGACATTCAAACGAAACATATGTGATGCAAAAGTCACATTGGCCGAAATGTCGACGAACCACACGGAAAGACCCCGAATCAGCCGCATTCCGGCCATGAACCAAGGCCTTTTCGACCAGATATTAACATCGTGTTCACCGACTATTCACGCCTCGACGCTATGATGCCCGCAAATCGGAAGGGACATCCGAAAATCGGGACAGGGACAGGTAAAATGAACTTCCTCACGCACCTCATCGGCTATGCCGCCGCCATCCGCGAATTCGTTGCGCCGACCTATCGGCCGGAGCGCTACTACATGCGCGGCCCGGGCCCGGCCTGTGCACGTCGCGGCAATTCGCTCGGTGTGAGCGCGCACTGATCATGAGCTTCGAAAATCGCCATGACAGCCGGATCTGCAGGCCGGCCGCCGAATCCCGCGCCACCACCTATCGCGCCGAGCGTCCCGCTCTCGTCGACAGGCGGCGTGCGACATCGCCACGGCTTTGATGCCGCCTCCGGCTGGCTTAGTGTCATCAGACACAAGCAGCCGAGGCCCGCGTGACCGAGCTTTCCCATTCAAGTCGGCCCCATTCAAGTCGTCCCTCTGAACCCTTCGATCCCAGACATCCGCTGATCGTCTTCGATGGCGTCTGCGTGCTGTGCTCCGGTTTCGTGCGCATGGTGATCAAGCTCGACCGCCAAAGCCGCTTCCGCTTCGCCACCGCGCAGTCGCCGTTCGGCGAAGCGCTGTTCAGGCAACACGGGCTGCGCACGGATTCTTACGAAACCAATCTCGTCCTGGTCGACGCCGCCGCCTTCACGCGGCTCGACAGCTTCGTCGCCGTCATGGCGGAACTCGGCTGGCCGTGGCGGGCGGCCAAGGTTCTGTTGCTGCTGCCGCGCCCGCTCCGCAGCTGGCTCTACAACCGGATCGCCAAAAACCGCTACGCCCTGTTCGGCAGGAAGGACAGTTGCGACATTCCTCCTCCCGAGCTGCGGGAGCGGTTCCTTGGCTAAAAAGCGTGGCTCCGGGGGGAGCAGCGGATGAGGCTTCTCATTGGCGGCGGCTAAGGCGCCGCTGGTGGCCGCATCGTCCAATTGCTGGAGAACGAGCCGTCGCTGATGGCGAACGGTTGAGGGATCAGGAAACAGATGGCGGCTTGCGCAAGAAGCCATCGGAGCCGAAAGTTTTTTCCGCAACCTGTCGAAATCGGGCGATACCGCGCGACATACGTCTGGCTCGCAAGAACGCGGCCTTCGAAACCACGGGAGATGATCATGCAGTATCTGCTTCTTATCTATTCCAACGAAGCCGGAATGGCAGCCGCACCCAAGGAGGCGCTCACCCAGATGAGCGCCGCCTATGGCGCCTATACCGAAGCGATGAAGAAGGCCGGCGTGTTCGTTGGCGGTGAGCGATTGAGGCCGACAACAAACGCGACCTCCGTGCGGGTGGCCGCCGGCAAGACCAACGTGCTCGATGGTCCCTATGCCGACACCAAGGAACAGCTCGGCGGCTATTACATGATCGAAGTGCCCGACATGGACGCGGCGATTTCCTGGGCGGCGCGCTGCCCCGGCGCCGGCAGCGGCACAATGGAGGTGCGGCCGATCTGGCCGATGGCAGAATACGCTGCGTGACGGCTATCGGGTCAGATACTGCCCGGGCGGCTGCCGAGGCCGCCGCCCGGCAGAGCTACGGCAAGCTGGTCGCCTACCTCGCGGCGCGCACACGCGACGTGGCCGCCGCCGAGGATGCGCTGGCCGATGCCTTTGCTGCGGCGCTCGAACGCTGGCCGCGAACCGGCGTGCCCGAAAAGCCGGAAGCCTGGCTGCTGGCGGTGGCGCGGCGGCGGCGCGTCGATGCGGTGCGGCGGCGGCTGATCAGCGAGGCAGGCCGCGATCATCTCAAGCTGATCGCCGAGGAGGTGGAAGCTCGCATGACTGACGAAGACCTGCCCGACGAACGACTGCGGCTGATGTTTGCCTGCGCCCATCCGGCGATCGAGGCCGGCGTGCGCTCGCCGCTGATCCTGCAGACCGTCCTGGGCTTCGACGCGGCCACGATCGCTTCTGCTTTCCTGGTCTCGCCGGCAACCATGGGCCAGCGCCTGGTGCGCGCCAAGACCCGCATCCGTGAAACCGGCATTCCGTTCCGCGTGCCGGAGCGGGCCGAACTCGGCGAGCGGCTGGACGCGGTGCTGGAAGCGATCTACGCCGCCTTCGCCGAAGGCTGGTCCGATCCGGCCGGCACCGAAACGCAGCGCCGCAATCTGGCGACCGAAGGCATCTGGCTCGGCCGGCTGGTGGCTTCGCTGATGCCGGATGAGCCGGAGGCGCTCGGCCTGCTTTCACTGATGCTGTTTGCCGAGGCACGCCGCCCGGCGCGCCGTGATGCGGCCGGAGATTATGTGCCGCTGGCCGAGCAGAAGTGTGCGGACTGGGACGCCGCCTTGATCGACGAGGCGGAATCCCTGCTCCGCCGCGCCGCCACCATGGGCGTCATCGGCCGTTACCAGCTCGAAGCAGCCGTACAATCCGTCCATGCGGCGCGACGGCTGACCGGCCTGACCGACTGGGCCGCGATCCGTAATTTCTACGATGCGCTGTCAGTCATCGCCGGATCGCCGGTGGTGGCGATCAACCGCGCGATAGCGATCGCGGAGGCTGAGGGCGCTGTGGCGGGGCTGGCGGCTCTTTATGTGCTGGGCGACGACAAGCGGCTCAACGACTATCAGCCTTATTGGGCGGCGCGTGCCGGTCTCCTAGCCAGGCTCGGTCAGGTGCCGCAGGCGATCGAGGCCTATGACCGGGCGATCGGCCTTGAGCGCGACCTGGCGGTGCGCCGCTTCCTGCAGGGAAAACGGGCAGCCCTCAGACATTAAGCCTCGCCGTCGGCAGTCATTCAGGCCGGCCACATCTCATGTGACGTGTTGAGCGTCTTCATCAGCGGATGGTCGCGCAACCCGGCCCACAAACGTTCCACATTCGGCCACGCCGCCCGCGCCCTGTCTGCGTCGGGGTGCCAGGCCACCAGCATGACGAGATAGATGTCGGCCACCGACATCATGTCGCCGACCAGCCAGTCACGGCCCTCGAGAGCGGTGTCGAGAACGGCGAAGCCGCGATCCATCTCGGCAATCGCTGCCTGCTTGACGGCCTTCGTGCCATCGGCGTCGGTCGTGTAGCGATGGGCGTAGTACAGCCGCAGGATTGCCGGATAGAGCACCGACGACATGAAGGCCATCCAGCGCAGGAAGTCGATGCGGGCCGGCGCGTCGATAGCCGGCGCCAGGCCGGCATTGGGGTGACGCTCGGCAAGCAGGATACAGATCGCCGCCGATTCGGTCATCGAGCGGCCGTCCGGCAAGGTCAGTACCGGAACCTGGTTCAAGGGACTGATGTCGAGGAACGCCGGATCGGGCCGGTCCGTCTTCGGCACGTCGATCTGCTCGAACGGCGCGTTCGCCAGCGCCAGCGCTGCCTCGACGACAAAACCGCCGCTGCCCGGACGGGTGTAGAGCTTGTACATGAAAATTCTCCCCCGACCCGCGCAAAGCAGGCCGGTGGCGATATGAACCGGAAGCAGGGTTCGGCTCAAGCCGGCGGCGGCCGCCACGGGCAGTTTTTTCAGCGGGCCAGGCCGAAACGTTGGTGCAAAACTTTTGAAGCCGGAGGGACAGCGCCCCCCTCTGTCCTGCCGGACATCTCCCCCTCAAGTGGGGAGATTGGCAGCTTCGTCGTCTCGCTCACCTTACAGCGTCGACGGTTCGCGAAAGCGGTCGAGCGCGCAATCTCCCCCCTCGAGGGGGAGATGCCCGGCAGGGCAGAGGGGGGTGGGAAGGATCGCGACGAATCTATCCCCTAAGCCCCCAACCCCTCAAACAGGATCGTCGACAGATAGCGTTCGGCGAAGGACGGGATGATCACCACCAGGTTCTTGCCCTTGTTCTCCGGCCGCGAGCCGACGACGATCGCCGCTTGTAGCGCCGCGCCCGACGAGATGCCGACCGGCACGCCCTCGAGGCGGGCGACGAGGCGCGCATTGGCGACCGAATCCTCGTTCGAGACCTTGACGATCTCGTCATAGATCGTGGTGTCGAGGATTTTTGGTGCGAAGCCGGCGCCGATGCCCTGGATCTTGTGCGGGCCGGGCTGGCCACCCGACAGCACCGGTGAGGATTCCGGCTCGACGGCGACGACATGCACCGAGGGCTTGCGCTTCTTCAGCACCTGGCCGACGCCGGTGATGGTGCCGCCGGTGCCGATGCCGGCGACGAAGATATCGACCTCGCCATGCGTATCGTTCCAGATTTCCTCGGCCGTCGTCGTGCGATGGATTTCCGGATTGGCCGGGTTTTCGAACTGCTGCGGGATGATCGCATTGGGGATCGTCGCCGCCAGCTCGTCGGCCTTGGCGATGGCGCCCTTCATGCCTTTCGGACCTTCGGTCAGCACCAGCTCGGCGCCGAGCAGCGCCAGCATTTTCCTGCGCTCGATCGACATCGTTTCCGGCATCGTCAGGATCAGCTTGTAGCCCTTGGCGGCAGCGGCGAAGGCAAGCGCGATGCCGGTGTTGCCGGACGTCGGTTCGATCAGCGTGGTCTTGCCGGGAGAAATCTTGCCGGCTGCCTCCAGCGCCTCGATCATCGCCACGCCGATGCGATCCTTGACCGAGGCGATCGGATTGAAGAATTCGAGCTTGGCGATGAGATTGGCGACGATGCCCTTTTCCTTGGCGAATTTGTCGAGCCGCACCAGCGGCGTGTCGCCGATCGTGTCGGTGATGGAATCGTAGACGCGGCCGCGGCCGGGCACGCGGGCAGGGGTGACGGGCTTGTTCATTGGTTTCGCTCCCAGAACTTCAGGCAGTGAGAATTTCAGGCAAGTGGAGGACTTCAGGCAAATGGCATTGCAGCCGGCAAGATAGGACCTTCGGTCGCGCAAGATAGACTGTCGGCCGAAAATATCGAGTGGGACCCGTGTCTAAAACATCGGGCTCCCGGAAAAGCATTTCCCGGAAAAGCCTGTCCCTGGAACGATTTGGCCGAAAGGGGCCTACTGACGGGCGGCAATCGCCGCCGCGGCGCCGACCATGAAGCCGGCGGCGGTGCGGTTCAGCGCCTTGAGCGCGCGCGGCGACTTCAGGAACCAGCGCGCCTTGGCCGCCAGCGCCAGATAGGGCACCAGCACCACCAAAAGCACGACGATCGTCAGCGCGACGAGAATGCCGTAATCGGCCAGCGTGATCGTCTTCAGGTCGACAATGGTCGGCGTGATGGCGAGGTAGAAGATCATCGTCTTTGGATTGCCGAGCGTGACGGTGAGGCCGGCGAGGAAGCTCGAAACCAGCCCGCCCTTGCCCTTCTTCGCCTCGACCGTTTCGGGCGTGATGCCGCTGGTCCAGAAGCGCCAGCCGAGGAAGGCGAGATAGGCGACACCGAGCCATTTGATGGCGAGAAACACCATGCCGAAGGTCTGCGCGACGAAGGCGAGGCCCAGCACCACGGCAGTCAGATAGGTGAGGTCGCCGAGCATCAGGCCAAAGGACATGGCCAACGACGAGCGGAAGCCGGAGCCGAGCGCCCGCGCGACAAGCGCGGTGACGCCGGGGCCGGGAATGGCGGCGGCGATGCCGAGAGCGGCACTGTAGGCGAGGAAGCCGGTAAGGGTCATGGGTGCGGCCTTGCGCGCGACGCTGTTGAGACGGCGCCTTATGACACAAGGTCAGCTACGCGTGAATTCCCTGAAACCGGATTCGATTGCACCACGCCGGTGGTATGACCACGCCGTCAGGAACGGCCGCCACTATAGGTGACGCGCCAGATGGTGCCGTTGCCGTCCTCGGTCACGATCAGCGCACCGTCGCGGGCCACCGCCACCCCGACCGGTCGTCCCCACACCTCGCCGTTGGAGACGACGAAGCCGGTGATGAAGTCCTCGTACTCGCCGGTCGGCTTGCCGTCCCTGAACAGCAATCTCACCACCTTGTACCCGGTCCTGTTGCCGCGGTTCCATGAACCGTGCAAAGCGACGAAGGCGTCGCCCTTGTATTCCGCCGGAAAGCCGGAACCGGTGGGCACGTCCTTTCCATCGTAGAAGGCGATGTTGAGCGGCGCCGAGTGTGCCTGCATCAGCACATCGGGAATGGTCGCCTTGCCGGCAAGATCGGGGCGTTCGCCCTTGTGGCGCGGATCCTGATTGTTGCCGATATAGTACCAGGGCCAGCCATAGAAGCCGCCGTCCTTGACCACAGTCGCATATTCGGACGGCACATTGTCGCCGAGCGCATCGCGCTCGTTGACGACGCACCACAACGCCCCGGTCGCCGGCTGAACGGTCATGCCCGAACAGTTGCGCAAGCCGGTGGCGACGATGCGGCCATTCTTGCCATCTGGGTCGAAAGCCCGCACGTCGGCGCGGCCGTCCTCCGAGCCCCATGTGGCGCCCAGCGGCTTGGACTTGGCCCAGGCGTCGAGGCCACCTTCCGGCTCCTTTGCCATATCCTCGGCGACGTTCGATCCGGAGCCGACCGACAGATAGAGCGTCTTGCCATCCGGCGAGAAAACGATGTCGCGCGTCCAGTGATGGTTGGCAGGGATGCTGTCGACGACAGTTTCCGGATCACTGGCGGCCTTCAGGTCACCATTGCGGTAGGCAAAGCGCACGATACTGTCGCTGTTGGCGACATAGACCCATTGCGGGTCATTGCCCGGCGGATAGAAGGCAATCCCGTAAGGCTGGTTGAGATTGCCGGCAAAGATGCCGTCCTTCGCCGGCTTCGCGCTGCCTTCGGTCAGGCGATAGACGCGAATCTGGTTGGCGTCGCTGTTGGCGATGAACAGGTCGCCATTCGGCGCGATGCGCACGACGCGCGGATTGTCGATGCCCGAAGCGATCAGCTCGGCGGAAAAGCCCGGTGGCAGTTTCGGCTCGGCGTCCGCCGGCCTGTCGGCTAGGCCGGCGCTGTTCGAGGCGGATTTGGTGACGTAAGGCCTTGGCAGGTCTTGCGGCTTGATCAGGCGGCGTACGCCTGGCCTGTCGGCACGCCAGTCGCCGAAGGCGGCCGCACCTTTCAGCAACGGCTGCTCCGCCTGCTGGGCAAATGCCGAGGTCGTGAGAAACAGTGCGGCGGGAAACGCCAGCCAAGCCAACCGGATCATTCTGTCCTCCACCCTGGTCGCAGAGACAGGTTGCGAGAGAACAAACGGGCGGTTTCGTCGATCGTTCCGCGACACACGATGAGTTGAAGCGAAACGGAGGCTCCAGCCTCAGTTGCCGGCAGCGTAGAAATCGTCGTCGAGGCGTTTTTCCAGTTCGACGAGATCGGCCGGCAGCGGCAGGCCCATGGCACGCATTTCCCGCAGTTTTTCGCGCAACTGCTCCTGGATTTCGTGCTGATCCTCCGGCTGGTTGACCATTTCCTCAAGCAACAGGCTGATCCGGGCTTTGAATTCTTCGAGCGCCATTGTTTTTCTCCTCGGCAGCCTGTTCTTCGGTTTGGGCTCTAAGGTGTGTTGAGATTCAGGTCAGGCCGAGCCGAAAATGGTGGTTTCCGAGAACCGGAGCGGAGCGTACTTTTCGTACGTGAGCACCGGAAGCGCAGGAAGCCGCCGTTTGCAGGCCGGCATCACCTGAATATCAATACACCTACCTCAACGCAGCATGCGGGAAATCAGCTGCGCCGTATAGTCGACCATCGGCACGATACGGGCATAGTTGAGCCGGGTCGGACCGATGACACCGAGCGCGCCGACGACGCGGGCATCCTTGTCGCGATAGGGCGCGACGACCAGCGACGAGCCCGACAGCGAAAACAGCTTGTTTTCCGAGCCGATGAAGATGCGCACGCCCGATCCTTCCTCGGCAAGGTCAAGCAGCTGGATCAGCCCGTCCTGCGTCTCCATGTCCTCGAACAGATGGCGCAACAGTTCGATGTCGGCCTGGGCGGTGACATTTTCGAGCAGGTTGGCGCGCCCGCGCACGATGAGCCGCGCCGGCAGGCCGCTGTCGGCGCCGGCCCACACCGCCAGCCCCTTCTCGACCAGGTCCTGCGACAGCGTGTCGAGCGCGGCCCTGGTCTCTTCCTTGATACGGGCAATCTCGATCCGCGCCTCGGCCAGCGTGCGGCCACGGATATGGGCGTTGAGGAAATTCGAGGCTTCGTGCAACTGCGAGACGGTGATGCCGGCGGGCAGGTCGACGACACGGTTTTCGACGTCGCCATTTTGCGACACCAGCACCGCCAGCGCCTTGGTCGGCTCGAGCTGGATGAATTCGATGTGCTTCAGCGCTACTTCGTTCTTGGCGGCCAGCACCAGGCCGGCGCCGCGCGACATGCCGGACAGCATCTGGCTGGCCTCGGTCAGCATATGTTCCAGCGTCGCGCCCGAGCCGGACGCGCGCACCTGCGCCTCGATGGTGCGGCGCTCCTCGTCCGAGAGGTCGCCGAGTTCCATGAAGGCGTCGACGAAGAAGCGGAGGCCGGCCTGCGTCGGCAGACGGCCGGCGGAGATGTGGGGCGCGTAGATCAGGCCGAGATGTTCGAGGTCGCTCATCACGTTGCGGATGGTCGCCGGCGACAGCGAGGACGGCAGGATGCGCGACAGGCTGCGCGATCCCACCGGTTCGCCGTCCTTCAGGTAGGAATCGACGATGCGCCGGAAGATGTCGCGCGAACGCATGTCGAGCGACTGCAGCGCGGGCGACAGCAGGCTGGGTTCGGCAACTGCCTTGGTCATTCGGCCAAAAACCTCCGCCTCAAGGATATAGACTTCACCACGGCCCGCGCAACCCGGTGTCTTTGTCAGATCACCCGGTGTCTTGAGGCAGATCACGCGGGTGTCTGAGTCAGGTCGCCGGCCATTTTCCTTTGCGCCACGCGCCCCATGTGGTTACAAGCCGGCCAAGAATCCGAAAAATGACGGGAAAGAAGCCTGTATGCGCCCCTCCAAACGCCAATTCGACGAAATGCGCGCCATCTCCTTCGAGCGCGGCGTCTCCAAGCATGCCGAAGGCTCATGCCTGGTGAAGTTCGGCGACACCCATGTCCTGTGCACCGCCAGCCTCGAGGAAAAGGTGCCGGGCTGGATGCGCAATTCCGGCAAAGGCTGGGTCACGGCGGAATACGGCATGCTGCCGCGCTCGACCGGCGAGCGCATGCGCCGCGAGGCTTCTTCCGGCAAGCAGGGTGGCCGCACGCTGGAAATCCAGCGGCTGATCGGCCGCTCCTTGCGCGCCGTGGTCGACCTGCAGGCGCTGGGCGAGCAGCAGATCACCGTCGACTGCGACGTCATCCAGGCCGATGGCGGCACCCGCACCGCCTCGATCACCGGCGGCTGGGTGGCGCTGTATGATTGCCTGCGCTGGATGGAAGCCCGCCAGATGGCCAGCGTCGCCAAGGTACTGAAGGACCATGTCGCGGCGATTTCCTGCGGCATCCATGACGGCCAGCCGGTCATCGACCTCGATTATATCGAGGATTCCTCGGCCGGCACCGACGCCAATTTCGTCATGACCGGCAAGGGCGGCATCGTCGAGATCCAGGGCACCGCCGAGGGCGAGCCTTTCTCCGAGGAACAGTTTGCCGCCCTGATGGGTCTGGCCAAGAAAGGCATCCAGCGCCTGGTCAGCCTGCAGCAGATGGCGGTGGCGTAATTTTCAAATGCCGAGTTTGAGCGTGACTCCCTCCACAATTCTGGAATCGGCCCTCTACGTCACCGACCTCGACGCCGCCGAAGCCTTCTACACCGGCGTCCTCGGGCTCGACCTGCTCGGCAAGGTTGACGGCAGGCACCTCTTCTTCCGCTGCGGCTCCGGCGTGCTGCTCATCTTCAACGCCGAGGCGACGAAAGTGCCGCCCGCGCCCGATGCCAGACTGAAAGTACCGCCGCACGGCGCGGTTGGTGAGGGTCATCTCTGCTTTGCGGCCAGCGCCGACGAGATCGCGCGCTGGAAAACGCATCTCGAGGCGAAGAAGATCGCCATCGAAAGCGAATTCGAATGGCCGCAAGGCGGCCGTTCGATCTATATACGCGACCCCTCGGGCAATTCGATCGAATTCGCCGAGCCACGAATCTGGGGCATATGATGCATTCGCCAACTGTTCATACGCTTGATGGAAAGAAAATTGTCGTGGCCAGCCACAATGCCGGCAAGCTGCGCGAATTCGCCGATTTGATGGGGCCATTCGGTTTCGAAGCGAAATCGGCCAAGGACTATGGCTTGCAGGAGCCGGACGAGACCGGCACGACCTTCGAGGAGAACGCCTACATCAAGGCGCTCGCCGCCGCCCAGGCGACCGGCCTGCCGGCGCTGTCGGATGATTCCGGCCTGTGTGTCGACGCGCTCGACGGCGCGCCCGGCGTCTACACCGCCAACTGGGCCGAAACCCCTGACGGTTCGCGCGATTTCGCCATGGCCATGCAGCGCACCGAAGTGGCGCTGCAGGAAGTCGGCGCCGCCTTGCCGGAACAGCGCAAGGGGCGCTTTGTCGCCGTCATCTGCCTGGCCTTTCCCGACGGCGACGCCGAATATTATCGCGGCGAGGCCGAAGGCACGCTGGTCTGGCCGCCGCGCGGCGAACTTGGCTTCGGCTACGACCCGGTCTTTTTGCCCGATGGCTTCGACAAGACCTTTGGCGAGATGAGCGCCGAGGAAAAGCACGGCTGGAAGCCCGGCCAGCCGACCGCGTTGTCGCACCGCGCCCGCGCTTTCCAGAAATTCGCTCAAGCACGATTGAATTTGGCACGATTGGGCTCGGCATGAGCATGCTGCTCGACCGGGCGCCCGGTTTTGGCGTCTACATCCATTGGCCGTTCTGCGCGGCCAAATGCCCCTATTGCGACTTCAACAGCCATGTCCGCCACCAGCCAGTCGACCAGGACCGCTTCGCCAGTGCCTTCGAGGCCGAGCTTGCGACCATGCGCCAGCGCACCGGGCCGCGCGAGGTGACCAGCATTTTCCTCGGCGGCGGCACGCCGTCGCTGATGAAGCCGGAAACCGTGGCCAGGGTCCTCGACGCGGTGGCGAAGAACTGGACCGTTCCGGATGGCATCGAGGTGACGCTGGAAGCCAATCCGTCCTCGGTCGAGGCCGAACGTTTTCGCGGCTATCGCGCTGCAGGCGTCAATCGCGTCTCGCTTGGCGTGCAGGCGCTGAACGACAAGGATTTGCGCTTCCTCGGCCGGCTGCACAATGTCGAGGAAGCGCTTCATGCGATTGGCCTAGCGCGCGAAATCTTCCCGCGCCTGTCCTTCGACCTGATCTATGCCCGGCCCGGCCAGACACCGGACGCCTGGCAGGCCGAGCTCGAACAGGCGATCGGCCATGCCGCCGATCATCTGTCGCTCTACCAGCTGACCATCGAGGAAGGCACGCCCTTCCACGCCCTGCATGCGGCGAAGAAATTTATCATTCCCGACAATGACCACGCCGCAGACCTCTACGCGTTGACGCAGGAGATCACGACGGCGCATGGCCTGCCGGCCTATGAGATTTCCAACCACGCCAGGCCGGGCGCCGAAAGCCGGCACAACCTGACCTATTGGCGCTATGGCGAATATGTCGGCGTCGGGCCCGGCGCGCATGGCCGTTTCGTCGAAAACGGCCGCCGCACGGTCACGATCGCCGAACGGATGCCGGAAACCTGGGCCAATCTGGTCGAAGCCAAGGGCCACGGCGTCACCGGCGGCGAGATCCTGACGCGCTCGGAAGAGGCAGACGAGTTCCTGCTGATGGGATTGCGGCTGGCCGAAGGCATCGACCTTTCCCGCTACGAAGCGTTTTCCGGGCGCAGCCTGTCGAGCGCGCGGCTGTCGGTGCTGCAGGGCGAGGGGCTGGTGGCGCCGATCGGCAATGCTCGGCTCCGCGCCACGCCGGCCGGCATGATCGTGCTCGACGCGGTGGTGGCCGATCTGGCGCGCTAAAGCATGATCCCGAAAAGTGGCCACCGGTTTTCGGACAAGATCATGCTCGGGTATTGCCCTTGAAGAACATCCTCTTCGTCTGCAGCCAGAACCGCTTGCGCAGCCCGACCGCCGAGCAGGTGTTTTCCAAGCGCCGGGACATCGAGGTTGCGTCGGCGGGAACAAACCACGATGCCGACACGCCGCTGACGCATGAGCTCGTCGCCTGGGCCGACATCATCTTCGTCATGGAAAAGGCGCACCGCGCCAAATTGCAGAAGAAATTCAAGGCCAGCCTAAAGAAGGCCCGGGTCATCTGCCTGGACATCCCCGACAACTATGAATTCATGGATCCGGTGCTGGTCCAGCTTCTCGAGGCGAAGGTCCCGCGATATCTGGGCTGAATGATGTGGCCGAGCGTTCGCAACCCCACGTTCGTCATCCTCGGACTTGACCCGAGGATCCATGCCGCGACCCTTGCGGCGGCATGCAATGGCAGAATTCTGAGCCGTCGCAAGCTGTTGCGCTAGGCGTCGTGCTTGTGGCGGTGTTTGGCGCGGTCTTTCTCGGCGGGCGACTCTCCGGAGCGAACCGGCTTGGTGTCGCCCTTGTCGCCGCGGGCGCGGTGCTGGTCGCGTATCGGGGGTAGCGGCGCGTCGTTGCGGGCGTTTTTCGTTTCAAGACGGGTGATGAAGATATCGAAGCGATTGGGCATCGTCCGGTCAGTGCTCCGTCGTGCTGTCTGGTTTGTTGTCGGAAAGCCTGACGTTCGTCGGCAAGGCGCTTGTGGCCCGCTTGGTCAGGCTGGTGTCGGTCTTGGCAGGCAGGCGCTTGTCCCTGGGTGCGGCAACGCGCTTGCGGCCGGCATAGTAGGGCGCGAAAGCATCCTGTATTTTTAGGCTGTCCATCCTGTCCTCCTCCGGAATCAGGGGGTAAATCTGCCGAAACCGGTTTCGTTCCCTACTGTGGCAAAGGAATGGCGAGGCGGACCCAACGTCAGCTTTTGCAAGCCGGCCTCAGCCGTGCCAAACAAGGTTCGAATGGAGATGCATCGGTGACCGGCGAGACGGGCAAGCGCAGCTATGTGGTCGGGCAGACCGAGATCGCGGCCCGGCCGCTCGAACCGGCGCTCTATTTGGTGGCGACACCGATCGGCAATCTCGCCGACATCACGCTGCGCGCGCTGGAAACGCTGGCCGCCGCTGACATCGTAGCGTGCGAGGACACGCGGGTGTCGCGCGTGCTGCTCGACCGCTACGGCATTCGCCGCCGCACCACGGCCTATCATGAGCATAATGCCGGCGAGGCCGGGCCGAAGCTGATCGCGGCACTTCAGGCCGGACAGAGCGTGGCGCTGATTTCCGATGCCGGCACGCCGCTCGTCTCCGATCCCGGCTACCGGCTGGTCGGCGAGGCGCTCGACCATGGCATACGCGTCGTGCCGATCCCCGGTCCGTCGGCCCCACTCGCCGCGCTGACGGCGTCCGGCCTGCCGTCGGACGCCTTCCTGTTCGCCGGATTTTTGCCGGTGAAGACTGGCCAGCGGCTGACGCGGCTCGAAGCCCTGAAAGCCGTGCCGGCGACGCTGATCTTCTTCGAATCGCCGCGCCGGCTGGCCGAGTCCCTAGGCGCCATGGTCGAGGCCCTTGGCGGCGAGCGAAAGGCCGCCATCGGCCGCGAGCTCACCAAGACGTTCGAGGAGATGCGCACTGGCACGCTGCAGGTGCTGGCCGACCACTATGCGGCGGCCGATACGCCGAAGGGCGAGATCGTCGTCTGCGTCGGCCCCGCCGAGACCAAGGCCGACGAACCGGCCGACGTCGACCGCCTGCTTTTGTCGCTCGCCGCCGAAATGCCGGCTTCCAAGGCGGCGGCGGAAGCCGCGAAAATGACCGGCGGCCAGAAACAGGCGCTCTATCGGCGGCTGCTCGAGCTCAGGGATGCTGCTGGAGAGAGTGGTGGCTGAGCGCCCGAGCGCCAGCCGCCAAAAAGCCTATCGGCGCGGTCATCGCGGCGAATGGCTGGCGGCGGCAGCGCTGATGCTCAAGGGCTACCGGATCCTCGCGCGCCGCCACCGCACCCGCTTCGGCGAGATTGACCTGATCGCTCGGCGCGGCGATCTCGTGCTGTTCGTCGAGGTCAAAGTGCGCCGCACGCTGATCGAAGCCATGGAGGCGATCGGCCACGAATCGGAGCGCCGCATCGAGGCGGCGGCCGACATCTGGCTGTCGCGCCAGTCCGACTATGGCAAACTGTCGATGCGCTTCGACATGGTCGCGGTGCTGCCCTGGCGCTGGCCGGTGCATGTCGAGAACGCGTTTTATGGAAGGAATTGAGGAGGGCCACGCTAGGCCGAATCCTGCGAAACGTCGGCGGGACAGCGCCCCCCTCTGGCCTGCCGGCCATCTCCCCCACACGGGAGGAGATTGGCAGTTTCGGCTCAATCGCCTTTCTTTTCGACGTTGAAAATTAGCGAAAGCATTCATGACATCCAATCTCCCCACAAGTGGGGGAGATGTCCGGCAGGACAGAGGGGGGCGCGAAGGAACTCGACGGAGCAGTAAGGTAGCGGTCTGCTCAACCCCAGATCATCAGCGCCACCAGCCCGACGCCGCCAACCACCAGCCGCCACCAGCCGAACAGCGAGTAGCCGTTGCGCGAGACGTAATCGAGCAGGAAGCGCACGACGATGAGCGCCGTGACGAAGGCGGCGACGAAGCCGATGGCGATGATCGGCAGGTCGGCGCTGCTCAGCACGTTGCGGTTCTTGAACAGGTCGAAGGCGAAGGCACCGACCATCGTCGGAATGGCGAGGAAGAAGGAGAATTCCGCCGCCGCCCGCTTGTCGACGCCCAGCAGCAGCGCGCCGACGATCGTCGACCCCGAGCGCGACGTGCCGGGGATCAGCGACAGGCACTGGAAAAGCCCGATCTGCAGGTAAAGCCGGGTCGGGAACCGCTCGACGTCGCGGTAGATCGGCTTGAGGTTCATGCGGTCAACCACCAGCAGCACGACGCCGCCGATGATCAGCATGATGCAGATCAGCCTTGGCGATTCGAACAGCACCGTCTTGATGAAATCATGCGCCAGCGCGCCGATGATCGCCGCCGGCAGGAAGGCGATCAGGATGCCGATGACGAAATGCCGCGTCAGCCGGTCATGCGGTAGATCGAGCAGCATTTTCCACAGACGGCGGAAATAGACGCTCAGAATAGCCAGGATGGCACCGAGCTGGATGAGGATCTCGAAGGCCTTGCCGGTCGAATGGAAGCCGAGGAAATGGCCGGCGAGCAGGATATGGCCGGTCGACGAGACCGGGATGAACTCGGTCAGCCCCTCCAGCAGGCCGAGCAGCAGGGCTTCGACGATGGTCTGGCTTTCCATGGCTACCTCGGCATTGGCGTGACGGCTAACAGAACGGCTTGCTTGTCATGGCCTGCAAGTCCCCCTATAGGTCGCAACACCCTGACGGCCCGCTAACCGGGCGGCCAAGACTTACCGGTGCGCCCGGCGATTCGCCAGTGCGCTTTATCATCGCGGAACCATGCTGACGCTTTTCCACCATCCCATGTTCGCCACCTGTCGCTTCGTCCGCCTCGCTTTTGGCGAGTATGGCGAGGAGCTGGCCCTGATCGAGGAAAAGCCGTGGACCCGGCGCAAGGAGTTCCTGGCGCTGAACCCGGCCGGCACCCTACCGATCCTTTTGGCCGAAGGCGACGTGCCGATCGTCGGCGCAACCGTCATCGCCGAATATCTCGATGAGACGCGCGGCGTCTTGAAGCGCGACAAGCGGCTGTTCGCCGAAGACCCGATGCAGCGCGCCGAAATCCGCCGGCTGATCGACTGGTATCTCAACAAGGCCGAAAGCGAAGTCACCCGCCATCTGGTGCGCGAGCGCGTGCTGAAGCCGGTGATGCCGGAAACGGCGGGCGGCGGTTCGCCCGATTCGGGAGCCATCCGCGCGGCGCGCGCCAACATCCGCCAACACATGAAATACACCAACTGGCTTGCCGGCACCCGCCATTGGCTGGCCGGCAGCAGGGTCACCTACGCCGATCTCGCGGCCGCCGCGACGCTGTCGGTGCTCGACTATCTCGGCGAGATCGACTGGCGCGAACACGCCGCGGCGCGCGAATGGTACACGCGGGTGAAGTCGCGGCCCTCTTTCCGGCCGCTTTTGACCGACCGGGTGCGCGGCCTGTCGCCGGTGTCGCATTATGCGGACCTCGACTTCTGATCCCGTAAAACTGCGCGCGCTGATCGACGCAGAGGCGCATCGCGCCGGCTTCGATGCCGTCGCCGTCACCACCCCCGATGCGATCCCGCTGGCGCCTGGGCGCCTGGCCGAGTTCGTCGCCGACGGCTTTCACGGTTCGATGGACTGGATCGCCGAAACGCTTCAACGCCGCAGCGAACCAACCGCGCTTTGGCCACAAGTGCGCTCGATCATCGTGCTGGCGATGAATTATGGCCCCGACCATGATCCGCGCGGGGTGCTGGCCAAGCGCGACCGTGGCGCCATCTCGGTCTATGCGCAGAACCGTGACTATCACGAGGTGATGAAGGGCCGGCTCAAGGAGATCGCCGGCAAGCTTGTGGCGCGCGCCGGCGGCGCCGTGAAGGTGTTCGTCGACACGGCACCGGTGATGGAAAAGCCGCTGGCCGAGGCCGCCGGACTCGGCTGGCAAGGCAAGCACACCAATCTGGTCAGCCGCGAGCACGGCTCCTGGCTGTTCCTCGGCACCATCTTCACGACAGCCGAACTCTTGCCCGACCGGGCGGAGATCGACCATTGCGGCTCCTGCCGCGCCTGCCTCGACGTCTGCCCGACCGATGCGTTCCCGGCACCTTACCGGCTCGATGCGCGGCGCTGCATCTCCTATCTCACCATCGAGAACAAGGGGCCGATCCCGCATGAATTCCGCGAGAAGATCGGCAACCGCATCTATGGCTGCGACGACTGCCTCGCCGCCTGCCCGTGGAACAAATTCGCCCGGGCGGCTTCCGAGGCAAAGCTCGCCGCGCGTGACGAATTGCGCGAACCGCCGCTCGCCGAATTGCTGCAACTCGACGATGCAGCCTTCCGCGCCTTTTTCTCCGGCTCGCCGATAAAACGCATCGGCCGCGATCGTTTTGTCCGCAACGTGCTGATCGCCGCCGGCAATTCCGGCGATGCAGCACTTGCTGGCGCCGTGCGTGTCTTGCTGGACGACACCTCGCCGCTGGTGCGGGGCGCGGCAATATGGGCGCTGGCGCGGCTCGTGCCCGACGCCGAATATTCCGAACGGGCCGCGACCGGCCTAAAAACCGAAGGCGATGCGGCCGTGCGCGACGAATGGCGTCTGGCGCGGCCAACCAGGGCGCATGCATGAGTGAAAAACAGATCTTCATCTTCGGCGCCGGCTATTCCGGCAAGGCTTTTGCCCGAGCCAGCAAGGCTTTTGCGCGCGCCAGCAAAGGTTCCGCCAGGCTCTCGGGGACGACGCGATCGCCGGAGAAGTTCGAGGCGCTGCGGCAGGCCGGCATCGCGCCGCTGCTGTTCGACGGCGCACTGACCGGTGAAATCGGCGATGCGCTGGGAAACACCACGCATCTGGTGATCTCGGTCGCCCCGGAAGAGGCCGGCGATCCCGTGCTGAATGCCGCCCGCGCCGACATCGTGGCCCGGATGCCGGCGCTCGAATGGATCGGCTATCTCTCAACGGTCGGCGTCTATGGCAACTATGACGGCGCATGGGTCGATGAAACGGCCGAGTGCCGGCCGGTGTCGAAGCGCTCGATGATGCGGGTGGCGGCCGAACAGGACTGGCTGGAACTCGGCCGGGAGATCGGCCGGCCGGTGGCGATCCTGCGCCTGTCGGGCATTTACGGGCCGGGCCGCAACGCTTTGGTCAATCTGGAAAACGGCACCGCAAGACGGCTGGTCAAGCCGGACCAGGTGTTCAATCGCATCCATTGCGACGACATTGCAGGCGCGCTGTGGCAGCTGATCGCCGGCAATACAGGCGGTATCTTCAACGTCACCGACGACCTGCCGGCGCCGCCGCAGGATGTCGTCGCCTATGCCGCCGGGCTGATGGGCATTGAACCGCCGCCCGAAATTCCTTTCGACGCCGCCCAACTTTCGCCCATGGCGCGGTCCTTCTATGGCGAGAACAAGCGCGTCGCCAATGCGGCGATCAAGGCGGCGGGCTATTCCCTTCGCTTTCCGGATTACCGCGCCGCATTCGACCATATGTGGGCAAGCGGCGACTGGCGCGATGGCGAGCCGCGCAGCCCGATGAAGCGCTAATCATCGAAGCGCCGCGCGTTGCGTGCTATGATTCGGCCTTGGATTGCGGTGGGGATCCGGTTTCATGAAGACAGCGACGCGGCCATCTTTCGGCAGGAAATCACTGCTGGCCACAGCGCTCGGCCTGTTCGCGCTGGCCGGGCTCGCCGGGCAGCCGGCGGCGGCCGAGGAGCGGGCGAAGGTCTTGTTCGGTGCCAAGAAACTGCCGGCCGCGACATCGTCGCAGTCGATAGGCTTCTACTCCAAGGGCTGCTTTGCTGGCGGTGTCGCCATTCCCATGGATGGTCCGACCTGGGAGGTGATGCGGCCGTCGCGCAACCGCCGCTGGGGCCATCCGGCGATGATCGCGGTGATCGAGAAATTGTCGCGCGACGCCGCGGCCGATGGTTGGCCCGGTCTGTTGATCGGCGACATTTCGCAGCCGCGCGGCGGCCCGATGATGACAGGCCATGCCTCGCATCAGATCGGGCTCGACGCCGACATCTGGCTGACGCCGATGCCCAGTTCCCCGCTGTCGGCGGCGCAGCGCGAAACCAAGAGCGCCACCTTGATGGTCGACGAGAAGACCCATCTGGTGAAGGACACCCTGTGGACGCCGGCGCATACAAGGCTTTTGAAGCGGGCGGCGAGCTATCCCGAGGTCGAACGCATCCTGGTCAATCCTGGCATCAAGAAAAAGCTCTGCGACACCGTCAAGGGCGACCGCGACTGGCTGCGCAAGATCAGGCCGTTCTGGGGCCACGACTATCATTTCCACATGCGCATCGGCTGCCAGCCGGGTTCGCCCAACTGCAAGGCGCAGGAAGCAACGCCGCCCGATGATGGCTGCGGCAAGCCGCTGGCCTGGTGGTTCACCGAAGAGCCCTGGCGGCCCAACAAGAACCCGGATGCGCCGAAGGCCCGTGACCTGATGACGATGGCGAACCTGCCGAAGGAATGCCGCGCCGTGCTCGACGCGCCGGGGCCGGCGTCTGCCGAGGCCGCGACCTATCATGGCGGCAGCGTGCCGGTCGCGGCCGCAATGCCTGAACCCGAAGCGCCTTCGCTGCCCGCCACCACGGCCAATGGCGCGGCCGGCTTGCCAAGCTCGGTGAACGCTTTCACAGCGACCCCCGAGATAGGCATTCCGCTGCCGCGGCCACGGCCGGGAAACTGATCGCCGCCGCGTTTATCCAGGGTTGAACCGGTTTAGCGTGCCCGGTTTTGCAAAATAGTGGCCGTTTGGCCGCAGAACCTGACTGTGCGCACCACCGGGTTCGAAAACCGTTTCCCTTTTCAAACTCATGCGCTAGTCAACGGAAGAACGGCGATACGCCGTCGGGGGCGCCGGGGACGGACGAGAGCATGCCAAGCACAGGCGACGACGATACTTTGTTGCGGTTTCCGATCTTGATCGGCGACATTGGCGGCACCAATGCGCGCTTCTCGATCGTGCTCGACGCCAATTCCGAGGCCGGCGAGCCGACCATCGTCCAGACCGCCAACTACAACACCATCGACGAGGCGATCCAGGCGGCCGTGCTCGACCGCTCGTCGGTCCGCCCCAATTCGGCGGTGCTGGCGGTGGCCGGACCGGTCGACGGCGACGAGATCGAGCTCACCAACTGCCCGTGGATCGTCAAGCCCAGGCAGATGTTCGCCAGCCTCGGCTTGAGCGACATCGTCGTGCTCAATGATTTCGAGGCGCAGGCGCTGGCCGTCGTCGCGCTCGGCGAGGAGCACATGGAAAAGATCGGCGGCGGCACGCCGGAACCCAATGCCGGACGCGTGGTGCTCGGTCCGGGAACCGGGCTCGGCGTTGCCGGGCTGGTCTATGCGCTTGCCCACTGGATACCGGTGCCGGGCGAGGGCGGCCATATGGACATCGGCCCGCGCACGCCGCGCGATTTCGAGGTTTTCCCGCATATCGAAAAGCTCGAAGGCCGCATTTCGGGAGAGCAGATCCTGTGCGGACGCGGCCTCGTCAACGTCTACCGGGCGGTGGCCAGGGCCGACGGCAAGCCGTCGCCCTTCACCACGCCGGCGGAAGTCACCGCCGCAGCACTTGCGAAGACCGATCCGGTTGCGGAAGAAGCGCTGGAGACCTTCGTCACCTGCCTCGGGCGCACCGCCGGCGATCTTGCCCTGGTGTTCATGAGCCGCGGCGGCGTGTTCCTCACTGGCGGCATTGCGCAGAAGATCGTGCCGGCGCTGAAGGCCGGCAATTTCCGCGCCGCCTTCGAGGACAAGGCGCCGCACAGTGCGCTGATGCGCACCATGCCGGTCTATGTGATCACCCACCCGCTGGCAGCGCTTTTGGGCCTTGCCGCCTATGCCAGAAACCCGTCGCTGTTCGGTGTGCAGACCGCGGGCCGGCGCTGGCGCGACGAAGTTAGTCACCCCAAGGCATAGGCAAGCCGGCCCCTTGGCGCTAAGAGGAGTGCCGAATTGTAACCCGGCCACGGGATGCAGAAACCTGTGAAGCGCTCCGATTTGACATTTCAAACACCAAGCAAGCAGAAAGTCACGCCCGGCGCGGTCACGGCGGTGCTCCGCCGCATCATCGCTGAAAACGGCCGTGATTACCGCTGGTCCTACGCTTTTGCCGCGGCCTGCCTGATCGCGGTGTCCGGGACAACCGCCTTCACCGCCTGGGTCATGAGCCCGGTGGTCAACCAGATATTCTATGAACGGCGTGGCGATCTGATCGTGTGGATATGCGCCACCATCATGGCAGCCTTCCTCGTGCGCGGTTTCGCCGGCTATGGCCAGGCGGTGACGCTGGCCAAGGTCGGCAACAATCTGGTGGCGCGCTACCAGAAACGCCTCTTCGACCATCTGATGAAGCTTGGCGTCGGCTTTTTCAGCGACACGCGTTCGGGCCGTCTGGCCGCGCAGATGAACGAGAACGTCAACGGCATCCGCGACCTCCTGTCGATGACGCTGACGTCGATTGCGCGCGATGGCGTGACGCTGCTCGGCCTGCTTGGCGTCATGATCTACCAGGATCCCGTTCTCTCCCTGAGTTCCCTGCTGATCGGGCCGCCGTTGATCTGGACCGTCACCTACCTGATGCGTCGGGTGCGCCGCATCACCCGCGAATCGGTGCAGATCAACTCGCGGCTGATCGGCGCCGTGCAGGAGGCCACGCAAGGCATTGCCATCGTCAAGGCCTTCACCATGGAAGAGGAGCTGTCGCGCCGCATCGGCGCGCTCGCCGACAGCGCCGAGCTGCGGGGAAACAAGATCGCCCGCGTCTCGGAACGGCTGTCGCCGATCTCCGACATGCTGGCCGGCCTCGCCGTCACCGGTGTCATCGCCTATTCCGGCTATCGGGCGATCGTTCTCGGACAGCCGCCGGGTGCGGTGTTTTCCTTCATCACAGCGCTGCTGCTCGCCTATGATCCGGCACGGCGGCTGGCGCGCATGCAGGTCGGCATGGAGCGCGCGCTGGTCAATGCGCGCATGATCTACGAACTTCTCGATATCGAGCCGCAGCAGGGTGACACGCCGGGAGCCGCCGAGGCGAGGTTCACCACGGGCGAAGTGCGTTTCAACAACGTGTCCTTCCGCTATGTCGAGGAGGCGCCGGTGCTGCAGGACCTGAGCTTCGTCGCCGCAGCCGGCAAGATGACCGCCATCGTTGGTGCCTCCGGCGCCGGCAAGACGACGCTGGTGGCGCTGCTGCAGCGCTTCTACGACGTCGAGGCAGGTGCGATCGAGATCGACGGCCAGGACATTTCCAAGATCACCAAGCACTCGCTGCGCAGCTCCATCGCCTATGTCTCGCAGCAGCCCTATTTGTTCGAAGGCACGATCCGCGACAACATCCGCTATGGCCGGTTGAACGCCACCGATGCCGAGATCGAACAGGCCGCGCGGCAGGCCGAGGCCGACGGCTTCATCCGCCAGCAGCCGCAGGGTTACGACACGCCGGTTGGCGAAAACGGCGTGACACTGTCGGGCGGCCAGCGCCAGCGCGTCTCGATCGCCCGCGCCATCGTGCGGCAGGCGCCGATCCTTTTGCTCGACGAGGCGACGTCGGCGCTCGACAACGAGGCCGAGGCCCGGGTCCAGGAAGCGCTGATCCAGGTCATGGAAGGGCGCACCACCATCGTCATCGCCCACCGGCTGTCGACGGTGGTCAATGCCGACCACATCATCGTGCTGGAACAGGGCCATCTGGTCGAACAGGGCACGCATGCCTCGCTGATGGCCGATCCGCACAGCGTCTATGCCCGCTTCCACCGGGTGCAGGGCAAAAAGGGGCTGGGGCTTGTCGATGATGCCAAGCCAATCCAAACTCCGCCGCCGCGCAGCCGCGCGAAAAAGGCGGTCGGGAGACCTTCATGAGCGATATGGGCCTGGTCGTGGTGGGTGCTGCCGGCCGTATGGGCCAGACGCTGATCCGCGCCATCCACACCATTCCGGGCGCCCGGGTCATCGGCGCCGTCGAGCGCGCGGGATCACCCTATCTGGGCAAGGATGCAGGCGAACTTGCCGGCATCGGCCGCATCGACGTGCCGATCGGTGACGATCCGCTGCCGGTCTTCGCCAGGGCCGATGGCGTGCTCGATTTCACCACGCCGGCCTCTAGCGTCGAATTCGCCGGCTACGCGGCGCAGGCGCGCATCGTCCATGTCATCGGCACGACCGGCTGCTCGGTCGACGACAATGCGAAAATCGCGGCGGCGGCGCGCCATGCGATGATCGTCAAGTCGGGCAATATGAGCCTCGGCGTCAATCTTCTGGCGGTGCTGGTCGAACAGGCGGCACGCGCGCTCGACGCCGACGATTTCGATATCGAGATCCTCGAAATGCACCATAAGCACAAGGTCGACGCGCCGTCGGGCACGGCGCTGCTGCTCGGCGAGGCCGCCGCCGCCGGGCGCGGCATCACGCTTACCGGCAATGATGTGCGCGTCCGCGACGGCCACACCGGGGTGCGAAAAACGGGTTCGATCGGCTTCGCCACGCTGCGCGGCGGCTCGGTGGTCGGCGATCACAGCGTGCTGCTGGCCGGCACCGGCGAGCGCATCACGCTCTCTCACCATGCCGAGGACCGCGCCATCTTCGCCCGCGGCGCCGTCAAGGCCGCCCTGTGGGCGCGTGGCCGCAAGCCGGGACTGTATTCGATGCGGGACGTGCTCGGCCTCAGCTGAGCGGCCAAAATCTGCCAATCTGCCAAACTGAAGGGAGCAAACATGTCGAGAACCCTCGTGCTCGTGCGCCACGGCCAGAGCGAATGGAACCTGAAGAACCTGTTCACCGGCTGGCGCGATGTCGACCTGACCGAGCAGGGCCACGCCGAGGCCAAGGCCGCGGGCCAAAAACTCAAGGCGCGCGGCGTGAAATTCGACATCGCCTTCACCTCGGCGCTGATCCGGGCGCAAAAAACCTGCCAGCATATTCTCGACGCCGTCGGCCAGAGCGATCTCAAAACCATCCGCGACCAGGCGCTGAACGAGCGCGACTATGGCGATCTCTCCGGCCTCAACAAGGACGATGCGCGCAAGAAATGGGGCGAGGACCAGGTGCATGTCTGGCGCCGCTCCTACGACGTGCCGCCACCGGCCGGCGAAAGCCTCAAGGACACCGGCGCCCGCGTCTGGCCCTACTACCTGCATGACCTGCAGCCGCATGTGCTGCGCGGCGGCACCGTGCTGGTCGCCGCGCACGGCAACTCGCTGCGCGCGCTGATTATGGCGCTGGACGGCAAGTCGGGCGAGGAGATCGTCAAACTGGAACTCGGCACCGGCGTGCCGGTCATCTACCAGCTCAACGCCGATTCGACGGTGGCTTCCAAGGAAGTGCTGGAGGGCTGAGCCGGCAAGCGGCAAACGCTTTGAAAAAAGCGCGTTGACACACATCGCTTGCCCGCTTACATGAGCCCGCACCAGCCCAGATGGCGGAATTGGTAGACGCGCACGGTTCAGGTCCGTGTTCCGCAAGGAGTGGAGGTTCGAGTCCTCTTCTGGGCACCAAATTCCCGTTCGAACCATTCGACGGTTCAGAGACTCAAAGAAAAAAAGCCCGGTTCGTCCGGGCTTTTTTGTTGCCGCCAACCTCTCCTCCCGGCTAGGCGCCCAACAAACCGCTTCAAACTCCGCGGCCGCTTCGGTAGGCTCGAAACCATGTCTCAAACCACCAACCCGATCTTCGGTGCCCGTCGCGATCAGGCGTTCCCAACGCTGGCTGAAGCCGACATCGATCACATGCGCCGGTTCGGCGAGGCCAGCTTCTATGCCGCCGGCGAGCACATCGTCACAGCCGGCGATGTGGCGCCCGGCTTGATCGTCGTCCTGTCGGGCAGAGTGGACATCATCCAGGATGGCGGGCTCGGCCGGCGCGAAACGATCGTCACGCATGGTCCGGGCAGTTTTGTCGGCGAACTGGCGCAGCTTTCGGCCCGCCCCTCGCTGGTGAATGCGCAGGCCGCCGAGCCGGTGGAGGCGTTCGTCATCCCCTCGCAGAGGCTGCGCGACCTGATGGTGCAGGAGGCCAATCTCGGCGAGCGCATCATGCGGGCGCTGATCCTGCGCCGTGTCGGGCTGCTGGAAAGCGCCACCAGTGGGCCGGTCATCATCGGGCCCGTCGACAACAGCGACGTCTTGCGGCTGCAGGGTTTCCTGGCTCGCAGCGGCCAGCCGCACCGTGTGCTTGATTCCGACAGTGATCCCTGTGCCAAAACCCTGGTCGAGCGCTTCGATGTCGACCCCCATCATCTGCCGATCGTGCTGTGTCCGAACGGCCGGCTTTTGCTCAATCCCGGCGAGAAGGACCTCGCCCGCTGCATCGGCCTGCTGCGGCCGATCGATGCCGACAAATTATACGACGTCGCCATCGTCGGCGCCGGGCCGGCGGGGCTGGCGGCGGCGGTCTATGCGGCGTCCGAAGGGCTGTCGACGATCGTGCTCGATTGCCGGGCCTTCGGCGGACAGGCCGGCGCCTCTTCGCGCATCGAGAACTATCTCGGCTTCCCGACCGGCATTTCGGGCATGGCGCTGATGGCGCGCGCCTACAACCAGGCGCAGAAATTCGGCGTCGAAATGGTGATACCGGACGAGGCGAAGCTGCTGAGCGCTGCGACCGACGGCGCCCGTTACACGCTTGATGTTGGCGACGGCGAGACCGTGCGGACGCGCACCGTGGTGATCGCCAGCGGCGCGCGCTACCGCCGCCTCGATGTCGCCAACCTGGCGCAGTTCGAGGGAACGTGTGTGCATTATTGGGCCTCGCCGATCGAAGCGCGGCTTTGCCAGAGCCAGGAAGTGGCGCTGGTCGGCGCCGGCAATTCGGCCGGACAGGCGGCTGTCTACCTGGCCAGCCACGTCCGCAAGGTGACGCTGCTGGCGCGCGGCGGCAGCCTCGATGCCAGCATGTCGCGCTATCTGGTCGAGCGCATCAGGGCGCAGCCGAACATCGAGGTTCTGACCGGGACCGAGGTCGAGGCGCTGGACGGCGACGAGGGCAGTCTTGCCACCGTGCGGTGGCGCAACCGCGCCAGCGGCGCGGAAACGACGCGCCCGATCCGCCACCTCTTTCTGTTCATCGGCGCCGACCCGAATACGGATTGGCTGGCGAACTGCAACGTGGCGCTGGACGCCAAGGGTTTCGTGCGCACCGGATCCGACCTAGGATCGGGGCATGGTGCGATGGAGACGAGCCGCAGCGGGGTGTTTGCCATCGGCGACGTCCGCGCCGGCTCGGTCAAGCGCGTTGCGGCGGCCGTCGGCGAAGGTGCCCAGGTGGTGGCGGCATTGCACGCATATCTCGCGCAAGACGGCAGCCAGGCCGTTACGCCGGAACGGATCGGGAGAATGTGATGGCGGATGAATGCAGGCATGCGGCTGATATCAAGGACGTGACGCCGAGCGCGCTCGGTTGCGAGGAATGCCTGAAGAGCGGCTCGGAATGGGTGCATCTGCGGCTCTGCCGCACCTGCGGCCATGTCGGCTG
This sequence comes from Mesorhizobium kowhaii, assembly GCF_042431665.1. Classification (NCBI taxonomy): domain Bacteria; kingdom Pseudomonadati; phylum Pseudomonadota; class Alphaproteobacteria; order Hyphomicrobiales; family Phyllobacteriaceae; genus Mesorhizobium; species Mesorhizobium kowhaii. The sequence goes on from NZ_JBHLYT010000011.1 coordinate 55,418, forward strand.
CTGCGACGACTCGCCCAATCGTCACGCCACCAAGCATTTTCACGCCACCCGACATCCGATCATCGAGGGCTACGATCCGCCGGAGGGCTGGGGATGGTGCTACATCGACGAGGTCTTTCTCGACCTCGGCGACCGCACCACGCCACAGAACGGTCCGATCCCGCGCTTTTATTGAGCCCGACGTTATCGGGACGCGACTTCAAAATCTGCCGGCGAAGTATCGATATCCCAGCCATCCCGCCAGCGCGACCGAAGCGATCCAGATGCAAGCGATGATCACCGCGGCGCTGCGGCTCACTGGCCTGTCAACGGCAAGGGCGGCGGCCTCCCTGTGTTCCGCCATCACCTCGGGCGGTATCATCTTGATCACGGCAAGGACGCCCAAGGGGACCAGGATCACATCGTCGAGGTAGCCAATCACCGGGATGAAATCGGGGATCAGGTCGATTGGGGACAAGGCGTAGCCTGCGACACACAAGGCAAGCGCCTTGGCGTACCACGGCGTTCGGGGATCGCGTGCGGCGAGGTAGAGCGCATGCACGTCGCGCTTGATCGTCCGCGCCCATTCACTCAGTGCCATTGGATGACTTTGGCGCCAAACGACAACGCACCGATAGCGCACGCCAAGCGCCTGGCCGTTCCTCCTTGCCGGCCGCCCCGAAGAACTGACGACCACCGGTCTATCGCACGGAGCCTGTGACGGTCGGGTCGATCGTGCCGGGAACGGATTTGCGTTCGTTGCCGGCCAGTGCGGCTATGATCAGCAGGCTGGCGACAACCGGCACGAACAGGATGGCAACGCGGGCTTGCACGTAAAAGATGGCGCGCCATTCGTTGCGCTTGTCGGGGCTGTTGCTCATCATACTCACTTTGTCAGGCCCCCCGGGGGGTGACATAGCCGAAAACGGTTAAGCATCCCCTTCCGACATTGTTAACCCGGCGGAATTGAGGCCGAAGTTTTGGTGGCATCCCGGCTTCAGCCCAGCCCGATCCGCCTTGCGCCTTGCCGGAACAGCGCCACGGCGTCCGGCTCGAAGCGGAAGGTGCCGATGAAATCGTCGACGCCATAGTTCGGCAACGTCTTGCGGATGGCGGCGGCAAAGCCGCGCGCCTCGTCGAGGCGTCCCGCCAGCGCCAGGCAGTGTGCTGCGATCGCCAGGATGATGGCGTGGGCGTTGGGCCGCGCCGCCGCCTTCAGCGCCCATTCGGCCGCCTCCTCGAACTGGCCGAGCCGGACATGCGCCATCGCCCGCGCCCCCAGCATGCCGAACAGCAGCGGGTCGAACGGGCTGAGATGGCGCGAATGGTCGGACGAGCCGATCGCCGCCTGCGGGTCGCCCGACTGCGAGTGGACGAAGGACAGCGCGTAGTGGCCAAGCGCGAAGTTGGGGCTGAGATCGACCGCCCGTTCCAGCTCGAGCAGCGAGCCGTCCTGCTCGCCGCGCAGCCACAGCGCCCGGCCCATCGCCCAGTGCGCGGCCGGATTGTGGTCGTCGACCAGCAGGCTGTGGCCGGCGCTCTCGAAGGCCAGCCCACTTTCCCGGTCGCGGTCGCCCCAGCGCTGGAAGGCGTTCTGCCAATGGGTGAAGGACAGGCCGGCATAGGCGCGGGCAAAGGTGGGATCGAGCTGCACGGCCATATCGAAGAAATGCCGCGCGTGCTCGTTCTCGGCCTGGGTGAAGCGGTACATGTGCCAGAGGCCGCGATGATAGGCCTCCCAGGCGTTGAGCGAATTGGGCGCCTTCAGCATGGCGCGGTTGCGCTCGACCGTTTCGATCTCGGCCGAGATCGACGAGACGATGCTGTTGCCGATATCGTCAAGCACGCCGAAGATGTCATCGGGCCGGCGCTCGAACGTTTCGGCCCAGACGATCCTGGCCGTGCGCACTTCGATCAGCTCGACGCTGACAATGAGGCGGCCGGGCGGGCTGCGCACGGTGCCGGTGGCGACATAGTCGACATTCAGCCGGCGCCCGGCATCCTCGGGCGCGATGTTCTTCTCGGCCAGTGCAAACACCGATCCGCGTGCGATGACAAAGAAATCCCTGAGTTTGGCCAGGCGGGTGATGATGTCGTGGGTGAAACCGTCGGCGAGCCCGCCGCGCGTGCCGCCGGTTTCCTCGACAAACGGCATTACCGCCAGCGAAGCGTGGCTGGGCTCGACCGGACCGGCGTCGTCGGGTGCGGCGACCAGACGCGACACTGCGGACAGGCAGGCCGGTTGTGCCCGGAACGAAGCACCTGACCGTTGCTCGCGCATCGCCCGCCAGGCGGCGTGGACCGGTCCGAAATCGAGCGCCTCCGACTGGAACAGCCGAGCCGCCGACGCCAAATGATCCTCGGCGGCGCCGATCTCGCCGCGCTCGGCCAGATTGGCCAGCAGTGCCACATGCGCGCGCGTGTCGAATGGCGCCAGCTCGACCCATTTGTCGAGATACGCGGACACATCCGGTGTGTCAGCCGGATGGTTTGCGGCAAGCTGCTCCAGCACGGCGGCATGGCATGAGTGAAAGCGGCGGCGTTGAGCGACCAGCCAGCTGTTGAAATGCGGGCTGCGTTCGAGCTCCAGGCCGTCGAGGAAATCGCCGGCGAACAGTTTTGCCAGCGCCCGTAGCCGCTCCACGTCAAGGGCGCCGATCCCTTGCGCGGCAGCGTTGGTGACCTCCAGCGCATCAACCGGGCAATCGCTCAGATCAAGCGCGACCGTGTCGCCTTGCGTGGAGACGCGGCGCCGGTCGGGCTCGTCGAGAACGCCGCGCAGCTTGCTGAGGCACCAGCGCAGCTCGCCACGGGGGTCGTTGGGCACGTCCCACAACAGCTCGCACAGGCGACTGCGGCCAACGGCGTGCGGCGCCAGCGCCAGATAAGCAAACAGCGCGCGCAGCTTGCGTGAGGCCGGCAGCGCCACCGGAACGCCGTTGCGGGAGATCGTCAGCGATCCAAGCAGGCGCACGGATAGGCCGGTCGCTTCGCCGTCCAGCCTCGATGTGGCGGATTCCACGTGCGTTTCCACGCCTGCTCCCACGCTGGCCTGTCGGCCTCTCCTGTACCACCGAACGCGACACGGCGCATCCGGCTGCGAATTTCGCGCCGGATACCGCCATTGCCGCATCGCCGGCATGTCTGTCCTATCGCGGCAAGGTCTCGAAACCTCGCCGCCCAAGCCGCCGGTTTGTAACCGGCTTGTGATGGAAAACGATCGAGGAGATCAAAGATGTTGCATCAGCAGAAAATCAGGACCACGGCCGGGCGCGGCCGCCTGTTCGACAGCATTCTCGACACCGTCGGCGACACGCCGGTGGTCCGCATCAACAATCTGGGGCCGGCCCATGCGACGATCTATGTGAAGGCCGAGTTCTTCAACCCCGGCGCCTCGGTGAAGGACCGGCTGGCGCTCAACATCATCGAGGAGGGTGAGCGCAGCGGCGCGCTGAAGCCGGGCCAGACCATCGTCGAAGCGACCAGCGGCAACACCGGCATCGGGCTGGCCATGGTCTGCGCGCAGAAGGGCTATCCGCTGGTCGTCACCATGGCCGACAGTTTTTCCGTCGAGCGCCGCAAGCTGATGCGCATGCTGGGGGCCAAGGTGGTGCTGACGCCGCGCGCCGAGAAGGGTTTTGGCATGTACAACAAGGCGGTGGAGCTGGCTGAGGCCAATGGCTGGTTCCTCGCCCGCCAGTTCGAGACGGCGGCCAATGCCGCCATCCACGAGGCGACCACGGCGCGCGAGATCATCAACGATTTCGCCGGTTCGCGGCTCGACTGCTTCGTCACCGGCTATGGCACCGGCGGCACGGTCGTAGGCGTGGCGCGCGTGCTGCGCCGCGAGCGGCCGGACACCCGCATTGTGCTGTCCGAGCCGGCCAACGCGCAGCTCATCGGCAGCGGCAAGGCGCAGCAGCGCGGTGCCGATGGCGCTCCCGCCGCCACCCACCCGGCCTTCGAGCCGCACCCGATCCAGGGCTGGACGCCGGACTTCATCCCCAATGTGCTGCAGGAAGCGATCGACGCCAGCCTCTATGACGAGGTGATGCCGATTGCCGGGCCCGAGGGCATCAAATGGGCCAAGGCGCTGGCACGCCAGGAAGGCATCTTCACCGGCATTTCCGGCGGCGCCACCTTCGCCGTGGCGCGGCAGGTCGCCGAACGGGCGCCAGCCGGCGCGGTGATCCTGTGCATGCTGCCCGACACCGGCGAACGCTACATGTCGACGCCGCTGTTCGACGGCATCGAGGCCGAGATGGACGCCGACGAGATCGCCCTGTCGCGCTCGACGCCCGGCTGCCAGTTCCCGGCGGCTTGAGGGAGGACCGGTCATGGACGCGGCGCAGGAAACCCTTGGCATGATGGCCGAGGAAACGCTTGACCCCCGGGACTGGGCCGATGTGCAGGCCCTGTCGCACCGGATCGTCGACGATGCCGTCGCTCATCTGCGCGATGTCAGGGAGCGTCCGGTGTGGCAGGAGATGCCCGGCGAGGTGCGGGCATTCTTCACCGCACCTTTGCCGCGATCGCCATCGCCGCTCGCCGATGTCTATGCCGAGGTCGCACGCAATGTGATGCCCTATCCGATGGGCAACATCCATCCGCGCTTCTGGTCCTGGTACATGGGGTCGAGCAACCTTGCCGGCGCTCTCGGCGACTTCCTCGCGGCAATCCAGGGCTCCAATCTCGGCGGCGGCAACCATGCCGCCGGGCTGATGGACAGCCAGGTGGTGAACTGGTGCAAGCAGATGCTGGGTTTTCCTGCTTCTGCCGGCGGCACGCTGGTCAGCGGCGGCTCGATGGCCAACATCATCGGGCTGACGGTAGCGCGCAACGCCAAGGCCGGCATCGACGTGCGCGAGCATGGCGTTGCCGCCATCGAGAAGCCGTTGCGTTTCTACGGCTCGGACCAGATCCATTCCTGCCACCGCAAGGCGATGGAGGCGCTCGGCCTCGGCAACCGGGCGCTGCGCCGCATCCCGACCGATGCCGGACTGCGCATCGACATCGCTGCCTTGCGCGCAGCGATTGCCGAGGACCGCGCGGCCGGATTCAAGCCGGCCTGCGTCATTGGCACGGCCGGCACGGTCAACACCGGCGCGATCGACGACCTGCAGGCGCTTGCCAAGCTGGCGCATGAGGAAGACCTCTGGTTCCATGTCGACGGCTGCATCGGCGCGCTGATCGCCATCGCGCCTGACAATGCCCATCGCGTCGCCGGCATCGAATGGGCCGATTCGGTCGCGCTCGATCCGCATAAATGGCTTCACGCGCCGTTCGAGGTCGGCTGCGCCCTGGTCAGGGATGCCGTCGCGCATCGCAAGACCTTCGCGGTGACGCCGGAATTTCTGGAATCGACACCGCGCGGCCTCGCCTCCGGCGAATGGCTGCATGATTACGGCTTGCAGACGACGCGCGGGTTTCGCGCGCTCAAGGTGTGGATGGCGCTGAAGGAGCATGGCAGCGACAAGTTCGGCCGCCTGATCGACCAGAACATCGCGCAGGCGGGTTATTTCGCCGGGCTGATCGAGGCCGAGCCGGAACTGGAGCTCGCCGCCTCGCCAACCATCAACATCGTCTGTTTCCGCTATCAGCCTGGCCTTGCCGGTGAGGCGCTGAAGGCGCTCAACACCGAAATCATGCTGCGACTGCAGGAAGAGGGCATTGCAGCACTCTCCGACACCACGGTGCATGGCCAGCACTGGCTGCGGGTGGCAATCACCAACCACCGCACCCGGCGCGAGGATCTCGACCTTCTGGTACATGAAACGATGCGGCTGGGGCGCGAGATCGCGGCGCAGGGTGCTGCGTCTTCCTAGTTCCCGGCAGGCATGCGATTCTGCCGCCATGATTCGGGAGATCGAGACCGTGACGCTGTTTCGCCTGGCTGTGCTGGCTGCCCTGGTCTTCACCAGTTCGGCCGAGGCCACCGAGATGGCCTTCTTCGTCAAGAACCTGCGCAAGGAAGCGGTTGCGGTCGAGCTGTTCAGCCGCGACCGCGAAACGGTCTGGCCGGGCAACGATCAGGTGTTTCTGATCGATCCCGGCTCGCAGAAATCGGTGCCACTCACCTGCAATCAGGGCGAACACATCTGCTACGGCGCCTGGGTCGATGGCAACGACAGCATCTCCGCCGGCGTTGGGCCGGACAATGACCAGCCCTGCGACACCTGCTGCTTCATCTGCGTGGAACACACGACCGAGACGATCGATCTGGTGCCCTAAGGTGTGTCGATATTCAGGTGATGCCGGCCTGGCGATCGATCTGGTGCCGTAGGGACGAGGCAACGGGCATCGGACCCAAATTAAGTCAGGGATCGGTTCAGCCGACCCACTTCCGCGATTCAATGCAGCGTGCCATGGTCGCACCGCGGCCGGGTAGGCCGTGTCTTTCCAGGGGGTTACCATGTTTTATGCCTATGCGCGCCGCAAGCTGGCCGCGCTGTCTCTCGTCATGCTGGTCGCACCGTCGGCACATGCCGGCGACGTTACCTTTGCCATCAAGAACAGCCATCCCAATGCCATGCGCCTCGAGCTTTACAGCCAGGACCGCGACTATGTCTGGCCGGGCAACGACCAGGATTTTTACCTCAATGACGGCGAGACCAAGTCCTTGCCGATATCCTGCAACGAAGGGGAATCGATCTGCTACGGCGCCTGGGTCGATGGCGACGAGGAGACCTATTGGGGCGTCGGCCCCGGCAACAAGGAAAAATGCGACGATTGCTGCTATACCTGCAGCGGCGGCGAGACCGAAGAAATTGATCTGGTCCCCTGACCGGTTTGCCAGCTTGACGGTTTTCCGGCTGGAGCCATAGAGCAATTCCAGGAAATGTGTGAAACGGTTTTCCCGGGAAAAGCGCGTAGCGCGTCCCTTAGGGAATTGCGTTAAAACATAGCCTGCACAAACACCCAAAGCGCGCCGCGTCTGTCCGTTTGGACGCGACGTGCTCCAGGCAACAGGAGGCTAGCCATGGCCGGCATGGTCGAAAGCGACAAGATCGACGTCGGGTTCTCCGGCAAGCGCTGCATCCATTCGCGCAACTGCGTGCTTGGCGATCCGCACGTCTTCGTGCCCAACGCGCCGGGGCAATGGATCCATCCCGAGGCGGCCAGCGTCGAGAAGATCGTCGCCATCGCCGAAAGCTGCCCCTCGGGCGCCATCACCTACGTCAGGAAGGATGGCGGGCCGCAGGAACAGTCGCCGGTGGTCAACACGGTGCGTCTGCGGGAAAACGGCCCGCTGGCCGTACATGCCGAGATCGTGCTCGACGGCGAGACTTTTTATCGCGCCACGCTCTGCCGCTGCGGCGCTTCGGAAAACAAGCCGTTCTGCGACGGCAGCCACAACAAATCTGGTTTCACCGCCACCGGCGAGCCGCCCCTGAAGGACACACCGGCGCTGGAAACGCGCGACGGTCCGCTCAAGGTCACCCCGACGAAGGACGGCCCGCTCAAGCTCGAGGGCAATCTGGAGATCGTCACCGGCACCGGCCACACCGTCGATCGCACGCAACGCACCTTCCTCTGCCGTTGCGGCCACTCGGCCAACAAGCCGTTTTGCGATGGGACGCATAAAAAGATCGGCTTCGTGGCATGAAAGGCCGTTCGCCAGCGTTAGTGTAGGATGAGGGTCCGCGCTCAGGAGGAAATCCATCATGCGCACCATGATCGTTCTCGCTCTGCTTGCCTTTGCCATCCCCGCCTACGCCGCCAATCATGCGGTCCAGATCAAGGGCATGAAATTCAACCCGTCGAAAATCTCGGTCGCCGTCGGCGATACCGTCACCTTCACCAATGCCGACCCGATGACCCACACCGCCACCGCGCTTGACGGCTCCTTCGACACCGGCCATCTCGCCACCGGCAAGAGCGCCAAGGTCAAGATATCAGCTGCCGGCGCACACCCATTCCATTGTGCGATCCATAGCTCGATGAAAGGCACTGTCACGGCGAAATAGCGGCATCTCGCCAGACTCCCTTCGGTCATGGCCCGAAGACTTCCGGCGTCGGCGGGAGATGGTCAATAGTGCTGCGGCCAAAGCTACAGATCTCCCCCAGACGGAGTGATCAAGTCCTCATCATGATCATCACGTGTTGGCCTAGCGGTCGCGTCTTTATCGCCCGGCCTGTATCGGCTAAGGGCAGGGTCAGACAAATTCGCCAGCCGGACCACCATCAGAAATGACCGCCAAGACCAAGCCAAAGCCGCTGTTCCTCGGGATCGACACCGGCGGGACCTATACCGATGCCGTGCTGTGGTCTGAAACGGAAGGCAAGCAAGAGGGGCCGAACAAGGGAAAGGTGCTGGCCAAGGCCAAGGCGCTGACCACCCGGCATGACCTTGCCGTCGGCATTTCCGGCGCGGTCGACGCGGTGCTGCAGAAGGCGGGCACCGATCCGGCCGCGATCAAACTGGTCTCGATGTCGACGACGCTAGCCACCAACGCGCTGGTCGAGGGCCAGGGCGGCCGCGTGGCGCTGGTGATGATCGGCTTCTCCGAGGCTGACCTCGCCCGCGACGGGCTGAAGGCCGCGCTCGGCACCGACCCGGTGGTGTTCTGCCCCGGCGGCCATGACGTGCATGGCAATGCCGCCAGGCTCGACCTGTCCGGCCTGGAGGCAGCGCTGCCGGAACTCGGCGCCTCGGTGTCCGGTTTCGCCGTCTGCGCCTATTTCGCCACCCGCAATCCGGCGCACGAGATCACCGCGCGCGAGCTGATCCGCGAAAGGACCGGCCTGCCGGTCACCGCCAGCCACGAGCTGTCGGCCAAGCTCGGTGGCCCGCGCCGGGCGCTCACCACGCTGCTCAACGCCGGGCTGATCTCGATGATCGACCGGCTGGTGGCGGCAACCGAGGGCTTTCTCGAACAGCGCAACATCGCCGCGCCCCTGATGGTGGTGCGCGGCGACGGCGCGCTGGTGTCGGCGGCGTTTGCCCGCCAGCGGCCGATCGAGACCATCCTGTCCGGCCCGGCCGCCAGCCTGGTCGGCGCCCGTCATATGACCGGGCTCGACAATGCCATGGTCTCCGACATCGGCGGTACCACCACCGACGTCGCCGTTCTCGACAAGGGCCGGCCGCGGCTCGATCCGGAAGGTGCCACCGTCGGCGGCTTCCGCACCATGGTCGAGGCGGTGGCCATGCGCACCTTCGGCCTTGGCGGCGATTCCGAAGTGGCGCTGGAGGATGGCGCGCTCAACCCAAAAATCCTGCTCGGACCGCGCCGCCTGGTGCCGCTGGCGCTGGGCGGCATGGCGCATGGCGAGGCGGTGACGGCGGAGCTGGAGCGCCAGCTGCGCGCGCCCAATCCCGGCCGCATGGACGGCCGCTTCGCGGTACGCACCGGCGTGCCGGACCGGCTCGCCGCCGGATTGACCGGCGCCGAAGCGCGGCTCTACGAGGCGATTGGTGCCGTGCCGCTCGCAGTCGACAGGCTTTTGACCTCTAACGCGCAGAACGCGACGCTTAACCGGCTGGTGTCGCGTGGGCTGGTGCATGTCGCCGGCTTCACGCCGTCGGACGCCGCCCATGTGCTGGGCAAGCAGGCGAACTGGGATCCGGTCGCCGCTCGCCTCGGCGCCGAACTGTTCGCGCGCAAGCGCGACGGCCGCGGCCAGCCGATCGCTGCGTCGCCGGAGGTGATCTCTGAGCGGGTGCTGGTGACGCTGACGCGCTGGTCGGCCGAATACATCCTCGAGACCGCCTTTGCCGAGGACGGGCTCGACGGCGCGTCGACGGTGGCGCATGCGCTGGTGCAGCGCGCTGTCGACGCCCATCCCGGCATCGCCCGGCTGAGCGTCGCGCTCGACCGCCCGGTCATCGGCCTCGGCGCCTCCGCGCCACTGCACTATGCCGGCCTGCCGCCCTTGATCGGCAATGACTGCGTGGTGCCGGAGGACACCGATGTCGCCAACGCGCTCGGCGCCGTCGTCGGCCAGGTCAGGGTTTCGGCCGAAGCGCGGGTCAGCCAGCCCAAGGAAGGGCTGTTTCGTCTTGCCTCGGGTGAAACCGTGCGCGATTTCCTCGACGAGGCGGCAGCGATCGCGGCCGCCGAGGCCGATGTCCGCGCCATCGTTGCCCAACGGGCCAGGGATGCCGGCACCGACAGCGCCGAGATCGAGGTCGCGACCGAATTCCGCGTCTCGACCGTCGAAGCCCAGCGCATGTTCATCGAGGCGCATGTGGTGGCGGTGGCCTCGGGAAGGCCAAGGATTGCTGTTTAGATTCAGGTGAAGGCCGGCCTGCAAATGGCGGCTTCCTGCGCTTCCGGTGCTCACGTACAAAAAAGTACGCTCCGCTCCGGTTCTCGGAATCCACCATTTTCGACTCGGCCTGACCTGAATCCCGCACGCCGTGTGAAGCGATGTAAATACGCCACCTTCACCCTAAGCTGAATTGACCCATGCACCCTGACATGCCAAAGGCCCGCAAAGCCTTTCATCTGGAGAAGCCTGATGACCGATCGCATCGAGATCGCCGGATTGCGGATTGCCCGCGAGCTGCATGATTTTGTGGCTGGCGAGGCGCTGCCCGGCACCGGCATCGAAGCGGCCGACTTCTGGAACGGCTTTTCCGCCATCGTCCATGACCTCAGCACCAAGAACCGGGCGCTGCTGGCAAAACGCGACGCCATGCAGGAGCAACTCGACGGCTGGTATCGCGACCATGGCGCGCCCGTCGACATGGAGGCTTACAAGACCTTCCTGAAGGAGATCGGCTATCTCGTCCCCGAGGGGCCGGCTTTCAGCGTGTCGACCGAAAATGTCGACCCGGAAATTGCAGTGGTTGCCGGGCCGCAGCTGGTGGTGCCGGTGATGAATGCCCGCTATGCGCTCAACGCCGCCAATGCGCGCTGGGGTTCGCTCTATGATGCGCTCTACGGCACCGACGCCATTCCCGAAACCGATGGCGCCGAGAAAGGCAAAAGCTTTAATCCGGCGCGCGGCGCCAAGGTCGTTGCCTGGACGAAAACTTTTCTCGATGAGGCTGCCCCGCTCACCCTGGGCAAATGGGCCGGGGTGAACGGCCTGTCGCTGGCGCAAGGCGCGCTGCGGCTGAGCGCTGGCGCCGGCTCCACCACGCTGGCTAATCCGAAACAATTCGTCGGCTATCGCGGCGACGCCGCCAATCCCGATGCCGTGCTGCTGGTCAGGAACGGCCTGCACATCGAGATCGTGATCGACCGCAACAACCAGATCGGCCGCACCGATCCGGCGGGCATCGCCGATGTCATACTGGAATCGGCACTGACCACCATCCAGGACTGCGAGGATTCGGTTGCGGCGGTGGATGCCGAGGACAAGGTCGTGATCTATCGCAACTGGCTCGGCCTGATGAAGGGCGACCTGGCGGAAGAGATCACCAAGGGCGGCAAGAGTTTTGTTCGCAAGCTCAATCCCGACCGCTCCTACACCGCGCCCGCAGGAGGCACGCTGACCGTGCCCGGCCGCTCGCTGATGCTGGTCAGGAATGTCGGCCACCTGATGACCAATCCGGCAATCCTTGACCGCGACGGCAGTGAGGTTCCGGAAGGCATCATGGACGCGGCGATGACGGCGCTGATCGCGCTGCATGATGTCGGTCCGAGCGGCCGCCGCGCCAATTCCCGCGCCGGCTCGATGTATGTGGTGAAACCCAAGATGCACGGGCCGGAGGAAGTCGCCTTCGCCGTCGAGATCTTCGACCGTGTCGAAGCCCTGCTCGGTATGGCCAAAAACACCATCAAGATGGGCATCATGGACGAGGAGCGGCGCACCACCGTCAACCTCAAGGAGGCGATCCGCGCGGCACAAGAACGCGTGGTGTTCATCAACACCGGCTTCCTCGACCGCACCGGCGACGAGATACACACCTCGATGGAAGCCGGCCCGATGATCCGCAAGGGCGACATGAAGCAGGCCGCCTGGATTTCCGCCTACGAGGCATGGAATGTCGACACCGGGCTCGAATGCGGGCTGGCTGGCCACGCTCAGATCGGCAAGGGCATGTGGGCGATGCCCGATCTGATGGCGGCGATGCTCACCGAGAAGATCGCCCACCCCAGGGCCGGCGCCAACACCGCCTGGGTGCCGTCGCCGACGGCGGCGACGCTGCATGCCATCCACTATCACAAGGTCGATGTGCATGCCGTGCAGGCGGCGCTGAAGAACCGGCCCAAGGCCAAGCTCGACGACATCCTGTCGGTGCCGGTAGCAAGGCGGCCGAACTGGACTCCCGACGAGATCCAGCGCGAGCTTGACAACAACGCGCAAGGCATCCTCGGCTATGTCGTGCGCTGGATCGACCAGGGCGTCGGCTGTTCGAAAGTGCCTGACATCAACGATGTCGGCCTGATGGAGGACCGCGCCACGCTGCGCATCTCCTCGCAGCACATCGCCAACTGGCTGCACCACGACGTCTGCTCGCGCATCCAGGTGATGGATTCCCTGCGGCGCATGGCGGCCATCGTCGACCTGCAGAATGTCGGCGACCCGCTCTACCGCCAGATGGCCGCCGACTTCGACAGCTCCATCGCCTTCCAGGCCGCCTGCGACCTGGTGTTCAAGGGCCGTGTCCAGCCCAACGGCTACACCGAACCGGTGCTGCACGCGCGGCGGCTGGAGCTGAAGGCGCGTGCCTCGGCCTGAGCCGAAGGTTCGGAAAGCATGATGGGAGCCAAGGGCCGGGTGCCGCCGCCTGCGGTCCCCCGCCTTTGAAGCAGGAGGGGGACGTCACGCCGCCTGCGCCACGCGCTCCGAACTCATGCGGTAGGAAATTGCTTCCGCCAGATGGATGCGCCCGACGGTTTCGCTGGCGTCGAGATCGGCCAGTGTTCTCGCGACCTTCAGCACGCGATGATAGGCCCGCGCCGAAAAGGCGAGCTTTTCGCTGGCGTCCTTGAGCAGCGACAGGCCGGCGGCATCCGGCATGGCGATCTCTTCGATGACTGCCGGCGCGCAATGCGCGTTGGTGGTGGCGCTGACGCCGAGCCGTTCGAAACGCTCGCGCTGGATGGTGCGGGCCCGCGCCACTCGTAGCGCCACCGAGGCACTTTTCTCCGCCCGGTCGGGCCGGATCAGGTCGCTGGCCGAGACCGCCGGCACTTCGATCCTGAGATCGATGCGGTCGAGCAGCGGGCCAGAAATGCGCGCCTGGTAGTCGGTGCGGCAGCGCTCGCCGCGCAGGCAGCGATAGCCCGGCTCGCCGGCCATGCCGCAGCGGCACGGGTTCATCGCCGCGACCAGCTGGATGCGCGCCGGATAGGTGACGCGATGGTTGGCGCGCGCGATCATGCAGTCGCCGGTCTCCAGCGGCTGGCGCAGCGCGTCGAGCGTCTGCGGCGTGAATTCGGGAAACTCGTCGAGGAACAGCACGCCGTGATGGGCGAGCGACACTTCGCCCGGCCGCGCGCGTATGCCACCGCCGACCATCGCCGCCATCGAGGCCGAATGGTGCGGCGCGCGGAACGGCCGCCGGTCGGTCAGCTTGCCTTCGCCGAGTTCTCCCGCCACCGAGGCGATCATCGACACTTCGAGCAATTCCTTCGGCGCCAGCGGCGGCAGGATCGACGGCAGCCGCTGCGCCAGCATCGACTTGCCCGATCCCGGCGGCCCGATCATCAACAGGTTGTGCCCACCGGCGGCCGCCACTTCCAGCGCCCGCTTGGCGGTCTCCTGGCCCTTGATGTCGGCAAGATCGGGCAGGTCGCGCGCCGAGGAGTGGATGCCGGCCTCCGGTCGCGACAGCACCTGCGTGCCGCGAAAATGATTGGCGATCGCAATCAGGCTGCGCGGCGCCAGAATGTCGAAATCGGCGCCGGCCCAGGCCGCTTCCGGCCCGCACGCGAACGGGCAGATCAGGCCCTTGCCTTCGGCGTTGGCGCCGATCGCGGCCGGCAAGGCGCCGGCGACGGCGGCGATCGTGCCGTCGAGCGACAGCTCGCCAAGCACGACATAGCCGGCCAGCATGTCGCCCGGAATGGCGCCCAGTGCCGCCATCAGGCCAAGCGCGATCGGCAGATCGTAGTGGCTGCCCTCCTTGGGCAGGTCGGCCGGCGCCAGATTGACCGTGACCTTCTTCGATGGCATCGACAGGCCGGAGGCATGAAGGGCCGCCTGCACCCGCTCGCGGCTTTCGGCCACCGCCTTGTCGGCCAGACCGACGATGTGCATGTTGACCTTGCCGGGTGCGATCATCACCTGCACGTCGACCGGCACTGCCTCGATGCCCTGGAAAGCGACCGTGCGAACCCGCGCCACCATTTTTTTGCCCCCGGATAACAGTTCGCTTATGCCCAGGCGATCAGGACGCGAGCGAGGTCAGAGAAGACAACCACAGATTTCCGAGTTAGGCAAGAACATTACGAGAACATAAGGTTGCCCCATGTACGATGAATGACACTTCCGGAAAGGATGTGCCGTTCATGTGAGCGCTCCCTTCGTCAAACGCTCTCTGGCGTCGAACTCGCTGGCATCGAAGATGAGATACCGGGCGTGGATGGCTAGAATTTGTCGAACAGGCGCTCCACCTTGCGCGCGAACATTTCCCTCTGGTGGTCAGAGATGCTCTCGACAGAATATCTCGTCAGGTAGAGGTGCTTCACATTGCGGCCGCACATAGTTTTGAGGCCTCGCAGCAGCACCTTCCTCCCTGGGTTTTGCATGTACAGTTCGGTATACCACCACGACGAGCCGCATGTGGTAACAACCCCCATCCGCCGGATGTTCAATAGCGCCGGCTTGATCACGCCACCGTCTGCCGGCAACTCGTAAGCCACCCCTGGTCGCCAAACTCGATCAAAATAACCCTTCAAGATTGCAGGCATGCCTGACCACCATGTGGGAAAGCAGAAAACGCAGGCTTCCGCCCATCTCAACGCGTCGATGTAAATCTGCAAATCGCGGGGTGCCTGAGCAGGATCAAAGTGGCCACGTCTTTCTTCGGCATGCATCACAGGATCGAACTTCATCTGATGGAGATCGAAATCAACGACCTCGTCACCCCTGGCTTTGAGGGTCTGAACGACCCGTTTGTGGAGCGATGCCTGGTAGCTGTCGGCTAGTGGATACGCGCAGACGACATTAATTTTCATGGCGTGAGCCTTCAGGCTTCGAACTACACGCACATATTAGCTGTCGCGCAACCAACAGGAAACAGCAAGGTCAGTGGTGGGGAAGGAAGCCCATCGCCGGTGTCGATCCGCAGTGGCCTCTACAATCGCCTGATCAAATCAAGAACATTACAAGAATACCCAGCCGCACCGGTCGCGGCCGGGTTGTGCCCGGTTGAAAAACCGGAACATGGTTAAGACAAAATGAAAACGGACTACGTCCGCCGCTTGTCCTCGAGTGCGTCCCAGAACAGGCTGGCGATGTCGGCGCCGCCGAAGCGCCTGACTTCGCGCACGCCGGTTGGCGATGTCACGTTGATCTCGGTCATGTAGTCGCCGATCACGTCGATGCCGACCAGGATGAAGCCGCGCTCTTTCAGCGCCGGCCCGATGCGGGCGCAGATTTCGCGCTCGCGCGTCGTCAGCTCGGTCTTTTCGGCGCGGCCGCCGACATGCATGTTGGAGCGGGAATCGTGCTCAGCGGGCACCCGGTTGATGGCGCCCACCGGCTCGCCATCGATCAGGATGATGCGCTTGTCGCCCTTGCGCACGTCCTTCAGGTAGCGCTGCACGATGTAGGGCTCGCGAAACATCTGCCCGAACATTTCCAAGAGCGAGGCGAGGTTGCGGTCGCCCTCCAGCAGATGGAAGATGCCGGCGCCGCCATTGCCGTAGAGCGGCTTGATGATGATGTCGCCGAACTCCTTGCGGAAGGCGGCGACTTCGAGCGGGTCCTTGGTGATCAGCGTGTCCGGCATCAGGTCGGAAAACTCGGTGACGAAGATCTTTTCCGGGCTGTTGCGCACCCAGGCCGGGTCGTTGACCACCAGCGTCTTCGGGTGGATGCGCTCGAGGATGTGCGTGGTGGTGATGTAGTTCATGTCGAAGGGCGGATCCTGGCGCAGCAGGACGACATCCATTTCCGCCAGATCGGTGCGCACCTTTTCGCCCAGCGAATAATGGTTGCCCTTCTCGTCGCGCACCTGCATTTCCTCGATGCGGGCAAACACCTTGCCGTCGCGCAGCGATAGCCGGTCGGGCGTGTAGTGGAACAGCTGATGGCCGCGCCGCTGCGCTTCCAGCGACAGCGCGAAAGAGGTGTCGCCAGCGATCGACACGGTGGCGATGTGGTCCATCTGGACGGCGATTTTCAGCTTCATGGCAGGTCTCCGGCGGCTCGGATGGGCGACTGTCTTGCCTGTACAGGCTCACCGCCCATCTGCCAATCGCGACATTTTGAAGATTGGCGTCAGACAACCGCAAGCCCGCCCCTGCCTTCCGATTGGAGACAAGGCGAGGCTGCGCGTCATCGCTTTCTTAAGCCTTGCCGTGCAACGGTAAGCCCGAATGCGCCGGGCCGAACTGACGCAGCGCCGGGTACCCGATGGAACAACGACCGATGAACGCCGTCACCGCCATCCGCGCCGCCGCAACCAAACAGCTCGAACTCACCATCCTCATGCCGTGCCTCAACGAGGTCGAGACGCTGGCCGTCTGCATCGGCAAGGCGAAAGCCTTCCTCGACAAAGCGGGCATCTCCGGCGAGGTGCTGATATCCGACAATGGCAGCACCGACGGATCGCAGGCGATTGCAGTGGAGGGAGGCGCCCGTGTCGTGCCGGTGGCGCAGAAGGGCTATGGCGCGGCCCTTTTGGGCGGCATCGCCGCCGCCAAGGGCCGCTTCATCATCATGGGCGATGCCGACGACAGCTATGATTTCGACGCGCTGGAGGCCTTCGTCGCGCGGCTGCGCGACGGTGCCGACCTGGTCATGGGCAATCGCTTCCAGGGCGGCATCGAAGCCGGCGCCATGCCGCCGCTGCACCGCTATCTCGGCAACCCGGTGCTGAGCTTTGTCGGCCGTCTGTTCTTCCGCATCAAGACCGGGGATTTCCACTGCGGCCTGCGCGGCTTCAATGCCGACAGCATCAGGAAGCTCGACCTGCAGACGACCGGCATGGAATTCGCCAGCGAGATGGTGGTGCGCGGCGCCCTTGCCGGCCTGCGCATCGAGGAAGTGCCGACCACGCTCAAGCCCGACGGCCGCAGCCGGCCGCCGCATCTCAGGACCTGGCGCGACGGCTGGCGGCACCTGAAGTTCCTGCTGGTCTACAATCCGCGCTGGATGTTCTTCATCCCGGGCACGGTGCTCGGCGGCCTTGGCCTATTGTTCGCGGCGCTGCTGGTGTTCGGACCGCTGCGGGTGATCGACAATCTGTCGCTCGACCTCAACACCTTCGTTGCCGCCTGTTTCATGGTCGTCACCGGCGTCCAGCTCATCACCTTCGGCGCCATTTCGCGATACTATGCCGAGATAACCGGCATCCTGCCGCCAAGCCGCCGTTCCGACTGGCTGACCAGAACCATCAGCACCGACCGCCTCGCCGCCAATGCCGGCATCTGCTTTGCCGGCGGCGTCTTGTTCTTCGGCTATGCCGTGGCGCGCTGGGCACATCTCGGCTTCGGCCCGCTGAACGATTCCGAAATCCCGCGTATCGTGGTGCTGGGCTTGAGCCTGATCGTCATTTCATTCCAGGTCTTCTTCTCGGCGTTTCTGCTCGGTGTCCTGGAAATACCGGTCAAGCGGCTGAAGTCCGGCCGGGCCGGTCAATCCAGTGACTTGCCGGCCAATCAATCGCCGGCCAGTGAATCGCCGGCTAACCAACTGCCGGGGCGCAACACGTGAGCGACGCATTGCCGGTCCTTGTCCAGACACGCCTGTTCCGGTTCCTGACGGTCGGCGTCGGCGCCGCATTGCTGCTGTTCGTTCTGTCGTGGCTCCTGGTGTCGCTGGGCTTTTCGCCTTTCATCGGCAGTGTCGTCGCCTATGCGATCACCTTCGTTGTTGCCTATAGCGCGCAGCGCGGCTGGACGTTCGGCGGCCAGCACGATCATGCCAGCGCCATGCCGCGCTATCTCGCGCTGCAGGTGGGATGCGCGCTGTTTTCGGGCCTGGTGTCGCATCTGGCGGTCACCCGTTTCGGCATGTCGGCGCTTGCCATGTCGGCGCTGATGACGGTTGCCGCAAGCACGGTGAGCTACATTCTGTCGTCGCTGTGGGTGTTTCCGGCGCGCGATTGACGCACGGCGCCCAAAAGTGGCGCAAAATCGCGCCGCTTTACGCTTTGTGAAGCGGCCGGCGCTAGCGTGCGCCGACAGACAAAGGCTGAAAGCCCACTCCATGACCACCGCTCATACTGCGATGCTTTCCAAAGAAGGGGCACGCGCCTCCTGGCGAGCGGACCTCATGCTGGCGCTGCTTGCCACGCTCGGCGTCCTTGTCGTCAACGCCTGCGCCGGATTCCCGGCGCTGACCAATGCCAGCGGCGACAATGACAATCTGCTGCGGCTGGTCGAGGTGCGCGACCTCTTGGCCGGCCAGGGCTGGTTCGACCTGCATCAATACCGGATGGGCCTCGAAGGCGGCTTCGTCATGCATTGGTCGCGGCTGGTCGATGCGCCGATCGCCGCCATCGTGCTCGCCGTTTCGAGCCTGACTGGCAACACCACGCTTGCCGAGAACGTCGCGCAGGTGGCGTGGCCGGCACTGCTCTTCGGCCTGACCATGGTCTTCATCATTCGCGCCGCGCGCAGCTTTGCCGGCGATGGCGCGGTGCTGCCCGCCGTCATCGTCGGCGCGGCGGCGCTGTATTTCATCGGCATTTTCGAGCCGGGCGCGCTCGATCATCACAATATCCAGCTGATGCTGACCGTCGCCAGCCTGAGTTTCCTGCTCGAAGCGCGCATGCGCCGGCCGGCGGCGTTCCTTGCCGGCCTGTGCGCCGCGCTGACCCTGGCCGTCGGCATGGAAACCGCTCCCTACGTCGCCACCATCGGCGTCTGCGTGGCGACGCTGTTCGCCTTTGACGCAACAGGCGAAAGGCTGATCGCCAGGGATTTCGGCCTTGGCTTTGCCGGCGTCGCAGCGCTTGTCTTCGTCGCCACCATCCCGCTATCGGCCTGGGGCCAGGCGCAATGCGATGCCTTCTCGACGATGCAGTTCGTCGTCGCGGCCCTTGCCGGCACCGGCCTTGCGGCGATCGCCTCGATCGAAGCGGCCGGGCGCACGCGCCGGCAGCGCCTGCTCTCGCTTGGCGTGCTTACGCTCGTGCTCGGCGCGGTTCTCCTTTTGCTGTTCCCGCAATGTCTGGCCTCTCCCTATGCCGGGCTCGATCCGCGCCTGAAGACGCTGTGGCTCGATCATATCGACGAGGCGCAGTCGCTGTTCCAACTCGCCGCCCACGATCCCGCCGAGCTGGCGGCGCGCTATGCCACGCCGCTGGTGGCGCTCGTGCTGATGGCGTTGCGCCTGCGCCGTGGCGGCTGGCGGCGCCAGGACAGCCTTGTCGCCATGCTGCTGGTCGTGGCGTTCCTGGTCAGCGTCTGGCAAGTGCGCGGCTCGACATTCTCGATTGCCTTCGCGGTGATCCCGCTCTCGGCCTGGATCGCCAAATGGCGGCGGCGGGCCGAAACCAGCCCGTCGCGCAGCTCGGTGCTGCGGATGGCCGCGGCCTGGCTCATCTCGGTGAACTCGATCTGGTCGGGCGCCGCCCAGGCGGCGTCGGCGGCGCTCGCAACCGGCGGCGCAAAAATCACCAGCGACGCTGGCGTCGACCCGTCCTGCCAGGCCAAGGCCACCTTCGCCACACTCGGCAGGCTGCCCGATACCACCGTGCTTGCCGTCTCCAATCTCGGATCGCCGATCCTGCTGTACTCCCGACATCGCGTGTTCGCCGGGCCTTACCACCGCAACGTCGCGGGAGACCTGCTTGCGCTCGACGCTTTCCTTGGTTCCGAGGCGCAAGCCAGGTCCATCGTCGGGGATCATCACGTCGGCCTTGTGGCGCTGTGCCACGGCAACTCGGAAAGCCAGCTTTTAGCCTTCACCGCGCCGGACGGTTTTCTTGCCGGGCTGATGCGCGGCAAGGTGCCGGAATGGCTGGAGCCGATCGCGGAAACCCGTGGCGCTTCGCTCGAACTCTATCGTGTCCGGCCCAGGTTGAGGATCCGCGTGAAGGCTTGACGCGCGTCGCGTCGACCCTGCCGAAGACAATGCGCTTTACCCGCGAATAATCGATTTGGGGATACGTTTCCTAAAGGGTTTGCTGCCAGTCTGAAACTAAATTCCGACGTCACAAAACAGGGACACCGATGCAAACTTCGTTTGGCACCGGTCAGGCAAACAGGGAGAGCACGGATCTGGCATTCACCGATCCGTTGGCCGGGCTTGGCAACCATCGCCGCTTCTTCGACAAGGTCGATCGCCTGATCAGCGACCGTGCCGACGACCCGGCGCCGTTCACCGTCGGCATTCTCGACCTCGACGGCTTCAAGCCGATCAACGACCTGTTCGGGCACAAGGCCGGTGACGATATCCTGATCCAGGTCGCGATGCGGCTGCGCGCCTCGATGGACGGCCATTCCACCGTCTGCCGCATCGGCGCCGACGAATTCGCCTTCCTCTACCCGATGGTGTTCAGCGAGGAGGCGGCGGCCGAGAAATCCCGCATGCTGATCGAGATCCTTTCGGCGCCCTATGATGTCGGCGAACGCACCGCCAGGCTTTCGGCCTCGGTCGGTTGCTCGCTGTTCTATTCGGGCGACGAGACCACCGAGATCCTCATCAACAAGGCCGAGACGGCGCTCTACCACGCCAAGCGTTCCGGCCGTGGCCGCGTCGTCGTCTACACCCGCGAGATGGAAGAGGCGGCCAAGCGCGTCACCCGCATCGAACAGGCGCTGCGCCGCGCTGTCTCGGCTGGCGAGGTCGAGCCGCATTTCCAGCCCATCGTCGACCTCAACACGCGCCGCACCATCGGCTTCGAGACGCTGGCGCGCTGGACCGACCGCGATCTCGGCTCGGTGCCGCCAACGGTGTTCATCCCCATCGCCGAGGAGCGCGGCATCATCGGCCCGCTGTCGCAGCTGGTGCTGCGCAAGGCGACCGAAGCGGCCAGAAGCTGGCCGAAGGACCTGTTCCTGTCGTTCAACCTGTCGCCCTCGCAGCTCGTCGACCAGAACACCGGCCTGCACATACTGGCGATCCTCGAGCGCACCGGCTTCGATCCGCGCCGGCTGGAGATCGAGATCACCGAGACCGGCCTGATGAACGATCCTGCCTCGGCCGAGAAGATCGTCGAGGATCTGCGCCGCGTCGGCATCCGCGTTTCGCTCGACGATTTCGGCACCGGCCAATCCTCGCTCGGCCGCTTGCGCGAATTTCACTTCGACAAGCTCAAGATCGATCGCGCCTTCGTCTCCTCCATTCTCGACGACCGTCCGTCCGAACACATCATCCGTGCCATTCTCGCCATGTGCGAGGGGCTCGGCATGGACGTGGTCGCCGAAGGCATCGAGCAGGAGGCGCAGGCTGATCGCCTGGTCCAGTTCGGCTGTGCCGGCGGGCAAGGCTATCTGTTCGGCAAACCGGTCGATGCCGATGCCACGCTCGGCTACCTCCGCGATTCCTTCCGCGGCGCCTTGCGCGCCAAGGCGATCTGACCGGCAAGCTCAACGTTGCCCGCAATCTCGATGATGCATCCGTGCGCATCCGGTGCGGCGCATTGTCGTTTTGTCTGACATAAGCCCGAAAATCCGCCTTTTCGCCCTTGCCCGCACGACGTGTCTGGCTAGGATGCGCGCCGGTCCGACCACAGCGCCGCGCGTCCTTCAGGACGCGCAAAGGACGTTGTCGGGGTCATGCGCTGGGAGACAACAGATATGATGCCATCGGCGCATTTTGCCGACCTCGAAGGAGCCTCGGTGCTGATCACCGGCGGCGGTTCCGGAATTGGCGCGGCACTGACCGAGGGTTTTGTGCGCCAGGGCGCCAATGTCGCCTTCATCGACATCGCCGATGGCCCAAGCACGGCCCTTGCCGACCGCATCGAGAAAGCGTTCGGCCGCCGGCCGCTGTATCTCAAGACCGACCTGCGCGACGTCGAGGCCTTGCGGACCTCGGCAGCCAGGGCGGCCGACGCGCATGGCGATGTCACCGTGCTGGTGAACAATGCGGCGCTTGACGAGCGCCACGCCGTCGAAGACGTGACGGTGGAGTTCTGGGACAACAATCAAGCCATCAATCTCAGGCCGCATTTCTTCACCGCGCAAGCGGTGGCGCCGGGGATGAAGCGGGCTGGCGGCGGCTCGATCATCAACTTCACCTCGACGTCCTATCTGATCAATCACCCCGACATGCCGGCCTACACCGCCGCCAAGGCCGGTATCCTCGGCCTGACCAAGGGGCTGGCCGGCAAGCTCGGCGTGGACGGCATCCGCGTCAACGCCATTGCGCCCGGCTGGGTGATCACCGAGCGGCAGAAGGAGCTCTGGGTGACCGAACAGGGGCTTGCCGCCCATGTCGCCAAGCAGTGCATCAAGCAGGTGATGCAGCCGGACGACATCGTCGGCACGGTGCTGTTCCTGGCCTCGGACGCCTCGCGCATGCTGACCGCGCAAATGCTGATCGTCGATGGAGGTTTCTTGTGAGCGAAGCGCCGGCGGTAGCCGCCGTCGACTGGGGCACGACCCGCATGCGGGTCTGGCTGATCGACAAAGACGGCAAGGTTCTTGCCGAACGCCGTGGCGATGATGGCCTGATCACCGCCCAGCAAAAGGGCTTTTTGACCATCCTCGAAGGGCATCTGGCGGCGATGGCCGCGCCGCAAGCGCTGCCCGTCATCATCTGCGGCATGGCCGGCTCCCGCCAGGGCTGGTTGGAAGCGCCCTATGTCACCGTGCCGGCGCCGCTCAGCGCCATCCTGGCGGGTGCGGCGCGGGTACCCGGCCAGCACCGCGACATCCGCATCGTGCCCGGCCTCGCCCAACGCCAGATCGATGCGCCCGACGTCATGCGCGGCGAGGAAACGCAGCTTGCCGGCGCCGGCCTGCCGGCCAAAGGGCGTCAGCTGGTCTGCATGCCCGGCACCCATTCGAAATGGGTGCTGGTCGAAGACGGCGCCGTTGCCGGGTTCGGCACCTGGCCGACCGGCGAGCTGTTTTCCGTGCTTGCCGCGCACTCGATCCTGCGCCATTCGCTCGGCGAACATCCCAAGCCGGTCACCTCGGACAACCCATTCTTCCGCAGCTGGTGCGAAACCGCATTGACTGAGGGCGGCGATGTCACCTCGAGGCTGTTCTCTATCCGCGCCGCCGGCCTGCTGCAGGATCTGAAAGCGGACGATGCCGCCGCTTGCCTGTCCGGCCTGCTGATCGGTGGCGAGATCGCCTCGGCCAGCCGCCGGCATGGCGCCGGCGCGGAACCCGTCGTGCTGGTCGCCTCCGGTGCGCTGGGAGTGCTGTACCAAGCCGCGCTCGGCCTTGCCGGACTTAAGGTCCGCACCGTCGATGCCGACGAGGCCGTACGTGCCGGTCTCATCGAAGCCGCGCGCGAGAACGGCATGATCGCCAGAACTGGAGTTGCCCGATGAGTCAGACCGCACCTTTCCCGAAGCTCAAGCGCGGCCTGGTCGCCATCCTGCGCGGCCTCAAGCCGGTCGAAGCGATCGCGATCGGCCAGGCGCTGTTCGACGCAGGCATCGAGGCCATCGAAGTGCCGCTGAACTCACCGGAGCCGTTTTCGTCGATCGCCCGGATCGTCGAAGTGCTGCCGAAAACGGCACTGGTCGGCGCCGGCACGGTGCTGACGCCAGCCGATGTCGATGGCCTGCACAAGGCCGGCGGGCGGCTGCTGGTCAGCCCCAACATCGATGCCGAGGTGATGGCGCGTGCGATGCAATACGGCATGGTGACGATGCCGGGCGTGTTCACGCCGACCGAGGCTTTCCAGGCGATCCAGTTCGGCGCTTCGGCGTTGAAATTCTTCCCGGCGAGCGTGCTCGGCGCGGCAGGCATTTCCGCGATCCGGGCGGTGCTGCCGGCGCAGACATTGGTCGGCGCGGTCGGCGGCGTTTCGGAAAAGGACTTTGCCGGCTACAAGGCGGTGGGGGTGACGGTGTTTGGTATCGGCTCCAGCCTGTTCAAGCCGGGTATGAGCGTCGACGAGGTGGCGGCACGCGCACATGCCGCCGTCGCGGCCTGGGATGCGGTGTTCGGAGAAGCATGATGAGTGAGGTTTCGGTTTTTTCCGATCACATCTGCCAGCTCGGCGAAGGGCCGAGCTACGATCCCACCACCGATGCGCTGTTCTGGTTCGACATCGTCAACGGCCAGCTCCTGGAAAAGCCGGTGGCCGGCGGCGCGTTGAAAATCCACGAGCTTGGCCAGATGGCAAGCGCCATCGCTATCATCGACGACCAGCGCCAGCTGATCGCCACCGAGACCGGCCTCCATGTCCGCGATGTCGCGACCGGCAAGATGACGCTGCACACGCCGATCGAGGCCGACAATCCAGCCACCCGCTCCAACGATTCCCGCGTCCATCCCTGTGGCGCCCTGTGGACCGGCACGATGGGCAAGACGGAGACAAAGGGCGCCGGGTCCATCTACTGGTTTTTCAAGGGCGAACTGCGCCGCCTGTTTTCGGACATCACCGTCTCCAATTCGATCTGCTTTTCCGATGACGGCGGGCTCGCTTACTACACCGATACCTCGACCGGGCTGCTGATGCGCGTCGACTGCAACCCGGCGACCGGCCTGCCCACCGGCGAGCCGAAAGTGTTCGTCGATCACCGCTCGTCCAAGGGTTATGTCGACGGCTCGATCGTCGACCGTGACGGCGTGCTGTGGAACGCCGTCTGGGGCGGCAAAATGGTCAAGGCCTACGCTCCGGACGGCACGCTGCTGCGGTCGGTCGCCATGCCGGTGACGCAGCCATCGTGTCCGGCCTTTGTCGGCAAGAATGCCGACCGGCTGGCAGTGACGTCCGCCTGGAAGGGGAAAGACGAGAAGCAGCGCCAGCTCGATCCGCAGGCGGGCATGACCTTCCTGCTCGACATCAAGGTCAACGGCCGTTTCGAGCCGCGCGTGCTGATCGCCTGATTGGATCGCGGTCGGCCGCTGCGTTGTCACGCAACCGTCCGACCCGGTCGGTTTCGCGGGAGCCGATTGCCCTCGCCATGCGATGGTAGGCGATCGTACCGCCGGGAATCGTTCGTCTCATGCCGAGCCAAACGCCAAAACTGATCCTCGTCCATGAGCCGGAAAAAGCCTGCTTCGACCGTCTCGTCGCCGACGGTCATGCACCGGAGCGCGCCGCCGAAATCGCCTCCTATCTGGCGCAGTCGACCGATCTCGCCCATGAATTCGATGCGCTTGCCGCCGCTTGCCAGGCGCGCGGCCTCTCCTTCGTGCCGGTGGCGCTGGACGATGCCGCAAGCGTGCTCGCTGGCGAGGGTCGAGACACGACACTGGTCTGGACACTGACCGACGGCATTGCCTATTTCCATGGCGGCGCCGCACCCGCTTTGGCGAGGCTGGGCGGGCTCAAAACGATCGGCGCCGACGATGCGCTGTTCGCGCTCTGCCAGGACAAGTTCCGCTCCGGCGCCGTACTCGGCGCGCTCGGCCTGCCGGTGCCGCAGGCCGGTCTTGCGCGCGACGGGAAGTGGCTGGTCGAGCCGCCTGCGTCGCCCGCCGGCTGGTTCGTCAAGCCCAACCGGCTTGGCGCCAAGATCGGCATCTGGCCGGATTCGCGCACCAGCGATCTCGGCCACGCACTGGAGCTTAGCCGGCGCGTGTTTGCGGCCTATCGCGACGATGTCGTCGTCCAGCCCTATGTCGCCGGCCGCAACGTGCGCGCCAGTTTCCTCGGCCTGGTGCCGGGCGCGGCGATCGAAGCGCTTGGCGTGGCCTTTGTCGATTCAGGCGCCGATTTCCAGACCATGGCGGACAGCCTGGCGCTTTACGGCGACACTGGCGAGGCGGCGAAGGCGGCAGGACACTATGCCGAACCGGAGCTCGTTGCGGTCGCCGACAGCCAGCCGGCCGCCGACGCCAGGATTCGCGCGATCGCCGAGCGGCTGATGAGCGGGCTCGGTTTGCGCGACGTGTTCTCCATCGATCTGCGCGTCGAGGCCGACGACTCGGTCCACCTCATCGAGTTCGAGGTCTGCCCCGGCCTGCCTTGCTTCGATTTCCGCGCCTACTGCCGCCAGCAATGGGGTCTAGAACTTGCCGACGCCATGGCCGAAACCGCGGCGAGCCGGCTGGTCGGCCAAAACCACCATCTTTGAACGGCGCGGCGGCACTTTCGGAACCGCTGGGCCTTTGGCGTGCGGCTCCGGCTGCGCGCCTTGACGCGTCCTGCCTTGCCTTAGGTTGAGAACCCATACAATAGGCTGATTTTGTTTGATATTCTTCGCCATCAATGAGTCGCTGGAGGTCGAACTGATGTCGAAGGGCCTGTTTTGGTTGTCGG
>NZ_JBHLYT010000012.1:0-11673 GCF_042431665.1 Mesorhizobium kowhaii
CTCGCTGACCATGGCGCCCATCCATCGCTGTGAATCGCCAACCTATCACAACCAGGTCGCCTACGAATCCCCCTCCGCGCGCTTTCGTGACTCAGTAAGACTAGAGGCGCTTGCAAGCCGAACATGGCTCCAGTCAAGAGGCAGGTGTTAACCGCCAACGACCAGATGCAGGAGCTCTGCAATTTCATGGGCATCCGGTTTCTGACCATGCCCGCCCCAGCGACCTGGCCAAGGCGGAATTCGGCCATTTCGATCTGGAGAAGCTTGTCTGGCCCAAGCACAACGTCAAAGGCATCAAGCTGCCCGTTCGCTCTACGAGTACACCTACCGTGCGGTGCCGATCCATCTCAGGGTTGCTGGGATGGTGCAGGCCCAACGTCTGCGCTGGCCTAAAATCAAAATCCTGTTCCCGCGTCCCCGACCACCAGCTCTACGACCTCAAGCGGATCGCGATCTCTCTGATGTTGACGGGCCAGGGAGTATCGCATGAGGCCATATCGCACTACGTCGACCACAAGGGGGATCTCGAAACGACGATGATCTACGATCTTGGCTTGATCGACCCCTTGCTTCCGGCCACCGAAAGGCTCGGCGCCCTTTTCGGCATTTAGGCTCTGATCACAGTAGGAAGCTCGAACAGCATTCTTACCTCGGGCCGCCGTCTCCTGATCGGAGAGGCAGCACGAGAGCGCTGAGGGCTTGGATTGCGACCAAATCAACTTTGATCTGGATCACAATCGAACGATCCGTCAGATTCGGGTCAGGCTCGTACACTACGAGTGCGATGATTGCACACTAGGAGTACGTTGATATGGGCTACCAGAAGAAATCAGAAAAGCGAGTTGGCCGCTCACATTTGCAGTTGGCCACCATCGACGGCGCATTCCTGCCTACTCTACAATTGTCCCTCTACCAGCGGGAGGGTCCTACGCCGACGAAGAAGTCCTTTTTCCAACAATTGCTCCTGGATTTTGCTTTCGCTTGCGAACTATATTATCCGGTTCAGCAATATGAACGTTTCGCAATGGAGGAGGAAGATAGCCGCGATGCACAGCCTCAATTCGAATCAATCCACGCACCCAATTCCCGCACGTCCCGCCTCACCCCGAAGATTCAGGAACCTCGGAATCCGTGAGCTATGATGATGCCTTCCACAATGCCAATGCTCGCCAGTCCCGCAGCCAGTACCTTTGCACAGAGGATTTGACGGTTTCGGCGGGTTGTAACCTGGGTAGGCTGTCGGGTTCGACGAGAGGTTTGACCTGCTGCCAGTTCAATACCGCGCGAGGCCAGGGTGGATCAATCGAGCGCGCTCGAGGGTGAGCCACCATCTGATGGACAGAGGGCGCGGTGACGCGGCAGAAGAGCTGCGTGTCGCGTTCGGCCGGCGAGCGACCGTTGAGCGCTGTAGGTCCAGATGAACGCGAGATACTGGCCTTGCTTTCGGTTAAGCAGGGTAGCGGCTGTCTGCCAAGGAATTGATTCATTTTCTGATTCTTCCAGAACCTCCGCAATTGAGAAGGAGGCCATTCCGATGAATGCACTCTATCGCGTCGATCTCGACCAACCCGGACCTGTCGACCCACACGCCCGCGCCTTATCAGGCTCTGCCGCCATTGGAGGCGGGAAGCATCCTGCGACGGCTGGAATACAATTACACGCCCACGCACGCCAGCAGGCTTAACAGGTCGAGATCGAGATCGGCGTCCTGCGCAGTCAATGCCCCGACCGCCGTATCGAAAGTTGTGACAGCCCATTGCCAATCGTCGCCGCTAGGGAAAACCAGCGAAATAACAGCGGCGCCGGCGTCAATTGGATATTCTAAAGCGAACAGGCCCGCCTCAAAATGGCCAAAGCCTATCCAATGCCCACCGGCAAAGTGTCATAATCCCTGTGCAGAGCCACGAGTGGCCGCACGCTCAATGCCCTTCCGCGCCAGCAAAGTATCGTCCCAAACCGCAAGCGCTCGCATCCAGCGCCGTCCGATATCCGACAATGTGGGATACGCGACATTCGCGTATCCATTGCTCAGAAACGGTTCTCATTTGGCACGGGACGTGCGTGCAACCAAACCGCGTGCCCGCCAAGGAGAAGCTGTCGCATGGTCACATCACCGAAAAAATCCGCCGCCGGTCTCCCGGCTCGGGAGAAGGACGCACGAGTAAGCCCTTGCAACATGGATCCGATTGCTCACCCGAGTGGGCGCTGCCCGCTGCTCCACCTTCTCCCACAAGGAAAGACGGACACCGAGCACCTTCAACATGAGGAACAAATCACCTTACCTGGAACCTTGCCGATCATCTCACCGCCACAATCGGAGCCGTGGACCAAAGTTCCGTTTCACCGGCTGCGCAGGGCATTTATTGCGACCGCGTTGATTCTCGCGACGACCGCTCCGGTTTTGGCTGCCAACGACGACGGCAGGGTGACGTTCCTGCTCTACAACGGAATGGAGGTGGTCGTCATCCCCGATCATCATGCGCCGATCGTCACTCATATGGTGTGGTACAAGATCGGCAGCGCCGACGAGTCGCCCGGCAAGTCCGGCATCGCGCATTTCTTCGAGCATCTGATGTTCAAGGCTACGGCCAATCACGCCGCTGGCGAGTTGACCCGCGCCGTAGCCGAGATCGGCGGATCAATTAACGCCTTCACCAATCGCGATTTTACCGCCTTCTTCGAGACAGTAACACCGTCGGCATTGGAGCAGATGATGGGCTTCGAGGCCGACCGTATGCGCAACCTCATCCTCACCGACGACGTCGTCAAGATCGAGCGCGACGTGGTCCTGGAGGAACGCCGTTGGCGCATCGAGACCAATCCGGGGGCTATACTTGACGAGGCGGTCGATGCCACACTTTGGCAGAACCAGCCCTACCGCATCCCGGTCATCGGCTGGATGCATGAGATTGCGCAGCTTAACCGAACCGACGCCGTCGCCTTCTACAACAAATATTATAGCCCCAACAACGCCGTGCTGGTGGTAGCCGGCGACGTCGAGCCGGAAACGGTGAAGGTGCTGGCCGAGAAGACCTATGGCAAGGTCCCGCGTGGACCGGAGCTGCTGCCGCGAGTCCGGCCGGTCGAGCCTCAGCAGAACACGAAGCGCACAGTGACGCTGACCGACGCGCGCGTTTCGGTGCCTCGCTTCTCAACACATTGGGTGGTTCCGTCCTATCGCACGGCCGAGCCCGGCGAGGCTGAGGCGCTCGATCTGCTGGCCGAGATCCTCGGCGGCGGCAGCCGCAGCCGGCTCTATCAAGCGCTTGTGGTGAAAGAGGGCGTCGCCACCGGGGCCAGCGCCCGATTCCAGGGGGCCTCGCTTGATGCCACGAAGTTCGCGATCTCCGTCTCGCCGCGCGGCGATGCAAAGCTCGCCGATCTGGAAGCCGCGGCGGGTGCCGAAGTCGCCCGGATCGCCAAGGATGGCGTTGGCAATGACGAGTTGGACATGGCTAAAGACCGCTTAAACCGCTCGGAGATCTTCGCCCAGGATCAGCAGTCCTACATCGCCAACATATATGGATCCACGCTTGCCACCGGCGGCACTCTGAAAGATGTCGAGGAATGGCCGGACCGCATCCGCAAGGTCACCGCCGATCAGGTCAAAGCCGTTGCAGCCCGCTATCTCGTGCCTGGCCATTCGACCACCGGCTATCTCGTTCCCAAGACGGAGAATTGATGTGATGACGAACCACCAACACCGCGGCACCTTTGCATCTGCCTCCCCTGCTCTCCTTGTGGGAGATGGGAGGACCGCACGCCACGCCACCCTGCTGGCCATCCTGCTCCTCGCCGTCGTCTTCCTCATCCTGCCAGGGCTCACCGCCCAAGCGGCTGCGATGAACCTCCAGGTGGTGAAATCTCAAAAAGGCATCAACGCCTGGCTGGTAGAGGACCATACGGCACCCATCATCACCATCGGCTTTGTCTTCGATGGCGGCACCGCGCAGGACCCGGTGGGCAAGCTAGGGCTTGCCAATCTAATGGCCGGCCTCTTCGACGAAGGCTCGGGCGAACTCGACAGCAATGCCTTCCAACTGAAGCTCGATGGCGCCGGCGCCGAGATGGGCTTCAACGCATGGCGCGACGGCATCTATGGCTCGATGCGCATGCTTTCCGAACGGAAGGATGCGGCCTTCGACCTGCTCAGGATCGCGATCAACAGGCCCCGCTTCGATCAGGAGCCGGTCGACCGCGTCCGCGCCCAGATTCTTTCCAGCATCATCGCCAAGGAGCGCGAACCTCATGCGATCGCTGAGCTTGTATGGCGCCGCAGAATCTACGGCACGCATCCTTATTCGAGGCCGAGTAAGGGCACCAAGGAAAGCCTCGCCGGTATAACGCCGGCGGATCTAAGCGCCTTCCACACGGCCATGTTCGCCCGTGACGGGCTACACGTTGCGGTCGTCGGCGACATTGATGCCAAGGCCCTGAGTGAAAAGCTCGACCAATTGTTCGCCAATTTGCCTCAGAAGCAGGCGCTCACCCCGGTCCCCGACATCGCCCCGAAGCTCGGCCAGTGGACGTTGGTCGCATACGACCTGCCGCAGACTTCGCTTCAGCTGGCTTTTCCCGGCATCGGACCCAACGACCCGGAATTCTATGCTGCGCAGCTGATAAACGATATACTCGGAGGCTTGCCATTTACCTCACGTCTGTTCCAGGAGGTGCGCGAAAAGCGCGGCCTTGCCTACGATATCGGGTCCAACCTGGAAGGCTACCAGCATTCCGACGCGCTTGTCGTGACCACGTCGACGCGCGCCGACAGGGCCGCCGAGACGCTAGGCGCAATACGTCAAGTTATCAAGGAGTTGGCGGAAAAAGGGCCGACAGAGACCGAGCTCGAGGCGAGCAAGAAATATTCCATCGGCGCCTATGCTATCAATAATCTGGATTCCTCCAGCTCGATTGCAGCCACGCTCATCGGTTTGCAGCTCGACAAGCACGGCATCGACTACATCCAGCGCCGTCCCGCGCTAATCGAGCAAGTGAATCTCGACCAGGTCAAGGCGACGGCGAAGAAGCTGCTTTCGGCCGAGCCCGCCATCATGGGCGTTGGCCCGCGGCTGGACATCAAAGGATAAAGCCTGGATTCCAATTTCGCCGTCCTTCTCCCGCTGAGAGGCTTTCGGCAGAAGCGCAGTCCGGCCCCGTGGCTAATGGGATCTCATAAGATCGGCGAAAGGCAATTTCGCGGACCAAATGAGCCCTTACCAGCCAAGTCGCCAGATTGCGGCAAGCTCCTGCCCATACGAGCCTCTCTTCGCGCGGACTGGCCAATGAAAGTCGGCGCGGGGTCGCCAGCATCCACCGTCTGCCGCTGGCGAAAACATGTCGCATTGCTCAATTTTTTCAGCGACGAAACCCGAGCCGTCGACTAGCGACTTCAAACGTACTTCCTTCCCACTCGGGGACGGTAGTCTACCCGCTGTTTCGTCAAGGCCCTATTCGGACCTGGAAGTCGCGGAATACACACTGCCCATAATCGCTGCGTTAGGAAGGTGACCGGTATTGCCCCTGTGCCTTGCCATGATCCGCCACCTGAAATCGCCCGACCTGTTTGGCGCGATCGACCGTGTGCCTGCGCTTGGTATCCTCTTCCGACCAACGCTCATGTCGTCTGAGCAGAGCGCTGGGGTGCCCCCTGCGACCCGCCCTTTGGACGAGCAAAGGGACGCAAGATCGCACCCGAGCACGCGAGTAAAAGAAGCGCCCAAGGACCTCTTGGCCGCGGATCTTAATAATGTCGTGGTTCGTGTCTTAGCGGAAACGGCGGATCGCGATCGCAGGAATTGGAGCATGATGCCGCGACGTTCGACAGCGCGAACACATTTGTATCGGCGTAGCAGGCTTCGGCAGTGGTATGCCGACGGGCAATCCTGTGGCTTTCGTGATGGCGTCTTCGCTGGCATTCAAGATCAGCAGCGACGCAAATGTCCTATATTGCGTCTCGGTTCGAATCGCTATGTCCGATTCTCCGGGCTGCCGGGCACACGAACTGCGCCGCTAGCAATCATCGCATCGATGCGGTCTTGATTGATCCCCGTCTCGCGCAGAACCTCCACTGAATGCTCGCCGAGATCGGGGGCAGGACGATTGAAAACGAGTGCAGAGCCTGAAAGCTTCAGCGGCTCCAGCGCGACGCGATAGCGGCCGCCGTAGCTGTGTTCGACGTCGCGGACCAGTTCGCTGGCCACATCAGGATCGGCCAGCGCCTGATCGATACTGCGTACAGGGGCCAGCAGGATACCCGTGGGTGCAAGGCGCGTAAGCGCATCATCGCTGGTCAGCTGACGCAGACGACCTGACAGGATACCGGCGATCTGGTCCCGGTTTGTCCAAGGGCCCTTCCCCGCCAGCAGCGGTATGATCTGCTTGCTGAGGCCCAACGCGGCGGCAAGATCGGGGAGGGATGCGGAGTAAGCCACCAGAGCAATCGCCCCGTCCAAGGTGGAATAGATGCCGTAAGGCGCTGGCTGGTGACTGTGGCTAATGCCATTTCGCCCTCGACTTGCCGGCTCCTGTGCGTTCAGCGCATAGCAAGACTCCGACGCCAGCAAGTGAAGCGCGCACGACATCATATCCACACGCACCCACTGACCAAGCCCTGTCTGATCGCGCTGGCGCAATGCCGCCTGAACGCCGATGACTGCTTGTGATGCTGTGTAGGTATCAACAACGTAGGCACCGGCAGGAACGGGCGGACCATCGGCTGCCCCACCCAGGCTGGCGATGCCCGACAGGGCTTGGATAATCAGATCCAGCGCCGGCTTGTTTCGGCTTGGGCCTGCAGGACCATAAGCAGCTATCGAGCAATAGATTATTCCAGGGTGCTCCGCGAGAACGGCGGAACTGCCTATACCCATCCGCTCCAAGACTCCGGGTCGGAAATTTTCCAGAATGACATCCGCCTGGGAGATCATCTCGCGAATGACCGCTTGTGCCTCAGGCGTTTTCAGATCAATGGACAGTGAACGCTGGTTGCGATTCATGCCCAAGAAATAGGGGCTGGGTGCGTCTGGGTCCGCCGTCGGCTCCTTGATCCATTTACGCTGATAATCGCCGGCCGGCGCCTCGATCTTGACGACTTCCGCCCCAAGCGAACCAAGATACTGCGCTGCGATTGGTCCTGCCGCGTAGTGCGTGAATGCCAAGACGCGAATACCCTTCAGTGGGGGCACGTGATCCTCCTCCTGCGGGCGGGCTTTCGTTCCTATAGAAGTATTTTGCATTTGAGTGCCTCCATTGGTCCCGGTTTCTTTGCCGATTCATAGCTGCGGTTGTTCGTCGAGATGTGCTCCCAGAACCCACCCACTCGCGCTCGTCCCCTGCTCACACGGCAAACGCGGCGCACGCGTCAAGCGCCGGCGCGGCGCCCCCATGATCGCCGCGATATGGACGACCGTGAATCAAATGCCTGTGGCCGAACTATCAGGAATTGCTCAAGTTGCGGGCACTCCCAGGGATAGTGAGAGAAGTGTCCCGCGACTGATCAATTCGCTGACTTAAGATCAAGGACGACACTTCGCTTGTTGCGGCTCAACGAGGAAAAAAGGCTTTTGTGCTTTCGGGCCGGATCACCTCCGTCGGGCCTTTCGATCAGAATGACATCTGCGCCTAGATCTGCAAGCAGCAAGGTAGCATACGGACCAGGATACTGTTCCGCCAGGCTGAGTATTTTCACTCCTTCGAGTGGTGATTCGGACACGAGAACCTCCACACAATCTTTTCCAAGTGTTGAGCGCGGCGCTTGGTGTTGAGCGCGGCGCTTGTGGCGCCCCGTAAATTATGATGAGGGGAGCTTACCCAATTCAATGTTGCAACAGTGATAAGAGTTCGCGAATCATCGTAACTCACGGCCATTCCCGTATCGACGGTTGATGGGGCTTAATCGACCGCGGCCGCCGCGTTGGACGAAAAGCCGGCCGCTTCTTGCTCTTGGGATCGGCATGGATCGATCTCCTGAAGCAGTCGGGCGAAAGCCTCGCCGGCCGCATCGCCTATCTCGAGATGCGCCCGATCGACGGTCTGGAAGTCAGCGCCGCCGCTCTTGGGCCGCTATGGGTGCGCGGCGGCTTTCCAGACAGCTTTCTGGCCACTAACGACCGCACCAGTCAACGATGGCGGCAGGATTTCCTCCGCACCTATCTGGAGCGCGACATCCCCCTCCTCGGTCCGCGCATTCCGGCCGAGACGCTGCGCCGCTTCTGGACAATGCTGGCCACCACCAGGCCGGCCTACTCTACGCAGCCGAGTTCGCCCGCGCGCTCGGCGTCGACGGTAAGACCGTCGCGTCCTATCTTGATCTGCTCGTCGATCTCCTGCTGGTGCGCCGGTTGGAGCCGTGGCACGCCAATGTCGGCAAGCGTCTGGTCAAATCCCCCCGCGTTTATGTCCGCGACAGCGGCATCACCCATACGCTGCTCGGTCTCGCAACTCAGGAAGACGTGCGCGGACATCCAGTGGCCGGCGCCTCCTGGGAAGAGTTTGTAATCGAAGGCCTCACTGCCGCCGGCACCCTAAGCAACTTCTACCGAACAGCTGCGGGTGCGGAGATTGACTTGCTACTAACGCCGCCGGGCCAGCGCCTCTGGGGCATCGAAATCAAGGCGCAGCCTGACGCCAAGGGTGGAAAAAGGGCCTGCGAGGACCTTATTCCGGAGCAGCGCTTCGTTGTCTTTCCGGGATCGGAGCATTTTCCGCTCCAGCATGGCGTCGAAGCAGTGCCCTTGCAGGATCTGGGCCGGGCCGTACTTGACTAAGCATGATGCAGAAAAGTTCTGGCATTTCGGTCAGGGCGAAGCTCAAGCTCCCTCCACCCCACGATTGCGGCGGCTAGCCTTATTTGTGATCGGCCTCATCGGCCTTACGTTCGGCTTCACCAGCCTAATGGGGGATCCTCGCCTCAAGGCGGTCCATCGATGACACGAAAGAGAGGTGGATCGCACTTAATAACGTTTGAGGAGAGTGATTTCCAAAGCTCGGTCCCAGGCCTTCGGGAATAATCAAACTTTTTTGTGGTGACGGGCGTATGCTTTCGATCGGTATAATATTTCTTTGGGCAGTTCTGAGTGTCTGTCACTTAGTGATTTACATTATTTCGGAATTAGGTAGCAAGTGCCACCAACCATCACCTCAACATTACTGGGTTCGTCTTCCAATCCGTGATGCTCAGGACGGGATCAACATGGCTTACAAGCCGCGTTGATGAATGCATGAGGCTGCGTCAGAATCTTTTCACATTCGTGGAGGTAGGTAGCCACCCCTTGAATTCGGCTTTGAAAAGAACATATATGTTCTTATACGACGGAGTATGAGGAACCTTACGTTTATGTCAAAGAGCTCCACATCGCTTGAAATCCTCACCGATGCAACGGTGGTTGCGCTGGAAACACTTGGCTCTCATCTGCGCATCGCCCGCGAGCGTAGAGGAGACAGCCTGAAGACCATGGCCGCGAGGATGGGCACTTCGATCCCTACGCTGCGCAGGATGGAGGCGGGCGATGCAAAGGTGTCAATAGGTGTTTATGCCGCGGCGCTTTGGATTTTTGGGAAGTCCGAAAAGCTTGCTGAGGTTCTCAAGCCTAGCGAGGACGAGTACGCCACGATGCTCGATGTGAACCGGGCGAGCCGAAAGAGAGGATAGTATGAACGACTTCCGAGAAAACTTTCTTGCGGTCTGGTATCTCGAAAATCCGATCGGGCCGCGCCTCGTCGGCCGGGTGAAGCTCGAGGCGGGCAATCGGAGATGCCTTCTTGAACTGGATGAGGAGTGGAAGCGTTCGGGATTCCCTCTCTCTCCGGATCTCACCCATGACAAGAAGGTGCATGCTCCCTTGAGGGACATGGTGACTCCTGGCGCAATCGAAGACGCTATGCCGGATCGCTGGGGGGAGCGTATGATCAGGGTCGTCTCTCGCCCCTCGCGCATGAGCCCACTCGACAAGCTCTGGTATGCGGGCGACCGCCGTTTCGGTGCGCTTGGGATGTCTTCCAGCTTCGATGAATATCGTCCCGTCGACGAACAGCCGCTCATGAGTGTGGATTCCCTTCAGGAAGCGGAGGCGCTGATTGCACGCGTCCTCGAGCGTGAACCTCTCAGCGAGCGAGAAAGACAGCTCATCGCCAGCGCCGGCAGCATGGGCGGCGCCCACCCCAAGATGCTGATCGAAGCTGATGGAGAAGAGTGGATCGCCAAGTTTCCTCGCGGCAGCAACGTGGATCAACTCCTTGTCGAGCATGCCTGCATGGAACTGGCGCGCAGAGCCGGATTACACGTCGCATCGTCACAGGTTATCCCCGGCGGTATCGATCATATTCTGACGGTCCGTCGTTTTGACCGTGTTGGAGGTCTCCGCGTCCACGCTGTTTCAGCACGCACGATGCTGGCCTCGGAGGCCGACGACAGCTATGCCACCATCGCGGCGATCATCCGGCGCCATGGAGTCGCCGACTGCATCCAATCGATGCAACGAGAACTATTCCGCAGAATGGCGTTCAACATCATGATAGACAACACTGACGATCACACGAAGAACCACGCCTTTCTCCATACCGAGGACGGATGGCTGCTGTCGCCGGCTTTCGACATTCCGACGCAAATGAACGGTCTCGGACAACAGGCGATCCAGATCTCTCCGAACCCCAGGTTTCTGAACGACTTCAGTATCACACACGCCATGGCGGCGGCGCCTCACTTCGGCATGTCAAAAGAGGATGCTCAGCACGAATGGAACCAAGTGGCCGGATGGATCGGAAGATGGCAGGACATTTTTTCAGAATTCGGCGTCGCCGGGGTCGACATCGACTACCTTGGAGACATCTTGGATTCGCCGGCGATGCTCGAGCATCGTCGAGAGGCCATAGAACCGTCTAATATCGGTTCACCTGATGCGCCGAACGACAGATGTCGCCCCTAGACTGGCACGTTTCGCGGGGGCTGAACTTGGTGCCAGTTGCTACCTAATTCTGCATTATTTCGTAATAATTTCTGGTATTATCCAGATTGTGTTTCTGATCAGATCACGTTTTTCATCAAAACCAGAAGAGTAGGCGCTCCCAAAATGGCGGCGTGACCCTCGCCTGGGTCTCTTCTTGATAAGGAATGAGCCGCTGATAGGCGCGCAAGGCCTTGCTCTTCCACTCCGCCGTCTTGTCCTCGCCGGCATCGAGGTCACCCGCGGGACGTGATCTCGGTGGTGAGTGGTCTCCTTTCCGGCGCTCTAACGCCGGATGATTCCAGGTTTGACATCCCCGGAGACTACGCCGACTCCCAATTCCAACCACTTCCAGACAGTACCATCGGATGCCCGGCAGGAGACTGAGCTCACTGCCGGGCCGGGTACGCCTTGGGAGGTGGCGTAAGTCAGCGGTTTTCGTGGCCGTGGGACGACTTCCTCAGCCCGAACGCGGTTTGCCTGTAGCCGTGCATGTACTGTGCCAAAGCAAAAAGGCGTTCAAATACATCCGATAGATCAGAGCCTGCTGCGTTGCGTATCCGACATTGTCAGGTATCGGACGACACTGAACGTGTCTGAACGTTTGAATGGCGGATGAACCAGCTTCTCCGTAAGCGGTTAGCTGACGGCGTCTGGTTTGAAGTTCCAGGGCATGAGCATTTCGATTTTGGCTGCGGGCCAGCGCTGAGCGATGCGGGTCAAGGTCTGGGAG
>NZ_JBHLYT010000013.1:0-272042 GCF_042431665.1 Mesorhizobium kowhaii
CCGAAGCGTCGCCGGATCCTTGCCTTCCACGACCTTGGCCAACTCGATCTTCGCAAGGTCCCGTGCGCGCTCCGCGGTAAGTGGGCCATAGGCGCCAATCTTCAACCATCGCTGGCGTCCACTGTGGGTACGGAATTTGACCACAAATGTCTTTCGGCCAGATGGGAACACTCGGACTCCGAACCCTCTGAGCTCGGTATCCCAATAAAGGGTTCCTGTCTTGGTGCCATCTGACCGAAGGCTCTCGATTGCGCGTTTGCTAAACTTGGGCATCTTGCCTCTGGGGCTCCTTATGTTGCAACCATACTGCAACCAAATGGGAGCAAGCTCAAGGCAAATAATGGATAAGGTCGGCGAGCTGACGCACGCTATCATATTGAATTGTTATGGCATTCGGATACTCTAGCGTATCCTGGCGAAAGCGATATAGCGCCCTCCGAAGGCAGAGGTCACAGGTTCGAATCCTGTCGGGTGCGCCATTTCGATAGAAGCCATGATTTTCTTAGCTTTTTCCGTCTTCGGGCAGAACAAAGATGAGAACCTCCCTGGCTTCCAAACCCGTGCGACGATTACAGGAGCAGCCTCTTATGCTGCGGGCCTAGGGCAATTTGTGTCGACTGCGGTCGGCGCGGGCCTCCTCTGGATATTCGGGGCGTTGCAGGGCAGGCTGTGCGAAAACTAATCTCTACGACGGAATTATCTGCGGCAGCTCCCGACCACTTTAAGTCTTTCGGTCTGCTAACTGCAGCCCCTGAAAACGGACGTCGCAAGTTCTGCGCAGTATCTATCTCGGGAGCGGCCCCGCTGCGCGGTAGCTCTCGATCAATCCGTCGAAGACTGAGATGTCCGACCGACTCCGAGCGATTATTTGAGCGCCAGCTACGGCGGCATAGATCGCGCGAGCCCTTGGTTCGCTTTCGTCGGGCCCGACAATTCCCGCAGCGGTGAGATGCCGACTCAACCAAGCGACATTGACGTCGGCAAAGGTCTGCACTTCTTTCAAGACCGCTTCGGGCAGTTCGGCGTGTTCGGTTGCCATGAAGCTGGCCAGGCAAATGCGATTATCGCGCTCGAGCGACGCTCGGAAGACGCTCGGATAGCGGCGCAAGGCGTCGATCGGATCTCGAGCTTCCGCTGAGATGGCGTCCAGGTCAGCGGCAATGTCTTCCCAATAGCGCTTCGCGACTGCCTCGCCGAGGGAGGCTTTGTTTGGGAAATAGTAATTGATGCTGGCGGCCTTGATGCCGACGGTTTCCGCAAGATCGCGGAAGTTTATCCCACCGTAGCCGTACGCCATCGCCGCTTCCCGCGCGGCCAGAAGGATCGCTTCCCTCGCATTCTCTTTCATCGTCGCCGCCATTTTTCACACCTTATCTGTCATATGGCAGACAGGGGTTGACGTTGCAAGCTTCGGGTGTTAGTTGGATACCTGTCATCTGACAGGCAGGTGGCGAGCTAGATGAAAGCGAGACATCCGATGACCGACAAGTTGAAACTCTTGGGTCTGAACACTCACTCCTCGACCGACGCTTAATCCGAAACCCAACCTGAAGGAGGCTACAATGCCGTTCGCACGCATCGATCTGATCCAAGGCAAAACCCCCGAGTACCGCGCCGCAGTGGCCGACATCGTTTACAGGGGCGTCATCGATATCCTCAAGGCGCCCGACGGTGACCGCTTCGTGGTTGTCGGCGAACACACCGCCGAAAACCTAATTTATGATCCCAAATTCCTCGGCTTCAGTCGGTCCCCCGACTTCATGCTGATCCAGGTAACCAGCACCGTCGGAAACGAGAGAGACACTAAGTTCGCCTTCTACCGGTTCATCGCCGACGAGCTGAAAACCAAGCTGGCCATCCGTGCAGACGACATCATGATCAACATGGTCTTCGTGGACAAAGAGGACTGGTCGTTTGGCGACGGCCAGCCCTGGTGAATGGCTGAATCTGAACTGTAACGGTGAGGCGGAGGCAAAGCCTCCGTCATTCCAACAGGCGGCTCGCGTTCACACGCCTTGGTGCATGGGGGCCGCCGGGTGGGCAAAGCCTACCCAGAGACTTCCCAGCAGCAGGTTTTGGGCAGGGTTCTCATGGCCGGTTCGGGTCGTTAACGAAGGGCGCCGCCCTTCCGCGAACCGGACCTTCGCGAGGCTCCCCGTCAAGGGTGGCGAGACCCAGAAACGCCCCAAGAACTTCGTCAAATCCAGCAAATCACCGTAGAATCAGCATGTTAAAATGGATGGAGGCGGACGGTGAGCTTCATCGAAGGCGATAGCCGAGATCAGATCAGCCTGCTGCCAGCGTGCGTCGACGACTACGTCGCGCCAGACGCCCTCGTCCGTGTCGTCGATGCATTCGTCGCCAGCCTGGACCTGGCCGACCTGGGCTTCAACCGGGCAGTCGCGGCGGCGACTGGCAGGCCAGGATTCCAGCCTGGCGACATGCTCCGCCTTTACATTTGGGGCTATCTCAACCAAGTCCGATCATCGCGGCATCTTGAGCGCGCGTGCGTTCGGGACCTCGAAGCGTTGTGGTTGATGCGCCGGCTGGCGCCGGACTACCGGACCATTGCCGCGTTCCGACACGACAATCCAGAGGCGATCATCGCCGCCAGCGCGGCCTTCGTGCGGTTCTGCCGGGAGCAAGGGCTCGTCGGCGGGCGCGTCGTGGCGGTGGACGGCACCAAGATGCGGGCGGTGGCAAGCGCAAAGAACATCGCGGGCGCGGAGCGTCTCGCCCGAGACATCGCGCACACCGAAAAGGAGGTCGCTTACTATCTCGATCGGCTCGACATCATTGACGAGACGGTGGCGCAAGGCTTCGAGGATCAGCCATTACACCGCGAGAATTTCGCGTCCGCCGTAGCTTCGCTCCAGCGCCGGAAGGATCGGCTTGTCCGAAGGCAGCAGGAGTTGGAGCGTCGCGACGAAAAGGTGCTGGTCTTCGGCGAGCCGGAGGCCAAGCCAATGGGCTACGGCCGTGCGCCCAAGATGCCTTCGTACAATCTCCAGAGCGTGGTGGACGTCGAGAGCGGCCTGATTGTCCATCACGACGTCTACAGCGATGCCAACGACAGTCACATGCTGCACCCCGTGTCTGTGGCGGCGAAGAAGGTGCTGGAGGTCGAGCAGATCCAGGTGCTGACGGACGGCGGGTACTCCAACGCCGAGGAGATCGCTCGATGCGAGCGAGAGGGCATTGAGGTGGCCGCCCCGATAAAGCGCGGCGCCATGAACTCCGATCACTTCCGGCCGGCCCAGTTCGTCTACGACGACGCCAGCGACACCATCCGCTGTCCCGCCGGAGAGACCCTTCGTCCCTCTGGTCTACACACCCGGAACCGGGCGATCCGATATCGCACTTCGGCCTGCCCGAGCTGCAGGTTGAAGCCGCGATGTACGCCAGGTGTCCAGCGCACCATCCATAGGTTGGTCGATCAGGGTGCTCTGGACCGAATGGAGGCGAGAATTTACGCCAACCCCAGCCTGATGACGATCCGGCGATGTACCGTTGAGCATCCCTTCGGAACGATCAAGCGGATGTCTGGCGGCGGAAGGTTCCTAACCAGGGGCCTCCGGGCGGTGAAGGCCGAAGCGGCACTTTCGATCCTGGCCTTCAATATCCTCCATGCCGTGAACGCCTTCGGAGCTACGGCGATCACGCCGAGCTGAGAGGGGACTTCGCTTTGCATTGCTCGCGGTCGGCGCTTGCCCGCCCCAGTTCTTGCACAGCCTGAGGGGGCGACGCTTCCCGCGACGGACCGTGGTAGCACTTGCAGAAGCGGCTACATGGTATCAATATCCTCGCCAATGAAGTGCGGCGACCCGCGACGGGCGCTTTCTTGCGCCATTTACGCGATAGCTCGACTTGCGCGCGGGGAGGGAAACATGGGCAGCTTGGACATCGCAAAGGAAGGCTACGAAGCATTTTCGCGTGGAGACATGGCCAAGTTCATGGCGCTCTGCGACGGCGACATCGAATGGATCTACTACGGATCCGTGCCTTGGGCGGGCTCTTTCCGAGGCCACGGCGAGGTCATGCGTTTCTTCGGAATTCTGGCTGGCGCTGTCGAAATCAGGGCGTTTGGACCTGACGAATTCATAGTGAGCGAAGATGACGTAGCTGTCACAGGGCGCACATCAGCGCAGATCCGGTCGTCCGGCGCACTTTATGAGAACCGCTGGGCTCACTTCATGAAAATGCGTAACGGCAAATTGGCGCGCTTCATCGGCTACGACACGACGCCACTGACCGCGTAAAACCGGCCCGACTTCGGCACGCCCGAACGTACGAGCGTCAAAAGTGACTTCGCACCGCGGCGGGCCAG
Source organism: Mesorhizobium kowhaii (assembly GCF_042431665.1). NCBI lineage: Bacteria > Pseudomonadati > Pseudomonadota > Alphaproteobacteria > Hyphomicrobiales > Phyllobacteriaceae > Mesorhizobium > Mesorhizobium kowhaii. The sequence continues at coordinate 4,328 of NZ_JBHLYT010000013.1, forward strand.
AGGAACAACGAAGTTCGGATACCCTGTTCTGTTGGAGGCCATCATGGGCGTGGAGCAGGCCGCCTCGGAGCCGCAGGGGGAGCGGCGCCAGGTCACGATTATGTTCACCGACCTTGTCGGGTTCACGCCGCTGACGGAGCGGCTAGACGAGGAGGTTGTCTTCGCCCTGATCAAGCGCCTCGCAGGAGAGCAGACCGCGATCATTAACCGTCACGGGGGAATGCTGCAGGACTTCGCGGGAGACGGCCTGATGGCTTTTTTCGGCGCTCCTCAGGCACTCGAAGACGCGCCCGCTCGCGCGTGCCGCGCAGCAGTCGAGATACAGCGGCGCATGAACGCGCTGCAATCCGAGTTCCTCGCCGCCTTTGATTGCGAGCCTGTGCTGCGGATCGGCCTGCATACGGGCGCGGTCGTGCTGGGGCGCATCGGCGAGGACAAGGCCCTTGCCTATAACGCGCTTGGCGACGCAATCAATTTGGCGTCGCGGGTCCAGAGCGCGGCCGAGCCGGGAACCGTCTATTGCACCGAAATCGTAGCCAACCTCGCTGCGGGCTATGCCGAATTCTCGGACCTCGGTGCGAGGGCGTTGAAGGGCAAGTCTGAACCGGCCCGGCTGTTTCGGATCGATGGCCTGCGTTCCGCCGTCAGCCGCTTCGAAGCTAAGCGCGCCCTGGGGTTGGGTTCCCTGCTCGGCCGGGAAAGCGAACTGGCGCGCCTTCGGTCGCTGTGGACGCGAAGCAAGACAGAGGGTGCGGCGATTACGCTGATCGTCGCGGAAGCAGGGCTTGGCAAGTCGCGCCTGCTTCATGAGTTTGAAAGCGAATTGAAAGACGCGACTGTCTGGCGGGCGTCCTGTCGCCCCGATGCGGCCTCGGCGCCCTTCTCGCCGTTCGCGGATGTCCTCCGCGCGGCGTTCGGGATCCCCGAAACCGCTTTGGCCGCCGAGATCGAGGCGAGCATCGCATCAGGCTTGCGCGGCGCCGGCCACTCGCTTTTGGCCGCAACGCCCTTTCTGGTGAATATTCTGGGCGCCAAGAGGCTTCAGATCGGCGCGATCCAAGCGTCGGAACTCAGCGGCGTGCGCACACGAGAGGCGCTGGTCGCCCTGTTTGAATTCCTTTCTCACGTAGAGCCCCAACTTCTGCTGATTTTCGAAGATCTGCACTGGGCAGACAGCGCCTCGTTGGAAGCGCTTCACGAGATCATGTGCGCAGCGGGACGGATGCGCGCCATGTTCGCCCTTACGACGCGCCCGGAGCCCCAAGTCCAGCATTTGGTTCAGGCGAAGGGTGTTGAAATTTTCAACTTGGCTCCGCTTGAGGACGCCCAGGCGATGCGCCTCGTTACCGATCGCCTCGGCGCCGAGGTCTCGCCGGATCTCCTGAAGTCGATCGTCAGCCGGGCGGAGGGAAATCCGCTGTTCGCAGAGGAGCTGGCCGCTTACGTCGCCCAGCGAAAGCCCGGAGCGGCCGCACAGCCGGAAGATATTCCTGCGAACCTCGAAAATCTCATCATGAACCGGGTGCAGCGAATGCCCGGAGAGGACCGGTTCGCCGTGCAGACGGCGTCGGTCGTCGGCCGTCAGTTCCGGACGGCGCTAGTCGGCGAGGTCTGCGCGGCGCCAGCGCCGCCGGTGCGCGAAATGTCACGCGCCGAAGGCGAAGGGCTGATCCTGCCCCTGTCGCCTGACACCGACGCAGACCGCGAATATGCGTTCAAACACTCGCTGATCCAAGATGCGCTGTACGGCTCCCTGCTGAAGTCGCAGCGCGTCGAACTTCACGGCCGGACTGCCGAAGCGCTCGAACGGCGCGCGGGAAATCGGGCGGACGATCTCGCCGCAATTCTCGCGCACCATTACTCTCGCGCGGCTTCGACGAGAAAGGCGGTCCACTATCTCGCGCTCGCCGCCAAGCGCAGTTTGGAGGTGTTTTCGCTGAAGGAAGCTGTCGAGCAGCTCGATCGCGCGCTGGCCTTCATCGAAGCCGATCCAGACTGTGCAGACGAACCGACGCTTGCCGAGATCGTCGTCGACCGCATGCTTACCTGCTGCTGGGAGGCCGACTTTGCCGGCATGATCCGCCACGCGGAGCGCTGGCTGCCGCGGATCGAAAAACTCGGGCCGAGCCGCGCGCTTTCGCGGACGCTCGCCTGGCTGGGCGAGGGCTATCTGAACGCGGATCGGTTCGAGGAAGCCGAGGCGGCGCTCGACCGCGCGTTGCAGATCGGAACGGCGATTGGCGACCGGGAGAGCATCGCCTACGCGAAATGGGATCAGCTCTGGCTCGCGGAATTGCGCCCCGATGGCAGGCCGTCCGAGACTTTCGACGGGACTGCAAATGAAATCCTAGCCACCGCTGACGCGCTCGGCGATGCCTACCTCGAGACCCTGACTTTTTATCTCGCGAGTACGAGGGCGCTGCAGTTTGGCGACATTGCCACGACCCTCGCCTGGGCGAACCGCTCGCTCGCGCTCGGCGAGCGCACCCATTATCCGCCGGCCCGGTCCATGGGCCACATGCTTACGAGTTTCGCTTTGGCAGTGGCGGGCAACGGAGCCGGCGCCCTCGCCAGCGCCGAAGCGGCTTCCGTCGCCTCCGGTGGCCGCACCGAACAGATGGGCGCGGCGGCCGCGACCGCCCTCGCGCTGTTGACGCTTGGCCGTTTCGCCGAAGCGAACGAAACCTTCACTCGCCTTTATGAAGACATCGACAAGGCGGGTTTCCGCGCATTGCTGCCAGCGGTCGAGGTGCCGAAATGGGCTGCGATCGCCGCGATCGGGCGTGTCCGAGAGGCGATCGCGGGTCTCGAAAGCGCCATTGCGTTGTTTACGAAGTGGCGCAATTCCCGGCTGGTCGGCTGGGCTCACCTTATGCTCGGCGATCTTCACAAGATCATGGTCGAAATGCCGACGCCGCCAATCTCGGCGGCGTTCCGCGATCCGATCCTGGCGTTCATCTTCATGACCGCGCGCGCGCGGGCCCGGCTCCATTACGAACGCGCGGCTGACATAGCGCGCAGTGCAGCGACGCGGGGATTTCTCATGCAGGCGCTTATGGGAGCCGCTCTGCCGCCGATCGGGAGAGGCGACAGGAGCGATCCGAGGCTCAAGGAGGCGCGCATAATTGCGGAAGCTCTCGGCGCTTCCACTGCGATCACTCGGATTGACCAGGTCACTCAATAACGTCGCGAGATCGTTCAGAGCCCGCGGGCGTTGCTCTTGGATCGCTTACGTGGCACGGGCCTCGCAGGCTGTATCGGGACGTGCATAGTCCAGGACGAGTTCTCATCTTCGTCTTCTCGGGTGCGCCATCCTTGTCGTGTCCGACCCGGACACATAGGTTACGGTTTATACCGGATGGGTAACACTTTTGGCCCGAAGGGGTTTTGGCGTGGTTCTACTTCTATATGTGCGGCCATTCAGCCGCATTGCGTCCAGCATGAGCGGACTGGCGTCAGGTCGAATTTGAAACAAGCTTGCAAATGGAAGCCGCTTTGGTATCTCGGTCGCAGGAGACCGTTTGGACGCAGCGAGGACCGTTTCCTTTGGCAGGAAATCGCCGGCACTGTTTCGGGACCCTTGCTTCGAACCAGGCGCGGGTAAGACGGCGTGGCGCATAATCCCCTGGTTTCAATCGTGGTTCCGGCGCACAACGCGGAGGCAACGCTGGCGCGCGCACTCGATTGCCTTCTCGATCAGGAAATTGTGGATTGGGAGGCGATCATCGTCGACGACGCCTCCACGGACCGCACCCCCACGATCATCGCCGGTTATGTCGAGCAAGATGCCCGATTTCGAACGTTGAGCTCTTGCGCGTATAGCGCCGCCGGCGCGCGCAACAGCGGGATTTCGACCGCGCGCGGCCGCTGGCTCATGTTTTTGGATGCGGACGATTGGGTGGATGCCAGCTTCCTGGCGAAAATGCTGGCCGCACTGAAAACCGCCCCCGATGCAGTGGCCGCCTATTGCGGTTCCCGGCGCGTGATGCCCGATGGCGAACTCACCCCGTCGAGCATCTCGACGGAGGTTGCGATCCAGCCCTTCGAAACATTCGCCCGCCAGTGTGCCATCCGCACTCACGCGCTGCTGGTCGACCGCGAGACAATTGTCGAGTTGGGCGGTTTCGATGTGTCGCTGCGCACCTGCGAGGACTGGGATCTGTGGCAGCGCCTCGCACGTCTGGGCAAAAATTGGGTGATGGTCGACGAGCCGCTCGCCTTCTATCGGGCCAGCCCCAACGCGCTCTCCCGCAATTCGACGCAGATGCTGGCAGATGCGGAAATCGTGATCGCCCGCGGCTTTTCTGCTGATCCCAGGGTCAAACACCCGGCATCGGCACACGCCAATGGAGCGATCGAGGCGAACGGCCGCACCGCTTCCGAAGCACTCGCGTGGTTCGCGTTGTGGAACGCGGCGTCGGATTGCGGCCGCGGCTCGCGCTCGGTCAACCCGCAGTCCCTGCGCGCGCTCCCGGCAGGACGCAAGTGGGCGCGTGAGATCGCCAAGGTGGCCTTCGATGGCCTTATGGTAGGAAGCCTGTCGGTGCCGGCGCAAATGGCTGCCAGGTGGGACAGGTTCGGCGGCTCCCTCACCGAGTTGATCACCGAACTCGGCAAGGTCTGGGACAATCCCGTCGCGGGTCGCCGCGTCCAGTATCACCTTGAGCAAATGCTTCTCGACGTCGACGATCTTGCCGCGCCGCGCAGGCTGGCGCGGACACTTGGAATTCGCGTCGACGCTCGAAACCCGACCGCGATCGAACTTCCGCAAGGAATCGATCAAATTTACGCCTATCTGATGATGGATGGCCAGATCGAGGCTCGCGTGCAGTTCGGCGTCCTCGGGAAAGTGACAAGGCGTCATTGGATTGAATTGATCCTGAATGTCGTGCCCCCCGAGCGGCTTATACGTGCCGACAAGTCAAACATGTTTGCAGGCGAGGCATTGTTGTCCATAGCGGGACGCCGGTCCGATCGGGACAGCCACTTCGGCAAACTCGCGCGATTGGCCGCGCAAGCGCGGCGGCTGGTTCGGTCGAGCGCCGAACCTACGGAGCCTCTTGCAACGCCGCGCCGTGCACCGGCCGCGGATAGGCACGACAATGATCGCACGTCGTTCTGGAATCGCCATTTCGCGACCAAGGATCCCTGGAACTACGGTTCGCCCTATGAGCAGGAAAAATATGAGCGGCAGCTCGAAATTCTGCCTGCCGGTCCCATCGGACGGGCGCTTGAGCTGGCCTGCGCGGAGGGCCACTTCACGCGGCAGCTGGCGCCGCGAGTGGGCCATTTGACCGCAACTGACATCTCCGCCGTAGCCGTCGAGCGGGCGCGCGCGCGATGCAGCGATCTGCCGAATGTCGAGTTCGGCGTGCTGGATTTCTCTGCGGACACGCTGCCGGGTGAGATGGATCTGATCGTCTGTTCGGAAGTGCTCTACTATCTGGATGATCTCGCCGAGTTGCGGCGCATCGCCAAAAAATTCATTGAGGCGTTGGCGCCTGGCGGCAGTTTCATCAGCGCACACGCATTCGTGCTGGGTGACAATGTTGAAAGGACGGGCTTCGACTGGAACACATTCGGTGCACAAGTGATCTCGGAGACGCTCGCAGGGACCGAAGGCCTCGTCCTCGAGCAATCGATCCAGACCGAGCTCTATCGCATAGACCGCTTCCGCCGCCTGTCACCAGACGACGTGGCGACGGAACCGATGATAGATCATGTGCCAATCCGCGCGCCCGTCGAAATCGGGGTCGCGCGAAAAATCGTCTGGGGCGGGGCGCGGGCCTTGCGCCGCGACGTCGCACGGAGCGAGCGGCGGCAGCGCATCCCCGTCCTCATGTATCACAGCGTCTCCGACGATGGTCCGGCCGCGCTCGCCCGTTTTCGGCTCGCGCCCGCCGCATTCGACAGCCAGATGGCATGGCTGCGCGCCAATGGCTTTCACGCGATTATGTCCGAGCAGCTGGAATGGTTCATCGCCAACCGTCAGCCTTTCGCTGGCCGCCCAGTGCTCATCACCTTCGATGACGGCTTCCAGAACTTTGCCGACCATGCCTGGCCGACCTTGCGCGCGAACGACCTGACCGCGGAAGTGTTCCTGGTGACGGACTTGGTGGGTGAAAGTGCACGGTGGGACGCCTATAGCGGTCCGCCGACGCCGCTTATGGACGCCGGGACGGTGCGACGCCTCGCCGCCGAAGGTGCGTTCTTCGGAAGCCATCTGGCGACGCATCGCGCGATCGATGGTCTGTCGAGCTCTGACTTGGCCGCCGAGCTCCTGCGCTCTCGTATGTTCATCGAACGGTGGACCGGTCGGCCAACCACGGCGTTCGCGGCACCCTTCTCTGTCACCGACCGACGGCTTGGCAGGCTGGCCAAGGAGTGCGGCTATCGAATCGGCTTCGGCGGCAGACACGGGCCGGCAGGCCTCGATTGCGATCCCATCGACCTTCCGCGCATCGAGATTCGCGGGGATCGCTCGCTCGATGACTTTGTTGCCACGGTCGAGGCCGTGCTCGAATGAACGGTGAACGTGTCAGTGTGATTAGTCCCGCCCACAATGCGCAGGACACAATCGACGAGACGCTCCGCAGCGTGCGCCAATGTCTAGTTTTGTGACAAATTGGTTCCGCTTTTTGTTCAGTGTCCTGCCCGAGTTCGCAAGTCTATTGGGCGACTTGGGACACGGCTGACATCAGCTCCTGCGGGTTTGGCGCCCCAAACATGTATCGCCCGCCCTCTGGAACCTCCGTGAAGCTCCAGCGCACGATCCCTTGCCGGTCCAGCAGGAACTGACCGATCAGTTGTCCGTGTCCGGTTGCCATCATCTGCTCGTCGGCTTCGGTCAGTTCGTAATGGTCCTTCTTGTCGAGGAATTCGCTGGCGGCGAAAGGATCCATAGGACTGGGCAACTCGCCTGGCATGTCGACCCGCATATCCTTTGCCGCTGCCATCGAGACCTTGTACGGCCAGTTCGTCTCGTTTTGGGTGAATTCGAGATTGGGCAGTCCAAAAGCACGATGTGAAGCGCGTTCAGGGTCGGAGGCCGCAAGCAGATTCGGCATCGGGTGGTAGCGGAAATAGAGACGCGCCCGTTCGATCGGCGTGTTGACCACCGTCAGGCTCTCCACGCCCTTTTCGCGCAGCTCCGGATCAAGCCGCGCCTGGGCGGCGATATGGCGCCGGCAAAACGCACAATGCAGACCTCGAAACAGGCCGACCAGCACCGGTTTTTGTCCGCGAAAGTCGTCAAGCGCGATCTTGCCTTCCTGGGTAATGGCGTCGAGTACCAAGTTCGGCGCACGGTCGCCCGGTTGAAGCGGTACCAAGTCACTATGCGCGGACATTTCCAACCTCCCACCCCGGCTAGTCGAGAAAAGGCAGCACCACAAGCGCTTCCGGGTCGAGCCCGTGCTGGGCGCATATACCCTGCGCCAGGGAAAAGTAGCGTTCGGCCTCGGCCAGATTGTCGAGGTCGAGATTAAGCGTTGCGAGACCATCATAGCACGGAAACAGCAGTTGGGGTTCGCCTGTTTCGCGGGCTACGTCCAGTGCTTCGTGGAACAAGCCAACCGCCAGTTCCGGACGGCCGTTGCACTGGTGGATCTGCCCAAGCACGATCAACGGCACCGGCAGGTGCTCGCGCTGGTCGAGCGCCCGGTCGATCTCGATAGCCTTCTCGGCGGCAGGCACGCCCTCCGTTGGACAGCGATCCGTGAAAGTACAACAAGCGACCGCCAGATTGGCGAGAAGGCGCGCCTGGAAACCCAAATCACCAATATGGCGCGCCACTTCAAGACCGCGCCGACAGACCTCCATCGCCTTTGCCGGATCGATGGTCGTGTAAAGCACGCCGAGATTGGTGTAGCCGCGGCAGGCCGCGCCCAGTAGACCGGCGGCTTCGGCCAATTCAATGCTTCGCTCAACCTCTCGCACGGCTTCACGGTTTCGCCCAAGGCGGGCCAGCGCAACAGCCTTGGTATTAAGTGCCTCGGCGGTCACAAGAGTGGCATCACGCCCTACCTCGGAGACATGCTCCGTTGTCAGAGTGCGTACGCAATCCAGCGCCGCGTCCGCCCATTTTGCCGCGAGAGCGTTGTCTCCGCTACGGAACGCCTGTCGGCCACGTTCTTGCCAGAGATGCGCCTGCTCGATCGGGGCATCCGCTCCATCGAGGAGCGCTGCCGCTTCAGCATAGCGGGATTCTGCGTTGTCCCGTTTGCCGACGTCCCAGAGCAGCCGACCGATCTTACGCAAAACGCGCGCCGAAGCGACACGATCGGCTGACTCGCGGTATGCCTGCAACACCGTCTCGTAGTGGTGGTGCGCGATCTCGCGGCGGCCTACCGGGCCGCTCAAATCGGCAATGCGCTCTGCTATTGCCAGTTTGAGCGGTGTTTGCCCGATCGCGTCCAACGCAGTCAGGGCTCGCTCGTAGAAACGAAGGGCGTCGTCGTTGGCGTATATCATGCGAGCGCGATCGCCCGCCGCCTGCAGGTAATGCGCGCCCCTCTCCCGCTCGGCGCTCAGTGCGAAATGATGACCGAGCACGGTCAAATCCTCGAGCCTTTCCGGCTTGTCGCCGTACAGTTGCTCCAAGGCAGCACCGACCCGCCCATGGATGTCGGTCCGGCGTTGCAGGAGCAGATTCTGGTAGATCACGTCCTGCAGCAATGTTTGCGTAAAGCGGTAGCTTTGCGACGAGACCGAGCCTGATCCGGCAACTTCCTCGATGATTTCCGCATCGCAAAGCAGTTCGCAGCCGGCTTCCAGCCGGCCGGGGTCGGCTGTCACGGTTTTCAGAAGTGTGGCATCGAAGCGCGGGCCGATTACCGCGGCTTCCTGGGCCAACCGGCGCACCTCTTGGGGCAACCGGTCGACGCGAGCAAGCAACATTGCCTGGATAGTGGCGGGAATGCCGGTTGCGACTTCGCCTGCCGCAGTCCGCCATCGCTGGCCCTCGCGCACCAGTACACCGCGATCGATAAGGCCGCGAACGATCTCCTCCACAAAAAGCGGGTTGCCGCCCGCGCGCTCGAGGATCTGGTCGGGAAGCCTTCCTGCGGAGTTTACCCAGCTCTCGCCGAAAAGCGCCGCCAAGAGGCTGCGTCCGTCATCATGGCTGAGCGGCGAAAGCCTGAGCGCTGTGTGGCTGACCCGACTTGAGTCGAGCTGGTCGTTGTCCGGTGCCGGACGATGGGTGACCAGCAACATCAGCCGCGTGCGTTCCAACCTGTCCATCACGAAACGCAGTGCCTCGAGCGACACGGCGTCGGCCCAGTGCAGGTCTTCGACGACAATCAACAGCGGCGACAACGCAAGCCGCCGTTCGATGAGTGTGCGGACTGCGTAGAGAATTTGCCGCCGCAGCTGCTCGGGCTCGACATGCTGCAAGGTGGCATCGGGGTCGCCAAGGCCAAGCACATGGTAGAGCAAGGGCATCAGCCGCTTCGCCTCCTCGCCCTGCAGGCCGAGATCGGTAAGCAAGCCTGCGAGCTTCCCCCGCATTTCGTCCCCATTGTCGTTTTGCATCATCCCGGCAGCGCTGCGCACCACTGCGCCCAAGGCGCCAAATGATTGTTCGCCCAGCGGTGAGCACGTGGCCTGCCGCACGGCGACGTTGCGAAAACGATCCTCGTCGCCGACGCGGGCGACGAACTCCTTCACCAGCCGCGATTTCCCGATACCGGCTTCTCCGACGAGGCGGACAAGTTGGGCCGAGCCGCCGCACGCCTGGTCAAGGCTCGCCAGCATTCTTTGGAGCTCCGCACCACGACCTATCATCGGCGCGCTGAGGCCGAGCGCCTCGAGCCCACGCGCTGCACGCGGCGCCGCAAGCGGTGCATCCAGTCGATGGACGAGCACACTGCCAGCCTTGCCGCGAAGCACGACATCACCCAGCGACTCGTAAGAGAAGGCATGCCGGGTCAGCCTGTGAGTGAGCTCGCCTACCAGCACCTCACCCGGTGCGGCCAGCGATTGCAGGCGTTGCGCCGTATTCACTGTGTCGCCGGTCACCGAATAGGATTTGGCGGTGCCGATGCCCAATCCGCCAGTGACGACCGGACCAGTGTTTATGCCGATGTGGAGTAACAGAGGCGAGCCGGAGGGCGGCGCGCTTTCGCCGAGCCGCGCCGTCCGGGCGATCATGTCGAGGGCGGCGCGAAGCGCACGTTCCGGATCGTCCTCATGCGCGACCGGCGCACCGAACAAAGCGAGCAGTGCATCGCCAATGAACTTGTCGACGAAACCACCAAAGTTTCGCACGGCCGCCGTCAATTCCTTGAACAGTTCGTTCTGCAGCGCTTGCATCACCTCGGGGTCGAGCTGCTCGCTGAGTGTCGTGAAGCCGCAAAGGTCGGCGAACAGGACCGTCACCGTCCGGCGATCGGCGTCAGAGACGGGATGCAGCCCATCTTCGCTTTCGATGTTCGCAAGCAGCGATGGAGTTCGAGAAGGCGGCACAATGGTCCGGCTCGGTGTCGGGGCAGGCCGTTCGACGGCTTTTGCGGGCGCACCGACGCTTGCCCCACATTTCGGACAGAACTCGAAATCAGGTGCGCAGAGGTAGCCGCAACTGGCGCATGGCACGGGCTGGCGCCTGCCACACCTCGGACAGAAAGCGTATCCGCTCTCAACCTCCAAACCGCAGCCCGAGCAGTCCATCGAACAAGACCTCACTAGGGGCCGTGACGGCGTGATCTCGCTACGCACTTCACGGCCAGGGTATTCACAAGAATGAACCGATAGCCGTCGACCAGCAAGCGGCAGCGCAGATGGGCATCGAGCGATCGGTGTGAGTCCTGTCGTTCGGGCGGCTGCGTGGCCGTCGTTTGCGAAAGTTCCCTCGTACCCCCCGTCTTCCTGCTATCGTAGGGACGAGGAGACGGACCGATGAGCGAGAATCGTAAGCTGGCCGCGATCCTGGCTGCGGATGTGGTCGGATACAGCCGGCTCGCGAGCGCGGACGAAGATCTTACTTTGGCGAGGTTGCGGGCACTGCGCAGCGACCTGATCGATCCGACCATCGCTGTGCACAACGGACGGGTGATCAAGCGCACCGGGGATGGGGCGCTGGTTGAGTTCCGCAGTGTGGTGGATGCCGTGCGCTGCGCCGTTGAGGTTCAGAATGGTATGGTTGAGCGCAATGCCGGCGTGCCGCAGGACCGCCGCATCGAGTTCAGGATCGGCATCCATCTGGGCGATGTGGTCGAAGAAAGCGACGGCGACCTGATGGGCGACGGCGTCAACATCGCCTCGCGTTTGGAGGGCGTCGCGGCGCCCGGCGCCATCTGCCTGTCCGAGGATGCCTATCGCCAGGTCAAGGCGAGGCTCGACCTCTCGGTCAGCGATCTCGGCAGCACGCAGCTCAAGAACATCGCCGAGCCGATCCGGGTCTATTCGTTGCAAGTCGGCAGCGCCGGGACCAAGGCGGCCGCGACCTCGGAAACCGCGACGAGCCGGCCGGCAGCGCCGCCGAAGCTGTCGATAGCCGTCCTGCCGTTCGCCAACATGAGCGGTGACGTCGAACAGGACTACTTCGCCGACGGCATCTCCGAAGACATCATCACGGCGCTGTCCAAACTGTCGCAGCTCTTCGTCATCGCACGCAATTCGTCGTTCACCTTCAAGGGCCAGAACGTCCATGTGCAGGAGGTGGGCACGAAGCTCGGCGTGCGGCATGTCCTTGAGGGCAGCGTACGCAAGTCGGGGAACAGGGTGCGCATCACCGCGCAGCTCATCGATGCAACCTCGGGCGGCCATCTTTGGGCGGAGCGGTTCGATCGCGACCTGACCGACATATTCGCCGTGCAAGACGACGTGACGCAGCAGATCGTCGCTGCGCTGGCGCTCAATCTGACGGAGGGTGACCGTCAGCGGCTGGCGCCCGAGCACCCGCGCAACGCGGAGGCGTATGACTGTTTCCTGCGGGGCCGGGAGCTGTGGCACCGGCTGACGAAGGAGACGAACCTCGCAGCCCGCGACCTCTTGCAACGTGCCATCGAACTGGACCCGAAGTTTGCCTCGGCCCACGCTTTCCTCGCCCTCACGCACGGACTCGATTACCTGAACAGGTGGAGTGCCTCGCCGCCGGAATCGATGGCGCAAGCGGAAGAGGTCGCAACGCGAGCGGTAACGCTGGATGACAGCGATCCCTGGGCGCACTGGGCGCTGGCTATAGCCAAGCTGTACACACGACGGCACGATGGGGCCATCGGCGAGGCCGAGCACGCGATCGCCCTCAATCCGAACTTCGCCGAAGGGCACGTCATCCTCGGCGAGGCGCTGTACTATTCGGGCAGACCTGAGGAGGCCCTCGAGAGTTTCGCCCGGGGGAAGACCTTGAATCCGTACTTTCCGGATGTGCTTCTGCACTTCCAGGCTTTGGCCTTGTTTCAACTGGGAAGGTACGAAGAGGCCGTTGGCCTCTTGATGCAACGGCTGGCTCGCAACGCTGTTACCGACGTCTCGCGCGCGCTTCTGGCCGCCAGCTACGGCCATCTGGGCCGTTTCGCCGAGGCCCGCGCGGCATGGCAGGAGGTGCTTCGCGTCAATCCCGACTATTCGCTGGAATACCGTCGCAAAGTCTTGCCCTACAAGAACCCTGCCGATTTCGAACTCGTGGTGGACGGGCTCCGCAAGGCCGGTGTCGTGCAATGACAGGTGAGCCCATGTCAGGTCAGGCTTTGAACTGCAGACGGATCGCAGGCAAGCCATATGATCGTCGAGGCGGAAGCCGTCGTCGAAATTAGAAAATCAACCTGAAATAAGGCCTGAAGTGAGGCTCAGGTCGCCTTGATCTCTGCCTGGCCGATCTTGCGCCATCGGGCGTTTTCGCGAACCAGCTTCAGGTCGTCGGTCGTCTCGGCAAGTGTCCGCAATCGGTATTGCCGGAGCAGGTCCGGGAAGAGCGCCCCTTCCGGCAGGCCGGCAAGCTGCTCGCGGACCGAGATCTTTTCATCGATGACCCGCATGCCCCAGGCATTTTCCCGAACCTGCAGCTCCGCAGCCAGATCGCGCTCTTCCGGCATGTTTTCGTCCAGCGCAGCCAGCAGGATCGAGTGGAAAAGCGCTACATAGCCAATCTGTCTCAGGCCGCCCACAACCCGCACACGCGGCAATATGGCAAGGACGAGGAACATCAGGAACAAGTTCGGCAGCAGCACGCCGTCCAGCAGCGCCTGCTTGAGATGCGGCCGCTCGAACGGGATGGAAAGACCATGCGGCTTGTCAGGCTCGATCAGGTGCCCGTTCTCGAGGACGAGCTTGCGCACGCGCTCCTCGCGGATGCCCCAGAAATAGGCCGTGGCATTGGGCAGAAACCTGCCAAAGGGGCTCGATGCGGCCTCTTGCAAGGCACGTTCGAGACGCTGGCGCCTTGCGGGATCAATGAGCAGCCTGGAAAGAAGGCTGCCGTCATATTCTAGATGCCGCGCCATGGCAGCCGCGGCGAGCCGATCATCGATGAAAACCGGCAGGGCCATGCCGGAACGATCCCAATCGGCGACCAGATCCTCGTTGAGGGCTGTCAGCGCATCGGCGGCGGTTCCAAACACCTTGTCCTGGTTGGCAAGCAGTGTGCCCAGCCAGCGGCTGGCATCCGTTTCATCGCCCACCGCTTCGAGCGCGCGCTTGTTGAGGGAGACGGGACCGGCCACGCAGGCGCTTTTGCGGCACAGTTTGTGGCGCCCCATGCCAAACAGGTTGACCTTGTCGTCGCCGACATCGAGCCATCCCGGCCCCTCCCGGCCAATTGTCTCCATGGTCATCGTCGTTCCCATGAAGCCGACGAAGGCCGACAGCCCGTTTTCGACCGCGCCGAGCCAGGCAAGCAGGACGGCATCGAAGGTGATCCGGTCCATCAGAAGCAGGCAGTGCAGGCCGGACTGAATCACCGGTCTGTGCTCGAACTCTTCGAGCGCCTTGCCGATCTCTTCAGGCTGCATGATCACACCAAGGCGCTGATGCAGGACTTCGCGCAGGATCGAGCGGGCAGCGATAGCCGGGGCCGATGCAGGCCTTGCCACCGGCCGCCACAGATGGCGGGCGTAATCGGAAACCGGTGCATTCCAGTTCTGCTCGATGTCACGTACGACTTCCGGACAGAGCAGCGACAGCACAGCCAGAATTTCCGCCGGAGGCGTAGGGGTTGGATCGAAGACGGCGGTCATTGGTCCCGTCTAAAGCGCGTCGCGTTTGAACGGACCCATGCGACGCGCTTTAGATCTTTGTTTTTTAGCATGTCGTTCTCCCAAAACCGGGACCACTTTTGAGCGACATGCATTAGCCGCTTGCGGTGCAAACGCCAAGGGAGACCTCAGAACCGCAGCCGGGCCATGCTCAGGAGGTCGTGGTACTGCCCGTCGGTAAAACCGGCCTTCACATGCCGGCCTTCGACCTCGAAGCCGTGGCTTGTGTAGAGACGGACGGCCGGTTCGTTGTCGGCATAGACGGTCAATTCGACCCGCTTCAGGGCGCGCCAGTTGTCGGCCACGTCAAGCAGCGCGCCAAGTATGGCAGAGCCGATGCCCTTGCCGACAAAGGCATCGTCAAGGCCGATATTGATCTCGCCGATATGCGAACGGCGCGGCGAACCCTGCACGACCAGGCTGCCATGGCCGACGACCTTGCCGTCCAACTCGGCAACGATCCAGGTGGTTTCCTGGCCGGACTTGGCGATGCGCCGCTCCACCTGCTCTACCCGCTCGAAGGGCATCCTGAGCGTGCCCCAGCGGAAGCCCGGCATGTTGAAGATAGCGCAAAGCGCCTCCGCATCGCTTGGCCGGACGGACCGCAGCTGCGGCTGGATTTTCTCGGAGGATGGCGAGGTCGTGCTGGTCATGGCGTTCCCGGCGAAGGCAATCGGCCCGGCACGATGCACCGGACGTCCCCTGAAAATCCAGCCGTCTCTGCACCCTATGATGCCGATTGCGAGCTAAAATACCGCGAGGCGGCGTAGAGTTTGAAGACGCCGCTGATGCCGATCCAGCCGAAAAGGGCGAGCCAGCACAATGTCCCGGTCGCCGTCCAGTCGATCCGGTGCACCGCAGCGTCGGTGATGACGAGGCCAAGGATGGCAAGCAGGCCAACCAGAAACTGCGCCAAGCCGAGCACCAGCAGTTCCTCGCGCGGCGCGCTTCTCCAGACGAGATATATGCCGCCCGCACCGGCGAGAAAGATGGCGCTGTAGACCTGAGCGTGGAAGGCGTCTACCGGCCATGGCCAGATGCTGCTGAATGTCAGGGGAAACAGCAACAGGCCGACGCCATAGAGCCCAAGGATCGCCGATTCCACCGGCATGTAGCCCCGCCATGCGGGGTTTAAGGTCACGCCTTTTGCAGAAGGACGGGCCCTGGCCCGCCACAGGAACAGCCCGGATACCGCGACCGAAGCAAGATAGACCAAAAACCAGAGCCAGGGCGCTTTGCGCCCGAAGTTGAAATAGCCGAGATTGAGGAACGAAGCCACCGACACGATGACGGTGAAGATGAAGGCCATGACGAGCACGAGCCTGGCGGGCGACCAGCGATTCCACAACAGTAGCGCCGCCATCACGACCATTTCGGCGGTGTAGAAGCCGCCGAGGAAGCGGGCATTGAACGGCGTGACGGCCCAAGGCCAGCGCGGCTTGACCAAGACGGGTGCGAAAAACAGGCCGGCGCCTACGATCAGGACGATGATGACCACCGCAGAGAAAAGGCGCAGGGCCGCCGGAAATGGCGGGTTGTCGGATGTCGGCATGGGAGAGAGCCCCAAGGATGAATTCCCCATGGATCATCATAGTGCCGGTTACCGCGAATGGAAATTGGACTGTCACCAGGCTTGTCTATTCGAATGGCCGTACGGTCCGTTTCGAAGTAGAATGAAGACTCGGACCAAAGAGCGGTCCGGTCAACCATGCCTCATGGGGCGTCCGGAGCCTGCACGATGAACGAAGCTCAGGATCTGTTCTCGCTTCTGCGGCAATCGACCGATGTCGATCCACAGGCAATCGACGCGATCGAGCGAACCATCGCGGAAGGCCAGGACCGCGAACTTTGCCGCATCAATGCGCCAGCCTTCGCCAGCAAGCATGGCCTCGACGAGGAACGCACCATAGGCGCCTTTCTCCACGCGGCGCGGGTGGGCATCTTCGACATTTCCTGGAATGTTCTGTGCCCCGGCTGTGGCGGCGTGCTCGACACCAACGCCACGCTGAAAACCCTGCAGAAGGACGAATACACCTGCGCGCTGTGCGCCGAGGGCTATTCGCCGACCCTCGACGAGATGGTCGAGGTGACATTCACCGTCAGTTCCCGCGTGCGCAGGATTGCCGCCCACAATCCACACGAACTGCCGTTGGTGGAATATTTCCGCCAGATCTACTGGGGGTCCGGCGTCGATCTGCCGGAAGAGGATTTCGCCAAAAAGATAGAAGCGTTCTCGCTGGAGGGTATCGAGCTTGCGCCCGGTGAAAAGGCGTTTCTGCTCATACAGCTTCCGTCCGAATTCATCATCGTCTTCGATCCGGTCACCCATTCAGCGCAGTTCATCGATGGGAAGGGCGAACCAACAAAGGAACGCCGAAGCCTCTCTTTGGTCTTCGACCGCGACCATGTGCAGAGCCAGACGCTGGAGATGCAACCGGGCCCGATGCGCATTTCGCTGGAAAACAGGACCGACACCCGCGTGCTGCCGACGGTCTTCATCGCCGGCCAGGCATTGCATGATTTGCTGGGCAAACGCCGGCCCTTCCTGACCGCCAAGCGCCTGCTCACCAACCAGACGTTCCGCAATCTCTATCGTGCGGACACGCTCGACATCAACCAGCGCCTGAAGATCACCAGCCTGACCTTCCTGTTCACCGACCTGCGCGGATCGACCGCGCTTTACGAGCGGGTGGGCGACCTTTCAGCCTTCGATCTCGTGCGCGAGCATTTCCAGGTTCTGCACGAGATCGTCGCGGCGGAGGCAGGCGCGGTGGTGAAGACGATCGGTGATGCGGTGATGGCGACCTTCGCGACGCCTGATCGTGCGATTGCCGCGGCCCTCAGGATGCGCGATGCCATGCGTGCGCTCAACGACAAGAGCGGGCGCGAGGATCTGCTGCTCAAGATCGGAGTCCACGCCGGCCCCTGCATCGCCGTGTCCATGAACGAGCGACAGGACTATTTCGGCCAGACGGTCAACATTGCTTCGCGGGTCCAGAACCTTGCCACCGCACAGGCGATCTTCGCCACTCGTGCGGTGGTCGACGACAATCTCACCGCCGATCTGTTGCACAGGAAAGCGCTGACGCCCGTGCCCCACGAGGTCTCGCTGCGCGGCATTGAGCGGGAGATCGCAGTCTATACGATCCCCTGAAGACTTGGCCCCTGAAGACTTGGCCCCTGAAGATTTGGGTCGTCTCGGCCCCTCACACGCGCCTACAGACAAAATAACGATCGGCGGGCACCGAAGGCGGCGGCGGGAGGCGTTGCAGCTGCGGGTGATCGAGCGGCGTGCCGCTGACCGCGATGCCGCCGACGCGAAGCAGGCGCGCAATCAGATCGGGAAGCCAGGTAGAGGTCACTGCATCGAGATCTTCATAGCCGGTACCGATGTCGGCATGAACAAGAGCGGCATCGATGCCAATGAACCTGCTCGCCGTCTCGCGTATTTCGCCGAGCACGAGGTTTTCAGCTTCGGGAATTGAGCTGGCGTGTGCGGCAAGTGCGCGGTCGAACGCCACGATCCGGCGTCCGGGCAGGCGCTCGCGCAGATGGTGGAACGTCCGGCCATTGCCGAGGCCGAGCTCGACCACGGGCCCCTCCATCTTCGCCACCTCGGTGCAGACATGATCGAGAATGTCGCGCTGTGCGGTCATCCTGCGGATGAAACTGTCGAGGCGACTCATAGGCGATTGTATGTCCTGAACCAGTCCCGCACATAGAGGCGAGCAATGAACATTGCAATAACCGAACAGGCCGCCGACAAGGATCATACCGGGTGGAGTCGGCGGCACGGCGCGCGGCGGAATTGCGATCTCACTTGTAGGGGTCTGCGGCGTCCCGCAAGCCGTCGCCGAGGAAGTTGAACGCCATGATGACGAGAATGACGGGGAGCATCGGCAAAAGCAGCCATGGATAGAACGCGATCACGTTGACGCTGCGCGCCTCGGTGAGCAGGATGCCCCAACTGGTTATCGGCGCCCTCAGGCCGAGCCCGAGGAAGCTCAGCGCCGTCTCGCCCAGGATCATGCTGGGTATGGAGAGCGTCGCCGTCGCGATCAGATGCGACATGAAGCCGGGAATGAGGTGCCGCCCGATGATGCGGCTGCTCCTGGCGCCCATCAATTGCGCGGCCAGAACGTAATCCTCCTCGCGCAAGGCTAGAAGCTTCGAACGCACGGCCCGCGCCAGTCCGGTCCAGTCGAGCAGCCCGAGGATGACGGTGATGCCGAAATAGATCAGGGCCGGACTCCAGGTTATCGGCATGATAGCCGCCAGAGCCAGCCATAGCGGAATGCTGGGGATCGATTGCAGAACTTCGATTATCCGTTGAACGATCAGGTCGAAGATACCGCCATGATAGCCGGCCAGTCCGCCGATGACAATGCCGAGCACGAAGCTGAAACTGATGCCGACGAGGCCGATTGTCAGTGAAATGCGTGCGCCATAGATGATGCGCGAGAGCACATCGCGCCCCAGCCTGTCAGTGCCGGCCAGAAAGAGCTGGCCGTTTTCGGCAGGGCAGACAAAATGCCTGTCACCTTCGATCAGGCCCCAGAACCGGTAACTGTCGCCCCTGCAGAAGAAGCGGATCCGCTGAACATCATCGTGGTTCTCGATGTAGTTCCGCTTGAGCGTGTCCATATCCAGCGTCATCCGGCGGCCATAGACGAACGGCCCGACGAACTGGCCGTTGTGGAACAGGTGCACCCGCTGCGGCGGCGAATAGATGTAGTCCATGTTGCGCGTGTGCAGATTGTAGGGCGCCAGGAACTCGCAGATCAGTATCCCGAAATAAAGCACTGCCAGGAATATGCCTGATATAACGGCAAGCCGGTGCTTCCGGAATTTCCACCACATCAGCCGCAACTGCGACGCCTGATAGACTTTCGACTGCTCCGGCGTCATCGCCTCGACCGACTGCAGGTCAATGGGCGCGATGGAAACGTAGTGTTGCAGTGGAGCACCCGGAGCGGGCAGCGGAGAATTCGTGTTCATTTGGTGCTGCCGCCCTGCAAACGAATTCGTGGATCAAGCAGCGCCAGCGCCAGGTCGGAAATCAGGACACCGATGACCGTCAGGAAGGCGAGGAACATCAGGAACGACCCTGCCAGATACATGTCCTGGCTTTGCAGCGCCTTGATCAGCATCGGCCCGGTCGTTTCCAAAGACAGCACGATCGCCGTGATTTCGGCGCCGGAGATGATGGCCGGCAGGATAGAGCCGATGTCGGAAATGAAGAAATTGAGCGCCATGCGCAGCGGATATTTGACCAGCGCCTTGAAGGGATGAAGGCCTTTGGCGCGTGCGGTCACGACATATTGCTTGTGTAGCTCATCGAGCAGATTGGCGCGCAGCCGCCGGATCATGCTTGCCGTGCCTCCGGTGCCGATGATCAAGACCGGGATCCAGAGATGGGCGAGGATCGACTTCGCCTTGGCCCAGCTCATCGGCTCGCTGAGATATTGCTGGTCCATGAGATGGCCGATGGATGTGCCGAACCAGATGTTGGCGAAATACATCAGGATCAGCGCCAGCATGAAGTTCGGAATGGCAAGGCCGAGAAGGCCGAAGAAAGTCAGGCCGTAGTCGCCCCAGCTGTATTGATGCGTGGCGGAGTACATGCCGATTGGAAAGGCGATGAGCCAGGTGAAGACGATCGTGACGAAGGAAACCATCACGGTCAGCCACATTCGGTCCCCGACGACGTCGCGAACCGGCAGCTCATATTCGAAGGAATAGCCGAAATCGCCGTGCAGCATCCCGCCGACCCAGTAGAAGTAGCGAACGATCGGCGGCTTGTCGAAACCATATTCCTTGCGCATCATCTCGATGCGATCGGAATCCACCCCTTCGCCCTGAGCCCGAAGCTCGGCAACATAGCTGTCGAAATAGTCGCCTGGGGGAAGTTCGATGATCGTGAACACCAGCGCCGATATGATCAGCAGCGTTGGAACCATCACGGCGATGCGCCAAACAAGATATCGAAGCACGCTCAGGACTCTCCAAGCCAGAATGTATCCGGCATGTAGACACCGAAATAGGCAGTCGGGTCGTAGCCGTAGAGCGCCTTGTCAGGCAGGTTGCGCAGCCGCGAGGACGCTAGAACCGGCTGATGCGTTCCGTTCACCGTGCCGATCGAAAACACCTGATCGGTGTAGATCGACAGCATCGAATTCCAGATTTCGGCGCGCTCCGTGGTTTCGGTCGATGCGTTCCAGCGCTTGAGCAAAGCCATCAACTCGACCACAGGCGGAAGATCGGGCGCCTCACCGAGCTTGCCACGAGACAAGTAGTGAGCACCCCAGAGCGGCCATTGCAGCTGGTCGTCGATGGTGGGGGCCAGCTGGCTCGGGTTCATGTCGGCGGTCGGCACGCCATTGTCGATGCCCGACCACATCGACATAATGATCTGGCCGCCAACCGCGCGGCTGCGGAAGATGTCGCGCTGCGAAGTCCGGATGAACAAGGCGATGCCGATCTTGCGCCAGTGATCGGTGATGAGTTCGAGCGCGTCGGTTTCCAGTGTGCTTTCGCCGGCCGTCTCCACTATGATCTGCGCTGGGCGTCCATCGGGAAGTATCCGCAGGCCGTCATCGCCACGCGTCTGAAGCCCGACCTCGTCGAGCAGGGCATTGGCCTGGTCGGGATCATGGGCGACCCAGGCTTTCGCGAATTCCGGCCGGTAGAGCGGGCTCTCCGGCAGGACCGTATCGGCACTTTCCTGTGCTAATCCGTAGAACACAGCCATATTGATCTCGCGCCTGTCCACAGCGAGCGAAAGTGCGCGGCGCACGCGCACGTCGCGAAAAAGGCGACGCCACACCTGGTCGGCACAATTCAGATTGGGCAGCAGCGCCAGCCGCGAACCCTGTGTGCGTTTCCAGAGATGCATCTTCACCGGGTAGCGCTTCTCCGCATCCTTCAGGAAGGAGTAATCGGTGAAGTCAATTCCCATGCATTGCAGGTCGCTCTCGCCCGCACCGGTCTTGGCGGAAATGATCGCCGACGAGCTGACATTCATGACAATCCGGTCAACATAGGGCAGTTGCCGGCCATTCTCGTCTATTCGATGAAAGAACGGGTTGCGCTCGAAGACGAACTGCTCAGCCGGCGGCTTGGTCCGGTTCTGCCAGGGATCGAGCGTCGGCAAATCCGGGTTCTCCGGGCGATACTGTCGCGACATGCGGATATGCAGGAGCGTCCATTTCTTGGCCCGGTTCTCCCTCATTAGGCCGGCGAGCCGGAATGGATCCTGATATTTCTTGTGGAACTGCTTGAGATAGGCGGCTGGCAGAACAAGCGATAGCGGCGAAGCAGCAGCGAGCCTGGGCAGGAAGTCGGGATTGGGCGCATCCCAACTATAGCGGACCGTCAACGGATCGACGATCTCGAAGCGTGGCGGCTTGCCGTCCGCCAGCAGGGCCGGGGCAAGCCCGCCTTGCGAAAGCTCATCGTTCAGCCAGACATCTTCCCAGCAATAGCGAAAATCCTCCGGCGTCAGCAGGCCACCGTCAGACCATTTATGCCCTTCCCGTATCTTGAAAGTGAAGACGCGATCATTCGCTACGTCGAAACTTTCGAGAATGTCGGCTTGCATGTTAAGCTTTTCGTCATAGCCGACCAGGCGAGCATACCCATAGATCGTCATCATCCGGATATCTTTCTGGCTGCCGATGATCGTACGCAGCGTGCCGCCATACTGGCCGGGCTGCCGGCCCATCGCAGCGAGATTCACCGCGCGCGGGCTCTTGGGCAGGCGTTCGGCGAGTGCCGGCAGCGCCCTGGCCTTCAGGTACGGCTGAAGAAATTCCGGCTCCAGATCGCCGGCGTGCAACGTGCCCGGCAGAAATGCCGAAGCCATGAGGCCAAGGACGGTGCGCCGGCTGATCAATGGCGTAGCTCGCTGACATCTGCCGAACGTCGGGCCAGCACGAGGTGGCCGCCGCCAAGATCGAGCGGCGACAGCATACCCTCGTCGCCCTCGTCGCGGAATTGCGGTCCCCATGCGCTGGTGTCGGAAGCGCCGCTGAGATTCAGCGTCTTGAAATCCATCGGCCTGTCGAGATCGGGGAAAGGTACTGCGGCGACCAGTGAGCGCGTGTAGGGGTGCACCGGTTTCCTAAGCAGAATTTCGCGCGGCGCAAGCTCGACGATACGCCCGCCGCACATCACCGCGATGCGGTCTGCCATGTAGTCCACCACCGCCAGGTTGTGGGATATGAACAGGTAGGTCAGGCCCAGTTCCTTCTGCAGGTCCTTCAGAAGGTTCAGGATTTGCGCCTGGACAGAGACATCGAGTGCTGAAACCGGCTCGTCGCAGATCAGGAGTTCAGGCCCCAGCGCCAACGCGCGCGCGATGCCGATACGCTGACGCTGCCCGCCGGAGAAACTGTGCGGATAACGCTTGATGAAGCGC
This sequence comes from Mesorhizobium kowhaii, assembly GCF_042431665.1. NCBI lineage: Bacteria > Pseudomonadati > Pseudomonadota > Alphaproteobacteria > Hyphomicrobiales > Phyllobacteriaceae > Mesorhizobium > Mesorhizobium kowhaii. Next base: position 26,939 of record NZ_JBHLYT010000013.1, read on the forward strand.
GGATCGAGCCCGATTGCCTGCATCAGGCTCTTGACTGTGGCGAGGCGGGAAGCGGCATTGCCACGTTGATGGATTTCCAGCGGCTCGCTCAAGATGTTCTCCACCGTCATGCGAGGTGAAAGCGACGAAACCGGATCCTGGAAGACCATCTGGATTTTCGCGCGCAGCATGCGCAGGGCGTTTCCCCCGGCTGCCAAGACGTCGATCGGTCCATCGCGGCCGTTGAAGATCACAGAGCCGCCGCTAGGGGTAACAGCCCGCATGAGGATCTTGCTGACGGTGGTTTTGCCGGAGCCGCTTTCGCCGACCAGACCCAGGCACTCACCCCGCCTGATATCGAAGCTCACGCCGTCCACGGCGCGAACAGAGGTTTGATGATCCCCGCCGAACCATCCGGACTTGCGGGTGGTGAAGGTCTTTTCCAGATCCTTGACCGACAGCAGGATGTCGTCCGGCCCTTTCGATACCGGCGCCGTCTGCTTGCCGAGCAGGTTCCCGACATTCACCGGCACCTCGCGGAGCGCCTTTAGCCTTTCGCCAGGCTTCAGGTCGAAATGCGGAACGGCTGCCATCAGGCCCTTCAGGTAAGGGTGACCTGGCCGGCGGAATATCGCCTCGACAGGTCCCGCTTCCATGATCTCGCCATGGTAGATGACCACCACCTCGTCGGCGACATTGGCGACCACGCCGAGGTCGTGCGTGATCAGCAGCATCGCCATGTTCAGCTTGGTCTGAAGCTCGCGCAGCAATTGCAGGATTTGCGCCTGGATGGTGACGTCCAACGCCGTCGTCGGCTCGTCGGCGATCAACAGGGCGGGCCGGCAGATAAGCGCCATGGCGATCATGGCGCGTTGACGCAATCCTCCCGAAAGTTCAAAGGGATACATGTCATAGGCGCGCTTGGGATTGGGAAAGCCGACAAGGCTGAGCATTTCCTCGGTCCGCGCCTTGCGCTCCGCCCGAGCCATGGGCGTATGAATCTGCAGGGATTCGCTGACCTGGTTGCCGATCGTGTGCAGCGGCGACAGCGATGTCATCGGCTCCTGAAAGATCTTGCCGATGCGGCTGCCTCTCAACGCCCGGATTTCGGGTCCGTCACGCGGCATCTGCAGGATATCCTGCGTCGTGCCGGGCTTTTCAGGATCGGAAAACAGGATACGGCCGCGAACATGGGCTGTCTTCGGCAAAATGCCCATCACTGCCTGGCTGAGAACCGATTTTCCGGAACCGGACTCGCCCACAAGCGCGGTAACCTTGCCGGGCAGGACGCGAAGATTTGCACGCCTGACGGCATGCAACGGTCCCCCGATAATGGCAAAAGAGATGCCAACATCTTCGATCCGCAGCAGATCAAAACCCGAATTCATTCTCACACCAACCCCACTCTGGCGGCCTGCCGGGGCGACCGACGCAGAAAGCGAGACTAGCGCATTGCCAGCCTAGAGCAACTTGGATTCGAAACGGTCGCCAGTTCCCTGGCGGAACCGGCGACCGGACTGCATGCCAAGGCGTTCGGATCAGATCGTGGTGGTTACTGGAGCTTCCTCCGGTCGCCCGCTGACAACCGCGTGGCATCGCGATGAAGCAGCATGACCTGCTCTGCGTCCGATATTCGGTCGTGAATCGGCTCCATCGCACTGTCTTCATCGAGTGCGAGAGCACCCGACAGATCGGGTGAAAGCACCGTCAGCTTCTGCTTGATGCCCGCCAGTTCCTCGTTGCCGAGCGTCAGCCAGCTGTTGGCGCCGCAATAGCTGGCGAAGTCTTTGCTGGCGAGAACGCTGTGCGGATATTTCTTGGTCAGGGTCTGGAGGCGCTGGACCTCGTTTACAGCCGAGCCGAAGACAGAGAATGTGAGCCGGTCGGTAAGCCCGACATTGCCGAACATCACATTGCCGACATGCAGGCCGATACCAAAGCCTATGTCGCTCAACCCCTGCTCCTTTCTGCGCAGATTGAGATCCATCATACGCGCGGTGGCCTTGTGCGCTGCCGCAAGAGCAGCCTGGCAGGCGATCTCGGACTGCGAGCGGTGCCTTTCGCAAGGGTAGACGGCAATGAAGCCATCTCCTATGAAACTCATGATCTGCCCGCCTTTGCGATTGAAAGGTGCGGCAACGGCGTCGAAAAACTGGTTCAGCGTATCGATATAGATTTCGCGGCCGGAGGTTTCGGCAAGCCTTGACGACCCGCGCATATCGGCCATGACCAGTGCGGCCCGGATTGTATCGCCCTCGCCGCGCTTGATCTGGCCGTCCAGCACGCGCCTGCCGGCATCGCCGCCGAGATAAGTGGTCATCATGTTGTCGGCGAGCTTGGTCAGCACCGCCATCTTGGTTGCGATAGCGAGATGGTTCTGGATGCGCAGCAGCGCCGAAATCATGCTGTCGCTGAAGCCTGCAGCACTGTCGGTGGACCAAGACCCCATCATGCCCTGAGTGGTGTTGCCACTGAAGGAATGGACGAAAGCCATGTAATCGGTAACGCCCATAAGCCTGAGTTCATCGAAAACCGGAAACTCCGACGGCACCGACGGGTCGAACCGGCGCCGCAGATGGTCGAGCTTGTTGCTGAGCAGATGGTAGTATGGGCTGGTCAGGAACCTGTCAGACGGCACGCCGCCCTCATGGCGGAAGCCTTCTACTTCCATGCCCTGGCCGCGAAACCAGGTGAAGCCAAGCGCGTCATAAAGCGGATGAAGCATCGAAAAGCTCAAATGCACCCGCTTCAGCGGCAGGCCGGCAGCAGCCAGCCGTTCACAAAAGCCTTTTACCAATGTTTCCAGGTCGTTGCCCGCCAGCGCCGATTGCGTCAGCCAATCGGCAACCTTATCCATGAGAGTGGTGGAAATTTCTGCTTGCGCTGTGCTCATGCTATCTCCAGACCCGTCGAAGACGAGCCATTCTCCTTTGATCCGCTACAACACAGTCCGCCAACGACCCAAACATAAGACCCTCGAAGTCAATGAAGCCGGCTTCGGCGGCAAAACCCGGCGAAGAATTTCCCAAGTGACTGTCCTTGCAGGCAAGGAGCGGGCGAAACTGCATCTATCTCGTGGGGCGATATGTGGCGAGGCTGCCGACGGAGTGCAACCACGATCCTGACATCGGGCAAAAAATTCGCTGGCTCAGACGCCGTCAGGCCTTCACCACCGTCTCTCGGGCTAGCCCGAGGCGGCCAAAAACATTGCGTGTGTCGACGATCAGAAGGGCGTGATCGGCGATCGCCCGATAGTCGATCGCGTCGTGGTCGGTTGCAACGACGACAGCATCGAAATCCTTCAAGGCCGCCTCGGTCAATTCGACCGAGCGACGCCCCTTGATCGCCATATGCTCCCGTGTGGTCGGGATCTCGGTAACATGCGGATCGTGGAATTCCGCCTTGCCGCCCCATTCCTCGATGAGTTCAATGAGCCGCAATGAGGGGCTTTCGCGGATGTCGGGCACATTCTTCTTGTAGGCGAGCCCGATGATGAGAATGCGCGAGCGGCTGAGCGCCTTGCCGCAGCGCCGGTCCAGCGCCTTCGCCAGTTCATCGACCACATGACGCGGCATGGCCGTGTTGATCTCTGCCGCCAACTCGATGAAGCGGGTCGGCAGTTCGTATTCGCGCGCCTTCCACGTCAGGTAGAAGGGATCGATCGGAACGCAGTGCCCGCCAAGTCCGGGGCCAGGATAGAAAGGCATGTAGCCGAAGGGCTTGGTCTTTGCCGCCTCGATCACCTCCCAGATGTCGATGCCCATCGCACCGAGCACGACCTTCAACTCGTTGACGAGGGCTATATTGACCGAGCGGAAAATGTTTTCCGTCAGCTTGACCGCCTCGGCGGTCGCTGTGGTGGAAACCGGAACGACGGTCTTGACCACGCCCCGGTAGAAAGCCTGCACGAGCGTCGCCGCTTCAATGCCGTCGCCTGCCACGACCTTGGGGATCGTCGCGACTTCAAAGCTGCGGTTGCCGGGATCCTCGCGTTCGGGCGAGAAGCCGAGGAAGAAGTCTATCTTCGACTGCAAGCCGGTTTCTTCCAGTATGGGCTTGATCACGTCGTCGGTGGTGCCGGGATAGGTGGTCGATTCCAGCACGATCAGCTGGCCGAGACGCAGATGCTTCGCGATCGTGCCTGCCGTGTCCCTGACAAAGGAGAGGTCCGGCTCACGGTGTTTCGTCAGCGGTGTCGGAACGCAGATGATGATGACATCGCAGACGCCCAGTTCGGCAAAATCCGCGGTGGCTCGGAACCGTCCGCTCGCCACCTGGCCGGCAAGGGCTGTCGACGTCACCGCCTCAATGTAGGATTGGCCGTTGTTCAGGCTCTCGACCTTCTGGGCTTCGATGTCGAAGCCGGAAACCGGGAAGCCGGCGCGTGCGATTGCAACCGCCAGCGGCAACCCGACATAGCCCAGTCCGATCACGCCGATTTGCGCGGCGCGCGTCGAAATCCGGTTCAGAAGACGGTCATATGTCGATAGTGAGGCGTCCAAAAATCTGCTTTCCCGTCAATTCGGACAGGCTGTCCGCTCCCGTGGCGAGGCTCACCTGATGCCAAGAACCATGGCCGAGGCATATTGCGGAAGATCGATTTCCGCAAGCCGTCATCAGACCGGCACCTTCGCCTTCAGGCTTGCGGCAGCCATCGCATAGCCGCCGGCGGCGCCATCGATGAAATGAACGTGATCGCGCTGCAGCGGCGAGGCGACGAGGCATGTCATCAGGGCCGATTTCTGGCGGTGCAGGCCATAGTTGCAGATGCCCGCCTCTTCCGCCTGTTTCAGCCGGTTCTCGATCCGTTGCAACACATCCGCGTCAACGTCGATGGTCATCTTCAAGCCGTCGTCGAACTTGCGGAAATCCGAATTGCTGGCCACCTCGCGTTTGTAGATCTTCGGATCGAAACGGCCGATCGTCCAGCCATATCTATCGGTGACAGCCGTAAGCGTCATCAGGAACACTATCCACAGCTTCGACAGCCACCGCCATCCTGCCGGCGCCATGGCCCGCGCCTCGATATCGAGGCCGGCGGGCAAAAAACTGTAGCCCGGCCCGTTCACCGGAACCGGGTGGCCATCGCGTTCCTGCATGCCGGCAAGGGCGATGATGTCGGAAGCCAGAAACTGAAAACCGCGCAAGTCGCGCGACGCCCCCGGTATGGCTATGATCGAGACGATTTCGCCATGCCGGGCTTCGATCGGGTTCCAGCGGCAGGAGAGGCCGGTCAGATCCGGCCGCGCGCCGGCCGGCGCAGGATCGATGCGGTAGCGCCCCGCTTTCATCTCGGCTTCCGCCCAACTGCCGCCACCGCCGGCGAACATGGCATAGAAGACCGCCTCGGAGGCCTGGAACCTCGCCACGCGAACGTCGAGGCCTTGCGCTCTTATATCGTTTATCGGCACGATTGCGGCACGCAAGGTCAGGTCCAGTTCGTCCGCCACCCATCTCTGGACAGCCGCCAGCGCGTTGCGGGTGATCTCCAGCGCCGAGCCAGGAAACGCCACGAGCGCGCCGTCGCCGCCGAAGACAAAGGGAAGATCTTGCCGACCCAGTGCATTGAGCAGCGCCGAAATGACGCTGGCGCCGGCCATATTGACGGTTTTGTAGCGCCCAGCCTCGATCGCCTTGGTCGAGCCGACGATGTCGGCGGTGGCCAGCGCCCAGCCATCGGGGAGAGGCCGATAGTTATCGATATCGGCAACGCTTTCGAACTTTGCGAAGACCGGCAAGGAAGCGACAAACGGGTCGGACGCGGCAGCTGTTTCCATGAGCATCAGATAGCACATTCCACTGCTTGAAGGTGAAGTCGATCATGCTTCGAAATTGACTTGCGCAGGCTTTCCGATGATAGGGTCGCGCGATGCGAATTGCCTTCTACGCGCCGCTGAAGTCGCCCAATCATCCCGTTGCCTCCGGCGACCGCCAGATGGCACGGATGCTGGTCAAGGCGCTGGAGCATGGAGGGCACAGCGTCGAACTGGCATCCGAATTACGCTTCTATCTACGCGAACCGGAGTCGAAAAGTTTCGATGCGCTCAAGATCGAGGCCCGAGAGGAAGTCGCGCGGCTGACAAAGCTTTGGGATCGTGAAGGCAAGCCCGATCTCTGGTTCTCCTATCATCCCTATTACAAGGCGCCCGACCTGATCGGGGCCGAACTGGCGTCGGCCTTTGCTGTCCCCTATGTGACAGCGGAAGCCTCCTATTCGAGGCGGCGCAACGTCGGTTTGTGGGCCGATACGCAAGCGTTGGTGGGGCGAGCCGTCGAACAGGCAGCTCTGAACATCTGCTTCACGCAAAGGGATCGTCAGGGACTGACAGATGCGATTCCCGACGCCGCACTCGGTATGCTTTCGCCCTTCATCGACACATCGCTATTCGGGGAAATGCCGGCACGGGGTTGTCCGACGCGCCTCGTTACCGTCGCCATGATGCGCCCGGGCGACAAAGTCGAAAGCTATCGCATGCTGGCGCAAGCGCTCGGTCAGATCGGCCACCTGCCCTGGACCATGTCGGTCGTCGGGGACGGGCCTGCCCGTGACGAGGTCAAAGCGCAATTCGCCGGCTTGCCCGCCGACCGTATCGAATGGCTTGGCGCGATTGAGCCAGCCGCCGTGCCGGATGTCCTCTACAGCGGGGGAATTTACGTCTGGCCGGGTTACGGCGAGGCCTATGGCGTTGCCTATCTTGAAGCACAGGCCGCCGGCCTTCCAGTGGTGGCTCAGGACATCGCTGGCGTGCCGGAGGTCGTGCGGCATGGCCAGACCGGGTTTCTCACCCCGCCGGGCGATGTGGCGGCGTTCGCTTCTGCCATTGAAAGGCTTCTGGTCCGTAACGACGAAAGAACCATCATGGCCGCGGAAGCCAGACGTTTCATCCTCGAAGAACGCTCCCTCGATGCTGCAGTGGCGCGTCTGGCCGAACTTCTTGCGAAGATCCCCGTTTCATGACATCCGATCAGATCTGGCAGCCCTTGGTTGAAGAACTGGCGCGCCGGCAACGGGCGGACCGCAAGGTAGAGTTCTGGCTGCGCGACGACGACGCCGTGGATCCGACGCCTGCGCTTGATCGGCTGCTCGACCTCACCGGTGAATTCGCGGTTCCGGTCACTCTGGCCGTCATTCCGGCCCTGACTGATGAGAAGCTTGTCGTCCGGCTTGACGAGGCGCCGCATGCCACGGTCGCCATCCATGGCTGGGCGCACCGAAATCATGCGCCCGAGGACCAGAAAAAGCAGGAGCTCGGCGCGCATCGGCCACGCGAGGCGGTGCTCGATGATTTGGCTCGCGGGCTGTCGCACGTAACCGGCCTGCACGGCGCACGTGCGGTTCCGATGCTGGTGCCACCCTGGAACAGGATCGACGCCGGCTTGGTATCCGACCTTGGATCGATAGGATTTGCGGCATTGTCGGTCTATGGGCCGCCGAAGCCGGCTTCACTGGCGGTCATCAACAGCAATGTCGACATCATGGATTGGCATGGCACGCGCGGCTGCCGTGATCATGGCCTATTGGTTCAGGCTATCATCGCGCAATTGCAGCATGCATTCGACGGCGGCGAACCGGTCGGCCTGCTCACCCACCATCTCGTACATGATGAATCGGCCTGGCTTTTCCTCGAACGGCTGTTCACAGTCACCGCACAGACTGAAGCCTGCGCATGGCTTCCGATCAGGACATTGATCGGGCGCAGCGCCGGTAGAGGAAAATAGCTCAGCGCTTTTTGCGCAATGAGACTGGAAATTTGAGCGTTTGGCCATCCCGCGCGGCAAAAGCGCCGGCAAACCTGTCTTTGGCCAGTTTCTCGATCTCGTCCAGTTCCTCGTCGGTGCGTGTCGGATCGTGGTGAAACAGCGCAAGCCCCCGCGCACCGGCCGCCTCACAGAGCTTGACGCCCTGTTGCCATGTCGAGTGCCCGTTACCGCGGCGGCGTTCCATTTCCTCTTCGGTGTAGGTGCAATCGTAAATCACGAGGTCGGCATCTTCGATCAGGCCGAGCACCGCCTGATCGAGTTTGTCCGGCTCGTGCTCAGTGTCTGTGATCATCGCCACGACACGTCCGCCCCATTCGACCCGGTAGCCTATGCAGCCGCCCGGATGGATAAGACTGCCGGTTCGGACCACCACCCCTTCGCGCGGCCGAAGCACGTCTCCGGATACGAAATCGCGGCAGTCGAGACTTGCCTTGCAGATCTCCAATTTCACCGGAAACCACGGCGGCTGCATGAACTCATCGACCATCTGCCGGGTCGTCATGCGTCCTGCAAGATGCCCGGACCAAAGCGTAACCTTGACGTTCCGGTCATAGATCGGCGCAAAAAATGGCAGCCCGATGATGTGATCGTAATGGCAATGGGTGAAAAGCAGGTCGAAATCGGTCACGCCCGACGCCCGAAGCGCCCCGCCGGCAGGCCGCAGGCCAGAGCCCGCGTCGAACAGAAGCGTATGCTTACCGCATTGCATCTCAATGCAGGTTGTGTTGCCGCCATAGCGAGAGAATTCTGGCCCCGATACCGAAATGCTGCCGCGCACGCCCCAAAACCTGACCAGGAAAACGTCGTCGTCCATGCTACCCCTTCGCTGTCCCCGTCGCCCATCGTAGCCAAACAACTGCTGCTAGGCGAGACAGGTTTTCTCCGGGTGACCTTCTGAGACCAGTGCCATCACGACAGCGAGGACTGAGCGCACCTCATTCGTTATTTGGCGCTTCGTGCGTCGATCAGATCCGCGGTCGTATGGCTTAGGCGATCGGCAAGAACCCGCAATATCTCGATGGTCATTTCCGGGTACTCCTTCATAAGCCTCAGGAAATGATCCTTGCTGATTCTCAAGGCTTCCAGCGGACTTGCCGCTCTGACGGTGGCAGTGCGAGAGCTGTTGCACAATATGGCGATCTCGCCAACAATCGAATTTGGCACCATTTCGGCAACTTTTATCGGTCCGCTGTCGGAATCGACCAGAATATCCGCCCTGCCTGAAAGGATGACATAGGCGGCGTCTCCCTCGTCGCCCTGCCGGAAAAGGATCTGGCCGGCGCTGTAGCTCACGCGATCGGATGTGAACGCAAGCAGCTTGAGCTTTGTCGACTCGATGCCAGAAAACAAGGGAATGCGTTGCAGCATTCCAACTTCATCCTTGAGCAGCATTGTCGCAAACCTTCCCAAAATTCGCGTTTGCCAGACTAGTCTATGACAACAGTTCCTTGAAGATACCGTTCCCTGCCAAAAGTGTCTCGTGTGTTCCGTCTTCCACCAATTGACCCGAGTCGAAGACGATAACGCGATCGAACATCATCGCCATTGCCGGACTCGTCACGACCCACACAATTGCCGGCGAATGGCCGTCGCGCCTGGCTTCCTCGAGCACGTTTCGCAGCACCTTATCCTGCATGCGCTGGTCGAGCGCCGACAGCGGCCGGTTGAGAATGAGAAAATCGGGACGCTTGAGCAGGGCCCGGGCAACATCGAGCTTCTGTCGCTGTCCACCGGTCAGCCGCCTGCCGCCGGAGCCGACGTTGAAGTCCAGGCCGACATCCAGAAGTTCGGCATAAAGCCCCAGTTCGTCAAGAATGTCATAGACGATGGAGCGTATGCGGTCCGGCGCGTCGGGATGGTTGTTGCCCACACGCCCGAACAGGACATTATCCATGACGGTGGCCGCGGCAATGTATTTGGCAGGATCATACCGTTCGATCGCATTTTGCAGCTCGGGCGGCAGGTTTTCATAGAACCGGTTGCGTGCAGCGACGATCTTGCTCATCAGCTCGTCGCTCAGCAGGCCGAAGCGGTGCCGGGGCTCGATATAGGCAAAGCTCAAGGTGACGATCATGGCGCGGTCGTTCTCCGAAACCGCCTCGTGGGGACGGTTCTTGAGCCGTTGCAGCAAGGTTTCGTAGGCGGGTATCTCCTCGGCGCTCATGAAGGCGAGCTGCTGGAAGAACTGGTGATCGGGCGGCAGGTCGGCAAACAGCTCGATCGCCTGTTTGGCGATCTCCATGCCCATTTCGTAGAGCGTGCGGTCGAGGCCGGCTTGTTTCAGCACAGAAGCAAAATAGGGATTGGCCGCCAGAGCCCTGTCGGCCAGTTCGGGGCCGGCGGCGGCGCCGAAGAGCAGGTTTTGGCCGATCGTCGCTTCCTTGTTGTAGGCGCCCGGTTCGAAAGGAACCACCAGTCCGCTCAGCCCTTCGTGTTCCAGCCGGGTTCGCAGCGCCGCACGCAGTTCGACGATCCGCCTGGCAAGCTCCGTGTGACGCGTGAGGTCGGCCGAAGAGCGCAAGCCAAGGTCCAGGATGTCGCGCGACAGAACAACCGCGTCGAGCACCCGGCGCACGGCTTCAAAGAGGTCGTGCGGGCCGGTAGCGCCGACGGAAGCATAGTTGATCCAGTCGCTGCGGATATCAAGATCCGGATTGCCCGACCGGCGCGCCTCGTGCACGTTCCAGCGGTGCTGGTCTGCCGCAGCACCGTCATAAGTCACCGATGTCAGCGGCGCATGCTTCAACCCGTAGAGCAGGTTATCGCGAAGGCTTGCCTGGAACAGGAAAACATCCGACGAGGCATAGGACATGCGCCGGCCGGTCACTGCTTCGGGGAGTTCAAGCAGGTCGTCGGCGCCCGAAGCGACCCTTCCGCTGTCCGGCCAGTTCAGCCGCGCGAAGGCTTCTGCAAGCGCCTCCGCTCCACCTGTTGCGGTACTGACCAGCGCCACCGTCTCACCCGGCTTGACCTGGAGGGAGATACGGTCGAGGAGCATGGCACCGCCGTCGTCTGCTATGGACAGACTGATCGCCGACAGGGGGTTGGTCATCGGATCGGGATCGTCGACCGTCAATGCCCCGATTCTCGGCGCAATGAGACCGTCGACGCTGAACTGTTCAACGACCTGCTGATATTTGACCTGGACATCCTGCCGTGCCTGATCCCAGTCGATCAGTTCCTTCATCGGTCCGGGCAGGTCCTTGTAGGCGCTGATCACGGCCACGAGTTGGCCGACGTCCAGCCGCCCCTCGATGACCAGATACCCGCCGATCATGTAGAACAGAAAGGGCGTGAGCTGCGCGAGAAAATTGTTGAGGAACTTCACCATGAATTTCCATTGGTAAAGATCGAAGCGGATCTTGAAGATGATCCCGAGCCGGGCAGCTATGTCGGCGCGCTCGTAGTTTGATGTATCGTGGACGTGAACCGCGCCGATGCCGTCGACGATTTCGCCAACCCGGCCCGAAAGCGCGCGCGCCGTCAACTGCCGTTCGCGCCCGAGCACGATCAGCCGCCGCCGCATTCGCGGGATGAGCACGATCTGGATCACCACGATCACGGCCGCTATCATTCCGAGCCAGACGTTCTGGACCAAGATGAACAGCATGGCCGTCAGCGCCTGGCCGCCGAGCAGCACAGGCTGCAGGAAGGCATCGCCGATGAAGCCGCCCAGCGGCTCCACCTCGTCCTTCACCATGGTCGCCACTTCGGCGGATTTCACCCGCTTGAAGTAAACCGGCGGAAACCGCAGCACACGATCGACCAGATCGAAGCGGATACGCCGTAGCATGCGTTCGCCGAGGCGGCCCTTGTAGGTGTTGATGTAGAGTTTGAACAGGCCGTTGATGATGACTAGCAAGAGGAACACAACGCTCAGGGCAAACAGCGTCGCCTCGCGGTCAAGCTGAAAACCGGAGAAGAACTGGACCTCTCCAATGAACGGCAGGTCATAGTGTAGCCTCATGAATGGATGGGTCGCGCCCGGCTGCTCGAAGCCCCTACCTTGGATCGGGCCGTTGACGATCAGCTTCGGCAGGTCGAAGGATATGAAATACGGGATCATCGAAAGCACGACGATCATCAATATCCAGAGCTGCTGCTTCTTGGTGTGCGTCCAGATATAACGGGCTAGGCTGGATTCCATATGCGACTGTGGACCCTTCAGTTGGAAGGATGCAGGATGTAAAAGCACCTGCTGGCGAATGGCGTATCGGCAATTTCTTCGTCGCCAGCGACAGGCTCGAAGCTGCAGTGCACGGAGATTGTCGTGCGCTCAACGATGGAAGGAACCTGCGAGGCGGCGCGGTCCAGTTCCGGCGCATGGTCGATCACAACGACATGGGCATTGTTGGTCAGCGAAGAAAGCAACTGGCCAAGCGGTTCGCGGCTTCCATAGGGTTTTGGCGAATAGCCGGGCAGCACGAGGCCGCAGCTGCGCGGCTGGTGCTGGCGGATGGACGCCGATGGTCTGGACAGATGCAACAGGCTCTCTCCGGCACCGGCCAATGGCGAAGCGGCTTGCAGCATAATCACGTCCGCGAATCGAACAGCCTTGCAGGAGGCAAGATTGCGTTGTGTCGCCCGAAATCCCAACATACAAGACGAATATGATGGATGTCACGCAACCACGCAATGCCGGCACGGACTGGCACGAGCAAGCCTTGGACCTCACGAGGGGAATTGCTGCCTATGTCAACTGCCCTCTCGTGGCAGGGCTGGCGCGCGTCATCACCAAGCATCCGAAGGCCGATATCGCCAACGCCTTCAACCACAAGCAGGTCGCCTGCAAGATGTGGGCGCTCGACAGGCTGTTCGAAAGCTGCGGCGGCCGGTTCGGGCGCATATGGGTTCTGGGTGGATGGTACGGCGTATTGCCGGCAATGCTTTTCAACGACGCCCGCTTCGACATCGCGGCGGTCGACAGCATCGACATCGATCCCGAAGTCGCGCCGGTCGCCCGGACCCTCAACCGGGAAGCCGGCGACCGGTTCCGGGCGCTGACGGCAGATATGTACGCACTCGACTATGCGGCCGGGCGGCCCGACCTGATCGTCAATACGAGCTGCGAACACATAGCCGATCTGCGCGCCTGGCTTGCTCTGCTTCCGCGGGGCACGAACGTACTGCTGCAATCGAACGACTATTTCAGCGAGCCGACGCACATCAACTGCGTGGCCTCACTTGCAGCCTTCGAAGCAATGGCGGCGCTACGGGAGGTGCGGTTCTCCGGCGAACTGCCGACAAAAAATTATACGCGCTTCATGCTGATTGGAACTGTTTAATGCATTTCGCCCAAAAGTGCGTAGCGGTGTTGGGACAAAGACATGCATAAAAACAAGGACTTGAAGCGCGTCGCACGAATCACGCCAGACGCGACGCGCGTTACAGCAATTCCAGGAAAAGTGTGAACCGGTTTTCCGTCCGGAATTGCGTCAAAAACAAAGAGATAGAGCGGTTCTGCGTTTCCGTGAAACGATGAGCGGCTCTAGGATCTATCGTCGGTTTGATCATGAACTTTTCCGAAACCAGGCCCCACTTTTAGGGACCATGTTCGATACCGTTCGCGCAGGATTTGCGCCGAGTGACGCGCGCCTTCCAGATCGAGGCGATGCGCGGATGGCGTCGGTCCCATAAGCGCCTGTTCGATCGCTTGCGCCAAACCTTCAGGCGTTAGGTCCTTTTCCATCAGCACCGTTGCAAGACCGAGTTCTTCGAGCATCAGGGCGCGGACCGTCTGTTCGGTTTCCCCGCCGGCTGCAAATGGAACGAGCAGGGAGCGACAACCCGCGCGCAGGACATCGCAGACCGTGTTGTAACCCGCCTGCGAGACTGACAGGCGGGCGCCGGTTAGCAGGCTGGCGAAATCCTCGCGGAACCGGAAGATGGACAGGCCCGGCGTGGCATCGCGTGCGATCGCATCAAACTCGTCTTTCGGCAGGTTTGGGCCGGTGATCAAGCACCATTTCCAACCGTTGTTGGCATTCCGCGCCGCTGCGATGGTGGAGCTGACAAGGTTCTTTCCGGCAGCCCCGCCGCCAACCGACACCAGAACGTCGAAGCGCTCGGAGGCCGCGGGCGATGGCGGCGCGGCAACGAGCCCTGTGTAGGTGACCTCGGCCCTGATCGCCCCAGCCAGTGGAAATGTCTTGTCGATGGTTGCGAAAGCCGGATCGCCGTGGACCATAACAAGGTCGAAATGTCTGTTGATGAGATCGACCGTTTCCTCGTTTCGGCCCGGCTTGACGCGCTCCTGAAGGATATCACGGACGGACGTCGCCAGCAGCGGTCTGGGAGACGTCGCATCGATGGCCTCGATCAGCGGCAAGAGTTCGAAACGCATCTGCCGGCGTCCAAATGGAAACGCCTCGACAATGACGATATCAGGCCTGCAATCCCGGAATGCCTGCAGCAGCATCTCTGAACGCCATTTCTTGAAATCATCGTCGATGGGTTTGCCCTGCAGGTCGACAAGTCCGGAAAATCCTTCATCACCGGAGGTGACAGGTGGCAGGGTTACAGATTTTACACCCAGTCCCGGAAACCCCGCGATCGGCGCTCCGCCGGTCACGACGGTTACGTCAAATCCGTCATTGACCAGAGCCGCCGCAATGCGGCTGGCGCGCGCGAGATGGCCGATGCCGAGCAGGTGCTGGACATAGAAGAAAGCGCGCAGCCGCTTCATTCGGCGGCCCGCCACTCCCGCTCGAACAGTTCCTTGAGCTGTCCAATGCTTGCCATATGATCGAAATCGCCGCGCACGCGCCGCTCTGCGGCGTCGCCGAGGCGGGCGCGCAGCACGGGATCACGGATCAGGCGCTCCAGCGCCTGTGCCAGCGCAATTGGGTTTTCCGTCGGAACCAGCAGCCCGGTTTCATCCGGCGATAAAAGCTCCGGCACGCCGGAAATATCGGTCGATATGCAGGCAAGCCGCTGGCTAGCAGCCTCCACCAGAACATTCGGCAGACCGTCCCGGTCGCCATTTGCGGTGATCCTGCAGGCCAGGGCGAAGATGTCGGCGCAGCGGTAGTGCACAAGCACCTCCTCCTGCGCAAGCGCGCCTTTCCAAGAGACGCGACCATCCAGTCCGAGCTTTTGCGCCAGCGCCTTGAGCCGTTCCAGCTCCTCGCCGCCGCCGATATGCTCGAAACGCCACGCCAAATCACCAGGCAAGAGGGCAAGGGCCTCCAGCAAGGTATCGTAACCTTTCTTTTCAACGGCGCGCCCGACACTCAGAACGATAACCGGTTCGTCCGGCGCCGAGCCGTCATGCTGTTTTCGCGCCTCGCCGAAACTGCCGAAGCGATCAAGGTCGAGCCCATGATAGCTCAGATGCACAGACGAGTTGCCGTTAGCGAGTTTTTTCAGACGGTCGAAGCCGGTTTTCGTGCAAGTGACCGTCCAGCGCGCCGAGGAAAGCTTGCCAGCCAGATCCCAGTCCGCCGAAGTCCAGATGTCCTTGGCATGGGCCGAGCAGCTCCAGGGCAGGCCACGAAGCTGGCTGGCATAGCGCGTCACCGATGCCGGCGTGTGCGCGAAATGTGCATGCAGCCAGCCCGCGTCTTCCGGCCATTCGGCCGCCAGCACGAGCGCTTGCCCGAAGCGGCGCACGCGATTGCGCGTAAAGTCGCGGGGGATATCGGCAGCCAGCGATCCGAGCGCGCGCCAGAAGCCCGGCCGCAGCAGATAAGCAAACAGCGAGCGAACCACGCGCAGTGGCTCTTCATGCAGATATTCCGGCAGATAATGGACGGGCGCTTTGATCTCGTCATGCACGGGGTGGCGTTTTGCGTCGGTCGGCCGCCTGAGCGAGACGAGTATCAGGTCGAACCCCGCACGCTCCAGACCGAGCAGTTCCTGCGCGATGAAGGTTTCCGACAGCCGCGGATAGCCCTTCAGAACCACGACGATCTTGCGACGTTGCAACTCAGTTCATGCCTTCAATGACCGAAAGGTGATGGCCGGCCCGCCGGTCGAGCAGTTCCGCGACGATTTCGGAAATATGAGGCAGCCCTTCCAGTGTCAGATGCGGATTGCTCTGAGATGGGCGGGGCCGGTCCGGCAGCACCTCCAGTGCATCGGCAAACCGCTGGGAATCCTCGGCTTCTTCCGGCAAAAGCATCTCGATGAGGCCGAGTTCGGCTGCGCGCCGTGCGCGGATCAGTTGTTCCTCGCGGGGCTTGACGCGCGGCACGATCAGCGCCGGCTTGTCGAAAGACAGTATCTCGCAATAGGTGTTGTAACCGCCCATCGCCACTACCGCTTTGGCGCCGGCAATCAGCTCTTCCATGCGGTTGTCGAACTCGATGATCTTGATATAGGGGATCTTGGCCCCCTTCTTGAGCAGCTTGTTGCGCTTGCGCGCCGGCATGTAAGGCCCAAGGACGATCAGCGCCCTATGCTGCAATTGCGGGTCCTGCTGATAGGCATCGATGACGTCGTGGATCAGTTCGGCGCCGTCACCGCCGCCACCGGTGGTAACGAGGATATAGTCGCCCTCGGGCCGGTGGCCGGGCAACTCGTTCTTCTGCAGGCTCCGTTGCAGGAAGCCGACGAACTTCATCTTTGCCCTGACAGCCGGCGGCACATCCAAGCCGGTCAATGGATCGTAGAAATCCGGCGGACCATAGACCCAGACCTTGTCGTAGAACAGGCCTATCTTGCGCATCACATCCCTGCGTGCCCACTCTGCTTCGAGCAGATGCGGCGCGTCCATCACCTCGCGCAGGCCAAGCACGAGCGTGGTGCCCCGCGTCTTGAGGTAGGACAGCGTGTCCTCGATCTCACCGCGCAGGCCGAGCGGTTCCTTGTCTACGATGAAGATATCCGGCCGGAAGGTCTCGGCTGTGTGGCGGATGATCGACTGACGCATCCTTAGCGTCTCATGCAGATCGATATCCTTTTCCAGCGAGGTGTATTCGCCGTTGCGCAACTTGATGACGCTGGGGATCTTCACGAAGTCGACACGGGCGCGGTAGTCGAAGGCGCCAGCGATAGTCGCACCCGAAATGATAAGCACCTGAAGTCCGCGGAAATCCTCGACCAGCGAATGCGCGATCGTCCGGCAGCGCTGCAAGTGGCCGAGCCCGAACGTGTCGTGGCTGTACATGAGAATTCGAGCGTTTTGTACGTGCTGGGTCATTGTTGAACGTCTTTTAGAATTCTCGCCTTGAGGACCGTAGGCGACCCGGCAGGCTTCCAAACCACCCTTACCGACCTGTTTTGAAACATGAGGGCGCAATTTTCAATTTGTATTACCCAAGAGGGTCCATATGCTCAAGCCAGGAAGCTGCGTCTGCTCAGCTGCCCGCTTGCCACATGGTCCAGAAGAACCTGCATCATTTCACTGTATTGATCATCTCGGATTCTGGTAGCGGAGATTCGGATAGGGCAGCGTTAGCAGAAATTGACGTTTCCAAGGTTGGGGTCAAGCGTTCGAATCGCTTCACCCGCTTCTCCGCCGCGGCTTTTTCGCTTTCTGGGGTGTTGGACGAGGCGCTTTGGCGGAAATCCTGCCCGCCATCCTGCAGAAATCGCATGAAGTCACAGCGAGGGACCCCTCGCGCCTTGCTCTGACGCGGCGCGAACAGGCCGTGCGCGTCGAAAGACGTCGACCGTACGGCCGGATCGCTTAGGTTGCGACTAGTGCTGCGCCGCCTGGTTGGCAACCGTATCGGGACCGGCGCGAGCGACCATTCCAGCGGCGTTGGCGCCGAAGAGGTAAATCAGATAGAACTAAAACAGGCAGAACCATTGTCTACGATTTCAGGAGACGACATGTCCGAGCAGCATGTTGAGCGTCGGCTGGCGGCGATCCTGGCCGCAGATGTGGTCGGCTATAGCCGTCTTATGGAGGTCGACGAAGAGCACACGCTCAATCTCCTTCGGCAGCATCGACGGGAGTTCTTCGACCCGACCGTCACCAAGCACGGTGGGCGCATCTTCAAGGTGATGGGTGACGGCTTCCTGGTGGAGTTCGCCAGCGTAATCAATGCGGCGCGCTGCGCCGTCGAGATCCAACGAGGCATGTCCGAGCGGAATGCCGGCATCCCCGAGGACCGGCATTTCAAATTTCGCATGGGCATCAACCTTGGCGACATCATCGTCGACGGTGATGATTTCCATGGCGACGGCGTCAATCTTGCGGTGCGGCTGCAGGGCCTCGCGATACCCGGCGGCATCGCCTGCTCGGAAGCGGTGCGCCATGCGGTCGGCAACAAGCTGGGCGTCGACTTCGCCGATCAGGGCGCCATGACCGTCAAGAACATTGCTCAGCCGGTGCGCGTCTATTTCGCCAACTGGGACCAGGGCGTCCCGCATGTCGAGACGCATATTGCGGCCAGGAGCGTCCAGACGCTAGTGCGGTCCGACAAGCCGTCGGTGGCGATCCTACCCTTCGCCAATCTGAGCAATGATCCCGACCAGCAGTATTTCAGCGACGGCATCACTGAAGATATCATAACCGACCTCTCGAACGTCTCCGGCCTGTTCGTGCTCAGCCGCAACACGGTCTTCGCCTTCAAGGGCAGGACCGACAAGATGGAACGCATCGCCAGGGAGCTTGGCGTCGGCTACATTGTCGAGGGCAGCGTCCGCAAGGCGGGAAACCGGGTCAGGATCAATGCCGAACTGATCGAAGGCGCCACAGACGGACACGTCTGGGCTGCCCGCTACGACCGCGACCTCACCGACATCTTCGCCGTGCAGGACGAAATCGCCAAGGCGGTCGTGGCGCAGCTCAGGGTCAGGCTCCTGCCCGCGGAGAAGAAGGCTATTGAGAAGGCGCCGACGGACAATGTGGAAGCCTATACGCATTATCTTCGAGGCCGCGATTACAGCCACATCGCGACCAGAGCGAACCACCTGATGGCCAGACAAAGTTATATCAGGGCCATCGAGCTTGATCCGGGATATGCCCGCGCCTATGCAGGTTTGGCGGTCAGCGACGTACGCCTTCAGTCGATGTACGGCTCACCGATCCAAGTGGACAACATTCTCGCGACCGCCGATAAGGCCCTGGCTCTGGACCCGAATTTGGCCGAGGCGCATTCAGCCAGGGGCTTTGCCCTTTCTCTCGCCGACCGCCGTTCCGAGGCCGCGGCGACGTTCGAACAGGCTCTCGCGCTCGACCCCAATTGCCACGAGGCCAACCGCTACTATGCCGAGTTCTGCGTAACCGGCGGCCAGTTCGAGCTCGCCGCGACGTACTTCATGCGCGCTATGGAGATCAAACCGACCGACTACGGCGCACCGGTCATGCTGGTGAACGTCTTCCGCACTCTCGGCCAACAGAACGACGCGGAGCTTTATGCGCGGATCGCATTGGAGAGAGCTGAAGAGGAACTCCGTCTGCATCCGGAGAACGCCAATTGTGCCTGCCTAGGGGCGATCGTGCTGGCCTTCCTTGGTGAACCCGATAGGGCAGCGAAGTGGCTTGACC
Source organism: Mesorhizobium kowhaii (assembly GCF_042431665.1). NCBI lineage: Bacteria > Pseudomonadati > Pseudomonadota > Alphaproteobacteria > Hyphomicrobiales > Phyllobacteriaceae > Mesorhizobium > Mesorhizobium kowhaii. Next base: position 46,119 of record NZ_JBHLYT010000013.1, read on the forward strand.
GGTCTCTGGCGATCGCCCCTAGCGATATCAACGTCCAATACAACGCCGCTTGTACCTATGCGTTGCTGGGGGAGTTCGAACGCTCGATCGACCTTTTGGAAGCGTGGCTGCCGCAGGCTAGCGTCGAGATGAGACTCTGGTTCAAGAACGATTCCGATTTCGCCTCTATTCACAGTCATCCTCGCTACCAGAAGTTGCTCCAGCTCCTGCAGTAGCGACACGCATTGTTCTTGAGGCAATTTTATTGCCGGTAATCAAGAACCGGCCTTCAGAACGATTTAACCTGACAGACCAACGCCCTCGCCATCCCACGGATATTATGTTATATTGCTAATATAACCGAGAGGTGGGGAATGGGTACCCGGTTCAGGCTGTTCGTTCAGCCTCCGTTCGAAGACCCTACGTCAAGCCCTGAAATCATTACGGTTTCGTCCCCGCGAGGCAGCGTCGGACCTGGCCCGTCCGACGATCGTATGTATGTCGTCGAGCCGGTCGACAAGACGCGGCCCTATGGCGTCAACCACGGCCCGTTGGGCACGCCCGTCATCTCCCTGCCGCCCTGGACGCGAGCGATCCTCGATCCGGCCGTTCCCGACGAGGAAGGCAATTTCGATCACTATCAGCCCTCGACGCCCGGCTTCGAAGCAGCGCACGCGTTCGGTTGCGTGCGCTTCACGCTCGACGTTTGGGAGCGTTACATCGGCCAGCCGCTCACCTGGCATTTCCGCGATCACTACGACCGTCTGGAAATCTCGATCCTGCCGGGTTGGGATAACGCCCAATATGGCTATGGCTTCCTCGAGCTCGGCAGCCAATTCCTGAAAGACGGACGCGCGCTCCCCTTCAGCCTCGACTTCGATATTATCGCGCACGAGGTTGGCCATGCGTTCGTCTACAGCGTCCTCGGCATACCGAACCCGGGAGCAGAGTTCCCCGAATATCTGGGCTTTCAGGAGGCCTTCTCCGACTGCGTTTCGTTGATCGCGGCCATGCATTTTCCCTCCGTGATCGAAAATGTTCTGACAGAGACGCGTGGCAATCTCTACATCGCCAACCAACTCTCTCGCTTCTCGGAATTCTCGCCGCACCGCCAGATACGCGAGGCCAACAACAAACTGACGATGGCCGATTTTGCGGACGGCTGGACCGACGAGCATGCACTGTCGCAACCTCTCACGGGCGCTGTCTTCGACATTCTGGTCGATGTCTTTCACGAGAGCTTGGTGGCTCGAGGACTGATCTCGCCGGAGGCCGAAGATCTTGCCGACCTCGCCGAGTTCGACCCAGCTGCGGAGCTGCCGGTCCAGGAAGTCTTTGACCGCGATTTCGCTCGCAATCCAGAAGGTTTCGTCGAAGCGCTGCTCGACGCGCGGGATATCGTGGGTACCTATCTCGCCGAGACGCTGTGGGCTCTCGCACCGGATTTCCTGGACTACGGTGACGTGGCGAGAACGATGCTCGCGGTCGACGACAATATGACCGGAGGAGAACTATCAAGCATCATCTTCCGGGATTTCGACCGGAGAGGGATTTTTCGCTACCGTGCCGGGCCTCGCCTGACGAAATCAGGCCGAAAGAGCCATGTCCATGAGGGCCGAATCGTTCGTCCACGGGACCAGCAGCGTCTGCCGGATATGAGCTATTTCGAAAAATATTGGATGTCCAGAAGTGGCGCCGATCTTTGATCGGCATGCAGAAGATGGGGTGATCCATGGTAACTGAAACCATCCTAAGTAGCTCGGCCATACATTTGTTCGGTCGAGTTCTTGAAGATTTGAAGCTTATGAAGAGGGTCGATGGGGGACGGCCTCCAAGGCTTGGTGACAACAGATTCCTGCAGAACCAGATTGACGCCTCCGGTAGCCTGCTGGCAAGGATTTATGCGTTCACCTTCGAAGCGCAGTTCTACGAGCTGGCCCGACCGACCATACTTCTTGTCCACGGGCCTGGCTCTGTCGTTGATTATCCAGCCCCGACGGAAACCGATCTCAAGGTCATGAGCCGCGGTCCAAGCGACCCTGACTATACCGGACTCGCATCACAGATAGGCTCGTTTGCGCGCGGAATGCAGGTCTGGGTCTACGACAAGAGTGACCTGACAATGCGGCTGGAACTCGACACCGGAACGCTCGAAGATGTCCTGTTAAGTGCAGAGCTGGACCCGCGTTCGTTTGGTCGATCGGGTGGAGCAATGGGCAGATCCGGCGGTGCGATGGGGCGATCAGGCGGCGCGATGGGCAGGTCTGGCGGTGCGATGGGACGGTCCGGTGGTGCCATGAACCGCGGCGGGCGCGGCGATTTCGACTAGCGTTTCCGATCGTTATTTGAAAATGCCGAAGGGAGATGGACCATGGCAAGAGTAGATATAGTACAAGTCTCTACACCTGAAGGAAATGCTGTGAGAGGCGGAGATCCGGTTACAGTCAGCGTGAAAGTATACCCAGACCGTGATTGGTTTAAAGACAAATACAAAGAAGAACTGGTAATTGATTTTATTTATGCTGACTCTTTAGCCACCAAGAGGCATCTAGCGGTATACCAAGACGATGTAGTCATCGATGATGCGACAATAATCACCTTTAAGGTTAAAGCAGAAGCTGACGCTCCAGCCGGAGTATACTATGTCCAAATCAAGCATAAACACTTCAAGGAAATCGTCATAAGTGGCCCTGAGGATGGAGTTATCACGGTGTCCTAAAGCTAGCCACTTCCAAAAAAGCTGTGACTAATTTAGGCTGGCACGATGGGTGACTTCTCCTTGCGCAAGGCGCGCAGAAACTGCGGGTCGGCGCGCAAACTGACGCGGACCAATTCCGACGGTGTGGCGGCGAGCCACTGATTCAGTGACACATCGGCGAAGTAGTCGCTTTTGAATACCTCCAAATATCGCAGTGTCGTGTTACCTGTGTTCTCGATGTAGTGCCCCATGGCGAAGGGCACGTAGCCGACGTCGTTGGCCTGGAAATCGAATGTGCGGGCAGCGCCCGACGCCGCGAATACCCCCATGCGGGCCTGACCCTGAATGTAGTACTGCCATTCGTTCGTATTCGGATGCCAATGCAGCTCGCGCATCGCTCCCGGTTCGACCTCGACCAGGGCCGCCGCGATTTTTTTGGAAGCTGGGAACACGTCGCTGTCGGTAATTCGCACCGTTCCGTGTTTCATCTTGATCGGAGCCTGTGCCATCATGCGGTGGCTGAAGCTCTGCGGGACCTCGACAGCGCCCGCGATCTTGTCTGCGCTGAGTGGCCCCGGAACCGGCGCGGGAAATATGTAAAGCTCGCTGGGATCGGGGAAGTTCGCAAGGCTCGATGCCGGAACGCCGAAATTCTTGGCGAGCACTTCGGGAGGAGTGTGCTTCAGAAAGTCGCTCAGCAGGAAGGTGTTATCCTCGTCGAAGTCGCCGTCATCGAACACCAACAAGAATTCCGTCCCGTCTGGATCAAGGCCTTGGATCGAATGTGGAATGCCCGGCGGGAAATACCAAAGGTCGCCCACGCCGACGTCGTCGACGAAATTGTGGCCATTGGCATCGACCGCCGTGATGCGTGCTTTCCCATACAGAACATAGGCCCACTCGGCGGCCTTGTGCCAATGCAACTCGCGCACGCCGCCGGCATTCAGGCGCATGTTCACGCCGGCAATGTCCTTGGAGACGCCGAGCTCGCGTGCGGTCACCTGCCGGGTCCAGCCGCCGCCAGACAGTCGGATATGGGCATCGTCGAACGAGAAACGCAGGTTCGGCAGACCGCCCGCATCTGTGCTCGGTGGGACCATTAGGTCCGGATTCTGGGCTATTCGGGAAGGATTCATCGGACCAGGGTTGGTGCCGCCGCGGCCGCTGGCTATCGGGTCACCTTTCTGCGCCTGGGCCAGTGTCGCCGTCGTGAGCAAGCCGCCAGCTGCTGTCGCAGCCAGCATGGTTCGACGGGATATCTTGTCAGTGGCTATGCTCATTTTGTTTCATTCCTTGCTGCGGTGGGCTTCTCGACGGCGCGAATTGGTTCGGCCACGGACCCGCATGAGTGTCCGCTTGGCGCGCAAGGCACACGATATTGATCGGGCGCTGACGAGGTCTTTCTTGTTGACCCACGCAATAGCTGAATCGCACGATGATCGTGGCTGTCAGAGGTGCAGCGGTGCGGAGGAACGCTGCTCGCGATCGTCTCAGGCGGCTTGCGGCAAATGGAAACACTCAGGCTGTCACGCTCGCCTGTTTCTATTTTTTGCATCCACGACAACGCGCTGCTGGTTTGCGTGTTTTCAGCAAGATCTTGGGCTCGCTCTCAAGCCTGTGTCGTTGTTCGGTCGCTCGGTCCCTGGGGATTCGCGGCGAGGTGTTGCAGTGACAAAGGTGCAATCGGGCACCGACGACCGCAATTTCGAACAAGCAGAAAGGATTCTGTTGCCTAGGTTGGACGGTGCGCCACGGAGAGTCGATCAGCAGCGCAAGCGTCGACCAGGAACCGAGTAGAGACCTTATGCGGCACAGACTATCTCCGCCAGCATCCGGCAATTCGCGGCTGGTGGCGCCTCTAGCCATCCTTCTGGCGGCCGGGATATTCGTTGTCGATACGATTGATCCATTTTCTGGAGCTGTCGCGGTCCTCTATGTGGTCGTTATTCTGCTCGCAGGTGCCGCCTTCCATAGGCGTGGCATTGTCTTGTGTTCATTCGCCTGTGTAGCGCTCACCTTATTGAGCCTCTGGATTGTTCATGGAGGCGAAGCCAGTGGAGGCGCGCTCAGCCGCTGCCTCATGAGCATCGCGGCCATCGCCATCACCACCCTTCTTGTCCTTAAAAACCAGTCGACCTCGACCGATCTATCTGAAAAGGCCCAACTGCTCGATTTGACGCATGATGCGATTTTCGTACGCAGCATGGGCGGTCTGATCAGCTATTGGAATCGTGGTGCTGAAGCCATTTACGGCTGGTCCGCCGGACACGCGGCGGGAAAGTCCACCCATCAGCTCCTGCAGACAGTCTTTCCAGCCAGCCTGAACGAGATCAATCGGGAACTGCTCAGCTCCGGCCGCTGGGGAGGTGAGCTCGTGCACACGAAGCGGGACGGATCCGTCGTTGTCGTTTCCAGCCGTTGGTCGCTGAAGAAGGATGCCGATGGCAAACCGTTGGCGGTTCTCGAAACGAATACGGACATATCACAGCGCAGGCGAGCCGAAACCGAGGTCCTGAAGGCCCAGGCTGAACTCGCCCATGTGACACGCCTCACCACATTGGGTGAATTGACGGCCTCGATCGTGCACGAGGTGAATCAGCCGCTTGCCGGCATCGTTATGAACGGCGAGGCGTGCCTACGGTGGATCGATCGAGACAAGCCCGATCTGGATGAGGTCCGCAGCGCGGTCAAGCGGAGCATCGCGGACGCCCAACGCGCTAGCGACATCGTCCATCGAATCCGGGCGTTGTCCAGGAAGGGTGACATCCAGATGGCCCTTGTCGACGTGAACGAGATCGTCAACGAATCCCTCGTGTTGGTGCAGCATGAGCTCGTTGCAAATCGCATCACCCTGAAACTGGATCAAGGCAACCGGCCGCTGCCCGCACTTGGCGACCGTATCCAGCTTCAACAGGTCCTGATCAATCTGTTGATCAACGGGGTTCAGGCAATGGCCTCTAGCAACAGCGACTTACGCGAAATTCTCGTTACGACGTCGATCGATGAATCGAACCAGGCAAATGTGAGGGTCCAGGATTCTGGACCTGGCATCGATCCCGATAGTGCGCGTCAGTTGTTCAAGGCCTTTTTCACCACCAAGGCGGATGGAATAGGCATGGGGCTGTCGATCTGCCGGTCGATCATTGAATCGCATGGAGGCCGTGTATGGATCGTGCCTAATCCAGGCGGCGGCGCGATATTCCAATTCTCCCTGCCACGCGTCGAAAAGGATGCCGGATGATGATCCGACGCCCCGCCTCTCCCTCCCAATCACAAGGCAACAACGGCGCCGATCCTCCGACTGTTCTGGTCGTGGACGACGATCCGTCGTTACGTGAAGCTTTAAGCAGCCTCTTCCGATCTGTTGGTACGCGCGTCGAGCTATTCGGTTCTGCTCCCGAACTGCTGAACAGTCGGCTTCCCGACGGTCCAAGCTGCCTTGTGCTCGATATCAGGCTGCCGGAGGTGAGCGGACTCGAATTTCAAACGCAGTTGGGCAAGGCAGGCATTCACCTGCCGATCATTTTCATGACCGGTCACGGCGACATTCCGATGTCTGTGCGAGCCATGAAGGCCGGTGCGGTCGATTTCCTCACCAAGCCCTTCCGAGATCAGGATATTCTGGATGCAGTCGCCGGCGCTCTGGAGCGCGACAGGCAACGGCGAGAGAGAGACCGGGCGCAGTCGGAGCTGCAGAGCCTTCTGCGCACCCTGACCCCTCGGGAGCGCGAGGTGATGGCATTTGTCGCGACTGGATTGATGAACAAGCAAATCGCTGGCGAGATGCAACTCAGTGAAATCACGGTGAAAATCCACCGCGGTCGCCTGATGAAGAAAATGGGTGCCAGAACTCTAGCCGACCTGGTGAAGATGGCCGGCGCCCTGGGGATAGACGCTCCCGGGAAATAAGTTTGTTACACCTCTGTATAACTTTCGCTTTCACGACCGCAGGCGCAATATCTCGCCGAGAAACAGTCTTTGAAACAGCAATGCCTGGGTCATCGGCAAGCACGGAGGAATAGTGAATTGACCCGTAACGCGATGATCTCAATCATCGACGACGATGAGTCCGTTCGACTTGCAACCGCAAGCCTCATTAGATCGTTGGGTTTCATCGCATTTGCATTCGAATCGGCCGAGGATTTCCTGAGGTCATCTAGTCTGGAAGATACGTCGTGCTTGATCTGCGATATCCAGATGCCCGGAATGACAGGAATAGAGCTGCAGGATCATTTGATCGAACATGGCTATCACATACCGACCATTTTGATCACCGCCTTTCCCGAGGAACGTGTCCGCGAACGCGCTCGGGAAACGGGCGCGATCGGCTTCTTCCGCAAGCCGTTGGATAGCCAGGCCATGATCAGCTGTATCGATTCTGTGTTTCATGGCACGCGCTAACGGCACCTAGGTGCACCTTCGCCTTTCAAGCGAAGAGCGCGGCAAACAGCGGCAGCTCGAACAGAGAAGCCAACATCGAAAGTTCCCCTGCGACGCAAGCAAGGAGTGCTGCATGGCACGCGCAACAACAACAAATCCGTCGAGCGAACGCGGGCTTCGCCGTTATCTCGACAAGATCAAACATCTCCCCATGCTGACGCCCGGGCAGGAACAGGCGCTGGCAAAACGCTGGCGCGAGCACAACGACCCGGAGGCCGCTCACCAGCTGGTGGTGTCGCATCTTCGCCTGGTTGCCAAGGTTGCCATGCGTTACCGCGGCTACGGACTGCCGATGTCGGAGGTAATATCAGAGGGCAGCATCGGTCTGATCAAGGCAGTCAATCGCTTCGAACCGGAGCGCGGCTTTCGTTTGGCGACCTATGCTGTCTGGTGGATCAAGGCGGCCATTCGGGAATATGTCCTGCGTTCCTGGTCGCTGGTGAAGATGGGCACGACGCCCAATCAAAAAAAGCTGTTCTTCAATTTGCGGCGACTCAAGGCTCGCCTCTCGGCTCTTGACGATCATGACCTGCATGCAGATCAGGTGGAACTCATTGCAAGCAACCTTGGGGTGACGGAACAGGAAGTTATCTACATGAACGGCCGCATGGGCGGAGACACGTCGCTCAACGCGCCCCTGCGCGGTCGAGCCGAAGGCGAATGGCAGGATTTGCTTGTCGAGGGCGAGGACAACCAGGAGCACAAGCTCGTTCAGATCGAGGAGGCCTCCAACCGGCATAGAGCGCTGATCGACTCGCTTGGCGTGCTCAACGCACGCGAACGGCGCATTCTTGAGGCGCGTCGGCTTGCGGATGACCCGAGGAGTTTGGGGGATCTCTCCAGCGAATTCGGCGTTTCGCGCGAGCGCGTGCGTCAGATTGAGATGCGCGCCTTCGAAAAATTGCAAAATGCAGTGAAGGTTGTCTATGCGAAACGGGACGCCATGCCCGTCGCCGAACGCATGAACGTTGGAGTTGCGTCCATCGCACATCCTGATCCCGGAGCGTCTTGGGGCAGCCCATAGGTTACCAGCGCATCCGAAGCGACGACCGGTCCCGCCCTGGTCAGAGCGGGATACCTTGCAGCCAAGGCCTCGAAGGCGCGCTGCCTGCCTGTGTAGGGCATATTTGCCGGCAACACATGAAATCAACAAGTAATATATGTAGTTAAAAGATATATATATGTCAAACAATCGTATTATGCCGAGAGGTGTCTCCTGTATCTATATCAGTGTGGCTTTCAACGACTAAGAAAGCTTCAACTACAGGAGCGTATTATGAAAAGAGCAACAACAGTCTTGGCGACCATCGCCTTGGGCGCAATGCTGGCGGCTGGCTCAGCGACGGTCTCGATGGCGCACGGCGGTGGCGGCGGTCACGGCGGCGGCTTTGGTGGTAGCGGAGGCTTTGGCGGCGGCGGTGGTCATGGTGCGAGCATGGGCGGTGGCGGCCATGCCGGAGGTTTTGGCGGCGGCGGCAACGGCGAAGGCTTTGGCGGTGGTCGCGGCATGAACCCTAGCAGCGACGGTCGTACCGCAAGCATGGGCGATGGCGCCCATGTCCGCGGGGTCCATGGCGGTCATAGTTTCAGAAGGGGCCGCGGTTTCGGCAGTGACTTTTATGACGACGGCTACTGTGGTTACCCGTATCCATACTACGGATATCTCGGGTACCCATATTGTCCGTGATCCACGAGAGTCTCTTCGAATCCGGACTCCACAGCGCGAGTGGGGACCGGATTCGAACGCCGAAAGATTTGGCTCGCACGTCCACTGAACTGCGGCCCGGCTGAATTTCGTTTCGCACTGCCGATACCACCATGCACCCAACGGGTCATATCTACAGATCATGATATATATCTATCAAACATAGAGGCTATTTCGAGAAGGAAATACACGACTAATATAAGTGCTGTTCAAACAGTCTTGGAATTCTCAATCTGAAGGAGCGTATCGTGCGAAAATCAGCGACAACATTGGCGAAGATTACTTTGGGCGTGATGCTGGCGACCGGCACGGTGACGGTTTCCATGGCGCGCAGTGGCGGCAGTGACGGTCATGCCGTACACTTTAGCAGCGGTGCCATTGGCAACCGCCAGCACCACAAGGTCTTTTTTGGCGATCGGGAACTTGGCGATCTGCAACATGACAACCGGCCCTGGTTGAACGACGACACCGACACGGCTTACTGCTCGTTTGATGCCGTGAATCCGAGTTACTACGGATCCAATGGAATCTGGCACTCTTGCCTGTGACCCAATCTCGCCAACTGGCGTGGTTTGGGTGGTTTGGATTGAAACGGTTCTGTTTCCGGCTCCAATTGGCAAGTTGACCGATTTCCAGGCCAGCTTGCCTGTCGCAGATGCTCGACCTGCCTGGAGGAACCGTCAAATGCTCGGGGGTCGGCGTGCGAATAGGGAAATCCAGCCGCCTTTACGGAAGAGCGCTTCCCCTCCATCTGCCATCATCTCCGATCTGACCGGGCGAAATGCGTTCGAAGGCCCAACGACGTTCCTTCACGCATGCCTCACCTGGACACACGAAACGACGGTAGTTCCAATGCGAAATGACAATGATGTTGCGATGCCAATCTTGCCGATCGCCTTTGCGATCGCTCTCTTGTTCAGCGGGCCAAGCCTGGCGCAAGTCAGCACGACCACGCCCGCAATAGGAATGACCTCGCCCCTCTCTGGCGTTGGTTCGCCCCTCAATCCGGTTGGTATTCCCCTGGGCGCGGTCGAACTCGATCCTGGTGGCTTGACGACGCCTGCCTCTGTAGGCACGACCAATTCCGGGTGTACCGGAGCGACCTCCGCCCTCTCCACTTTCGATGGCGGAGGCGTTGACGGAGCCACGACCATGAGTGGGACGTCGTCTGTGAATCCGATGCCTTCAACAGCATTGGGCACCTGCAGCACGACGGCATCGGGCGCGTCGCCTTCCGGCACCACATCGATACTATCCACCACCACCGGCACATCGTCTGGGACATCGTCCAGGGGTCTTGGGACCCCGGTTGGGATTCCGCTGGGGTCTTCGGAACTCAGCAATTTGGGAGTGAGCCCGTTAATTGGCATTCCAACACCCGGTTTAACCGATCCGGTGACAAGTCCACTGGTAACGATTCCAACCTGCGGCAGTACGGGTGTGACAGGCACAAACACGCTGTCGGCGCCCGGCTGCTGAAAAAAGCGATCCCGTCTTTGTAGGAGCCTTCGATGCGCAAGCGACCCGTCATTGTTGCCGCGCTGCTGATTTTGATCGGCGGCGTTGGGTTTGCAGCCAAGCATGTCTACGATCCTTCCGAACCTGCGGCGGCCTCTGTTCCTCCGCCGGCGGTTCCGGTCGTTGCCGGAGAAGTAGCCAGTCACGACGTGCCGATCTACCTTCGTGGCGTGGGAACGGTGATCGCCTACAACAACGTGGTGGTGCATAGCCTGATTTCAGGACCGATTACGAAGATCGCATTCACGCAAGGTCAGACAGTGAAAAAGGGCGATCTGCTGGCGCAGATCGACCCAGATCCCTATCAGGCAGAAATCGATCAGATTATCGCGACCCGCGATCGCGACCAGGCGCAACTCGTCAACGCGCAGGCAAATCTGGACCGCTACACGCCCCTGCTGGCGAAAGGCTTTGCCACGTCCCAGCTGGTGGCCACTCAGAAGGCTCAGGTCATCCAGCTCCAGGCGACAATCAAGGCAGACGAGGCTCTGTTACAAGCCGCTCAGATCAATCTGAGCTACTCCCGCCTGACCTCGCCAATCGACGGTGTAACGGGTATCCGGCAGATCGACGAAGGCAACATCATTCATCCGACCGATACTTTTGGTCTGGTCGACGTTGCGCAGGTCCAACCGATCTCGTTGATCTTTACGCTGCCCGAGGACACGCTCCCGCAAATCCAGCGGCAGATGGCCAAGGGGCCGCTTACGGTCTTTGCGTACAGCCAGGACGACAAGACCAAGCTCGACGAAGGCAAACTCCTGCTTGTCGACAACCAGATCGTCCAGACGACAGGTACGGTCCGCCTCCGGGCCACGTTTCCGAACGCCCGGAACCAACTCTGGCCCGGAGCGCTCGTGAATGCGCGTTTGCTTCTTGATACCCGCACTGGGGGGCTGACGATCGCCGGGTCGGCGGTGCAGCAAGGTCCGAACGGCTCCTATGTTTATGTGATCGCACCTGATGGAACCGCGCAGATGCGGCCTGTCACTGTTGCGCAGTTGAGCGGGGGACAAGCCCTCATCGATTCGGGTCTTAAGGCGAACGAAACTGTCGTGGTCGACGGACAGTACAGGCTCGTGCAGGGCAGCCGCGTTCAGGTGCTGGTGGGCAAAGCCGCTGATGAAGCCGCCCTGCAAAGCGCAGTGCAGCAAGCGATCCCGTGAACGTCTCGGCCCCTTTCATTCACCGGCCGATCGCGACAAGCCTGCTGATGGTGGGTCTGCTGCTGTGTGGGCTCACCACCTACCAGCTTCTACCAGTCGCATCGCTGCCGAACGTCAACTTTCCTACGCTTCAGGTATCAGCGCAGTTGCCCGGCGCCGATCCCGAAACCATGGCGTCGTCGGTGGCCACCCCGCTTGAGCAACAGATAAGCCAACTCCCCGGCGTGACCCAGCTGACTTCGACCAGCGCGCTTGGCAGCACACAGCTCACCATTCAGTTCGACCTCAGCCGCAACGTCGACAGCGCGGCGGTTGACGTGCTGTCGGCGATCAATGCCGCCAGCCCCTTCCTGCCGCAGGGCATCCCCTATCCGCCAACCATCCGTAAGGTTAATCCGGCGGATACGCCGATCCTGGTGCTCGCACTGACATCCGATACCTTGCCGCTGACGACGGTCGATGCCTATGCGGAAAACATCCTGCTGCCGAAGATCTCGCAAATCTCCGGCGTGGGTCTTGTAGGCATCGGTGGCCAGCAGAAGCCGGCGATCCGTGTGCAGATCAATCCACAGGCGGCCGCGGCTCGCGGCATTGGGCTTGAAGATGTTCGCAACGTGCTCGGCGAGGCCAATGTCGATATTGCGAAGGGCACGCTCAACGGCCCGCGTCAAACCTTCACGCTCAACACCAACGACCAGCTGCTCAAGCCTGACGCCTACAATGATATTGTCGTTGCCTATCGCAATGGCTCGCCTGTGCGCATCCGCGACATCGGCACCGCGATCGACGGGCCGGAGAACCAGTTTGTGGCCGCCTGGTTCGGCAAGAAGCCCGCCATCTTGCTGGCTATCCGGCGTCTGCCCGGTGCCAATGTGATCGAGACGGTTGGCCGCATCCAGGCCCTGTTGCCCCAACTACAAGCCTCGATACCGCCCGGTATCAAGGTATCGGTCGTTTCGGACCGCACACAAACCATCCGTGCCTCGGTCGAGGACGTGCAGTTCACCTTGATGCTGACCATCGCCCTGGTGGTGATGGTGATATTCCTGTTCCTGCGCAATTTCTGGGCAACAGTTATTCCCGCAGTAACCGTGCCCCTTTCGCTGGTCGGCACCTTTGCCGTGCTCTATGCGTTTGGCTACAGTCTCGACAATCTGTCGCTCATGGCCTTGTCGATCGCGGTCGGCTTCGTCGTCGACGATGCAGTCGTGGTGATCGAGAACATCGTCCGCCACGTCGAAGACGGCCTCACCCCGATGCAGGCTGCGCTAAAGGGCTCGGGCGAAATCGGCTTCACCATCGTTTCGATTACGCTGTCGCTCATCGCGGTGTTCATTCCTCTATTTCTGATGGGGGGCTATGTCGGCGAACTCTTCCAGGAGTTCGCCGTGACGGTGAGCGTTTCACTGATCCTGTCGCTGGTGATCTCGCTGACGCTGACGCCAATGATGTGCGCGCATCTACTCAGGCATGAGGCCGACATCAGGCACGGGCGGCTCTATGATATTTGCGAAAGCGGCTTCGACGCGCTGCTTGGAGTGTATGAACGGGGCTTACGGGTCGTCCTGCGGCACAGTTTCGTTACGCTGCTCGTCATGCTGGGAACGATTGCCATCACTGGCTATCTCTACCTTGTCATCCCGAAGGGTTTTTTCCCGCAACAAGACACCGGCTTGATTATCGGCCTCACCGAGGCCGATCAGGACATCTCGTTCCCGGCGATGGCCGAGCGCCAGCAGGCGATAATCGACACTGTGCTGAAGGATCCGGCCGTAGCATCGGTCGCAGCCTCGATAGGAGCGAGTGGCGGGAGCACGCTCAATCGAGGGACGATGTACATCGCCCTTAAGCCCAACAACCAACGTGACGTCAGCGCCGATCAGGTGATCAGCCGGCTATCATCCCAACTCGCCAAGACCCAAGGCATAACGCTCTACATGCAAGCGGCGCAGGACATCACTATCGGCGGTCGCGTTTCGAAGACGCAATATCAATACACTCTGGTCGATGCCGATTCCAACGAGCTCAACCATTGGGCGCCGATCTTCCTCGACAAGCTTAAAGGCTTGCCGGGAATCGTCGACGTCGCCACCGACCAGGAGAATGCAGGACCACTACTCGATGTGACCGTCAATCGCGAAGTCGCGTCGAGTTTCGGTATCCTTCCATCGACCATCGACAACACGCTCGATGATGCCTTCGGCCAGCGCATCGTCTCCACGATGTTTACCCAGCTCAACCAGTATCACGTCGTTCTCGAGGTCAGCACGGAATTCCAGTACGGTCCAGAAGGGCTCAAGGATATCTATCTGAAGTCTTCGACGGGGCAGCAGGTGCCGTTGAGCGCCCTGGTGACCAGCGTGACCAAGGCCGCGCCGATCGTGATCAACCATCAAAGCATGTTCCCGGCGGTCACGATCTCCTTCAACCTGAAACCCGGCGCGGCGCTCGGAGATGCGGTTGCCGCTATCCAGCAGTTCGAACGCGATGCCGGAACGCCCGCTTCGCTTGCAACCAGCTTCCAGGGTAATGCGCAGGCCTTTCAGTCGGCGCTCTCAGGCACACCAATACTGATCGGAGTGGCGCTGGTTGTGATCTACATCATCCTCGGGGTGCTCTACGAAAGCATAATCCATCCGATTACCATTCTGTCGACGCTGCCTTCGGCCGCCATCGGTGCCTTGTTGTTGCTGATGGCGGTCCATATGGACTTCAGCGTCATCGCCATGATCGGCGTTATCCTGCTGATCGGCATCGTCAAGAAGAACGGCATCATGCTTGTCGACTTTGCGCTCCAGGTCGAGCGGAACGAAGGTCTCAGTCCAAAAGAGGCGATCTACCGCGCCTGCACGATACGTTTCAGGCCGATCCTAATGACCACCATGGCGGCCATGCTGGGCGGCGTGCCGATGATGCTGGGCTCCGGCGCCGGATCGGAAATCCGCCAGCCGCTCGGCTACACGATCGTGGGTGGCTTGGTGCTGTCGCAAATTCTCACGCTCTACACGACGCCGGTGGTCTACCTGTATCTTGAGCGGCTCGGCAAATTCCTGGGTGGCTTGCGAGGCGCAAGAACACTGCCTGTGGAACCCGAGCAAGGCGAACTCTTCTCCGAAACGACGCACCCAGCCGGCTAATGCATGTCGCTCAAAAGTGGCCCCGGTTTTGAGGCAACGACATGCATGGAAACAAAGACTTAGAGCGCGTCGCATGAATCCGTTTCGAACGCGACGCGCTTTAGGCGGGAGGTTCAGGTCCCGTTGTCAGGGGGTATGAAGCAGTAGACGGTGTTCCCAGCCGCGCAAATGTGGGCTGTTTCGTTCCAAGAGTAGGGGTGTTCAGGGACCCTTTTGGGCGGCTCGATCGGCGTCCATACTCCATTGAGTTTGCCCCACCACTTTCCCCCCTCGAACTTGGCGACCGTTGGCCGACAGTCGCCGCCGTTGCAGCATGAGCCACCCAGCGTGTTATGCATCCCCATGTAGATGCTGTGCCACTTCTCGTGTCGCTGGCCGTAGTTGCCCTCGGGAGGGCCAGCGGGGACGTGGGAAGTGTGGTCCTGAGCCAGTGCGGGGCTGGCCACCAGCAGGAAAACCAGTAGGCGGAAGTCCATCGCTCAACATCCTCCATTTGGTGTTGCGGGTTGTCTCGTCGAAACATTCCAGAGAGCAAAAGTAGTACTGGTGAGGTAGTTTCACCTCACGCGCGCAGCTTAGACATTTCATTCGTTGCTCCTTCTCTCCCTGGAAGCATGCATAGGTTTTGCCATTGGCTTGAATCATCCATTGGTATGGCTGCGTAAGCTAATTGGTGAAACCGTTACTTATGGCGTCTTCTCGAGTAGGTATCAGGCGGACATTCCTGGCAAGAACGGCGAAACTGTTAGGGCCGCGCGGCGATCAGCGCTCGACACGTCGGCTTTGCATGGAAGCCAATTGAAGAAGCCAAAGGGACGCAACGGGCGAAACTCGAACTAGGGCGGCGTTTGCGAAAGATGTTTCTTTGCTCGAGCGCAACACTCGACGCTCGATCACGAGGGTTTCAATGCATGGCGCCCAGGAAGTTGATGCGGCCCTACAAGTCCCCTGCCGGAGGTTGGGGCGTGCTGCGGGCGACCGGCCTGGCCCTCACAGAGCAGGGCATCGCAGTGGGCGCTGTCCGGCTCGGGTGCTTTCTACCCCTGGGTTGCGGTCGGCATGGTTCGATGCCTGGCTCCCCAGTTCCTGCCGGCACAGGCCCACTCGACTCGCCGATCATCGACGCGTTGTCATGGCGCGAGCGTCTCGGCAAGTCGCGCTGGTTCGAACTCTTCGCCGTGATGGTACCGCCCTGTCTTTTCGCCGTGCTCGCGGGCTGGACCACGGACGCCGGTACCAGATCGTTTTTGATTTGCCTCGCCATCTATTCGGATGCGTTGATCGCCTTGCTTTGGTTTGTAGAGAAAGACGATGCCCAGACTGAACCGCCCCTGTCTCATCCGCGCCCCTGGCGGAAGGTCCGATGCGTGAAGGGCCAAGGGGATGATCGTCCCCAATTCCTGCAGCCAGTGGATGTAAGCGAAACCCATGGACGACGAAGCGCTCGGCATCGGGCGCATCGAGGTGATCGAGGCCGAATCCTGGATCACCGTCGCCTTCGATTGTGAGCGCCCGGCCTGAAGGATGAATTTTTCGGTAGGAGAGTGGGATGGCTAACCGGGCCTGGCACCTGACGGTGCCCAGCTTCTTATTATCTCTCGTTGCAAGTTCGGAAGCGTCGGCGTCCTACGTTGGGGACCGCTTCTTTCCCTCGACTCTGGCGACCGTCGTTCCCACCCCGGCCGACTTCGTCAATTTTCCCCAATTGACGCAGTTGCCTGACACCGCCTCGCGCGAGGTCGACTTTCCTTTCTCCTACAGCAAGCTCATCACCCCGGATTGGTCGCTCTCGTTCACCGCGAACTACCGCATGATCGATCAGGGGAGCACACGGGCGGGCTTCGACAATCTGGTGCTCGGCACACAGTACGAACTCTATTCCAGTGCCAAGCATGAGTTCGTGCTCTCGACAGGCGGCACGCTGGCGCTGGGTGGCACCGGATCGTCCGACATCGGTGCCAACTCGTTCTCCACGCTGACGCCGACCGTTTACGTGGGCAAGGGCTTCGGCGATCTGTCGGGTTCAATGGCGTGGCTGCGCCCGGTCAATGTCACCGCGAGCCTCGGAGTCGCACTGCCAACCGAATCCACCACCGTGACCGGCACCACCTCGGTCGACAACCCAGACATCCTGCAATGGGGCTTTGCCCTGGAATACAGCCTGCTCACCAATTCGCGTTCCGCAGGCAAGGGGAATGCTCATCGCTTCGCCGAGGGTTTGGTGCCGCTGGTGGAATTTGCGATGCAGACGCCGCTGAACGGGCCGTCGGCTGGAGAGACTGCGGGCACGATCAATCCTGGCGTCATCTGGGTGGGCGAGTACGCCCAACTCGGGGTGGAGGCGATCATTCCGATCAATGAGAGCTCGGGCCGCGACATCGGCGTGCGTGCACAGCTCCACTTCTATCTCGGCAACGTCTTTTCGAACGCGATCGGAAAGCCGATCTTCGACTGATCGCGCGCCGCGTTGTGTATGAACGTGACCAGGGTCCTTCGCGGCCAGAGGCGAGGCCGCCATGCGAGGACCTCGGACCAATCGGTGAGAGTCGACAACGAGGAACGCCCTGGTCTTATGCTCCGCATCACTTCTTGTTGGCCGAATTATACTCCAAGGCTATGAAGATAAACAATTACAGCCACGCTGGATGTGTTTCGTATAGTGCCTCGAGACGTGTTTCGAAACCTATATAAACATCACCGGCATGAGCGACAATTCTGTCGCCAATTCGGGTTTCGCCGGCTGCGCAACAGAACAACAGGTGAAAACACATGAGCTCTCTCTCAATCGCGGCTGCATTCGCGGCAGTCCTCCTGTCGACCGCTTGGGCCGCAGCAGCAGGTTCGCCTCCGGGACACACGCAGGCGAAGTTCGATCATGTCGAACGAAAAACGAACAGCAACCACTCATTGTTGCCGAGGCACGTTCAAGTACCGACAACCAGATCGGCCAAGAAGCCCGTATCGCAGAACGACGGGGACGAGTATCCCTCGACCGATTCCGGCCTCTTTTCGGGCATGAACGGGTTTTGATGCGAAGGCGTCATGCGACGCGGTGATTGCGGTTGAGGCTGCCTTGACCGCGCCGTCGACTTGAGTTGGTCCCACCTGTGACAGAGCTTGGCGAACTGCCGACAGCGCTGTCCATTCCTTCCTGTCCAGGACATCGCGATGAGGCGGTCGAGCGCCAATGGCGACGTCGGATACTTGTCTCCGAAATCGCGCGATACATCGCGCCGCAAGCTAGTCGCATCGCCGAAGGTGCCGACGCCGGCAACGCTTCGGCGATCGACCGTGAATCGGTTCTGCTAGGGAGGCGGGAGGAAAAATGGGCCGATGACAGCATGTCATCGGCCCAAGAACTCGAGCGGTGAGAAACGCTCCCGGGGGGAAGAGCGCCTTCACAATCGATCAGCGGGCGAGGGAGGAGAGGCTCGCAGGATCAATCTGGCACGAGTTGGAGCGCTGCCACGATGGTGGACGGAAATGGGATCGAAACCACCGATCGCAGCGCCGACCTACAACCTAGTGCTTTTTGCCGCCGGTGCTTCGTCGTTCTTGCCGGCTTTGCATCCAGCTTGCGGATTTCGCGTGGAACCTCAAAAAGTCCAGGCCATGCAGGGACCCTCGTTCAAGGTCATCAAGACGTGACGTCCAGTAGCACCAAATCGACCAATCACTTGGGATCGGCCGCAATTGAAGAACCGGCCAATTGGTCGGCGCGGCACAAACACCATTACTATCGATCGCGACGCCCAATCACAAACCAAAGTATGAGTAGTTCAAACCAATACTCTATTACCGCCGACGGATGTAGGATGGGATAAATCATCGCCGGCGCCTTACGCTGACATCAGATGGGATAACCCAAAGGATGTGCGCCAAGCCATGTTGATGAATCCTGCCTCCAGTGACATCGATACACTCGCGATTGCTGCCTTCGCGGCCAATGCTCGGCGACCGGAGCAAATGGGACCATTCCTGTCGGCGGATTGGCGTGCTCCGTTCAACGGCGGAAAGGCACAACGTACCAACTCCGTGGCGCATGCGCAGTTCCGGCGCCGGAGCGCCGATGGGGCCGATTACCGTGTCGAGATATCTTCAGCCGACGCCGTGAGTAGTCGCACGGCGATTTCGGATGGGATAGTTGCCGAGGTGGTCCAAGCCGCCGGCCATGACAAATTCGAATTCCGGTTTCGCGCGCCCATGCACTTGCTGGTGGTCTACGAGCAGGGCACGCGGCGAGACGGTGATACCTTCGTCGAAGGTTTGCCCCGATCGAAACTGCGGGATTTTGGTCGCCGGCTTACCTTGGTGCCCGCCGGTAGCGAATATCTTGAATGGCATGCGCCGCGGACGTTTGCGCGTCTCATGTTTGTCTATCTTGATCCTGCCAAGCTGCAAGTTCCGTTCAACGCCGGCGTGACAGATGTGACGTTCGCGGCGAAGCTTTTCTTTGAGGACGCAACGCTTTTGGGCACGGCCCTCAAACTGATGAGGTCGCTCGAAAGTCCAACCCCAGAGAATCGGTGCTACCTGGAAGCACTGGGCATCGTCCTGGCTCATGAGCTGATCCGTTTCCACGAGGGGACGCCGAGAGCCGAACCTCAGCTTCGAGGCGGGCTTGCGGCTTGGCAGCAGCGGATAGTCACGGCGCATATCGAGGCGCATTTGGGCGAACCGGTACCGCTCGCCACTCTCGCGCAGCTTGCCAGGTTGAGCCCATGCTATTTTTGCCGCGCCTTCAAGGTGTCTTTTGGGATGCCTCCGCATCGGTACCTTACCAGCCGTCGAATCGAGCATGCCAAAGGTCTCCTTGCGACGCGCGCTCATTCGGTGACGGACATAGGATTGACTGTCGGATATAGCGAAACCAGCTCATTCACGGCCGCTTTTCGCAAGGCGACCGGCCTGACGCCGAGTGCTTTCCAGCGGAGCCTCGGATAGACCCTGGACGGCCCGGTTTGGCTGGGACCCGGTTGGCTGGGAATTTCGCAGTTCGTGGAACTCGTCCCCTGTGAAGCCAGCACTCTTCGATCGAGACTTCGTGCTGGTTCTCACCAACCCTGCCGTTGATCGGAGATCTGGTTTCTGGCGCAATTGGCGGGCGCGCTTTCTGTACCCGTTCCGCTATTTCCGCTTCATCGCTCTCGCCAAGGGGGGCGCCAGCTCGGCGACCTGCAATTTCGCCCCCTCCAGGAGACTGAAATCGTTTTCGCGTCAATCTGACGGTCCCGTCCCGGCGGTGTTGGCATCCGCATGTTTCATGTCAACCATTGCCGTATGGCACAGCGATGAAGATCTGCTGTTCACCACGCTTGATCAGCAGCAGCACTGACTTCTTGCTGGATTTTGTTGCGCCGCTAATGGCCTGGCTCGTCTCCTTAGCAGTCTGTACCGGCACGCGATTGACCGAGACGATGATGTCGCCCAATTCGATGCCAGAGGTGGCTGCAGGCTCGTCCGGATCGATTCCCTCGACCACGGCACCACGCACCTGCGAAGGCACATTCAGGGCCTGGCGGACGGTTTGATCGAGGTCACCAAGCGCCAGACCGAGTGTTGGAAAACTGGAATGCACCGGCTGGGAAGAGTTGATTGCGGCCACCTGTTTGACGCTGTCGTCATTGCCGCCGACGACCACCGACAACGCAACTGTCTTCCCATTGCGCCAAACGGACATCGCCTCCCTTTTTCCCGGCAAGAGATCCGCCACGGCTCGAGACAGGGTCTTGGGCTCCTTGATGGTTTGACCGGCGAATCCGGTGATGACGTCGCCGGTCTCGATGCCCGCATGAGCGGCGGGAGATCCATCGCCGACATGAGCGACCAAAGCACCTTCAGGCGTCGGCAGACCCAGGGCGTTGGCGAGGTCCGTTGTAACCGGCTGCATCTCGATGCCGAGCAGCCCATGTTCGATCGAACCGTTCTTCACCAGCTTGGCGACGATCTGTTTGGCCTCATTGGAAGGGATCGCAAATCCGACGCCGACGCTGCCGCCATTGGGCGAGTAGATCGCGGTGTTGATACCCACGACAGCGCCGTTGGTGTCGACAAGAGGCCCACCCGAATTGCCGTGGTTGATCGGCGCGTCGATCTGAAGGAAATCGTCGTAGGGACCACCGTTGAGGTCGCGTCCGCGGGCGGAAACGATTCCCGCAGTGACTGTCGTTCCGATGCCGAACGGATTGCCAATCGCTAGAATCGGGTCGCCTGCCCTGAGTCCGTCGGAATTGCCCCAGGCAACAGTGGGAAGGGGCTTCCCAGCCGTTACTTTCAGGACCGCAAGGTCCGACTTTGCGTCGTGGCCGACAAGGGTCGCCGGCAGCTCGGTTCCATTGTCAAGCGTCACCATGATATCCGAAGCTCCGTCGATGACATGGTTGTTGGTGACGATGGTGCCGTCTGAGCTGATGATGAAGCCGGAACCAAGGGCCTCTGCCAGTTGCGTCGCTCCTTGCGGTGGTGCCTTGGGCGCCGGGATTCCCCGATTGCCGAAGAATTGCGGCAACCTCTCATTGGACGACGGACCGCTGTCTGAGGGCTGAGTTTGATCATCGGGCGCCGATGAAGTTTTCATGATCGACGTGATCGTCACCACCGCCGGCTTGTCGGCCGCAACGATCGGAGCATAGGAGGTGGCCGAAGCGCCAATGGCGGAGGCAACCGGGGACGAACCCGCTTGCGTATTGGCCAAACTCGCGTTCAGAGCGACCCCAGCGGCGAGCGGCGCTACGAAGACGGCGGAGAAAAGCAGCACGGCGCGGTGCCTGCGGAGGATGTTGAAAGTTGACATGGTCGCGATCCGTGCGAGGCCTTGGTCCTGGCGCCGTGGCGTGTTCCTCGTGCGGAACCGTCTATCCGGCGTATGGCCGATCGGATGCGCTAGCCTCGCTGATGAACTTCCGATCGAGCCGATTTACTTAAGCCGGTACTGGTTGCGTCCGGGTTGTGCTTTTGTTTGCAAGACTGCGGCGGTCATTTGCGGGACGACGCAGTTTCTTTCGAGAAAGATCGACCATTTCGATTTTGGAAGTGTCTCCTCGCTGGAGCCCGCATTGGGCTTCAGTCAACTTTGGCCACTTCAGCTGCCTGATCTGGAATCAAGAGTACCCGGCAGGTCATGCCCTCGCACTTGAGCAGGTAGACGGTCTGATTTGGGACGGACTCGGCCTCGAGGCGATCCGCAGAAGTCGGATTTTTGCAAGGGAAACCTTGGCTTCGCACTTGGTCGGCAACGACGGTAGCCACGGTGTCCAGGTCTTTGGCTGTGGCGGTCGCTACGGTACCGGCGAGACAGATCGACATGAAAACACCGGCGCCAATGGATGAAATCCGCAACAGCGCTCGATTACAGCCCATTTGTAGTCTCCTCGTCATATTTCGCCCGCAACCGCTACCCCAGAAAATCGGTGGCTTCGACCTTGGAAGCCGTCCGTCGCAGACGGTCACATCGTGACCGACTCCAACAGGTTCGCTGCCGCCAGCGGCCTATCCCCAACCGGACGGATACGACGTTCATCTGCCCGACATTCATCTGCCCGACATTCATCTGCTTGCCACTCTCGGGCCGTCTTCAATTGAACCGCCTTCCATCACGTTCGACAGCAGCAATACCGGCTGGTTTGTGGAACGGCTTTGTCTGCTTTGCGGCTACTGGCCCTTCCTTGCGGTTATCACCCCTGGGGTCGCAGAGTGTGCCCATCGGTGGATGCTGGGTGTCCAGTCCGGGTCTGTCGGTCCCGAGGGATGCAGATCGGTGTCAGTTCGGCCGGTGCGCCGGGGATCCACGTATTTGAGCGTCACCTGGTGCTGTCCGCCCAGTTCACGGTGCTACGGCAGCGGCGGGCGAACGGCTGTCTATCACATCTTTCCATTATGCCTGGGCGGCATTCTGTTCTGATATAGTGTGGTAGAAGTCCGACATCTCGGGGGACCGATTGTGTTGTCTTCTCGCGGGGGCGAGGCCCTGATGCCGCTTGGCGCGGCAGCAGTAGCCGCGTCGGGAGGTGTCCAAAAATGAAAGCAATGCCGCCGCTGCGGAAGTATGGCTCGACAATAGCCATTTCCGGCGCCGGCTTGTTGGTGTTCTGGCTGTCCAGCGAACTGGCAGCGACCGCCGGACCGAATGTTTATGTGCGTTTGGCCCTCCTCGCCGCAACTGCGATCTTGACCGGTTTTTTCATTCAAGGGCTGCAAAGGCAGGGTGCGTTGGATCGCGCTGGGTATGACGCGCGTGAGTTCTTGGAGAGCATTCCCGGACTGGCATGGATCGCCGACACGGAAGGCCGGTTGACCAAGGTGAACACGAGCCTTCGGGATTATCTCGGCACCGTCGACACCAGCAATCTCCATTGCCGGCAGGTTATTCATCCGGAGGACTTCGACCGAACTGCAGGCCTCATGTCGCAATGCCTGGAGAATGGCCAAGAATTTCATGGCGCATACCGGCTTCGTCGCCACGATGGCACCTATCGCTGGTTCCGTGTCGCGGCTTGCCCCAGGCACGATTGGAACGGCAAGTTCATCGAGTGGTATGGAATCCTGCTCGATATCGATGACCAGAAGGTCGCGGAGGAAGCCCTGCGCGCGAGCGAGCACAGTGTCCGGTCAATACTCGACAACATCCCGGGGCTGATCGCAACCGCTGACCCCGAAGGCAATCAAGACTACGCCAACAAGACGCAAAGGGACTATCTTGGACTGGATCTCTTCGAGCTGAGTGGGCTGGGCTTTCTCAGCATCATTCATCCCGACGAACGCGACAGCGTAGCGGCAGCACGGGTTCGTAGCATTCAAACCGGCGAGCCAATGGACCGCGCGTACCGCATGCGGCGATACGATGGCGTATACCGCTGGTTCCATGCGCGCGTCGACCCAATCTTCGACGAAGATGGCAAAGTCGTACGCTGGTACGGCCTGTTCACCGACATCGATGACTTGAAGAGAGTGGAACAGGCTTTGGAGGCCAAAGAGTTTCAGCTCCAGCGGCTGATCGACGCTCTTCCGACACTGGTCTGGTCCGCCCGCCCAGACGGGTCCACCGAATTCCTGAACCGGAGATGGCTCGAATACACGGGGCTATCGCAGGAGCAGGCAACCGACTGGAATTGGACTGCCGTCATACATTCGGACGATCGAGACCGGCTTGTCGAATACTGGCGATCTCTGCTGGCATCTGGTGCGCCGGGCGAGATCGAGGCACGGCTGCGCCGCTTCGATGGCCAGTACCGCTGGTTCCTTTTCCAAGGCGAACCAGTGCGCGATGCCTCCGGCACTGTGATCCATTGGTTCGGAAGCAACACCGACATCGACGATCGCAAGCGGGTCGAAGAGGCATTGCGAGCCAGACAGTATGAACTCCAGCAGCTTGTCGACACCATACCGACACTCGTCTGGTCCGTCACTCCCGAAGGTGAACCAGCCTACATCAACAAGCAGTTGGAAACCTACTACGGCCGCAAGATCGACCACAGTCAGCCCAAGGAGGGTTCCAAGCTGGACGGGGCACTTGGACGCCTTATGCATGCCGATGACTTGGAGGCTGTAAAGGGAAACCTGATGCACTCGTTGAAGACCGGGGAGCCTTTCGCCATGCGGTACCGCAACCGCCGGGGCGATGGCGTCTATCGCTGGGTTGATAATCGCGCCCTGCCGCTACGGGACGACAATGGCCGCATCGTGAAATGGTATGGCGTCATCATCGACATCGATGACGAGATGAGAGCACATGACGTCGTTCGTGCGACGCAGGACAAGCTTTCGCGCGCTTCGCAGCTTGCGAGCCTCGCCGAGCTGTCGGCATCGATCGCGCATGAGGTCAATCAGCCCTTGGCGGCTGTCATCACCAACAGTCATGCCTGCCAACGCTGGCTGTCGGCGGATCCTCCAAACCTGCAGCGGGCACGCATTACCGCGGAGCGAATAGTTCGCGATTCCATGGCAGCGGCCGAGGTCGTCGGCCGAATACGAGCACTCTTCAAACAGACCGCTTCGTCCAGAACTTCAATCAATCTCAACGAGGTGATCGGCGAGGTGCGTCAGCTGATGTTCGATGAAATAATCTCGCAGGGCATCTTCGTTGAGACGGATCTCGATGCGGCCCTGCCGCCAGTGCTCGCGGACCGCGTGCAGATGCAGCAGGTGCTGGTCAATCTGGTCCGCAACGGGATCGACGCAATGAAGTCGACAATCGACGTGTCGAAATCACTGAAGTTTGGATCACGCCGCTATGGAGAGAATGCGATCCTGGTCGACGTCCGCGACAACGGCGACGGAATTGCCGAACCAGAACGAATTTTCGAACCGTTCTTCACGACGAAGGAGGGGGGGATGGGTATGGGCCTGGCGATCTGTCGCTCGATACTGGAATCACACGACGGCCGGCTTTGGGCAGAGAGCATCGAGCCGAGGGGAACGGTGTTCTCGTTTACGCTGCCGATCCAATCGGGCGACTCGGCATGACCCAGGACGACTGTATCGTTTTCATCGTAGACGACGACCAGCGTATATGCGAGGCGCTGTGCGAGCTTCTGGCGGCAAGAGGCTTGGCTTCCGTCGCCTTCAACTCGATTGCCGACTATCTAGCTTTTCCCCGGCCGGACCTGCCCGGTTGCCTGATCCTCGATGTCGAACTCCCGGACATCAACGGGCTGGAATTCCAGAAACAGACCGACCACGAGCAACATCCGCCTATCGTCTTCATCACCGGACACGGCGACATTCCATCTTCTGTACGCGCCATCCAGCGCGGCGCCGTGGACTTCCTCACCAAACCGTTCAGCGAAACCGAGTTGATGAAGTCCATACACACGGCGATCGATCGGGATTGCTGCGTCCGCCTGGAGCGGTCCGAGCTTGTGACGCTACAGCGCCGCCTTTCCTCCCTGACCTCTCGCGAACGCCAGGTTCTGCCGCTGGTCGTCAGCGGTCTGCTCAACAAGCAGGCGGCTGCGGAACTTGGGATCAGTGAGGTGACGCTGCAAATCCACCGCAGCAAGATCATGCACAAGATGCAGGCAGCATCGCTGGCCGATCTCGTGAGGATCGCCGAAAGGCTGCAAGTACCAGTAACCCATTCTCGGCGCGCGGGAACATCTTCGAAATGAAAGCTGCACGGAAATCAATGATCGCGGTTGTCGATGACGACGTTCGGGTCCTCGAGTCGATCGAGGACCTCCTGGAGTCGGCGGGGCACTCGGTTCGTCTGTTCTCATCTCCTCAGTCGCTCCTCGAGCGCGACGTGTTGCGTAAGATAGATTGCCTGATTGCCGATATCGGCATGCCAGTTGTCGACGGCTTCGAGCTTCGCCGGCGAGCGCGAAGTGTGCGCCCCGACTTGCCCGTCATTTTCATTACGGCGCGCCATGAAGCCGCAGACCAAAGGCGCGCGGCTGCTGAAAGTCATCATGGGTTCTTTCGAAAGCCCTTCGATGCTTCAGCACTGCTTGCGGCGGTCGCCCTGGCTGTTTGGCCTCATTCCAAGGGGAATAGTGATGACAAGTGATCTGATGATCCGAAAATATGAACGCCTGGTGCTGCGACCGACGCAGTCATACGCTCGTCCGGTGGCTGCCCCCATTTATGCTCGGACTACCCAAAATGCGTTCGTCTTCATCGTCGAAGACGATGTTTCGATGCGCGAAGGGCTGGTCGATTTGTTGGAATCCGTCGGTTTGCAGAGCGAGGCGTTCTCGTCTCCGACCGAGCTGTTGAACATGGAATTGCCCGACCTTGCGAGCTGCTTCGTGCTGGACATTCGTATGCCCGGCATCAGCGGTCTCGACTTTCAGGCCCGCCTTGTCGCAGCCGGCGTCCGTATTCCAATCATATTCATGACCGGCCACGCCGACGTTCCGATGGCGGTGAGAGCTATGAAGGCAGGTGCCGTCGACTTTCTGACGAAGCCGTTTCGCGAACAGGAAATGCTGGATGCCGTCACAAGAGCCATCGAGCTGGACGGCATGCGCCTCGA
This sequence comes from Mesorhizobium kowhaii, assembly GCF_042431665.1. Lineage (NCBI taxonomy): Bacteria > Pseudomonadati > Pseudomonadota > Alphaproteobacteria > Hyphomicrobiales > Phyllobacteriaceae > Mesorhizobium > Mesorhizobium kowhaii. Next base: position 72,733 of record NZ_JBHLYT010000013.1, read on the forward strand.
TAGCAATCGGCAGGCGATCGAGACTTTCACCCGGTTTCAGTCGCTAAGCGAGCGCGAACGCGAGGTGATGGATCTCGTGACGGCTGGATTGATGAACAAGCAGGTTGCCGGAAGGATTGGCGTGGTGGAATCCACGGTTAAGATTTATCGGGCTCAAGTCATGAGAAGGATGGGCGCGCAATCCCTGGCGGATCTGGTCAGGATGGCCGAACTGCTGCGCTCGGCACCTGCTCCAATAACCAGCCTCAAGGCTATTCTGGATAGACCTAAGTAGTAGTCCAACCCGCCGATCGGATACGGATCTGTACCAAGCCAGAATGGAGGCTCGGACACGCTTGCTTTATCCTTGCGCTCTCTCCGCGGCAGCGCGTGGAACGACATTCTGCCCGATAGCTGTCGAGGGGGGCTTGGAGCGGGGTCATCGATGTCGGAGTTGCAGGACATTCTCGACTGGAGCGTGGCCGAAGGAGATTTGCCCTTCGTTGTCGGCATGGTGGGTGACCGAAACGGCGTTCGCTTCTCCAAGCGCAACGAGGCCGACATCGTCGGAATGCGCTCTGCAGGTTCGCAGAGCTGGGCCGGTGTGCTCAATTGGCACTATTGGTTCGACCCGAAGAAAAACGTCGCTGCCGTCGTCATGACCCAGTCACGGCCCTTCGTGGAACCGCGTTGCATGAAGCGCTACGGCGAGTTTGAGCGGGCGGTCTACTCCCAACTGCCATAGGAGCTTTCCAAAGCTACGATCAGAAAGTGGACCTGCCAGAGCCAGGATTGGTCCAATACAGATTTGCGGAGCAAAATCCCTTACCTCCGACCGCGCCTTTCAGCCTTGAACGGACATTGGTCCCAGACCTCATCAACAAGGACTAGCGCAATGCATTCCATCTGCTGCCACCGAGAGAATTGTCGTTTCTTCGCGTCGCGCGGCGCGGCACCAGGATGCGTTGGTGGCTCTGGTTCGCTACTTCCTTCGGACGCCGCTCAACATGACCCCGGAGGGCCGGCCTTGACGAGTTAAAGGTCGTAAAAAGATGCAAACAAGGCCGCCCGGATCTTCGAGCATGAGGTTGCCAGGAGCCGGGTCGGCTGTCATCACAAGTGGCGACGAATTGGAGACCGGTGAAATCTTGTCTTTCGGCTCCTTTCGCTTGATCGGGGCAGCGCGGGTGCTCGTCCGGGATGGCAAACCTGTCGCCATCGGCGGCCGCGCTCTCGACGTTCTGATTGCGTTGACCGGCCGGCCGGGTGAGGTCGTGAGCGGGCGAGAACTGATCGATCTCGTTTGGCCGGGCGTCTTCGTCGAGGAAGCCAATCTTCGCGTGCACATCGCCGCCCTTCGCAAAGTGCTGGGGGACGGCAAGGATGGCGTCCGATACATCGTCAATGTTCCCGGCCGGGGCTACACCTTCGTTGCACCGGTCCGGCGCCCCGGCTCGGGCGACACTGCCCCGATTGCCGCTCCTGCAAGCCCCGCGCGGCCCCCGAATTTCCCGACACCCTTGCAGCTGCTGGTCGGCCGCACCGAGACCGTCACCGCACTGTCCTCGCTGCTCTTGTCGCGGCGCTTCGTCAGTGTGGTCGGACCAGGTGGAATAGGCAAGACGACCGTCGCCGTGGCAGTCGCCAATGCGCTGCGCCAGGAATTCGGCGACGATGCGGTTTGCTTTGTCGACCTCGGTTCGCTCACCAACCCGGCAGACGTTCCCAGTGCCGTCGCCTCGGCACTCGGCTGCTTTGTCCAGGGCCCGGATCACGAGCCGTACATACGCGCCTTCCTGGCTGACAAGCGGATTCTCGTCGTTCTCGACAATTGCGAGCATGTGATCGAGACGGCCGCGCCGCTCTGCGCACGCCTCCTTCACGCAGCGCCGTCGGTGCACTTGTTGGCGACCAGTCGTGAGGCGTTGCGCGTTGAGGGCGAGTATGTGCATTTGCTGATGCCTCTCGACAGTCCGCCTGACGAAACGCCATCTGCCGTTCAAGCGCTGGCTTCGCCCGCCGTGCAGCTCTTCATGGAGCGGGCGGCATCGAGCGGGCACCATGCCCAGCTCAGCGACACCGAAGCCCCAATTGTCGCGAAGATCTGCCGCCGGCTCGACGGGATCGCTTTGGCGATAGAGCTTGTCGCCAGCCGTGTGGGTGCCCATGGCATTCAAGGAACCGCCGATCTCCTGGACAGCGGCGCCGAGCTGTTCCTGCCGGGCTGGCGCAGCGCATTGCCTCGGCATCAAACGTTGCAGGCCATGCTCGACTGGAGTTTCAGGCTCCTGTCGGCGGACGAGCAGAGAATTCTCTGCGGGCTGTCCGTGTTCGTTGGCCAGTTCACGCTGGCGGCGGCGCAAGCGGTCGCGGGGGACGCCGATGGTGAGACGCAGACAGTCACCTCCGCGATCGCCAGCCTGGTCGACAAGTCCCTCATCGGGGTCTTGTCGACGAGCGGACCTGCTTGTTACCGGCTATTGGATACGACACGCGTCTATGCTGCGGCCAAGCTCACCGAAGACGGGCAAGCAGAAGCCGCCGAACGACGTCACGCTGGCTACTTCACCGGCCTTCTCAAGCAGGGCATGGCCAAAGGGTCGGCTTTTGATGGCCACAACGTTACCGTCCACGCTCCCCACATCGGTAACGTTCGCAAAGCGCTCGCATGGAGCTTTTCCAGCTCGGATGACCGGTCTCTCGCCATTGAGCTGGCTGCCCATGCGGCTCCGCTATTCCTGGGGCTTTCACTGCTGGATGAGTGTCAGCAATGGTGCCGGCGAGCCCTGGGCGCGCTGCAGGAGGCGGATCACGGGACGCGATGGGAACTGGAACTCCAGGGAGCCCTGGCGATGTCATCCATGTACACCCGCGGCAACAGCCTGGAAGTCAGGGCCGGGATCGAGCGCGCCCTGGAACTCTCCGAGATTTTGCAGGATGGAAGGCATCAACTCCAGCTGCTTTCCGGACTCTACATTTTTCTCACGCGCCAGGGCGACTTCAGCGGGGCGTTGGCGGCCGCCAAACGAAACGCCGCCGTTGCCAAGGCCAGCGGAGGCCCGACCGAAAACGCAATGACGGAATGGATGTTGGGTGGATCATATCACTTGACCGGCAATCAGGCGGCTGCGTTGCGCCACTGCAAACAAGGCTCGAAGCTGGCGTCGGATTTCAGGCTGGGGAGGGTGAGCTTCTTTGGCCACGACCACCATGTATCGGGGCTCGCAACGCTCGCCAGGTCCTTGTGGCTGTGCGGCTTCGCGGATCAGGGTTGCACAGTCGCACGTCAGGGAATCAACAGGGCGCAGAGCTACGATCACCCAGTCTCATATTGCATTGCTCTCATCTATCTCGTCCCTGTTCTCCACTGGAGTGGCGACTTTAGAGCAGCGGAAGAGCATACCGAAATCGTAATCGAGCAGGCTATCAAATACTCCCTTGCTCCCTATCGCGCCGTCGGCCTCGCGCTGAAAGGTGAACTCATGGTCGCGAACGGCGTTGCGCCATCGGGCGTCGAGATCTTGCGGGCGGGGCTGAAGGCGATGGATGCCGATCAGTACCGCATCGTGACGCTGCCGACGCGGCGTGCCCTGGCCGAAGGACTGGCCCTTTCCGGACGACCGGACGAAGCTTTGGCCACGATAGACGAGGCTGTGGCGCGTGCTGAGCAGGTCGGCGAGATATTGTGGTTACCCGACTTGCTGCGGGCCCAAGGCGAAATCCTGCTGACGCAGCCGCGACCTGACCTTCCGGCGGCTGAGCGTGCACTGCTTCGCTCGATCGATTGCGCCCACAAGCAATCGGCCTTGAGCTGGCAGCTGAGAGCCGCAATCCCGCTGGCGCGCATGTGGAGGAAGCACGACCGGGGCAAGGACGCCCGCTCCATGCTCGAAGACATCTATCAGCGATTTACAGAGGGATTTGGAACGCGAGACCTCGTTACCGCGCGCCGACTTCTCGAAGAGCTGAGCTCGACCAACTGAGCTCGGCAAACCAGTCGCGGTTCGCCTTCAACCCCATGGCTCTTTCATGTCTACCGCCAGGCGTCTGGAGCGATCCGCCACGCATGGGCTTATTCACTGTCTGTCTCGGGCGCGAATATTTACAGCTATTTGCAACGCTAAACTCGCATCACAGCTCATAGGGCGGATAATCCATGGCATGAAATTCGAAGCAATCGCCACGCTGGAGGGGTCATAATGTGGGACACTCGCATAGCTTCATCACACCGAACGCTCCGGAAGATTTCCTCCCGGGCAGAGGAATAGTCTCATCGCCCCCATTCGCAAGGTCAGGCTGATTGATCTTCTGCAGCCCCCGGTACCGCCCACGACCAAATCGCACCCTCTTGCCGTAGGAGCCCGTACCTCATGTATGGCACCCAATCGACAACAATAAGCGAGCGCGCGGTGTGCATCGCGCATGAAGTGAACCAACCGCTTACCGCCATTCTGACCAACGCGGAAACCGCCTTGCTGTGGTTGACGAGAGACCCGGCGAATCTCGATGAGGCGAAACAGGCCATCGAACGGATCATCGGCAACACCCTTCGCGCCGCCGATGTCGTCAGAGGTGTTCGGGATCTGGTCCGAAAATCCGCGCCCATAGCGGCTAACCTCGACATCAACGACTTGATCAAGGACCTCCTCAATCTCGTCAGCCTCGATCTGCGCCTTCACCGCATCGCGGTCGAGGTCGAACTCGCTGAGAACCTGGAGCCGATCAGAGGCGATCACGGTCAATTGGAACGGGTCGTCGCCAACCTGGTCGCGAACGGCATCGAGGCGATGAGCACCGTGCAGGATCGGCAACGAAAGTTGCGGATCAGCACCCGGCTCGACAAAAATGGGGATGTGCTGGTTGCAGTCGAGGACACGGGCACGGGGCTCGATCCAGCGCTGGTCGACCGCATCTTCGACCCCCTGTTCACGACCAAGTGCGAGGGCATGGGTTTGGGACTGTGGATATGCCGCTCTATCGTCACGGCCCACGGCGGCCGGCTGTGGGCCACGCCCAATCTTCCGCACGGCAGCATTTTCCGGTTCGTCGTCCCAAGCACGGTTGGGCCAAGCACGGTTGGGTCAAAAAAAGTTGCGCCAAGTCGATGCCGGCAGACGATGCGAACGAACCGCCAGGTCGAAAGGTTGGTTATCGGCGCTGCATGTTCATGATCTCGTTCGGCGGCATGAGAAGTCGAACATGCCTGGATTGGCTTTCCTACAGGCGGCTGGTCTCGGCGCCTGTGGCATGCACGTAGACTTCATGCTGCAGACCCCGCCGCTCCTGAGAGACGGCGGGGTTGCTGTGAGATGGTAGGGCCTTCTCATTCACCCATGAACTGCTGGAGGAGGTTCCTGCCCGCAGTCGAATGGGTCTTGGACGAGCTGATGCCGTCAAACCATCCATTCTGCGAGAAGTCGCCGTATTCGCTGCTGCCATGCTCAGCGTTACGGCCGTGATCGCCGTCGCGGCCGCCGTGCGACGAGGCGGCAAAGGCCCCGGTGAGCGGGATGGCGACGATCATCGCGGCAAGCGCCGCCTTCAGAGGGATAGAACGCATGATTAAATCTCCTTTTCGTTGAGGAAGGCGGCCATTTATCTACCGCGCATTCCGGCTACAGGCACTCGGGAACCTTTGAGTTACGATGTTCGTCTCGCCTCTGCTGTTCTCGGCCTGCATCACTTATCTAACAACTATCGGAAGTAATACATAGTATATCAAGGTATCATGCATGTATAAGGTAGTATGGAGAGTCGGTGTTCGGCCCGTGTATGGCGCCAAGGACGATGGTCTCGATTTTTCACGCCGAGCGCCCTTGAACTGAACCAGGGTGAACGTGAACGGAACTAATGCATGTCGCTCAAAAGTGGCCCCGGTTTTGAGGCGACATGCATGGAAACAAAGACGTAAAGCGTCGCATGAATCCGTTTCGACGCGACGCGCTTTGGGTGTTTGACTTTATGCATGTCGTTCTCGCAAAACCGGGGCCACTTTTGCGCGACATGCACTAGGGTGTCCCGACGGCCGCAGGACTGATCTGCACCTTGCTGCCCTCGGCAAGTTCGACCGGCGGATTCAGGATCACCAGGTCACCCTGTTTGACGCCGTCACGGACCTCGACCTCCGTTCCGAGATCGCGCGCCACCGATATCTTTCGAATATGCGCAATGCCGTCCTCGACCACGGCAACCTGCAACCCATCGGCGTTGAAGATGATCGCATCCGCCGACACGGAGAAGCTGGGTGTCTTGCGCGGGATCTGGAGTTCGACCGTGCAATAGGTGCCGGGCGTGAGGACACCGTCAGGGTTAGGAATGTCGATTTCGGTCAGCAAGGTCCGCGTGCCCGGTGCCAGCGCATCGGCAATCCGCGTCACGGTGCCCGGGAAGGTACGGTCGGGGATTTCGGGGACCTGGAGCACAGCCTTGACCCCCGGGGTCAGTCCAAAGGCCTGGTCCTGGGGGACGTAGACCTGGGCACGGATCACATCCCCCTGCATGATGGCGAAGAGGAAAGTGCTGTTGGTCGTGTCGGCCTGCACCAGGCTGCCGATATCGACGTTGCGTTGAGTGATGACGCCGTCGAACGGGGCGACGACCTGCTGGTAGGCCTGTTGCTGGTCGAGCACGCGCAGCTGGTCCTGCTGTGCATTCACATTGGCCTGCGCAACGCCGACAGCCGCCTCCTGTGCCTTGAGGCTTTGGACGTCGATCGTACCCTGCTGCTTGGTGATCCAGCCCTGGTCCACCAGGGGTTTGTCCCTTTGCCACGTCACCTTGGCCAGATCGAGATTGGCTTGTGCCTGTTGCAGCGCCGCCTTGAGCTGTCCCAAGGTTGCCTGGGCCTGCAAAATCTGGTCATCGAGTTCCGGCACGGCAATCTTGGCCAGCAACTGTCCCTTCTTGACCTTGTCTCCGATATCGACCTCACGCGTCTCGATATAGCCGCTGGCTCGTGCGAAGATGTCGGCGACGTCGTAGGCAGTTGTGGTGGCGGGCAGACTGACTTGCATGATGTCGTCGCTCGGCCTTACCGCCGCAACACGCACCTGCGGGATGAAGTCACGCGCCTGTTCGGCGGCCGCCGCGAGTTCGCGGTTGCGCGAATAGTATCCCTGGAAGCCATAGGCCAGTCCCGTCGTCAGCAGGGTCAGCGCGCCCAATGCAAGCAGCCAGCCTCCGCCTCGGCGCGGCGGCCGCTCCGTTGCGCCATCCATCAGCGTGTCGTCGGGCTGATCCAGATGGTCCCTCGGCTTCATGCGATTTCCTCGTCGAAGACGCCGTGAGCCGTCTTGCCGTCCTGTCCCCTGCGCAGCATTGCGAACAGGTACGGCACGACGAGGAGCGTCGTTGGCGTTGCAAACAAAAGTCCCCCGATGACCGCGCGCGCCAGCGCGGCATTCTGCTCTTCGCCCGCTCCGCCGATCGCCATGGGGACCATGCCGACGATCATCGCGGCCGCGGTCATGAGCACGGGCCTGATCCGGGTATGACCGGCTTCGATCGCCGCCTCGAACGCGGACTTGCCCGCCAACTGCTGGTCGCGGGCGAAGGTCACGAGCAGGATGGAATTGGCCGAAGCGACCCCGACCGCCATGATCGCCCCCATCAGTGAAGGCACGTTGAGCGTCGTGCCCGTGATGAACAGCATCGTCACGATGCCGCACAAGGTCGCCGGCAAGGCAAGGATGACGACGAAGGGGTCGCCGAAGTTCTGATAGTTTACGACCATCAGCAAGTAGACGAACACGGCGGCGAACAGGATGCCGATGCCGAGGTCCCAGAAGGCATCGTTCATGCTCTGGATCTGGCCTATGACCTGGATGTTGTTTCCAGGCGAAAGCTGCTTCCGCAGGTCGGCAACGACCGCGCTGATCTGGTTGGAGACACCTCCCAGATCACGGCCCTGGACGCTTGCATAGACTTCGTAGACCGGCTGGACGTTCGCCTGGTTGGCGTTGGTCGGGAGACTGTCGCGCTTGAACGTAGCGACGTTGCTAAGCTGCCCAGGAACCTGTGCACCGGCGGTGTTGATAGTTGAGGAAACGGGCGTGTTGCCGAGATCGTTCAGTGACGCGATCTTGTTTTCCGGCGTCTGAACGGCGAGATAGTAGGGAATGCCCGTGGTCGGGTCGGTCCAGAAGTTCGGCGACACCTGCTCGGAGGAACTCAGGCTCACATTGATGTTGTTGGCGATCGTGCTGGCATTGAGCCCGAGCTGCGCCGCCCGCGTGCGATCGATATCGGCATAGAACGCCGGCGCGTCGACTTCCTGCTGCAGGTGTGCGTCGACGACACCGGGAATGGCTGCGATGCGGCGCCGCAGTTCCATCGCGATCCGCAGATTGGTAGCGCGGTCATAGCCGACCGTACGGACATCGATCTGCGCCGGCAGTCCGAAATTGAGGATCTGCGTGACGATGTCGGCCGACTGGAAGTAGAACAGAACGTCTGGAAATGCGCTGGGCAGCGCCGCGCGCAACTTGCGCACATAGTCGGCAGTCGGCGCGTGGCCGTCTTTCAATGCGACCTGGATCACACCGTCATTCACGCCGATGGTCGATCCATCCGTGAACGCCAAATTGTAGGCACGCGCCGGCAGGCCGATATCGTCGACGACAAGCTGGAGGTCGCGATCGGGAACGATTTCGCGGATCTTGTCCTCGACAGCCTGGAAGATCTTCTCCGTCTCCTCGATCCGGGTTCCCGCGGGGGCCCGCACATGGAGTTGGATCTGGCCGCCGTCGATCGCGGGAAAGAAATCGCGACCGACGAGCGTCGTCAGCACAGCGCCCAACGCGAGCACCAGGGCTGCAATGACGGGAACGATGAACCGGCGCCTGAGGAGTACGGCCAGCAACTCGGCATAGTGCAGGCGCATGGCCTCGAAACCACGTTCGAACCTGGCGTGAAACCTACCGAACCAGCCCGTCGAGGCGCCGTGGCGCTCCCTTTTGAGCAGCAACCCGATGGTGATTGGGGTGAGCGTCCTCGAAAGTCCATAGGATGCGAGCATCGCGAACACGACGGCAAGACCGAGCGGCGTGAACAGATATTTTGCCGGACCTTCCAGAAAGACCACCGATGTGAACACGCAGCTTATGGCCAGCGTCGACACCAGGGTCGGCACGGCGATACCGGCGGCTCCATGCAGCGTCGCCTGCGGCAGCGTCTGTCTTTCCTCGGTGAGCAGGCGATGGGTGTTCTCGAGCGTCACCGTCGAATCGTCGACGAGTATGCCAATCGCCAGCGCCAGGCCCCCCAGCGTCATCGTATTGAGCGTTTCGCCCAGGAAATACAGCGCCACGACCGACGACAGGATCGCAAGCGGGATCGAGATCATGACGACCAGCGTCGATCGCCACGATCCGAGAAACAGCAGGATCATCAGGGCGGTGAGCGCGGCCGCGATCACGCCCTCCCGCAGCACGCCGGCAATCGATTGCTTGACGAACACCGACTGGTCGAAGAGCTCTCTGATTTCCATGCCGGGAGGCGCCGCGGCACGCGCCGTCTTCAAGGCATCCCGAACGGCATCGACAACCTCCAGCGTCGAGGCATTGCCGTTCTTGATGATACTGAGCAGAACCGAATGCCGGCCGTTCTCGCGAACGATGTTCTGCTGAACGAGCCATCCGTCATGGACCTGGCCGACATCCTTGACGAACACCGTGGCGCCATTCACGACCTTGACCGGAATATTGTTGAGCTCGTCGATGGTTGCCGGCGTGGCGTTGGTGCGCACGACATACTGTGTGTTGCCGATCTTGGCGGTGCCCGACGGCAAGGTCAGGTTCTGGGCGTTGACCGCACTGACGACGTCGAGCGGCGTCAGGCCCTTGGCCAGGAGCTTCGACGGGTCGAGGTCGACCATGATCTGGCGATATTTTCCGCCCGCGGGTGTTGGCAGCGTGACACCCGGGATCGGGGCCAGTTGCTGGCGGATCCGATAGATGCCGTAGTCGTAGAGCTGCTGTTCGTTGAGGGTGTCGGAGCTCAGGCTGATCTGCAGGACCGGCACGCTGGAGGCGTTGAACTGCACCACGAGCGGTGCCTGGATTCCCGGTGGCAGGAGGGCGCGAATGGCGTTTGTCGCCGAAACGATCTGAGCGATCGCGAGATCGAGATTCACATCCTGCTGAAAATAGATCTTCTGGACCGACAGTCCCCCTAAGGTCTGCGCCTCTATGTTCTTGATGCCATTGACGTTGGAGCTGATCGCATACTGGCTGTACGTGGTGACGCGCTGTTCCATCTCTGGCGTGCTGAGGCCGCTATAGCTCCAGATTACAGTTACCACCGGAATGTTGATTTCCGGAAAGACGTCCAACCGCATCTCGCGACTTGCAACGCCGCCGAGAAAGAGAATCAAGGCAGCCAGCACATAGAACGTATGCGGAAATCGCAGCGCGAACCGAACGATACCCATGTCTCAGCCGATGACCTTCCTGGCGACGTTAGTCGGAACGGCTCGAGCGATGAACGTCGCCGTATTGCCGGATTTTTGTGAGCGTCTCCGAAATGACTTTGCGCCCATTGCTTTGAATGGCCGGGCGCAATCCGCCCCATGGCCGGCGCGACCGGTCAGTCATCGTTGCTTGGCACGAACTGGTTTGGGCACATCAGTGCAGTGAGCGAGACCAATCCAGCATGTGGATGCAGCGCGCAGCGGGCGGGTCGTCGCCGGGACGGCCCGCCCAGGCCGTCAGGCCCGTCCGCATCGCTTCGCCGGGGCAGTTTCAAATCCAATGTCATCGGCCCGCAGCAGCCAGAATGAGGTCGGCGACCTCCTTGGGATGGGAAACCAGCGACAGGTGGCCCGCATTGATCTCCACTGTTGTCGCGTGCATGCGTTTCGCGAGAAACCGTTCGAGGTCAGGGTTGATCGTCTTGTCCTGCTTCGACACCGCATAGAACGATGGCTTGGAATGCCATGCAGCTTCGCTGGTTCGTCCGCCGAAGATAGTCGCTGCGGTGGGTTCCTGAACCGCATACAAGATCTTCGCTTGCTTGGGCGCGACACCGTTCGCGAAGTATTTCAGGAATGAATCTTCGGACAATCTGGTGAAACCATCATTCACCTGGATGCCGGCCCGGACGGGTCCTGTGGGAAATTCTGCGGAGAGAGCGACGAAATCCTCACCGGCATCCGGTGCTCGCGCAGCCACATAGACCAGCGATGTGACCTTGGGATCAGTTCCCGCTTCGCTGATGACGGTGCCGCCCCAGGAATGCGCTACCAGCACGGTTGGCCCATCCTGCAGCGCCAGCGCTCGGCGCGTCTCGGCGACCGAGTCTGCCAGCGACGTCAGTGGATTCTGCACCGCGGTTACGCTCAGGCCGGCTGCCTGAAGGAGCGGGATCACCTCGGCCCAGCTCGATCCGTCCGCCCACGCTCCGTGCACGAGCACGACGTTGCGCGCCACGGTATGCGCGGGCTTGGGTGCGGGCTTGGTATTGTCGGCGGCGTCCGCCACGGCGACTCCCGACAGGCCGAGAGTGATGGCAATTGCGATGGCGTTGATGATCTCTCGCACGGGTCTCTTCCTTCCCTTTTTGCAAACAATCGAACGCGCCGATGACCGATATGAGGGCCGGCGATGCGGTAGCAAATCCTGCGGCCGGCTCCGTTGCCGAGGCAGCTCGTTGCGACAATCTCGATTTCGCGGTTCGGCGTCTTTCAGAAACGCCCCTGCCTTTCTCGCCGCGCACGGACAGGTCCGGTGGCGAACGTGACGGGCGCGCCAGCCGTCCGCAACGACCGAAACCACAAAAAGGGCGGCGGATCGCTGATGCGACCCGCCGCCAGTTCGGGCGCCCGCGGGAGGAGCGGACGGGCGCCTCAGGTGTTCGGCAGAATGGTGCGTGCGCGGCGTGCGTGGGAGCTTCGCCTCCAACGCAACGCTTCGCCGCGTGGAAGAGGTTGGGCGACAAACATTGGATGAGGGGCAAAGAACAGGGCGACGAGAAGTCGCGTGGCGGAAAGCTCGTCGCCGGCCGTCGGCAGCGCCAGCATCGCACACTCCCAAATCCGTTCCGCTTTCCTTTCGAAGCAAATCTCGTAGACGTCAGTGAACGACTAACACCTCGAAAAGTATTGCCATTGGGCCCGTTCGCTTTTGTGAAGGAACGTTCGCCTGAGAGATGCGCACGATCTCGAAGCGGCAGGGAAAAAGTTCATCGTGAGAGGTGAACCGAAGGCGCGCGAGTTCGCACCTATGATCAACCCGCCTCGGTACGCGAGCGCGAAATGCGAATCGGAATTGCTTTGTAGGAGGGCGTGAAGCTCATCGGATCATGCGAATAGAGCGGCACGAGAGGGTTTGCCTCGGGATAATAGGCAGCACAGCTGCCATTCGGGAACGAATACGGGACGATCCGAAAATTGGACAGGCGGCGTTCAACGCCGTCGGTGGACACAGTGATCAAGTCGACGCGGTCGTCGCCTTGGAGGCCACGCCTTTCCATCTCCTGTTCATTGAGGAAGACCACGTCGCGCTGACCGAAGACACCGCGATAGCGGTCGGACATCGAATATATCGTTGTGTTGTACTGATCATGACTGCGCACCGTCGTCAGCCATAGTACGTCGAGACTGTCCTGGGGCGGATCCTCGCCGAGGCCGTCGAAGACAAGGAAATTCGCCTTGCCGGAAGCTGTCGCCCAGATGCGTTCGCGCGCGCTTGACGTCAGATGGAAGCCGCCCGGGATGCGAATGCGGGCATTGTAGCCCTGGAAGATCGGGAACACGTCTTCGATCGCGTCGCGGATAAGGTCGTAGTCGGCGGTAAAGCTTTCCCAGTCGACGACGGAACGTGCACCCATTGTTGCCCGCGCAATGCCGGCGACGATTGCAGGTTCGCTCCTCAGGTGCTCTGACGCCGGAACATTGCGGCCCGCCGACGCGTGCACCATCGACATCGAATCCTCGACCGTGATCGACTGCGGCCCTGTTGCCTGGAAGTCGATTTCGGTGCGCCCGAGGCAAGGCAGGATCAGCGCGTCGCGCCCGTGTATCAGATGGCTGCGATTGAGCTTGGTCGACACTTGGACCGTCAGGTCGAGCTTGCGCCAGGCAGCGCGTGTCACCTCCCAGTCGGGGATGGCGGACACGAAGTTGCCACCCATGGCGAAGAACACTTTCACCTTGCCGTCTTTCATGGCCTCCAGCGCGGTCACGACGTTGTGGCCGTGCTGGGACGGCGGCTCGAAGCCGAAGCGGTGCTCAAGCCGATCGAGAAATTCCTTTGTCGGCGTTTCGGTGATGCCGACCGTGCGATCGCCCTGGACGTTGGAATGGCCGCGGACGGGGCAAAGCCCGGCGCCCTCACGGCCGATATGACCGCGCAGCAGCGCGAGATTCGCCAGCTGCTGCACGCTTTGTGCGCCCCGCCGGTGCTGCGTGATGCCCATGCCATAGACAACGATCGCTCGCTCGGCCTGCATATAGGCGCGAGCGGCGTATTCGATGTCGTCGCGAGCGAGCCCTGACTGAGACACGATGTCTTCCCATCGCGTCGCCCGCAGGTTGGCGGTGAGAGCCTCTATACCCGTCGTATGGCCCTTGATGAAATCCCAGTCGAGGATCGCCGGCAGTTCGCCTGCGCGCGCCGCATCGTCTGCCTCCATGAGAACTTTCATGAGTCCCTTGACGACTGCGACGTCGCCGCCGACACGCACCTGATAAAGCTTGGCGCTGATCGGCGTCGACGTAAGCGTTGCCATTTCGATCGGGCTCTGGGGCGACTGGAATCGCTCCAGAGCGCGCTCGCGGAACGGATTGAAGGACATGATGGTTGCGCCGCGCCGCGAGGCGTTGCGCAGGCTCGTCATCATGCGAGGGCTGTTCGTGCCCGGGTTCTGTCCGAAGATGAAGATGCAGTCCGTCTTGTCGAAATCGGAAAGCAGGCAGGTACCCTTGCCGACGCCGAGCGAGTGCGGCAGGCCGACGCTGGTAGCCTCGTGGCACATGTTCGAGCAATCAGGGAAATTGTTGGTGCCGAACTCGCGCACAAAGAGCTGGTAGAGGAACGCTGCCTCGTTCGAGGTGCGGCCGGATGTGTAGAACTCGGCCATGTCGGGAGCCGGCAATCCGTTGAGGTGGCGGGCAACGGTTGCAAAGGCCTCGTCCCAACCGACCGGCACGTAGTGGTCGGATGCGGCGTCGTAGGCCATCGGATGGGTCAGTCGCCCAACCATCTCGAGATCGAAATCGCTCCAGCTTGAAAGCTCGGCAACGGTATGGGCGGCGAAAAACTCCGGCGTGCAGCGTTTCGCCGTGGCTTCCCAGGCAACCGCCTTGCCCCCGTTCTCGCAAAACTCGAAGGATGAAGTGTGTTTGGGGTCTGGCCAGGCGCAGCCGGGGCAATCAAATCCCTCCGGCTGGTTCATGCGCCCCAGAGTGGCCGCCCCCTTGATCGGGATTCCCTGCTCGACAAGGTGTTCGCCCAGCGCCTTGAGCGCTCCCCATCCGCCGGCCGGGGCATTGTAGGGACGGATATCATTGGCCATCGGAGATGCCTTTACGGAGAGCTGAAGAATCCACCCTGGGCAAGGAGCATTCCGGCAAGCAACATCTTTCCATCGCAGTGGTGTTGCCAGCGATGTCGACTATGTTGCGCCGGCAGCGCTGCGGGGTGGCAACTCTCCCGGAGATTCCAGCTGAATGGGCCGCGTATCCGACCCACAAGGCGGGTAGCGCCAACAGGCGGGATCGCTGCCGGAAGGGCGATCTGCGACATCCCTGCGATTGCCGCAACGCCAGCGATAGGGTGTCTCGCCAACGAAACGTCTGAAGACCGTGGTGAAATGGGCTTGGTTCTGAAAGCCCACGCTCAGCGCCACATCGACCAGGGTCATGTCGGTCTCGATGAGCATCCGCTTGGTGCGGTCAATCCGTCGCCGCTGCAGGAATTCATGCGGGCGAATGCCGGTGGCCGCCCGGAACTGTGCGGCAAAATACATTCGGCTGAGCCCCGCCACTGCTGCCATGTCGGCGAGCGTAATCGTCTCATCGAGATGTGAATCGACGTATTCGACGACGCGCTTCCACCGCCATTTCGGCAGGGCGGCCGTAGCGCGTGCCGTTCGCTCATCCAAGTCTGGCTCCGGATCTGAGCGCAGCGTGAGCAAGCGGGTTACGATGGCAAGGCGGACTGCGTCGGCATAGAGGTTGCCAAATCCATCATGACTGCCTACGGCCGCCTCGAGCGCTCTGGAAAGACGCTCCACGACCGGATCAGACGAGTGCCGTTCTGGGACCAGCTCGGCAAGGCCGAGGTCCCGGGGCGCGTGCAAGGTATTCAGCCCGTCGATCGCACTTCGGCCTGCTTCGGCGAATTGCGCCATGGCCGCCCTGGGCACCGCCGCGGGATCAGCATTTGCATGCATCGTCAGACCGCGGCGACGGGGTTGCAGCATCGCTGCGGCGGACACCGAGATAACGACATTCATATGAGTGAGGGGGATCGAAATCATGCCGGAATCTGGCGCCGCCGGGTAGGTGCCGCGGCTTGCGTCGAATGGGTCGAACAATGACGAGCCGAATTCAGGCGTTCGGGGCGGGCCGGCGGCGTGCATCGGTCGGGCCATGCCGTCGCGTTGAGGAAGGACGGGCTGATCTTCTCCCGGCTGCCGATCGTAATATTCGAATTCAGACAATGAGTGGAACTGCATTGGATCATGCTCCTTTGCCCTCAGAATTTTCTTCTGCTTGCTGGGCCAAGGTACACGGGTGGGAAACCTGCTCCATTGAATGGCAGTCTGAATGAATCATATCATCAGTTATGTGGCATATACGATGGTATCTACTATTGGCGGCGGCGCCTTGGGCGCTCTGGCGATGACGGCAACTTGGGCAGGGAGGCCGCCGGCGCCATGCGATAATGATATCACCGTGCAATTGAACCGTGACGCCTGGCGTAGCCGTGCGGTTCTCCGACCGGTCGCCAGGTCACGGCATCGCTGCCTGTGAACCTCAGCTCGCTCAAACCTCTGTATAATTTCGGCCCTGGCCCCACGCTGTATGCTGGTCCTGAGATGACATCGCGCCCGGCGACGCCGGGCGATACAGTCTCCGGGGGACACCGAGGTGCCGAAAATTCCGATGGTTGCCATTGTTGACGACGACGAGGCGGTCCGCACGTCCATCGCGAATCTGATGCGTTCCTTCGGCTTTGTCGCGAACCTGTTTGCCTCGGGCGAGGAACTCTTGCGTTCGCCCCGGCTCGCCGACGCCTGCTGTGTCATTACCGATGTGCAGATGCCGGGAATGAACGGTTTGGAACTGCAGACGTTGCTCCTGGCACGTGGCCACACCGTTCCGGTGATCCTTATCACGGCCTATCCTGACGAACGCACCCGGCAAAAGGCGCTCGCTGCGGGGGCGGCAGGCTTCTTCTACAAGCCTTTTGACGCCGCCGCCATGATCCAGTGCATCGCCGATGCGCTAAACTGGTCACGCGAAAACAAGCCGGAATGACCTCTTCGTGGTGATCCGAGCGCTGCCACCCTCCATGCTCTTGGAGCAAAGTCGCGTGCGTTCCAAATCGGCATTTGCGTTCGTTCCGGAAAGATTGCCGCCAACCTGTGCGGTTGAATTCCAGGCCGGTTTCGGTGATCGCCTGTCTGGCACCGCTGCGCAGAGGGCGCGACTGTGGAGCATCAGCACGCATGAGTTGTGCCGGTAGGTGGATCGGCGGTGTTGTGTATTTGAACGAACCGTCGCGGAAGCGGTCCGATCTCCCCGGGCATTGCCGACAGTCGCGACCACGTCTCGCCCTGGCGGGCCTCGTTGCCAAATTAATATGCTAAGATGGCGCTGTGTCATTCCGCAGCAGGAATCGTGAGAGGCGTATCGCTATCGTGACAGCAGGTTCCAAACCAGGCCGAACCGCGTCGACCGCTTTTGCGTCGACCGTCTATGTCATCGATGATGACAACGCTGTCCGGGATGCCCTGAGCGGTCTGTTCAGATCCGTGGGGCTGCATGTCGAGCTGTTCGCCTCCGCCAGCCAATTCCTGCAGGGCAAACTGCCGGAAACGCCAAGCTGCCTCGTGCTCGATATCCGGTTGCCCGGCGTAAGCGGCCTCGATTTCCAGGCTCATCTTGCAAAGTCGAACATTCAGATGCCGATTGTCTTCATGACCGGACACGGCGATGTCCCGATGTCGGTGCGCGCGATGAAAGCCGGGGCGATCGATTTTCTGACCAAACCGTTCCGGGACCAGGACATGCTTGATGCGGTCTTCGGCGCGCTCGAGAACGACCGCATAAGGTGGGAATCCGACCAGGAAGCGGCGACGATATCAGCCCTGTACCAAACACTGACTTCTCGCGAAAAGGAGGTCATGTTTTTCGTGACCAAGGGCTTGATGAACAAGCAGATCGCGGGCGAGATGGGCCTCAGCGAAATTACGGTCAAGATCCATCGCGGGCATCTCATGCGGAAGATGGCGGTCCGAACCTTGCCCGACCTGGTACGGATTGCAGAACGGTTGGGCCTTCGAAGCGTAAACCACTAGCGATGGCAAAGTCGTCGTCCAGTATCGTGCGAAAATCTTTTGACGCCGCGCCGGCGTGAACGGCCGGTGCCTTGGGCTCGTCATGAAAACGGTGCCGGTTCATCCTTCGCTCACCCTGGTTGTCCTGGCCGCGAGACACCTTCGAGGATCGATCGCAACTCCTCTCTGCCCCTGGCGACCCGCGACGTCAGCGTGCCCGCCGGAATGCCCAGCGCCTTCCTGGCATCGTCGTAGGAGAGGCCTTCGACCGCGACAAGCACGAGTGCTGCGCGCCGTTCGGGATTGATCTGCTGAAGCGCCGAGAATACGTCCACCGATACGAGCCTGTCCGCCTGTGGCGACGTAGCGGTCGCATCTATCGTTTCTGAGATCATGGTCACCGCCTGGGCATGGCGTTTGGCGCGCCGCAACTGGTCGACGAACAGATTGTGCATGATCGTGAGCAGCCAATGGCGTGGCGTATCGCCTGCCGTCCAATTCGCCATCCTCGACAGCGCCCGTTCGAGGCTGTCCTGCACAAGGTCGTCGGCGGCATCGCGGTCCCGCAGCAGCGCGCGCGCATAGCCGCGCAGCCGTGGAATCTCCTCGACGATCGCTCGCCTGCGTTCGTCGGCGATTTCGGCCGCCGCGACGCTTGCCGAAGAAGCGTCAGCCGAGCGAAAACGCATGTTCGTGGTCATCAGGCGGCGCGCAATGGCGGCGATTGCAACTCGTGATCCGGACTGAACCCGGTCGGACACGAACCAGACAGCCGCAACCATCCGCTAGTTCGGGACTGCATGTCTGGTCTCTGATGCATGTGCGGCTGCCTTCCCTGGCTTTTGCTGCGTCCAATCGATGCTTGTGCGGCTGGGTGCCGTCTGCGCTACTATGGCAGACCCGAAAGAGGGCTTCTTTTCGAAACGACTACATTCTTTCGCGATGCAATGTGGGCGGCTCGATGTTGAGGAAGGAGGTGTGTTCGCGAGAGTGCCGGCCCGATCACTCGGCCGGGCCGAATGACATCCTCGCTGCGGGGGCGGGCATGCTTTCTGCGCCGCCCCTCAGATAGGTCCAATAGAGAGGAAGCCCCGTGAACAGGAATCCGCCAGCAATGTTGCCCAGGGTCACGGGTATCTGGTTCCAGTACCACCAGTCTGCGAAGCTGATCTTGGCCCCGAGCATCATCCCCATGGGAATGACGAACATGTTGACGACGCTGTGCTCGAATCCGAGCGCGAAGAAGGCGAATATTGGCAACCAGCATCCGACGATCCTGCCGACGACGGACTTCGAACTCGTTCCCATGACGACGCCGATGCAGACCATCCAGTTGCAGAGCATGGCCTTGACGAAACCGGTCACCAGTCCATCATATCCATACGGCTCATAGGCGATCGTCTTCGCTTCGGCGAGCGCGCGCAGATGATCTCCGAGCGGACCCGCCCCGACATTGCCGACATCGGTCAGGACGACATAGAACAGCCCGGCAAAGGCGAGCGAGCCGAGCATGTTGCCGACAAAAACCCAGAACCAGTTGGCCAACATCCGGCCGACCGTCGTGCGGTGAGCCAGGACGGCCAGCGGTACCAGTCCAAAATTCCCGGTCAGGAGTTCGAGGCCAAGGATGATGATGATGGCAAATCCCACCGGGAAGATGAGAGCGCCGACAAGCGCGACATTTGTCTGAAGCGCACCCTGCAGGGCCAGACTCGTCGCGAAAGCGAGGAGCGCGCCGGAAAGCATGCCGCGGATCAAAAGATCAGGAACGCGGTGAGCGGCTTTGGCGGCGCCGAGATCCACCATTGCTCGCGCGATTTCGAGCGGTGAGAGGCTGTCGTTCATGATCGCTGTCCTTCCGGGTCAGGCGCGTCTCTCGTATGTCGCCAACCAGGACTGGATAGCCGACGGCATTTCGCGGCGACATTCTACGCAGGGCAATCAGACTAAGCGCTTGATTTAGGTCCAGACATCCCTTGGTATGCCTTGTCGGCCGCGATCAAGTCGGGTGCCGGTCCGGAACAAGTCGGCGCCCGTCCGCCAGAACAAGGTCGATCGATCGACGTGGCGTAGATAGGCGTTGAGACCCGCTCGTCTTGGCCCGCGGCCAGTTCGAGACGCGGTAGTGCCGCAACACAGCGGCGGGCGCGAACGACATGAAGAAGAGGCCCGCCGGAGCGCTCCGAGCGTCAGCGACAGCCCTTCGCCCATTTACCCAGTACGCCGCCAGCGTCGCCTCGATCGCCGCCTGGTGACATCATCCGGTCCTCTAGAGGGAACTGGCTGGTCCAATCCTATTGATGTCACCGTGCGACGACCGTCTTGGCGACATCGACGTTCCCGCGGATCGCATTGGAATAGGGGCAGATGGCATCGGCGCCGCGCACCAGTTGCTCGGCGGTCGCCTGGTCGACGCCGGCGATGCTGACCGCGAGCGTCGCGTGCAGCACGAAGGCATCGGCCACGTTGCGGCTGAGCCCTATCTCGGCGACCACCTCGACATCGCCGTCGGCGAAGCGATGACCGGACTGGCGCGCCACCCGCAGCAGCGCGTTCTCGAAACAGGCGGCGTAGCCACCGGCGAAGAGTTGCTCGGGGTTGGTGGCTCCGCCCATGCCGCCCAGTTCCTTGGGAACGGCGAGCTTGAGGTCGAGTATGCCGTCCTCGCTGCGGATCGCGCCCTTGCGGCCGCCGGTTGCGGTGACCTTGGTCGCGTAGAGAATGGTCTCGGTCATTGTTTTCCTCGTGAGCGGTTCGGTTCCATTATCCGTGTGGGCGTTCAGGCGGCCGCTTCCATCCAACAGCTTACGCCAGCGACGGAGCGGAAATCCGCGGCGCTGCGTGCTGGTATCCCGGGCTCGAACTCGGCCATGATCCGCGCCAAAGCGTCGCCAGGCCCGAGTTCGAGCATGCAGGCGGGACGGGAGGCGCAACAGGCATCCATACAGGCCGCCCAGTCGATGGTTGTCGCGATCTGCGCAGCGAGCTTGTCGAGACCGTCGGCGAACCGGCGAACCGGCGCCCCGTCGATCCCGCTGATCAGCCGCACCTCGCGCGGCAAACGGGCGTCCGCGATGGTTTCCCTCAGCAGCCCGCCGAACCGCCTGGCTGCGGCCTCAAGCGCCGGCGTGTGCGAGGCGACGTGGATCGGCAGTATCGTCGCGCGGGTGGCGCCGCGTGCCGCGGCGTCCGTGAGTGCCCGCCGCAGCGCCGCCGCGCGCCCGCCGACGATGACGTGCAGCGGACCGTTGACGATGGCGACGTCGAGCCCATGGGCGCGGCAAAGTCCGTCGACGACATCGCGCGGCAAGCCGACGATGGCGGCGAGCCCGGAGGGCTCGCGCGTCGCCTCGTCCATGAGCGCGGCGCGGCGCGCCACGAGGTCGAAGGCGATCGACGCGTCCATGACGCCGGCGACGGCCCAGGCTGGCACTTCGCCCGCGCTGTAGCCGGCGATGATCAGCGGGCGTGGAGTTGATGGCCCGATAACGGCCCAGGTGGCCAGCGCCGCCGTGCAGCACAGCACCTGGGCGACGTCGTTGCGTTGGATGATGCCGCCGCCCTCCCGCACGAGGTCGCGCGCGTCCCGCCCGCCGAGCGCTCGGGCGGCCGCGGCAAAGACCGCCGCCGCCGCTGGCTCGAAGGCGACGAGGTCGAACATCTCCGGGCTCTGGCGGCCTTGGCCCGAGCACAATATGGCAGTGCTGCTCACGGCCCGTTCCCGAGGCGATCGAGGAAGATCGTCGCGGCCAGCAGGTCGGCCGAGCCGCCCGGGCTGAGGCGCCGCGCGACGAACCAGTGATGCACCGCGACGGCATGGATGAGCCAGTCCGACCGGCCGACGCCGCCGGCGAGGAGGAAGTCGCGCGCCGCCTCGCGGGCATCCCCGAGGCCCTCTGCGCCGCCGCGATGCAGCAGGTTGGTGTCCTCCATCGTCGCCAGCAGCGCGAAGAAAGCGTGCACGCGCGCGGCCACCTCATTCCCGGAAAGGCTCCGCCCGGCGTGAAGGGCAGGCAGTCCGACCCGCACGGCGTGCGGGAAGCCGTTCGCGGCCTCGGTACGCGCGCCACCGGCACCGAACCGGCGTAGCGCGCCGCTGCCATGACTGTTCAATGGAATCGGGCCGCGCAGGATCGCTGCGGCCCACCTGTCGCGGACCATGGAGGTGAGCCGCGCCGCCGTCAGGCCGGCTGCGCATTCCACAAGGGTTGCTCCCGCTGCGGCGCAGAGGAGGCCGAGCGCGAAGATGGCGCCCCGATGAGTATTCACCCCGCCGGTCGCGGCTAGCATGGCCGCTTCCGCCCGCAGCCCCGTCCACCGTAGCGCGTCCATGCCCGCGCCTGCCGCACCGGCCCGCGCGAGTTCGACGTAGAACGGCCGAAGCGCGGCGATGCTGTGCCGGAAGGTGCCAGCATCCATGTTATCATGGCTGCCGGCATCGACGAGGCTGACGAGGCCGGGCTTTGGCCAGGTTTCCAGCTCGTCGGTCAGCGCCTGCGCCGCCGCCTCGCCGATCCACGCGAAGGCGGCCTCGCGAACCGGCTCGGGGCCGGCCGGGCCAGTGGCGGGAGCGGTCAGGCGAAGAGGGTGCGCGCGCATCTCAGTTCCGTTCCCTTCATGGATTTCACAAGGACCGCGCCTGCGGGCCGGCCGATTTCGGCATGGAGCTCGCGCCAGTTCACCCCGGCCCCGCCGGAGAACAGGACCTCGCCGTCGAGCCGGACGGGGCCGTGCTTGTCGATCCGCGCGAGTCCGGCCAGCAGATCGGGTTGGATGTCGCGGTCCGGTGCCAGCCAGAGCAGGTCGAGGTCGGAGGCGGGCCGCAGATAGGAAAGTCCGGTCAGGTGCTGCCAGAGCAGCGCACCGAACACGGCCGGCCGCAGCGCCAGGCGCCGCCCGAGCGCGAGGACGGCGTCGATCTGGGGCCGCAGCCTGGGCGCCGCCGATGCGGCGGCCTCCTCCAGTGCGACCTGGGGCAGCGTCCGCGCGACGGCCGGGACCGGGACTGTGAGACCGACGCGCCGCTTGCCGAGCGCGGGGGGCATGGGCAGGCCGACCGCGATACCGCGCGTCTCGCCCGGCGCCGGACGGCGCGCGATCACCGGCCAGCCACGCTCCGCCCAGCCGGCGAGAAGCTCCCGCTCATTGCCCGCGAACTCCGAGACGCCGGGGGCGCGGTCGAGCACGCCCGACCATGCCTCCGGCCGGATGCGCAGGAGTTGGTGGCGGCTATGCACGGCGATATCCGCCCGCCTGGTCCGCCACGCGCTGGGCGATGCCGGCGGCGAGGAGCCGCCCGCCGCGCTCGGCACCCAGTGCGTCACGCACATCGTGCGCCGGGATGGTCGCGAGCATCGCCTCGATCTGGACGTCGAGCGGCTTCGCGGGGTCCCAGACCTGCGCGATCGCGCCGACCTTGGTCATCGAATCCAACCCCGGCGCGAAGACCGAGGTGGTCTTCGACAGGGCCTCGAGCTTCTCCTGCGGCAGCTTGGTCACGCGCGCCATGGAGGGCAGGTCCATCACCGCCGGCTCGGCCCAGGGGAGGGCGACGAGGACGTCGGTGGCGAGCCCGGTGGCGAGGAACGCGCCGGCTGCTGCCCTGCCGTAGTTAAGCCCGATGGTGGCATGACCGCTGCGGCTCGCCAGCAGCAGGCATTTCGCCAGATGGGCGAGATATTCGTTGAGTCCCAACATCTCGTCGCGCCGCGCCATGCGCTGGCCCTGCGTGTCGACGACGACGAGTATCGGCGCGTTCCCGCCGGCGGCGGCGATGTCGAGCACCCGCTCGGCGAGCGGCAGGACGCCGTCGATGCCGAGCGGCTCGCCCTCCGCGATGCCGATCACCTCGACCGCACGACCGCCAACGCGCCAGCCGGTGCCGAGCAGCAGCTTGCCAGGTCCGACGACGACGTCGTGGCCGGACGGGAACAGGCCGGCCAGTATCTCATCGAGCGTCATCGCCGGCTCCCTTCACATCCGCGACGAGGGCGACGAACACCGGGTCGTCCATGTCTCCGGCCGACCGCGGGTCGGCGACGCCGAGCGCACTCCACATAGCGGCCGCGCTGTCGCAGCCGCCGAGCCGTCCGACCCGCCCGGCCAAACGTGCCAGCTCGGCGCGAAGCGTGGCGAGATCGAAGGGGCGCGCTTTGTCTATGAGCGCGAGGGTGGCCTCGCGGAAGCTCGCCACCGTGTCCTCGGCATAGCCGTCGGCGCCACCGATAAGGCGCCTCGTGCGACCGCCGGTGACGCTCCAGACCAGCGCCTTGTCCTGCGAGTCGAACTCCTCGACGCCCTTGTTGGTCTCGATGACCTCCGGCCCCGTCACGCCGGTACGTCCCTGTTCAGAGATCACGATCGCCGAGCAGGTCGCCGCGATGAGCCCAGCGCCGCCGAACGCGCCGGCGCGTCCGCCGACAAGGGCGATGACCGCCACGCCGGCGGCGCGTGCCTCGACGATGGCCCGCATCACCTCGGCGACGGCGAGTTCGCCGGCATTGGCTTCCTGCAGCCGCACTCCACCGCTGTCGAGCAGCAGGAGGATAGTGCGCGGCAGCTTCTCGTCATCACGCGCGGCGCGGATCAGGCCGAGCAGCTTAGCGCCGCTCACCTCGGCGAAGGTTCCGCCCATGAACTGGCCCTCCTGCGCGGCAACCAGCACGCTCTTCTCGTCGAGGCGCCCGCACCGACGATCATGCCATCGTCGAAGGCGGCGGGCAGGTCGAACGAGGCAAGATGCGGGCTCTGCGCGCGTTCCGACGACGGCACGAACTCCGAGAAGCTGCCCGCGTCGAGCAGTTTCGCGAGGCGCTCTCGCGCGGTGGAAAGGAACCAGCTCGCGGACGCGGCGAAGGGACCGCCGGTCTCACTCATCGCCCGCCTCCATGGTCCGCACGCCCTGCATGAGACGGAGCGCGACCGTGTCCGGCCGGGCTCCGCCGTCGTTGATCGAGATGCGCATGCCACCCGGCGAAGCGCGCTCGACGAAATCGGCGACGACGGCCTTCCACACCTCGTCATAGCCGCGCACCGGCGTGGCGATCTCCACGGCGCACTCGTTCTGTGCGAGCACGCGCTCCAGCAGGACCTCGAGATTGCCGGACGAGACGACGCCGACGATCGTCGAGCGCGCCGTGCCGGGGGCCGGGCCGCGTGTCGTGAAGCGGAGCTTGAGGTTTTCCATGGGCTGCGGTCTCACCAGTTGCGGAACTTGCGGGGCGGATCGTAGAGATTACCCGACCAGCGCATCAGCTCCTTGATGGAGCGGGCGGCCAGAAGGCTCCTGTTGGCGTCGAGAGGGTTGATGCCGAGATCCTCGGGGCGCTGGATCACCTTGCGGGCGCGCAGTTCCTCCACAGCCCTGGCGTCGCGAGCGCGGCCGACATCCGTGTAGCCGGCGACGCCCCGGATCGCCTGCTCGCGCTCGGCGGGCGTGCGGCAGAGCAGGAGATTGGCGATGCCTTCCTCCGTCACGATGTGGCTGACGTCGTCGCCGTAGATCATCACCGGGGGGAGAGCGAGATCGAGCGACTTCGCCAGTTCGATGCTGTCGAGGCTCTCGACGAAGGTCGGGCTGAGCTTCTCGCCGAAGGTCTCGACGATCTGCACCACGAGTTTTCGCCCGCGCGGCAGGCACGTCGTTTCGCCCGCGGCCTCGCGGCCCGCCTTCAGCCAGGCATCGCTCGCATGGCGGCGGCCGCGCGGATCGGAGCCCATGTTCGGCGCGCCGCCGAAGCCAGCGATGCGGTCCTTTGTGAAGGTCGAGGAATTGCCGGCGAGGTCAATCTGCAGGGTAGAGCCGATGAACAGATCGGTGGCGTAGAGCCCCGCAGACTGGCAGTACATGCGGTTCGAGGCCATGGAGCCGTCGCGGCCGGTGAAGAATATGTCCGGCCGAGCGCGCATGTAGTCGTCCATGCCTACTTCCGAGCCGAAGCAGTAGACCTGTTCGACCCAGCCGCTCTCGATGGCCGGGATCAGGGTCGGGTGCGGGTTCAGCGCGAAATGGGTCGCGATCCTGCCCTTCAGGCCGAGCCGCTCGGCATAGGTCGGCAGGATCAGCTCGATGGCGGCAGTATTAAAGCCGATGCCGTGGTTCAGCCGCTTCACGCCATAGGGTTCGTAGATGCCCTTGATCGCCAGCATGGCACTGAGGATCTGCGTCTCGGTGATCTGCGCCGGGTCGCGGGTGAACAGCGGCTCGACATAGAAGTTCGACGGTGCCGCCACGACGAAATCGACCCGGTCGCCCGGCACGTCGACGCGCGGCACCTTGTCGACCAACTCGTTGACCTGCGCAATGACGATGCCTTGCTTGAAGGCGGTCGCCTCGATAACGACGGGCGAATCCTCGGTGTTCGGGCCCATATAGAGATTGCCCTCGCGATCCGCACAGCGCGCCACGGTGAGCGCGACATGCGGGGTCAGATCGACGAAGTAGCGCGAGAACAGCTCGAGATAGGTATGAACCGCGCCGAGTTCGATCTTGCCGGCCTTGAGCATGCGCGCGATCGCGGCTCCCTGCGGGCCGGAATAGGAGAAGTCGAGCCTCTTCGCGATGCCGGCCTCGAACAGGTCGAGGTGCTCGGCCAGCACCACGCCCGACTGCACGATGTGCAGGTCCTTCACCACCGCGGGGTCGACCTCGGCGAGCCGGGCGGCGAGGAAGTCGGCCTGCTTCTGGTTATCGCCTTCGAGGCAGACCCGGTCCCCGGCACGGACCACCGCCTCCAGCAGCTTTGTCGCGTCCTCGTGGGAGACCAGCTTGCCCCTGGCGTAGCGGGCGGCGGCGGCCAGGCGCTGCTCGCGCGATTGTCGGGCCGTATCCCAAGCGCGTTGCGATGGACAGCTCGATCGGGCATTCATGGACGAACCTCGTGCGCCGGGAAGGAAGCCGCCGCGCCTTCGCGCGACGGCTTGCGATTTTCCATTCGGTCGCCTCGCCGGCCTTGTGGGCGGCCTCCTCGATGAGGGCGGCAACCTGCACGGGATGAGCTTCGTAGACCGAGTGGTCGACACCTGGCACGACGATGAAGGGTGCCTTGGCGCGCTCATGGTGGAAGCGCTCGAGGTCGGGATTAATGATCTAGTCGTTGCCGGCGACGATGTCCCAACTCGGCTTGGTCTTCCACGCCGCGGCGGCCGGTGTTGCGCGTGACTGACCAGGTCTTAGTTATGGCCACCGAGCGTATTCACATTCGCGCAGAAGGCGGTGAATGGCTGCCTCATGTCCGCGCACTCCTTCTTCATCTGTTCTCGCTTTTCGGCAGGCATGGCCATGAATACGACCTTGAATTCCTCCAGCGGCTTCATGGTTTTCATGCTGGCATCCGTAAAGAACGGCTCCATAGTGTCCGGCTCATTCAGCGCGCCGGCAAGTGCAATGCCGCCAGACGAGGAAAGCGCAATTGCGGCACCGAGACATATAGCTTTGATGTTCATGGGGTATGGTCCTTCCCTGGGATCAGCGGTGGTACCAGCGACAAACCGCGTTGGTGGGTAGAAAAATAGCCCCCAACCCGACTTGAGTATTTTCTCCAACCGCTAGTTTTTGTGTGGATGACTGTTAAGGGCCTTGCCATGACGAATGTAGCCGCAGCGATGGACGCGGCGACGAACGTCACTTTGCATCGGCCGGGCTATGTCAGGGGGCGGACCGTAGTCTCTTGCGCCGCGCCGCATGCCACGCGGCTTGGTGCTGTCAAATCGTCACGATCAGTGAACGTCGGTATCGGTGGTTGCGTGTCCGTACCGAGTCCGGGAAGGACGGGCACCAGCCCCACATCCCAGCCCCCTCCGATGCCGGCCTCTCGCCTCCCCTCACACCACCACAAAATCCGCGTTGGTCACCACCAGGTTTGCCGCCAGCGTGGCGAAATGCTTCGAGCCGCCCGCGGCATCGCTGTTGCTGTCATAGTAGAGCCAGCCGGTGTCGGTCTCGTAGATGATGTGCTGGTTGGCATCGGTGGCGGTGCCCGATGCGTTGGCGACGAACTGGTCGGCGCTCAGCGTGCCGTTGCCGGCGATGACGAAGCCGCCAGAGGTGTTGACGCCGTCAATCATGTGGCCGTTGCCGTTGATCGTCAGGTTTTCGCCGGCCGTGAGAAACAGCGGCGTCATGTTTCCGCTCAGCGTGACGTCGGAGGTGAAATTGAAGATATCTGTCCCGGCGCGGCCTGCGATGGCGGTGATCGCAGCGTTGAGGGTGGCCTGGTCGGAGATCGTGTAAGTGGTCATGGTCGTCCCTCGTTAGCGCTCGCACCAAGGCCTGACGGCGATGGCGAGGTTCGCCGCGAAAATTGATCTGGTGGGTTTAGCCGCCGACCCCAGTCGGCCATGCGAACGCGCCAACACGTCGCCTCTTGGGCCAAAGGCGCGCGAGGGGTCGCGCCCCGCCATTCGAAAAAGCATGCCGTTCAAGCGTCATCCACCCTCGCGCCCTGCCGGAGCCTGTCGGCTGGACACACCTGTCCGCCCGAATGCCGCGCCGAGGACACGCGCATCCGTTTCAAGCACCAAATTCTTGAGGCAACCCACACCCAACCGCGGCGGACGCTAGGCCGTGGCTTACCGGCGGTCAATTCGCAGCATTTGACTATTTCTGGGCGGACTTTTGCATGTCGCGGACAGTTAACCGGACTTCAGCGGAAACCAGGCAGCGAAGGC
Organism: Mesorhizobium kowhaii; assembly: GCF_042431665.1. Classification (NCBI taxonomy): domain Bacteria; kingdom Pseudomonadati; phylum Pseudomonadota; class Alphaproteobacteria; order Hyphomicrobiales; family Phyllobacteriaceae; genus Mesorhizobium; species Mesorhizobium kowhaii. Next base: position 100,882 of record NZ_JBHLYT010000013.1, read on the forward strand.
CCCATCGACAATGGAGGACCTAAAGCGCGTCGCCCGAATCTCTTCAAAACGCGACATCTCTTCAAACGCGACGCGCTTTAGGACACGGCCGCCACAGCCCGCACGCTCTCCCGTTCCACCAGCGGGCACTCCAGCTTGGTGATCGGATAGCGTCCCCGCCCAGGCGCCGCCGGCGCTTCGAGTTGTTCGATCGCCCATTGGCCCATCGCCATATGCGGCAGGATCGAGGTCGTCAGCGGCGGGAACAGGTGACGGGCGATTTCCTCATCGTCGTAGCCGACGACGGAAATGTCCTGCGGGATGTGCAGGCCGGCTTCCTTAAGCGCCTCGTAGCAGCCGATCGCGGTGCGGTCGTTCTGGCAGAAGATGGCGGTCGGTCGGTCCTTCAGCGCCAGCAGTTTGACGGTCGCGGCATAGCCGGCGCTGGCCGACCAGTCGCCCTCGACCACCAGCTCCGGATCGAACGGGATGTCGGCGGTGGCGAGCGCCCGGCGATAGCCCTTCAGCCGGTCCTGTGCCGCCTGCATCCAGGGTTCGCCGGTGATGGTGGCGATGCGGCGGTGGCCGTGGCTGGTCAGGTGGCGGGTGGAGCTCTGGCCGCCGGCGATCTCGCTCGGCACCACGGCCGGGAAGGCATAGTCGGCCGTGTAGCAATTGAGCAGGATCACCGGGATGTCGAGGCCGTAGAGATAATCGGGTGCGACAATCTCGCGGGTGAAGATGGTCATGTAGATCAGCGCCGAAATGCCCCGCTTGGTCAGCGCCGCGATGGCGCGCGGCTCCATGACGGAATCGCCCAGCGTTTGCGCCACCAGAAGCACGTTGCCGGCATTCCACGAGGCCTGCCGCGCGCCCTCGATGGCGACGACGGCTTCGGGGCTGGTGGCAAGCTGATCGACGGCGAAGCCGATCACCCCGTCCAGCCCCTCGAACGCCGGCAATGGCTTCTGCAATGCCGAGAAGGCCGGTGGCGAATAGCCGAGCGCGCGCGCGGCCTCGATCACCCGTTCGCGCGTCTGCTGTGACAGCTTGATGCCGGGCGAATTGTTGAGCACGAAGGAAACGGTCGCCTGCGAGCAGCCGGCGGCCCTGGCGATGTCGGTCATGGTGACGCGACCCCTGGCGCTCTTCGCCGGCGGCTTGCGTCGCCGCGCCGTATCGAGGGCTTCCGGATCCGTCGTCTCGCTCATGGCATCCCCAATCCTAGGCCTGTCTAGCGGCAGCCGGTCAGGCCGACAAGATGGCGTGATATTATCGATTTATAGAAGTCGTCATCGCCATTTATATCTATTAGTGACCGCGTGGTCCATCCACCACGCCGTTACCGCAGTCCGAAACTCAAAAGCCACAAGGCTCGGCTTGGACGCAGCCAACGCATAGGCTCGCCGGCTGGCACGCCACGAAACCGCAATATGCCCTGAGATATCGCCTCGGAACTAATACTGTTTACTAATACAAGAATGCGCTGTACCGTCAATCCGTCGCGTCCGGCCCGCTTGGTTGGGAGCGGCGGGAGTGTGCGTGAACAGCCCGATGGCGAGCGGATCCTACCTCCGCAAACTTTGTCTCGGACAAATGATATGTCAGACAAATCGGACTATTTACGAATGATGGATGAGTCTCTAAAGTCCACGATCGTGGCTGGAACGACGCCATTCTTTCGGTGCCAGGAACCCTTTGAGGAGGAGGGCGTCCAAGCTGCAAACGGCAAAATCAGGTCAGTGCAAGATCGGCCAGTCGAACGACTGAGCCAAACGGGAGGTTGAACATGAAATCCTTGATACGAAATGCATCCGTAGCCACAGCTGTGCTGCTGCTCGGCCTGTCGGCGACGGCCATCGCGCGCGCCGACGACAAGCCGACGCTGGCCTTCGTCGTCAACGGCGCTTCCGACTTCTGGAAGGCCGCCGAAGCCGGCGTCAAGAAGGCGCAAGGCGAACTGCCGGACTACACTCTGGAGCTTAAATATCCCGAGCAGTCCTCGGTCGCCATCCAGCAGCGGCTGATGGATGATCTGGTGACGGCCGGCGTGAAGGGCATCATGGTCTCGGCGGTCGATCCGAAGACCTCCACCGATGGTCTCAACAAGATCGCCTCGGAAACGGCGCTGTTCACCACCGACAGCGACGCCCTGCAGACCAAGCGCGTCGCCTATATCGGCTCGTCCAATGTCGATGCCGGCAAGCAGGCGGCCGAGATCGCCAAGAAAGCGATGCCCAATGGCGGCAAGTGCCTCGGCTTCGTCGGCCTGCTCGGCGCCGACAATGCCAAGGAACGCATCCAGGGCATGAAGGACGGTCTCGCCGGCACCAAGATCGAACTCATTGACGTGCGCGGCGACGACATCGACCAGGCGCGCGCCAAGAAGAACGTCGAGGACGCGCTGGTCGCCAGCCCCGATGTCACCTGCATGGTCGGCTTCTATTCCTACAACACGCCGCGCATCTATGAAGCGCTGCGCGACGCCGGCAAGCTCGGCTCGATCACCGTCGTCGGCTTCGATGACGATCCGATCACGCTGGGCGGCGTCAAGGAAGGCACCGTTGCCGCCACCGTCGTGCAGCAGCCCTTCGAATGGGCCTATCAGGGCATGAAGCTGATGGCTTCCTATCTCAAGGGCGACAAGTCGGGTATCCCGGCCGGCGGCCTCATCATCATCCCGACCAAGATCATCGGCAAGGATGACGTCGACGCCTATGCCGCCAATCTGAAGGCGATGTCCGGAAACTGAGACAAAGCAGTTACGCCGGCTCAGGGTTCGCCTTGAGCCGGCGATCGTATTGACGGGCCGGCGAAGGCCCGTCAGTCTGTAGCCCACCGGCTGCTGTCAGGCATGATGAATTATTCCGACACATCCATAACGGCGTCCACCCCGTTCCTCAGCCTCGAGAACGTGCGCAAGACCTATCCGGGCGTCGTGGCGCTCGATGGCTTCTCCATGGAGGTCAGGCCGGGCGAGGTCATCGGCCTCGTCGGCGAGAACGGCGCTGGCAAATCGACATTGATGAAAATCCTCGGCGGCGTCACCACGCCCGACACCGGTACCGTCACCGTCGACGGCATCGCGCATGATGGGCTCACCGTCGAAGCCAGTCTCGGTTCCGGCATCGCCTTCGTCCACCAGGAACTCAACCTGTTCGAAAATCTCGACGTTGCCGCCAACATCTTCTTCGGCCGCGAGCCGCTGCGCGCCGGCCCGCTGAAACTCGTCGACCGCGCCCGGCTGCGCACCATGGTGGCGCCGCTGCTGAAGCGCGTCGGCGCCAATTTCTCCGCCGACACGCCTGTCGCCGCCTTGTCGCTGGCCCAGCAGCAGATGGTCGAGATCGCCAAGGCGCTGTCGATCAAGGCGCGGCTGGTCATCCTCGACGAGCCGACATCGAGCCTGCCGCTCGCCGAAACCGACAAATTGCTCGATGTCATCAAGGCGCTGAAGGCCGACGGCATCAGCGTCATCTTTATTTCGCACCGCCTGCATGAGGTCGAGCGCGTCGCCGACCGCGTCGTGGTGCTGCGGGACGGCATGCTTGCCGGCACGCTGCAGAAAAGCGCCATCAACCACGACCAGATGGTCAAGCTGATGATCGGCCGCATGCTGAAGGAGCGCGAGAAAGCCTCAGAGGCGGCGCGCGCGCCAGGTGCCATCGCCCTGTCGGCCAAGGCCGTCCGCACCCCTGCCTATCCCGGCCGGCCGGTCGATCTCGACGTCAGGCGCGGCGAAATCCTCGGTCTTGCCGGGCTTGTCGGCTCCGGCCGCACCGAGCTGGCACGGGTGTTTTTCGGCATCGACAGCAGCCTTGGCGGCGCGCTCGAACTCGGCGGCAAGCCGCTTGTTCTGGGCTCTGCAGCGGATGCCGTCGCCCACGGCATCTTTCTCGTGCCAGAGGATCGCAAGCTGACCGGCATCCTGCTCGACCTGTCGATCGCCCAGAATATCTCGCTGCCCAATTTGCCGGCGCATGCACGGCGCTCGCTGGTTTCGGCAAGTGCCGAGACCGCCACCGCCGAGAAGCAGAAGACCAATCTCGGCATCAGGGCGCCCTCGGTGCAGACGCGCACCGGCACGCTGTCGGGCGGCAACCAGCAGAAGGTCGTGCTCGGCAAGTGGCTGGCCATGAACCCGAAGGTGATGATCCTCGACGAGCCGACGCGCGGTATCGACATCGGCGCCAAGGCGGAAATCTACGGGCTGATGCGGGCGCTGGCTGACGCCGGCGTCGCCGTGCTGATGATCTCCAGCGACATGGAAGAGGTGATCGGCGTGTCCGACCGCATTGCCGTCATGCATGAGGGCCAGATCTCCGGCATTCTCGACAAGGACCAGTTCAGCCAGGAAAACGTGCTGCTGCTGGCGGTGGGCAAGCGGCCGCAATAGTTTTTTGTTCTGCCGTAGCCCCGGTCGCGGGAAACACTTTGTAGAACCTGTTCAAGCAGGCGTTTGGGAGAAGACGATGAGCAAGAAAGATCTCGGCCTGCTGATCCTGATCCTGGTGGTCGGCACCATCGTGGCGATCATCAATCCGCGCTTTCTTTTGCCGATCAATCTCGCCAACACCTCGAACCTGATCGGCCTGTTCGGCATCCTGTCGATCGGCCAGGCCTTCGTCATCATCACCGGCGGCATCGAATTGTCGGTCGGTTCGGTGGTCGCGTTGCTGGGAACGCTGTTCATCGACTTCATCGCCGTGCGCGATCTGGACTGGCCTCTGGCCTTCGTGCTGATCATCGCGCTCGGCGCCATCATCGGCCTGGTGCATGGCTGGCTGATCACCCGGCTCAAGCTGCAGCCCTTCGTCGTCACGCTGTGCGGCCTGCTGATCTATCGCGGCGTCGCCCGCTTCTACACCGCCGACGGCACCGCCGGTTTCGCCTTCGGCCAGAATTTTCCTGAGCTGGAATTCCTCACGGCCGGCCGCTCCTGGGGCGTGCCGAACAGCTTCATCGCGCTGGTCGTCATCGCCATCGTCATGTGGGTGGTGCTGCACCGCTCGGTGTTCGGCCGCTATCTCTACGCCATCGGCAAGAACGAGGAGGCGGCGAAATATTCCGGCATCCGCACCGGCCGCGTCGTCATGGCCGCCTATGTCATCTGTGGCGTGCTGACAGCGCTGTCGGCGATCTATTTCGCCATGTACACGCGCTCGATCTCGCCGGCCAGCCATGGCCAGTTCTACGAGCTTTATGCCATTGCCGCGGCAGTGCTCGGCGGCTTCTCGCTGCGCGGCGGCGAGGGCTCGCTGATTGGCGTCATCCTCGGCACGGTGCTGCTGCAGGAACTGCAGAACCTCGTCAATCTGCTCGGCATTCCGTCCTCCCTCAACTTCGCGGTAATGGGCGGCGTCATCCTCATCGGCGTGCTGGTCGACCAGCAATGGGGCGTGTTCCGGGCACGGCGGCTGATGGTCGATGCCGCTCGCAAGAACGTGGCCGGTGCGGCCGCGGAATAACCGCCAGCCCCGACACAGCTGTATCGATGAAATGATTGCGGCCGCGGTGTTCTTCTGCGATCCACTGAACTCGCACATCGGGCCAAATGCCTGATATCGATGGTGGATGGATGGCAGGCGATGAGTGTAATTCCTGAACCGTTGACGCTCAAGGCCGGGGCGCTTGAGGTCGACCTCGTGCCGCAAATTGGTGGCAGTATGAGCGCGCTGCGCTGGCGCGGCATCGATCTCATGCGCCGGCTTTCCGATGACGATCGCGAAGCGGGCAACGTGCTTGGCGTGGCGATGTTCCCGATGATGCCCTACGCCAACCGCATCGCTGGAAATGCCTTCGACTTCGCAGCAAAGCGCTGGCAAGTCCAGCCGAACAATCCACCCGAAACAGTCAACCTGCATGGCAGTGGCTGGAAACACGCCTGGACCGTCGCCCAGGCGGGCCACGCCCAGGCAACGCTGTCGCTGGATATCGCAGCCGGCCTCGAGCCCTACTCCTATCACGCGACGCAGGCTTTCGTGGTGTCCGAAGAAGGGCTCAGCGTGACCATGACGCTGACCAATACGGGGCCGGTTCGCATGCCGTTCGGTTTTGGCCTGCATCCCTGGTTCGATCGCGACCCGGACGTCACATTGCAGTTCGAAGCCACGCGATTCTATCTGGAAGAACCGCAAAACATCGCGGGCGATCCGATCACGCTTGCACCCGAACTCGATTTCGCCGACGGCCGGCCTTTACCCGCCGGCTGGCGCAACAACGATTATGGCGGCTGGACGGGTGAGGCGACGCTTCGCTTTCCGGCGCGCGGCGCAGGATTGCGCATCAAGGCCGATCCCGTCTTCAAGCACCTGATGCTGTACGCCGACGCGACGAAGCCGTATTTCTGCGTCGAACCGCAGACCAATGCCTCCGGCGCTTTCAACCGGGGCGGATGGAACGATCCGGACGAGGGCATCATCGTGCTCGCCCCAGGCGAAACTGTCACTGGCACCGTGTCGCTGATGCCCTTTGCGCTTGGAGCTTAAAAGCAGCCGCGCCAGCGCCAGCGCTACCGATTGGTCCCGCGTGCGGCGCGGCGAACGCTTTGCAACAGGATGGCGAGGCAGCCCACCAACAGCAGGGCGCCGCCGAGAAGCGGCGGCAGCGCCAGCAGCTTCACCGCCGCCGCTATGATGGCCACCAGGACCAGCGCCAGCAGCGCCAGACTGCCGTCATCGACGAACATGCCGAAGAATTCCTTGGCCGCAAGACGAATGACGTTCATCGGGCGAGCCCTCCAGTGAGTGTGGGGTAGGCACCGCGCAACCAGCGCACCATGGCGAACGACGCCAGCGCAACGATGGCGAAGATGGCGAACAAGGCGAGATCGGCGCCCGGCCAGTCGGCGCCGATGCCTTCGCCGGTCCAGAAGATGCCGAAGCTGGTCAGCATCAGCCCGACGACGAATTTGAGCGCATTTTCCGGCACGCGCGCCAGCGGCCGGTGGACCGCCAGGCCGATAAGCATCACCAGGACGAACGCCGCCAGCGCGCCCAGGCTGGCGTAAAGCGTCTGCCCATGTGCTGCGCCGACGGCAATGACGATAAACACCACCTCGACGCCCTCGAGCAGCACCGCCTTGAACGATGTCAGCCCGGCGAGGTAGTCGGCGCGGCGGTCGTTGGCCTGCTGGTGCAAGGCAGCGGTCTCCTTGGAGAAGGCCGCCTCCTCGTCATGCAGGGCGATGACGCCGACGCTGCGCAGGATGGCCTTTCGCAGCCAGCGCATGCCGAACAGGATCAGCAGCACCCCGACGACGAACTGCAGCGTGGTGATGGGTACGAGTGCCAGCAGCGGGCCGAACGCCAGCACCAGTGCCGCCAGCACCGCCAGCGCCAGTGCGGCGCCGGTCAGTGCCGGGCGCCAGCTGCGCGTCACCCCGACAGCGAGCACGATGGTGAAGGCCTCGACGACCTCGACGAAGGACGCCAGAAATGCCGCCGTGACCGTCGAAAGGATGGGTGTCAGCGTCTGCATGAAGGCTTCCTGTATTGTCTCGTTTGACCATGATCTTTTGGAAGATCATTTCCACGTCCCGGATCGCGGTCCAGAATCATGATGCGGTCAGCACCACACAGCGCTCCGGCGTCAGCGAAAAAGCAAATGAAGCGCCAATTGGCTCTAAATCAAGCCCGACATGTCCGAAAAGGCCATCGCCTTGCGCAGCACCTCGGCGAAACGCTCGCCGGCCGCCTCACGCGGGCCGCTGTTGTCGATCGAGGTGACATCAGGTCCGGACAAGGTCACATTGGCGCTGCGCGCCAGCCGCGCCAGCACTTCGCCGCGTGACTCGCGGCCGCGCATCGCCAGCCGCTCGGCCAGCACGTCCGGCGAGGCGGTGATCTCGACGATCGCCAGATTGGCGTAGCGCTCGCGCAGGACCGGGATGATCGCACGCGACACGTTGGCGACGGCAACACGGCCATTGGCGACCGACCAGTCGACATCGGCCGGGATGCCATAACGCAAACCATGCGCCTCCCAGGAGATGGCGAAGGCGCCATCGGCTTCGGCTTCGACGAAGGCAGCGTCGGCCAGCGTGTCGTGATCCTCGCTCGCGGCATCGCTCGGCCTGGTGATGACGCGGCGAACGAACTCCAGCCGGGTCTCGTCGGCAAAACGGGCGCGGGCATAGCCGATCACCGTATCCTTGCCGGCGCCGCTTGGGCCGACGACGGCGACGAAGACGCCGTCGCGGATCGGAAACGTTTCGGCGGACAATTCACGCTCGATCAAGGCCGACACCATCATGCGACCCGGCGTCCCTGCCGCCAGACCGTGCGCACGACCGGAACATGGTCGTCGACACGCACGCGCACCAGATCGGCGCGGCGGCCCTGCTCGATGATGCCGCGGTCGGTCAGGCCAACTGCTTCGGCCGGGTTCTTCGAGACCATGGCGACCGCCTGCGGCAGCGAAATGCCTTCGACAACGTCGCCGAGGAAGAACGCGGACTGGATCAGGCTGAAAGGGATGTAGTCGGACGACAAGATGTCGAGCAGCCCGTCTCTGGCCAGCGTGCGGGCCGAGACATTGCCCGAATGCGAAGCGCCGCGCATGACGTTGGGCGCACCCATCAACACGCCGAGTCCGGCCTGTTTCGAGGCCCTGGCGGCTTCCTCCGTGGTCGGGAACTCGGCGACGCGCACGCCTTGTTCGATCGCCTCATCGACATGGCCAACGGTGGCGTCGTCATGGCTGGCCAGCACGATGCCGCGCTCATGGCAGGCGGCAGCGATCACCGCACGGTTCGGTCTCGAATTCTCGGCCGATTCCCCCATCCGCTTTTCGCAGAAAAGCTTGAAGTCGCGGTCGGTCAATTTCAGCTTGCGCTGGTAGTAATAGGCATAGGTCTCGAGATTGACGAACTGGCGCTGGCCGGGCGCGTGGTCCATCAGCGATGCCAGTTTCACCCGTTCGTCGCCGTCGAAATTGGCGAAGGCCTTGAGGCAGTCCGGCGCCGAAACCTCACAGCGCAGATGGATGAAATGGTCGGCCCGCAGGCGATCCTGCTGGACACTGTCCTCGATCGCGTCGGTCAGCTTGCGGATGTCGTCCGATGTCAGGTCGGCGTCCTCGTCCATGCCAACGCGCAGGGCATCGAGCACCGTGGTGATGCCGGCGGTGGCCACTTGCGCGTCATGGGCGAGCACGGCGGCGATCGGGTTCCAGCGCACTTTCGGCCGCGGTGCGTAGTGGCCTTCGAGATGGTCGGTGTGGAGTTCGACCAGCCCGGGAATGATATAGTCGCCGCCCATGTCCTCGCCGGCCATGTTCCCGCCGGTGTGGCCGGTGCCGGCATCGATGCCGGCGATAAAGCCGTCGCGCAGCACCAGCGAACCCTCGACGATCTCGTCGGCAAGCACGATGCGCGCGTTGGTCAGAACAGTTTCGGCGGTCATTTCAGGCAGTCCTTGCTTATTCCGGTTGGGGTTGTTCCGGCAGGTTATTCAGGCAGTTTTTCTGGCGGCGCGGCGCCCGAGCGCGTGATGGGACAGCACCATGAACGGTGCGCCCGGCTCGGTTTCGACAAACAGCGTCAGCGCATCCACCAGCACCGGCTGTTGCAGCACCTCCGCGAACAGGCTGTCGATTGCTAGGCGAAGACGAGGGCTTTCCTGTGGCCCCGCCCGGCCGGACAGCGTCATGTGGAAGCGAAAGGTCTCGAAGACATAGGGATAGCCCCATTGGCAGAGATTGCGGAATTCGGCCGGCTTCAGCGAATCCGGGCTGCGCCGCTCGATCTCCGCCTCGGTCAACGGCGCGCGAAACCGGTCGAAGCCGAGCACGACATCATCGGCGAAGCGGTTGAGCGGAGGCAGCGGTCCTTCCGGCACCAGCGCAAAGAAGCTGTCGATCTGGCTGAGGACAAGGCGCGGGATCGTCACCACCGGCGTTGCTTCGGCAAAATGGTCGAGTGCCGCGCGCAGCGAGGCCTCCGTCTCGTTGGCAGCCAGCCCGAAGGGGGCTTTCAGCGTCGCGTGAAAACCGTAGCGGCGCGCCGAAGCGGTATGGAAGGCGACTTCCGCCGCCGACAGATCGGCCACCGCCTCCACCGGCCTTGTCGCGGCACCGAACGGGTCGCGGCCCAGCCAGTTGGCGGCGATCCGCGCCAGCGGCTCGTCCTGCCGGGGGGTGAAATAGATGGCGTAGCGCATGAGAAGTCCTCGTTAAAGCGCGCCGCGTTTGAAGAGATGGTGCGACGCGCTTTAAGTCTTTGTTTTTCGCATGTCGTCATCCCAAAACCGCTGCACATTTTTGGGCGACATGCACTGGCCCCGTTGCCATAGGTGATTTCCATGACGGATTGACGAAGCTTTGAAGGTTTTCGAAGGCAAATCGACCCAGGCGGTCCTTAGCCGACGATTTTTCCAAGCTGGACCAATAGCTTCATCCGAAAGGCATGACCGATTAGGCTTTCATCAACCATTCGTGCTCGGGCGCGTTGTGGAATTTCCACGTTCGCTTCGGCCCGGCCATCACGTTGAGATAATAGAGGTCATAGCCATGGCAGGCGGCGCAGGGATGATAACCCTTGGGCACCAGCACGACATCGCCATCCTCGATCGCCATGGCTTCGTCCAGCGCCCGGTGGCCGTTCTTGTCGGCGTCGGTGTAGACGCGCTGGAAGGCAAAGCCCTGCGGCGGGTTGAGGCGATGATAATAGGTTTCCTCGAGATAGGATTCGGCCGGCAGATTGTCCTGGTCGTGCTTGTGCGGCGGGTAGCTCGACGTGTGACCGCCGGGCGTGATGACCTCGACCACCAGCAGTGAATCGGCCGGCTTGCCTTCCGGCAGGATGTTGGTGACGTAGCGCGTGTTGGTGCCCTTGCCGCGCACCTCCTGGCCGAGATCGTCGGGTCTGATCACGCGCACCGCCAGACCGCCGCCGAGGCCTGGCGCCGAGCAGGCCGCGAGTTCCAGCTCGGTGTCTGCCGTAACCGACCAGTCCGATCCCTCGGGCACATAGACCGACCAGGGTTTGCCTTCGAAGGGCGACATGCGCTCACCGAGCAGGCCGAGGTCCTTGCCGCCCGCCGTCGCGTTGCCCGTGCCAGTGACGAACACCAGACAGACCTCGCGATCGTCCGTCTTTCCCGAGGCGCTTTCGCCGGGCTTCAGCCGATGCAGGTCGAAACCGACATAGGTCCAGCCTGCGATTTGCGGCGTCACATGGGCGACGCGGCCATGGCCCTTGTCGGCCTTCACCAGCAGTTTCGACATCCGGGTTACTCCTTCGGTTCGGCCTCGGCCGTTGCCTTGCTCTCGTCGGCCGGTTTGTAGAGATAGAAGAACTGCCAGACGGCGTAGCCGGCGAAGCCGAGCGCGATCACGCCCCAGAACGGCGTGCCGGTGGCGAATTCGATGATCGACCAGATGACGCAGACGGCGACGACGGCGACGCGCCGCCACAAAGGCCGGAAAAACGGGTGCTCGGAATCTTTCATCCGGCCAGCCTACAGCAACCCGGCTTCGCCGAGAACCAGCGCGTCAGGCATTGGGGAAACCTTGTGTCTCGACCGTATAGCCGGCCGCCATCATCACCCGCATCAATTCCTTGTGGCCGACCTCAGCCATCTTGAGCGGCGGGTTCTTTTTCGGATCCTGCTCGGCTTCGACCACGAACCAGCCCTCATAGCCATGGTCGGCGAACCGCTGCACTATGGCGCCGAAATCCAGCGAGCCGTCACCCGGCACCGTAAAGGCGCCCAGCGCCACGGCGTCGAGGAAGGACTGCTTGCTGCGATCGAGCTTGTCGATCACGCCCATGCGCACGTCCTTCACATGCACATGGCTGATGCGCTTGTGATGGTTGTCGATGGCGCGCAGGACATCGCCGCCGGCAAAGGCCAGGTGCCCGGCATCGAGCAGCAGCGGGATGCCGGCTCCGGAATAATTCATGAAGGCATCGAGTTCCGGCTCGGTCTCGACCACCGCCGCCATGTGGTGGTGATAGGAAAGCGGCATGCCTTGTTCCGCGCACCATTCGCCGAACTCGGTGAGGCGTTTCGCATAGGCCTTCATCTCGTCGTCCGACAGCTTCGGCTTGGTGGCAAGCGGCTTCGAGCGGTCGCCCTGGATCGAGCGGCCGACCTCGCCATAGACGATGCAAGGCGCGTTCACCGCCTTGAACAGATCGATCATCGGCTGGATGCGATCCTTGTTGTCAGCCATCTCGCCATCGACCAGCGTGCCCGAGAACCAGCCGCCGCACAGCGTCACGTCGGCCTTTTTGAGGATCGGCAGCATGACATCGGGATCGTTGGGAAACCGCCGGCCCATCTCCATGCCGGTGAAACCGGCCGAGCGCGACTGGCGCAAACACTCTTCCAGCGACACGTCATCGCTGAGTTCCGCAAGATCGTCGTTCCACCACGCAATGGGGGACATGCCCAGTTTGGCTTTCAAGTCGTCACTCCAGTTTCAGGCCATTCGGACCGGGTTCGCCCGGTCATTTCAATTCAAGGCAGAGTTGGCATCAATCGCCAATGGTTTGCATCTGCCGCTTCTCGTCATAGGCCTTGCGCGCCGCATTCACTTGGGCTCGCGCCGAGACCTCCGGCACCGCGACATCCCACCAATGGCCACCGGCGTCGGTCGAAACCAGCGGATCGGTGTCGATGACCAGCACGGTGGTGCGGTTGTTCTTCCTTGCCTTTTCCAGGGCATTTTCCAGCCCGGCGATCGACGGTACTTTCTCGGCAATCGCCCCCATGCTCGCCGCATGCGCGGCGAAGTCGATATCGGGCAGGATCTCGTGGCGCGAGTCCTTCAGGAGATTGTTGAAGTTGGCGCCACCGGTCGCCATCTGCAGCCGGTTGATGCAGCCATAACCGCGGTTGTCGAGCAGCACGATGGTCAGCTTGAGGCCGAGCATCACCGAGGTGGCGATCTCGGAATTCAGCATCAGATAGGAGCCGTCGCCGATCATGACGACGACCTCCTCGTTTGGCTTCGCCATCTTGGCGCCGAGCCCGCCGGCGATCTCGTAGCCCATGGTCGAGAAGCCGTATTCGGCGTGGTAGGAGCCGGGCGCGCCTGCTTGCCAGAGCTTGTGCAATTCGCCGGGCAGGCCGCCGGCGGCATGCAGCAGCGTCACGCCGGATCCCAGCGCGCGCTGCACGGCGCCGATCACTTGGGCGTCGGAAGGATAGGCGGCGTTGGTCGACGCCGTCACCTTGGCCGCCTCGGCCTGCCAGGCCTTCTTGCCGGTGGCCGCATTGTTGGTCCAGCTTGCCGGTGCTTTCCAGCCCTTCAGCGCCGCGCCGAGTTCGGCGAGCCCCTCGGCCGCATCGGCGACCAGTGGCAGCGCCCTGTGCTTGCCGGCGTCGAAAGGCTGCACGTTGAGCCCAATGATGGTCTTGCCGGAATTCTTGAACAGCGCCCACGAGCCGGTGGTGAAATCCTGCAGCCGCGTACCGATGGCCAGCACGACATCGGCTTCTTCGGCCAGCCGGTTGGCGGCCGAGGTGCCGGTGACTCCGACCGCCGCCATGTTGAGCGGATGGTCGTCCGGCAGCGAGGATTTGCCGCCTTGCGTCTCGCAGACCGGAACGCCGGCGCCCTGTACGAATTTCGCCAGCTCATCCGAGGCCTGCGAATAAAGCACGCCGCCGCCGGCGATCACCAGCGGCTTTTTCGCCCCCTTGAGCGCCGCCACCGCGGCGGCAAGCTCGTGGCGGTCCGGGCGCGGCCGGCGCTGGTGCCAGACGCGCTCGGCAAAGAAGCTCTCGGGATAGTCATAGGCTTCGGCCTGCACGTCCTGGCACAGCGACAGCGTCACCGGGCCGCAATCGGCCGGATCGGTCAGCACCTGCATCGCGCGGTTCAGCGCCGGGATGATCTGTTCGGGCCGCGTGATGCGGTCGAAGTACCGAGACACCGGACGGAAGCAGTCATTGACCGTAGCGGTGCCGTCGGAGAAATCCTCCGCCTGCTGCAGCACCGGATCGGGGATGCGGTTGGCGAAGACATCGCCGGGCAGAAACAGCACCGGCAGCCGGTTGACGTGGGCCAATGCCGCCGCCGTCACCATATTGAGCGCGCCGGGGCCGATCGATGAGGTCGCCGCCATGAAACGGCGGCGGAAATTGGCCTTTGCATAGGCGATCGCCGCATGCGCCATCGCCTGTTCGTTGTGGGCGCGGAAGGTCGGCAGTTCGTCGCGCACTTGGTAGAGCGCTTCGCCGATGCCCGCGACATTGCCGTGGCCGAAAATCGCCCAGACGCCGCCGAAGATCGGGACTTTCTTGCCGTCGATTTCGGTCATCTGCTTACTCAGAAAGCGGGTCAGCGCCTGCGCCATCGTCAGGCGGATTGTCTTGCTCATGGTGTTTTCCTCCGCAGTCCTATGCCGCGCCTTCTTATGCTGCTTTGCGGCCGCGCGCGGCAAGCCACGCTTCGGTCAGCTGTTCGAAGCGCGACGCCATGTCGGCGATCGCCTCGTCATCCGACATCTTGCCGGCCAGCCATTGTTCGGCCGCGTGGACGAAGATGGTGCGGCCGACGGCAAACCCCTTGACGATGGGCGCCTTGGCGGTCGCGGCAAAAGCCGCTTCCAGCTCGTCCTGCGGCGCTTCCAGGCCAAGCAGCACGACGCCCCGGCACCACGGATCGTGCTTCAGGATTACCGCTTCGATCTTGGCCCAGGCCGCTGCCGAAGCCTGCGGTTCGAGCTTCCACCAGTCTGGCTTGATGCCGAGCGCATAGAGTTCCTCCAGCGCACGCGGGATCGTCGTGTCGTCGAGCTTACCATGCTTGCCGGCGATGATCTCGATGAGAAGTTCTCTGCCTACTTTCCGCGCGGCCTCGAACAGCGCGCGCAGCTTCTGCTGCTGCTCTTCCTTCAGCGCCGACGGATCGTCGGGATGATAGAAGCACAGGCACTTGATGCAGTGGTCGACCGGCCATTCGACGAGTTGCGAGCCGATGTCCTGCGAGAACTCGAAACGCAGCGGCCGCGATCCCGGCAATTCGACTGGCCGCCCGAGCCAGGCGAAGGGATGGCGGGCGAATTCGAACATCGCCTCGCGGCCATGCTTCTCGTCGATCAGCATGCCGTAGCCGTCGCGGCCGGCGGCAACCTTCGCCGCCGCCTTGACCGCCAGAACCTTGAAATCGCGGATGCGTGCGGGATCAGCACCGGCCTTCGCCGCCACATCCTCGAGCTGGATGCGATGGTCGCAGGCGAGCGCCATCAGCGAGGGAACGTCGCGGCGACGAGTGGTCGCCCAATGGATGTGGTTGATAGCCTCGTCCTTGCGCAAGGCGAGATGCTTGCTGCCGTTCTTGAGGAAGAACTGCAATTCTTCGAAGGTCGGGTATTCCGGCGCGCAGAGCAGCCGCGACACGGCGAAGGCGCCGCAGGCATTGGCCCAGGTCGCCGCCGTCGCATGGTCTTCGCCACCCAGCCAGCCGCGCAGGAAGCCGGACATGAAGGCGTCGCCGGCGCCGAGAACATTGTAGATTTCGATCGGAAAACCCTTGCCGACGACGCCGTCTTCCAGATCGTCGCTGATCGGCCCGTCATAGACGATGCAGCCCATGGCGCCGCGCTTTAGAACGATGGTCGCCGAAGACAGCGAGCGGATCGTCTTCAGCGCGCTCAGGCAATCGTCGGCACCCGACGCGATCATGATCTCTTCTTCGGTGCCGACGATCAGGTCGCAATCGGGCAGCACCGTCTTCAACTGGGCCGAGACCCGGTCCGATTTGACATAGCGCTCGAACCCTTCGGCATGGCCGGCCAGGCCCCAGAGGTTCGGCCGATAGTCGATGTCGAACACCACCTTGCCGCCCTTGGCCTTGATGATGCGGATCGCCTTGCGCTGGGCGGCGTCGCTGTTGGGGCGGGAAAAATGCGTGCCGGTGACGACGATGGCGCGCGCCGAGGCGACGAAGGCTTCGTCGACGTCTTCCGGCGCCAGCGCCATGTCGGCGCAGTCCGAGCGGTAGAAGATCATCGGCGAAACGCCTTCATCCTCGACCGACAGCAGCACCAGCGCGGTCAGCCGCTCCTTGTCGGTTTTCAGCCCGTCGACGCAAACGCCTTCGCGCTTAAGCTGTTCGCGGATGAAGCGGCCCATCTGCTCGTCGCCGACGCGGGTGAGCAGCGCCGAGCGCAGGCCGAGCCTCGCCGTGCCGACCGAAATGTTGGCCGGGCAGCCGCCGACCGACTTGGCAAACGAGGTGATGTCCTCCAGCCGCGAGCCGATCTGCTGGCCGTAAAGGTCGACGGAAGCACGACCGATGGTGATGACGTCGAGCGGCGCCTGTTTCGCGTCCACGGCTTCGCTCATTGGAACCTCCCGTCGGCCTTGTTGTTTTGGGGTACACGCGCGAGCGGCAGCGTGGCGCCGGGAATATGAAATAATAATTCCAATCCATAGTCAATATGGAATGAGCGTTCCCCGCTCTAAAATTGCCCGAGCATGATCCCGAGAAGTGGCCGCCGGTTTCGGAAAAGATCGTGGTCAAAGAACAAAGAAGGCCTGCTAGGCCTTGCGCTTCTTGCCCGTACTGCGCCGCTTCTCGCCGACGCCGACGGTCAGCGACATGGCCAGCGCCATCGTCGCCGACAGCGAGCGGAAGCCGGCGAAATCGGCTTCGGCAACCTCGAACCAGACCCGGGCGAACTGGGCAAGCGGCGAAAACGAGCTGTCGGTGATGGCGACGATCGGCACGCCCTGTTCCGAAATGCTGCGCGCCTCATCGATGGTGGCCGGCGCGTAGGGCGAGAAGCTGATGGCAATGACGGCATCCGCCGGCGTGGCGAATGCGATCATCTCGGCGTTCAGCCCGGCGGCCGATTCGATCAGCTGGTTGCGGATCTTCAGCTTGCCCAGCGCATAGGCGATGTAGGACGCCACCGGATAGGAACGGCGCTTGGCCAGCACGTAGATGGTCTCTGCCTTTGCCAGCAGGGAAATCGCGTCTTCCAGATGCGCGTCATCCAGCGTGCGCGAAATGTCGTTGAGCGAGGTGCTGGCGGCGGCGACGAAGCCGTCGAAGATCGACCTGTGGCCGGCGCCGCCCTCGGCCTTGGCGCGCAGGGCTTGCAGGCGTTCGTCATAGGACGAGTTGCGCTCGCGCAGCCGCTCGCGAAACACCTGCTGCAGGCTGGTGAAACCGTCGAAGCCGAGTTGTTGGGCAAAGCGGATCAGGGTCGACGGCTGCACCCCGGCCGAAGCGGCGATGCTGGCGGCGGTGCCGAAGGCGATATCGTCGGGATTGTCGAGCGCGTAGGCGGCGATCTGGGCGATGCGTTTCGGGAGGCTTTCGCGCCGGTCCAGGATGGTGGCGCGCAGCGTCTCGAAGTCGCGAGGTACCCGTTCGTCCATCGTCGCTCTGTCCAGGCTCATCTATGGGTACCCTCTCTGCCCCATCATAGCGAGCCTGCGCAAGAACGCCATAAAAAATGAGGCAGACATTCCATTCCAAGAGAAAATGGACTAATTCATCCACGCAACGCTTCAGGCAGTGGAGGAACGGAAAATGGTCGGCGTCGGTCTCATCGGCACGGGTTTCATGGGCAAGTGTCACGCCATTGCATGGAGTGCCGTCGGTGCCGTCTTTCCCGACGTGGCCAAGCCACGGCTCGTCCATCTTGGCGAGGTCAATGAGGACCTCGCCAGGCGCAAGGCGGGCGAGTTCGGCTTTGCCAAGGCATCCGGCGACTGGCGCGCCGTCGTCAACGACCCGGACGTCGATATCGTCTCGCTGACCACGCCCAACCAGTTCCATCCGGAAATGGCCATCGCCATCCTCGAGGCCGGCAAGCATCTGTGGTGCGAAAAGCCGATGGCGCCGAGCTTCACCGAGGCCGAAGCCATGGCCGCGGCGGCGAAAAAGTCAGGCAAGGTCGCCGCACTCGGCTACAACTACATCCAGAGCCCGGCCATCCGTCACATCGGCGCGCTGCTCGACGAGAAGGTCATCGGCGAGGTCAACCATCTGCGCATCGAGATGGACGAGGACTTCATGGCCGACCCGGAGGCGCTGTTCTTCTGGAAGCACGAAGCGGCTTCCGGCTATGGCGCGCTCGACGATTTCGCCGTGCATCCGCTGTCGCTGGTCTCCGTGTTGTTCGGCCGCGTCGCCAGCGTCATCTGCGACATGGCAAAACCCTATGCCGACCGCAAGCTCGCGGCCGGCGGGCGCCGCGCGGTGGAGACCTACGACATCGCTAGCGTGCTGATGCATCTGGAAAACGGCATCGCCGGCACGTTGCTGGTCAATCGTTCGGCCTGGGGCCGCAAGGGCCGCATCGCCATCCAGATATTCGGCTCGAAGGGATCGATCCTGTTCGACCAGGAGCGGATGAATGAATTCCAGCTCTATCTCACCGCCGATCGCCCGACCGAACAGGGCTATCGCACCATCCTGGTGGCGCCGCACCACAAACCCTACGACGCCTTCCTGCCGGCGCCCGGCCATGGCCTCGGCTTCAACGATCTCAAGATCATCGAATGCCACGAACTGCTGAAGCGGCTTGCCGGCAAGCCGGCGCGGGTCATCGAGTTTGCCGAAGGGCTCGAGATCGAGCGCACCGTGCACGCGATGGCGCGCTCGTTCGAGGAAAAGCGCTGGGTGGATGTGAGGTAGTTCCTCGCCTGGCATGGGTTTCCGGCATGCGCTTCGCGGGCCTCAGCCGCCGGCGGCCGAGGCGTTCGTCTCCCATCCGTTTACCCAGACCTGCCGCAATCGATCGCCTTCGCCCTTGAATCGCAGCCCCGTCGCCTGGCAATCCTCGATCCGGTCGCTGCGAAAATTGCGGATCGCCTGGCGTAGCTCGCACCAGGCGACGATGTTGGCGGTTTCGGCGTAGTAGATGAGGGCGATCGGGCGGATCAGGCGCTCGGAGGCGCGGCCAAGTTCGTCGCGATAGGACAGGTCGAGTTTCTCCTCGTCGCGGATGGCGCGGCGCACCAGCGCCAGATCGACCGCGCCGACCGAGGGCGCGGCGAACCCCCACGCATGCAACGCATTGGCATCGAACGTCTGGCGCAAGGGCGGCGGCACCGCGCCGGCGATCTTGGCGCTGACGCGCTTGGCCGCCTGCTTGAGCTCGCTGTCCCCCGTGCGCTCCAGCAGCGCGAGCGACAGAACGATCGCCTCCATCTCCTCGATCGAAAACATCAGCGGCGGCAGGTCGAAGCCGGGGCGCAGGATATAGCCGATGCCGCGCCCGCCCTCGATCGGCACGCGCATCGCCTGCAAAGCGGCAATATCGCGATAGACAGAGCGCACCGTCACTTCCAGCTTTTCGGCCATCATGGCCGCCGTCACCGGTTGCCTCGCCAGCCGCACGATCTGGATGATCTCGAACAGCCGTGACGCCTTGCGCATTTCCTCACCGCTCCGATCACAACTGACACTACATCGTCAGTTGGGCTGACCTATACGATCGCCTATCGAATTGAAAAGCAACACATTCCTCGGCGGCTTGGCTGGGCGAGGCGACAGGCAACTGACATGAATTATGCGGAAAATCTCTGGCTGTTCTTCCTCCTCCTGTTCGGCATCATCATCGTGCCCGGCATGGACATGCTTTTCGTGCTTGCCAATGCGCTGACCGGTGGCGGCAACAGAGGGCTTGCCGCGACAGGCGGCATCATGCTGGGCGGCATGGTGCATACGCTGAACGGCGCTGTCGGCGTCGGCCTACTGATGCACTTCGTCCCGATCCTCTACAATCCGCTGCTGATTGCCGGCGCTGCCTACATGGCCTTTATCGGCCTGACGCTGATGCGCAGCTCAATCAAGGTCGGCCAGGAGGGGCCTGCCGGCAGCCGCTCCGCATGGAAGGCGTTTCGCCAGGGGCTGGTGATCTGCCTGATCAATCCCAAAGCCTATCTCTTTGTCTTTGCGGTCTATCCGCAATTTCTGAAGCCGGCTTACGGTCCGATCTGGATGCAGGCGGCCATCATGGGATTGATGACGATCGTCGTACAATTTGCCGTCTATGGCGGGCTCGCCATATCAGCCGGGCGCAGCCGCAATCTCCTGGTCGCCAATCCACGGGCGACCGCATTTGCTGGCCGGGCGGCCGGACTGCTTCTGGTTGCGGTGTCGGTGCTGACCGCCTGGCAAGGTTTGAAGGCGGCGTGAGGAAACGCCGCCTTGTCCTCGCTCCATCGCCAACTGCGTCAGGCGGCTCCCTGCCTGCTGTCCATCATGGCGCGGCGCACTGAGCGGCGCCACTCGACGGCGCCGGCAAGGCCGTGCAGCACCGTCTCGGTGGTCGCCCAGTCGATGCAGCCATCGGTGATGCTCTGGCCGTAGACGAGCGGCTTGCCGGGCACCACGTCCTGCCGCCCGGCGACGAGATTGCTCTCGATCATGACGCCGATGATGCGCTCGTCGCCCGCCGCGACCTGGCCCGCGACATCAGCCGCCACCTTGGGCTGGTTCTCGGGCTTCTTCGAGCTGTTGGCGTGGCTGACATCGATCATCAGCCGTGGGGCCACGCCGATGCGGGCGAGTTCCACGCTGGCGGCCTCGACGCTCGGTGCATCATAATTGGGCGCGATGCCGCCGCGCAGGATGACGTGGCAGTCCTCATTGCCGGTGGTCGTCGCGATGCCACTGCGTCCGCCCTTGGTCACCGCCATGAAATGATGCGGCTGCGCGGCGGATTTGACCGCCTCGGCGGCGATCCGCAGATTGCCGTCGGTGCCGTTCTTGAAGCCGACCGGGCACGACAGACCGGAAGCGAGCTCGCGGTGGATCTGGCTCTCGGTCGTGCGCGCGCCGATGGCGCCCCAGGCGACGAGATCGGCGATGTATTGCGGCGTGGTCATGTCGAGGAATTCAGTCGCCGCCGGCAGGCCGAGATTGTTGACGGCGGAGAGCACGTTGCGCGCCATCCGCAGCCCCTTGTCGATGTTGAAGCTGCCGTCGAGGTCGGGATCGTTGATCAGCCCCTTCCAGCCGACCGTCGTGCGCGGCTTCTCGAAATAAACCCGCATCACGATCTCGAGCCGGTCCGACAGGCTCTCGCGCAGCGCCGCCAGACGGCTGGCATAGTCCACCGCAGCGACTGGATCGTGGATCGAACACGGACCGACGATGACCAGCAGTCGATCGTCGGTACCATTCAAAATAGCGTGTATCGCATTGCGCGACGCGGTAACGGTGCGCGTCGCCGTCAGCGTGCGCGGTATCTCCCGCATCACCTGGTCCGGCGTACTCAATTCCCTGATTTCCTTGACCCGAAGGTCATCTGTGGTGGTCAACACGGCTTTCTGCTCCTGTTAGGAGACCTGCCGGCTGAAACAAAAAAGCCGCCAGGTCTGGCGGCTGTTCGGATATTGATGCTGCAATCTTCAGATCGAGCGCAATCCTCCCGCCGCCAGCGAGCTCCTAAAGTACCAATACGTGGCGGTCAGGTTGATCATGAGGCTCATATAGTCGAAGCGGAGGCGCTTGTCACGTACCTGATGAGGCTACTGACGTAGCATAGGGTCGAGACCCAACATGCAGCACCGAGCGGTTCATGCAATCCAGGGATCGAAGAGTTCAATTCCAAAGCCTTCGAAATCCTTCGTATTACGTGTTGCCAAGGTGAGTTCCTGTGCAATCGCCGTGGCTGCGATCAGGCCGTCCATCGACGACAGACCGCGACCGCGGCGCTTCGCAAGGCCCATCAGGTCGCCCCAGGCCAAGGCAACCGGTTCGTTCACGGGAAGAACCCTCTGCTCGAAGCGCTGCGGCAGGTCCCGAGCGAGCCAGTCGGCCAGTGCCTCGCGTTTCCGGCCCTCATCCATGAGGGCGACGCCGCGCCGGATCTCGGCGATCGACACGACGCTGATGAATGAGCGGTCCTCATCAAGCCCGTCCAGCCAGTCCAGAACGCGTGCATCCGGCGCCGGCCTTGTCACCTCGGACAGGACATTCGTATCGAGCAGTAGCCTCACAGCGGCAGATCACGCGGTTCGTCGCGCTGACGCTCAAGGTTGAGATCGGCGCCGCACAGCGGCGACTCCAGCAGGAACTCCGCAAGCGTACCCTTGCGCGCGGTCTTCCGCTGCCATTCCTCGGCCGAGACGACAACAACGCTTGGTTTGCCGTTTCTGGTGATCGTCTGCGGCGAAGACTGCGCACGCTCGATTACCTCCGAGAGCCGGGCTTTTGCCCCAGCGACCGTCCAGTTGGTATCCTCTTTGGGCGCAGACGGCATCTCTACCTCAGTGACCACTCTGACTATCATGACTATATGGGAATGGCGATGCGGCGGCAACAGGCAGGGAGAGGGGCTTTCAGAGCCCGGGTGCCTTGGTGAGTTTGATCCGGAACCGATCACCCCGGCGCCGATATTTTCGGCCGACGCATGGCCAAGCTACTTCTGGACGTGAGGCTACCCTGTTGCTGCTACTCTGGCGATGACCCCGCAACGCTCTGATCGTAGTCGACCAGCGATCCGGTCATCACCCCCGACTGCGGGCTGACCATATAGCTGATCAGCCGGGCGAGCTGCGCCGGCTTCACCAACTGGCCCATCGGCTGCGCCGCCTCGGCCTTTTCCAGCCAGTCATCGGGCGCGTCGTGCCATTTCTTCTGCACGATCGCCTCGCCCTCGGTGTCCATCCAGCCGGGCAGCACCGCATTGCTGCGGATGCGATTGTGTCGATACGCATTGGCGACATTCTTGGTCAGCGTCATCAGCGCGCCCTTGCTTGTGGAATAGGGCGTCAGGAACGACTGGCCGCAATGCGCCGACATCGACAGCACATTGACGATCGAGCCCGGCGCCTTTCGCTCGAGCAAATGCGCGACCACGCCCTGCATCAGGAAAAACGGTCCGCGCACATTGGTGTCGAAAATAGTGTCGAAAAGCTCTTCGCTCGTCTCGACCAGTGAACCGCGTGCCGATGTCGCGGCGGCATTGACCAGTGCGTTGATGGTGCCGAAATGCGAGATCGCGGTCGCGACCGCACGCTTGCAGTCAGCGACCTTTGAAACGTCGGCGCTGATGAACATCGCGTCGACGCCTGCTTTCTTGAAATGGGCGACGGCCTTGTCGCCCTTCTCCTGCGAGCGGCCGATGAGCGCCAGCGCCCGGCAGCCCTCGTCGGCCAGCGCCTCGGCGACGGCAAAGCCGATGCCTTGCGCGCCGCCGGTGACGATGGCGCGCGTTTCATGATTGCGATCGGCTGATGTGCTCATCGCTCTGCTCCTGTGGCTTGGGTCCGGATTCCGGTTCTTACTTTGCCGTGTCGAGGCGGACGGTCTTGCCTGACGTCGCTGATTTCAGCGCCGCATCCGCCAGCTTCAGCGCCACGAGGCCGTCGGCGCCGCTCGGTGCCGCCTTCTTGCCTGACGTCGCGGCTGCGATGAAGGCAGCGATCTCGTTGGCATAGGCGTCGAGGTAGCGGGTCATGAAGAAGTCATGCAGCGGCGGGCGCGTATAACCCTTCTCATTGGCCAGTTCGATCGACACCGGGCGCTGGTTCTCGGCCGCGACCATGCCCTTCGAGCCATGCACCTCGATGCGCTGGTCGTAGCCGTAGGTGGCGCGGCGCGAGTTGGAGATGACGGCCTGCTTGCCGGAAGCGGTTTCGAGGATGACGCTGACGCTGTCGAAATCACCGGCCGCGCCGATCTTCTTGTCGACCAGCACCGAGGCATGCGCGCTGACCGCCACCGGCTCCTCGCCGAGCAGGAAGCGCGCCATGTCGAAATCATGGATGGTCATGTCGCGGAAGATGCCGCCCGAGCGCTTGATGTAGTCGATCGGCGGCGCACCTGGATCGCGCGAGGTGATGGTCACCATCTCGACGGTGCCGATGGCGCCGTCGTCGATCGCCTTGCGCACGGCGGCGAAATGCGGATCGAAGCGCCTGTTGAAGCCGACCATCAGCGTTGCCTTGGTTTTCTCGACCACGGCCAGGCATTTCTCGACGCGCTTGACGTTGAGGTCGATCGGCTTCTCGCAGAAGATCGCCTTGCCGGCCTTGGCAAAACGTTCGATCAGGTCGGCATGGGTGTCGGTCGGCGTGCAGATGACGACGGCGTCGATGTCCTTGGATTTTTCGATGGCGTCGATGCTGCGCACCTCGGCGCCATAGGCCGTCGCCAGTTCGGTCGCTGCCTTCTCGAAGGCGTCGGCAACGGCAACCAGTTTGGCCTGCGGATTGGAGCCGACGGCGCGGGCATGGACCTTGCCGATGCGGCCGGCACCGAGGAGGGCGAAGCGGAGAGTCATGGATATTTCCTCTAGGGATGGTTCGAAGCGAGGCGCCGGTCATGGGCGCGGGTGATTTTCCGGTCAAGATGACATCGACAGGGAGGCGGCGACCACCGCCTCCGCGCCCGGCCTAGGCCGCGAGTTCCGCCTCCCCGGTCTTGGCGCCGGTGATGTAGGAGACGATATCGTTTCCGTCGGTGTCCTGCTTGCGCAGGTTGGCGACGATGCGGCCGCGGCGGAAGACGACGATGCGGTCGCAAAGGTCGAACACCTGGCGCATGTTGTGGCTGATCAGGATCAGCGGCTCGCCATTGTCCTTCAGCGTGCGGATGATGTTCTCAACCTGCGCGGTCTCCTGCACGCCGAGGGCTGCCGTCGGTTCATCCATGATGATCAGCTTGGAGGCGAAGGTCGCGGTCCTGGCGATCGCCACGCACTGGCGCTGGCCGCCCGACATATGGCGGATGGTGTTGGACAGATTGGGGATCTTCACCGCCGTGCGGACAAGTGCGGCCTCGGTCGCCTTGCGCATGTATTTGCGGTCCAGGATCGAGAACGGTCCGAGATTGAACAGCACCTTTTCGCGGCCGAGGAACAGGTTCGACGGCACGTCGAGATCGTCGGCGAGCGCCAGGTTCTGGAACACCGTCTCGATGCCGGCCTCGCGCGCCGCGATCGGCCCGGTGAAATTCACTTCCTTGCCGTCGAACCAGATCTTGCCGTCGGTGCGCTGCTCGACGGCGGTGATCTGGCGCACGAAAGTCGACTTGCCGGCGCCGTTGTCGCCCATGATGGCGACATGTTCGCCTTTGCGCAGCTCGAAATTTGCGCCTTCCAGCGCATGCACGCCACCATAGCGCTTGGTCAGGTTTTCGGTCTTCAGGACGATGTCTGCCATGATCAAGCCCTCATTGCCCGCAGGCGTTGACGCCACTGGTCGAGAACGACTGCGCCGACGATGATCACGCCCTTGACCATCTCCTGGTAGTAGGCGTCGAGGCGCAGGAAGGTGAAGCCGGAGATGATGACGCCGAAGATCAGCGAGCCGATCACCGTGCCGACGATCGAGCCGCGGCCGCCCGACAGCGACACGCCGCCGATGACCGCCATGGCGATCGCGTCGAGCTCGTACATCACGCCCATGCCCGACTGCGCAGTGAGGTTCTTGGAACTCAGCACCACGGCGGCGAGCGCGGCGAGCACGCCGGCGATGACGTAGACGAGGATCTTGTGGTTGGCGATCTTGATGCCGGACATGCGCGCGGCGTCCTCGTTGGAGCCGATCGCGTAACAGTGCTTGCCATAGCGCGTGTAGGTCATGATCAGCTGGAACAGCACCGCCAGCGACAGGAAGATGATGACGGGCATCAGGCCTTTGCCGATGCCTGCGAAACTTTCGGTGGGAAACGAGATCGGCTGACCCTTGGACCACCATTTGGCGATGCCGCGCGCGGTGACCATCATGCCAAGCGTGGCGATGAATGGCGGAATGCGCGTGTAGGCAATCAAGGCGCCGTTGACCAGGCCAGCGAACAGCCCGCAACCGATGGCCACCAGCACCGGCACGATGACGGGCAGGTCGGTCCAGCCCTGGGCCAGGAACATCGCCTTGGGGTTGGGATTGCCGTTGACGGTCGCCACCTGGGCAAAACTCATGGCGATCATCGCGGTCGCACCGACGATCGAGCCCGAGGACAGGTCGATGCCGCCGGTGATGATCACTTGCGTGACGCCGATGGCGATGATGCCGACGATCGACACCTGCAGGATGATGATCTGCAGGCGTGCCTCGTTGAAGATCGCGCTGACGTCGCTGCGGGTGTTGAACAGGAAGCTGTCGCCGAGAAAGATCCGGCCGATCAGTTCGAAGACGACGACGAGGATGACAAGCGCCAGGAAGACATTGATTTCGGCAGGCCATGCGCGCTTCTTCGCGTCATAGCCGACCCCGCCGACGCCGTGAGATGTCTGTGCCAAATCTTCTATCCTCCGTCAGCCGCGGTCGCCCCTCGCTGCCTTGCCGGCGCTGAGGGAAAGGGGAGCGGCGCTCTTGGCGCCGCTCCGTATGTCCGCCGCTCAGTTCTTCTTCAGGAACTTGTCGATGTTCGCCGGCGTCACCAGCTGGAAGGGCACGTAGACCTTGTGTTCGACCTTCTCGCCCTTGGACAGTTTCAGTGCTGCATCCAGCGCGCCCGCGCCCTGGCCGGCCGCGTCCTGGAACACGGTAGCGTCGAGGTCGCCGGCCTGCATGGCGGCAAGCGCGTCCTGGGTGGCGTCGACGCCGCCGACCACGACCGCCTTCATGTCGATGTTGGCGGCCTTCATCGCCTGGATGGCGCCGATGGCGCTTTCGTCATTGTTGGCGATGACGCCATCGAACTTCTTGCCGGTCGACAGCCAGTTGGTCATCAGGTTCTGGGCCTCGTCGCGGTTCCAGTTCGACGTCTGCTTGTCGATGATCTTGATGAAGCTGCAATCCGGCGTGGCGATCACCTCTTCAATATCCTTGGTGCGCTGCACGGCGGCCTGGTTGGACAGCTCGCCCATGATCACATAGACGTTGGCTTCCTTCTTGCCGGCTTCCGTGAACAGGCGGCAGACTTCCTTGGTTTCGAGCGTGCCGGAATCGGCCTCGTTCGAAGCGACGAAGGCCTGGTTGTCCGGCAGTGTGTCGACATTGACCGGTTCGCGATTGACATAGACCAGCGGGATCTTGGCGGCCGCCGCGGCGTCCGACATGGCCTGCGTGGCCGAGGTGTCGACCGGATTGACGATGATCGCATCGACGCCCGAGGCGGCGAAGTTCTTGATCTGGTCGAGCTGCTTGGCGACGTCGTTCTGCGCGTCCTCGACCTGCAGCTCCACGCCGCTCATGCCCTTGGCCTGCTCGATCATGCCGTTGCGCAGCACGGTCAGGAAGTTGTCGTCGAACTTGGCCATCGACACACCGACCTTGGCGGCCATGGCGGATGAACTCATCAGCGCCGCGAAAGCGACGCCCAAAATCAGTTTCTTCATTGTGTTTCTCCTCCACATTTTGGTGTCCGGTTGCACCGATCTATCCGGAATCCCCGATCTCCCCGGGGAATCTCTCCCGATTGTCATTTCTGTTCCGGGTAACGTCTCCTGCTTGCTGGAACGCCAAACCCTCTGTTTGAAACAGATGTTCCGGAACGAAAGAACCAAAATACACAGTTGGTGAAATATTTATTCCATTTTGCCTCCGGGCGTCAAGGGAGATTCCAAAACCGGATGCGCGATTTTCGGATGATGGGCACCCATCACTTCGTCATCCCGGGGTCTCCGCGACGTCGCTTCGCTCCTGCTCCGCCCTGGGATGACGAAGTTTAGGCGCTTCGGTCCGAACTCGAAGGGTCGAGAGCCTAGATGTTCTCGGGCAGAAAGATGTCGAATGGCAGGAAGGTCTGGCCAGGCGCGTTCGCGGCACCCGTTTCGATGGCATGTGCCATCAGGTCGACCAGCTCGCGGCAAAGCGCTGCCAGTGGCGTCGAGATCACCATCGTCAGGACGCCGTCCGCCAGGGCGGAGCGCGATACTGCCGTGATCTCGTTGCAGATGACCGCGGGCATCTCGGCCGGCTTTGCCTGCCTGAGTGCCGCGACCGCGCCCTCCATGCCGCCGCCGGCGACATAGCAGCCAACGAGATCGGGGTGGCGGCCGAGGAGGTCGAGCAGCGTGTCCTGCGTGATCTGGTTGGCTTCCAGATTGACCAATGTCTCAAGCAAGGTGAATTCCGGCGCCTGCTCGCGAAAGAAGGAGCGAAAGCCGATCTCGCGCAGTTCATGGCCATGGAAGCGATGGCTGCCGACGAACAGCGCAACCTTGCCCGGCCGCTTGGCGGCCTTCGAAATCATCCAGGCCGCGCTGCGGCCAACCTTGCGGTTGTCGAGGCCGACATAGCCCTCGCGAATGCCGGCGGCGAAGTCGGATAGCAGGGAAAACACCGGCAGCCCCTTCGCCTTCATCTCCTCGACGGCGACCGTCAGCGTCGGGTGATCTGGCCCGACCAAAGCAACGGCCCTGCTTTTGGCCGCCAGCCTGCGCGCGCGCTCGACGATTTCATCGGGAGCTAGCGAATCCGCGAAGTCGATGGCGGCGACACCGCGGAAACGCGGCGATCGCGACACGGCGAGTTCAAGCTCGCGGGCGAACTCGCTGTAGAAGACATAATTGCCCTTGAGCAGCAGGAAACCCAGCCGATACTCCGGCAATTCGTGACGCATCCGCTGCTTGATCAGGCCGGCCGCGTGATAGCCGATCTCGGTCGCCGCCTCGTAGACGCGGCGCGCCGTGTCCTCGCGCACCGGCAGGCGGCTGTTGAGCACGCGGTCCACCGTGGCAACACTGACACCAGAGATGCGCGCCAGGTCGGTGATGGTCGGCCGTTTTGCCATGCTTGCCTCATCGGATTGCTTGGCCCCTTCTTACATCATCATGATAGGAAATGATAGAAACTATCTTTGTGATGTTGAGTCTATCATGCGTCGGCGTTATTTTCAGCCTCGAAGCCGAGTGCCTTTGCCAAGGGAGGCAATCATGTCCACAACGCCGTCCCGGCGTGACTACAGCCTGATCGGCCGCGACGCCAAGCTCGCCGTCGAGACCGGCCTGTCGGCGGCCGAGTGGTATCACACCGACATCCCGCGCAAGCAGATGAAGGAGCTGATGCAGCGCTCAGACGCACCGGCGATCCGCGACACCATCATCTGGCTCGCCGCCCTGATCGTCAGCGGCGCCGGCGGCGCCTGGTTTTGGGGCACATGGTGGTGCGTGCCGTTCTTCTTCGCCTATGGCGTCCTCTACGGCTCATCCACCGATTCGCGCTGGCATGAATGCGGCCACGGCACCGCCTTCCGGACGCAGTGGATGAATGATGTGATCTATCAGATCGCCTGCTTCATGATCATGCGCAATCCGGTGACCTGGCGCTGGAGCCACACGCGCCACCACACCGACACCATCATCGTCGGCCGCGACCCGGAAATATCGGTCATGCGGCCGCCGGACCTGGTTCGCGTCGTCCTTGCCTTTGTCGGTGTGCTCGATGCCTGGCATGCGATGAGCGACATGCTGCGCAACGCGGCCGGCAACATCAGCGCGGCGGAAAAGACCTTCATTCCCGAGCAGGAGCAGCCAAAGGCGATCCGCATCGCCCGCATCTGGACGGCGATCTATGCCGCCACCATCGCCCTGGCGCTCTACACCGGTTCGTTCCTGCCGCTGATGCTGATCGGCCTGCCCAGGCTCTATGGCGCCTGGCATCACGTCATGGTCGGGCTGCTGCAGCATGGCGGCCTGGCCGACAACGTCACCGACCATCGCCTCAACAGCCGCACCGTCTACATGAACCCGATCAGCCGTTTCATCTATTGGAACATGAATTATCATGTCGAGCATCACATGTTCCCGATGGTGCCCTATCATGCGCTGCCAAAACTGCATGAATTGATCAAGCACGACCTGCCGGCGCCGACACCATCGATCCTGGCCGGCTACCGCGAGATGATCCCGGCCTTCCTGCGCCAGCTGCGCAACGAAGACTATTTCCTCAAGCGCGAGCTGCCGCCGACCGCCAGGCCATACCGCGAGGAATTCCACAACGATGCCGTCGCGGCCGCGGCGGAGTGATCGTGCGCTTATCCGATTTCCAGGGGAGGACTGAATGAGCGACTGGGTCGAGGCCTGTGCCGCCGGCGATATCGATGAAGAGGATGTGATGCGCTTCGATCATGGCGGCCGCACCTTCGCCATCTATCGCAGCCCGGACGATGACTATTTCGCCACCGACGGCCTTTGCACGCACGAAAAGGTGCATCTTGCCGACGGGCTGGTGATGGACGACATCATCGAATGCCCCAAGCACAATGGCCGCTTCAACTACAAGACGGGGGACGCCCGCGGCGCGCCGGTCTGCGTCAACCTCAAGACCTATCCGGTCAAAGTCGACGCCGGCAAAGTGCTGGTTCAGATCGGATGACGGCGATGGTGCACGGAATGGTCATCATCGGCGCCGGCGAATGCGGCGGTCGGGCAGCATTGGCGTTGCGCGATCTCGGCTATGAAGGGCCGGTGACGCTGGTCGGCGACGAACCGCATCTACCCTATGAACGGCCCCCTCTGTCCAAGGAAGCGATGACCAGCGATGCGCCCGAAATCAAGGCGATCGCCAGCGACGCAATTCTGGCCGAAAAATCGATCCGCCATATCCATTCCGTCCAGGCCGTG
Organism: Mesorhizobium kowhaii; assembly: GCF_042431665.1. Taxonomy (NCBI): domain Bacteria; kingdom Pseudomonadati; phylum Pseudomonadota; class Alphaproteobacteria; order Hyphomicrobiales; family Phyllobacteriaceae; genus Mesorhizobium; species Mesorhizobium kowhaii. The sequence continues at coordinate 131,297 of NZ_JBHLYT010000013.1, forward strand.
GCGATCGACCGTGCGGCGCATAGGGTGCGTCTGTCGGACGGTTCGGACCTGCCCTATGAGAAGCTGCTGCTGGCCACCGGCTCGACGCCGCGCAAGCTGCCGATGCCGGGATTGGGTTCGCGCTGCGTTTATCTCCGCACTTTCGCCGACGCGCTGGCCATTCGCGCCCATCTCAGCGCCGGCAACCGTATCGCCATTGTCGGCGGCGGCTTCATCGGCCTTGAGCTCGCTGCCGCGGCGCGCAAGCTCGGCGCTTCGGTCGCCGTGATCGAGGCGCAGCCGCGCATCCTGATGCGTGGCGTACCGGCCGAGATCGCCGAAATCATCCACGATGCGCATGTCGCTGAGGGCGTCGACATTCTGTGCGGCGACGGCATCGCTTCCATCGCCGACGACGGCAAAGAGGTTCGTGTGACGCTTGCTGGCGGACAGGAGATATCAGCCGATCTCGCCATCATCGGCATCGGCGCGGTGCCGGTGACCGGGCTGGCAGCCGAAGCGGGGCTGACGATCGACAACGGCATCGCTGTCGATGCGCAACTGCGCAGCAGCGATCCCGACATCTTCGCCGCCGGCGATTGCTGCTCGTTTCCGCTCGCCGTCTATGGCGGCCGGCGGGTGCGGCTGGAAGCCTGGCGCAACGCCCAGGAGCAGGGCGCGCTGGCGGCCAGGAACATGCTGGGCGCCGGCGAGGCGCATGCGGCGGTGCCGTGGTTCTGGTCGGATCAATATGGTCTATCCCTGCAGATCGCCGGGCTGTCCGACGAAGGCCGCAGCATCGTGCGCCGCGATCTCGACGACGGCGCCTTCATCCTCTTCCACCTCGCTGAGGACGGCAGGCTGATGGCGGCCAGCGGCATCGGTCCGGGCAACGCGGTCGCCCGCGACATCAGGCTGGCCGAAATGCTGATCGGCAAGCGGGCGAAGCCGGCGCCGGAAGCGCTTCGCTCACAAACGGTAAAATTGAAGTCACTGCTGGCGGCTTAGGGGCGGCGCAAACGCCCAAAAAAGGGGGCGAATTCAACTCTGGTGCGGCGCAACCCGAACCTCAACACGCCCTAGAAAAGCGCCTTCAGCTCCGGCAGCTTGTCGTTGACCAGCCAGCCGTAATAATTCTCCTCGGGCAGCTTTTCCGGCTCGCCGGCAGCGCGGCGCCTGTCGTTCTCCGCCTTCAGCGCATCGGCGCGCTGCTCCGGATTGCCGACATTGTAGAGCGTGGCGGTGAGCCCCGGATTGCCCGAAATGTCGAAGCCGGCAATGCTCTTGTAGGCGTCGATCGATTTCCTGATCGTCGCGGCGACGTAAGGCAGCGTCAGGTCCGGATCCATGATGGTCTTGTAGACCGAATTGGGATCGGCGACGTCGAGCTTCGGCAGGCCGGAAACCTTGTGCACGAGATCGCTCATCTGCAAGGCCGTCAGCGGGTTGAGCTGGCCGAGGCCGAAGGTCTGGCCGGCATAATAGGGCTGGAAGAAGGTGGCGCCGAAACGGTCATCGGGGAAACTCTCGCCACCGACGCTTTTGCCACGAAACGAATGGTTCCACACCTGCTCGCGGCATTCCCACAGATCATAGCTGTCCGACACCCCAGCGCATTTCTTGAATTCCGGCCGCTGCACGAAATCGGTGATGTCCTCGCCGTCATAGGCGAAGGAGAGCTTGCTGGAGAGATAGGAAATCGCCTTGACGTAGTAGGTCTGCAGCCGGTCGTAGGCGTCGACATTGTAGGTGTGCTCGCCGACGATGGCGCCGACAATGTGCAGGGGATCAATGCCGTAGGCGGCAGCGGCCTTCTTGATCTTGCCGCGCAGATCGGCGTCGTTCTGCAGCAAGGCATAGACCTTGCGGTACTTCGCCTGGAAGGTGGTGTTGGTGGCCTGCGTGCGCCGGCTCGAAGCGCCGGGAATATCGGGCTGCTCGGCGTTGCGGTTTCCCGGCGGCACCAATGTCGCCGCATTGGCGGCGAACAGCGTCGCCGCCAGCGTCAAGCCGAGAATGACCAGGATCAGTTTTTTCATGCGCCGCCGCCTGCAGATGTTGCCGCGCAAACTAGGTAGTGCTCTTGGTCGAGTCGAGAGCGCCCCATCCACCGGCAAGACGAAAGGTGGCCAGATGGTGCCATCTGGCCACACATGATTCTGTTTGCCAGACTGTGTTGCAACGCATCGGCTCAAAAATCGGAATCGATTTTTGTAAAGCACGATGCGTCACTTTGAAGAGGCCGGCACCGGAATAAACCCGGCGCCGTCGTTTAAAGGATGAATCGCGACAAATCTGTGTTTCTGGAGAGGTCGCCGACATGCTTTTCCACATAGGCGGCGTCGATGGTGACCGCAGTGCCATTGCGGTCGGGCGCGTCATAGGAGATTTCGTCCAGCACCCGCTCCATCACCGTCTGCAACCGCCGGGCGCCGATGTTCTCGACGCTGTCGTTGAGGTCGACGGCGATGCCGGCCAGCGAATCGATGGCGTCGTCGGTGAAGGTCAGTTCGACGCCCTCGGTCTTCATCAGCGCGATATACTGCTTGATCAGGCTGGCTTCGGTCTCGGTCAGGATGCGGACGAAATCGTCCTTCTCCAGCGCCCGCAATTCGACCCGGATCGGCAGGCGGCCCTGCAATTCAGGCAAAAGGTCGGATGGCTTCGAGACATGGAACGCCCCGGAGGCGATGAACAGGATGTGGTCGGTCTTCACCGGCCCATATTTGGTCGCCACCGTGGTGCCTTCGATCAGCGGCAAGAGGTCGCGCTGCACGCCTTCACGGGAAACGCCGGCGCCCATGCCGCCTTCACGCGACGCGATCTTGTCGATCTCATCGAGGAAGACGATGCCGTCATTCTCCGTCGCATCCAGCGCCTGGCGCACCACCTCGTCCTGGTCGAGCAGCTTGTCGGACTCGTCGTTGACCAGCAGCGCGTTGGATTCCTTGACTGTCGTCTTGCGCGACTTGGTCTTCTTGCCGCCCATCGCCTTCGACAGCATGTCGTTGATGTTCAGCACGCCGATATTGGCGCCCGGCATGCCGGGAATCTCGAAGCCGGGCATGCCGCCGCTGCCGGTGTCGGCCACTTCGATCTCGATCTCCTTGTCGTCGAGTTCGCCGTCGCGCAATTTCTTGCGGAAGCTATCGCGGGTGGCCGGGCTCGCCGTCTTGCCGACCAGCGCCTCCAGCACGCGTTCCTCGGCGTTGATGTGGGCGCGCGCCTTGACGTCCTCGCGCAACTTCTCGCGCACCAGGCCGATGGCGATCTCGACCAGGTCGCGGATGATCTGTTCGACATCGCGGCCGACATAGCCGACTTCGGTGAACTTGGTCGCCTCGACCTTGACGAAAGGCGCCCCGGCAAGGCGCGCCAGGCGGCGCGAGATCTCGGTCTTGCCGACGCCCGTCGGCCCGATCATCAGGATGTTCTTCGGCATCACCTCTTCGCGCATCTGGCCTTCCAGCTGCTGGCGGCGCCAGCGGTTGCGCAAGGCGATGGCCACGGCGCGCTTGGCGTCCTTCTGGCCGATGATGAAGCGGTCGAGTTCCGAAACGATTTCGCGGGGAGAGAATGTGCTCATATCACTAAATTCCACTTTGCCACTGCTTGATGGCCTCGAACGGATGCAGCAGCATGATCACGTTGAGTGTCAGATTGTCCCGGATGAGATAGCCGGTACCGAGTTCGAAGATGATGGCGAGGCTGACGATCACCCATATAGGTAGCCTTCGCGCCATCACAAATCCCAGCACCATGGCCAGTGTGTCGGACACCGAATTGATGATGCTGTCGCCGTAATAATCGAGCGAGATGGTACCGGCGCGGTAGCGGTCAATGATGAACGGGCTGTTTTCCAGCAGCTCCCAACCGCCCTCGATGAGGACCGCGAATGCCAGCCTCAAGCCGATCGGCGAACGCGGAAACAGGAACCGTGCCAGCGCGTAGAACAGGAAGCCGTGGATGATGTGCGAGAACGTATACCAGTCCGAAATGTGCTGGGAGTTCTCTGAACTCTGCACGACACCGTGCCAGAGCTTGACGTAACCGCAGGTGCAGATCGGCGTCCGGCCCATCAGGTAGAGCGTCACGGCCTGGACAATGACCAGGCCAAGCACGATCAGCAGCCCCATCCGCCAGCTGTTTTCATAGGCCGAGAGGTTTTTATCCTCGCCGGATGCGATCATGCCTTATTGCCCCTCTTCCGCGTCGCCTTCTTCGGCATCGATAGCCATCAGCACGACGTCGCCATATTCCGATTGCCTGCGGTCGATACGCCTGAAACCAGCCTTTTCATAGGCGCGGATGGCGCGTCCGTTGGCGGGATCCGGGTCGATGATGACACGCGGCACGCCTTCCTCGAACAGCTGTTCGACGAACTGCCGCACGATCGCCGAGCCGTGGCCGCGGCCGACCAGCTCCGGCCGGCCGATAGACAGGTCGATGCCGAGTGTGCCGAACGGCTGGTCGGCATAGGGGTGGTCGTCTTCCAGATGCGGGTCGTAGCTCTGCAGGTAGGCGATCGGTCTGCCGTCGAGCTCGACGATCAGCGGCTCGACGGAAATGCTGTCGATGTGGTCGCGAATCCCGGCGATTTCCGTCTCTGGATCGTCCCACCATTGCGCGACATGCGGCTCGTCGAGCCAGCCGGCGATCATCGGCAGGTCTTTTTCGGTCACCGGCCGAAAATCATAAAGGAAAGCCGGATCAACCGGCATCGAGCGTTTCGATGACAAAGTTGTTATTGGTGTAGACGCAGATATCGGACGCGATCTGCATCGCCTTGCGGGCGATCTCTTCGGCATCCTTGTCGGTGTCCATCAGCGCGCGTGCCGCGGCCAGTGCGTAATTGCCGCCGGAACCGATGGCCATGACGCCATGTTCGGGTTCGAGCACGTCGCCGGTGCCGGTCAGCGCCAGCGAGATCGACTTGTCGGCAACCAGCATCATCGCTTCCAGCCGGCGCAGATAGCGGTCGGTGCGCCAGTCCTTGGCGAGCTCGACACAGGCGCGCGTCAGTTGGTCGGGATATTGTTCGAGCTTGGCTTCCAGCCGCTCCAGCAGCGTGAAGGCATCGGCGGTGGCGCCGGCGAAACCGGCAATCACATTGCCGCCCTTGCCGATGCGGCGCACTTTCCTGGCATTGCCCTTCATGATGGTCTGGCCAAGGCTGACCTGGCCGTCGCCGGCGATCACCACCTTGTTGCCCTTGCGCACCGTCACGATGGTCGTGGCGTGCATGGTCAGTTCATTCGACATTTCCTGGCTCCGATTCGCGCGATCCCAAAAAGGCGATTGGCGCGGTACGAGTGACTTGATCGGCCATATGTATGCACAGGCCCGGTGATTGCAAACGGCTCGATACCGACCGGGATGGCAACTGGCAATCGCCGGATCATGCTGCTAGAAGGCTTTCGTTTTCAAGCCGGTGAAGGCTTGGATCGCATCAAACCCTGGGACAAGGACAAGGTCATGTCGCCCCGTTCCGCCGAAGTCAGCCGCAAGACCAAGGAAACCGATATCGCCGTATCGGTCCATGTCGACGGCTCGGGCAAATCAGACATTTCGACGGGCGTCGGTTTCTTCGACCATATGCTGGATCAGCTGTCGCGCCATTCCTTGATCGACATGACGGTCAAGGCCAAGGGCGATCTGCATATCGACGACCACCACACCGTCGAGGACACCGGCATCGCGCTCGGCCAGGCGCTGGCCAAGGCACTCGGCGAGCGGCGCGGCATCATGCGCTATGCCTCGATCGACCTTGCCATGGACGAGACGCTGACGCGCGCGGCGATCGATGTGTCCGGCCGGCCGTTCCTGGTCTGGAACGTTTCCTTCTCGTCGCCGAAGATCGGTACGTTCGACACCGAACTGGTGCGTGAATTCTTCCAGGCGCTGGCGCAAAATGCCGGCATCACGCTGCATGTCACCAACCACTATGGCGCCAACAATCACCATATCGCCGAGACCTGCTTCAAGGCGGTGGCGCGTGCGCTGCGCACAGCGCTAGAACGCGACCCGCGCCAGCCGGACGCGGTTCCTTCCACCAAGGGATCGTTGAAGGGATAGCGTGATGGCCGCTTATGTCGTGATGGAACCGCCCGGCCGCCGCGAGAAGGTTGACGCCACGGCTTTTGTCCGCGATGGCTTCACCTGGCTGGGTTTTCTGGTGCCGCCGCTATGGTTCGTCTGGCATCGGCTGTGGATCGAAGCAGCACTCGCCTTCGTCGTCATGGGCCTGCTTTCGATGCTTGGCCAAAGGCTCGGCCTTGGGCTCGCCGGCTCGCTGCTGTCGCTCCTGGTTTCGCTCTATGTCGGGTTGGAGGGGCAGGGCCTGCGGATCGCAGCGCTCCGTCGGCGCGGCTGGCATGAATGGGGCGTGGTCGAGGCCGGCTGGCTCGATGAGGCCGAGATGCGCTATGCGCTGGAGGCGGAAGCACTTTCCGATCAAGCCGCTCCAGTGCCGCGCATGGTTCCGGATGCCGCCCTTGCGCGCCCGGCGCAGCCGGGCATCGCGCTGGGGCTGACCCACATTCCGGGACGGACCTGACATGCGGGTTGCGATCATCGATTACGGCTCGGGCAATCTGCGCTCGGCCACCAAGGCCTTCGAGCGCGCCGCGCGTGAAGCCGGCATATCAGCTGAAATCGACCTGACCGCCGATGCGGAACGGGTCCGCACCGCCGACCGCATCGTCCTGCCCGGCGTCGGTGCCTATGCCGACTGCGCGGCCGGCTTGCGCGCCGTCGCCGGCATGTGGGAAGCGGTCGAGGAGGTCGCCGTGGCCAAGGGCCGGCCTTTCCTGGGCATCTGCGTCGGCATGCAGCTGATGTCCGAGCGCGGCCTGGAAAAGACCGTCACCAACGGCTTTGGCTGGATCGCCGGCGACGTCAAGGAGATCACGCCGGCCGATCCCTCACTGAAGATCCCGCAGATCGGCTGGAACACGATCGAAATCAAGCGTCAACACCCGCTGTTTGCGGGCATCCCGACCGGGCCGGACGGACTGCACGCTTATTTCGTGCATTCCTACCATCTCGATGCGCAGAAGCCCGACGAGGTTCTGGCGATCGCCGACTATGGCGGCCCGGTGACGGCCACCGTCGCCCGCGACAATCTCGTCGGCACGCAGTTCCACCCCGAAAAGAGCCAGGCGTTGGGCTTGGCGCTGATCACCAATTTCCTGCGCTGGAGGCCCTGAAGCATCATGAGCAAGAAGGGCTACTGGATGGCGATGATCGATGTTCGCGATCCCAATGTGTACAAGCAATACATCGAGGCGAATGCCGTCGCCTTCACTAAGTACGGCGCGAGATTCCCCGTGCGGGCCGGTCGCTACGAGAATCCGGAAGGACCGACCGGAAACCGCCACGTGCTGGTCGAGTTCGAATCCTACGACAAGGCGGTCGAATGCTATCATTCGCCCGAATATCAGCATGCCTCGAAGTTTCGGTTTGCCGCCTCGACAGGCCATTTCGTCATCGTTGAAGGCGCTTGAACGGATGATCCTTTTCCCCGCCATCGATCTCAAGGACGGCCAATGCGTGCGTCTGAAGCACGGCGATATGGCGACCGCGACCATCTACAATGACGACCCGGCCGCCCAGGCCAAAGCCTTCGAGCAACAGGGCTTCGAATGGCTGCATGTCGTCGACCTCAATGGCGCCTTCAAGGGCCAGAGCGTCAACAGCGCGGCGGTCGGCGCCATCCTCAAGGCGACGAAGAACCCGGTCCAGCTCGGCGGTGGCATCCGCACCTTGCCGCAGATCGAAGACTGGCTCGATCGCGGGCTGGCCCGTGTCATCCTCGGCACGGTGGCGGTGCGCGATCCCGATCTGGTCAAGCAGGCCTGCAAGGCGTTCCCGGGCAAGGTGGCAGTCGGCATCGACGCCAAGGGCGGCAAGGTCGCCGTCGAAGGCTGGGCCGAGGCGTCCAGCCTCGGGGTCATCGAATTGGCGAAGAAATTCGAGGGCGCCGGCGTCGCCGCCATCATCTACACCGATATCGACCGCGACGGCGTGCTGACCGGCATCAACTGGGACGCCACCATCAGTCTCGCCGACGCCGTGTCTATTCCCGTCATTGCGTCCGGCGGCCTCGCCTCGATCGCCGACATCGTGCGCATGACCATGCCCGATGCGCAGAAGCTCGAAGGCGCGATCTCCGGCCGGGCGCTCTATGACGGCCGCATCGATCCGGCCGAGGCGCTGGCGATCCTGCAAGGCAGGCCGGCGATGGAGACGCGGCCGTGAAGATCTCGATCATCCTGGCGTCCTATGACAGCGGCCATTATCATGGCGGCATGGGCCAGGGGCCGGACGCACTGATATCAGGCGGTCTCGTCGATGCCTTGACCATGGCGGGTCACGACGTCGCGGTCGAGGACATCGGCAGGGTCGGAGACGACCAAGAGCGCGAGATCGCCACCGGCTTTGCCGTCTGCAACGCCGTCGCGGCCGAGGTTCGCTTTGCTCGCGACAGCGGTCGCTTTCCCATCGTTCTCTCAGGAAATTGCCTGACCAGCGCCGGCGCAGTCGCTGGCGAAGGCGCCGATGCAATCATCTGGGCCGACCAGCACGGCGACCTCAACACGCCCGAGACATCCGTCTATGGCTTTCTCGACGGCATGGCGCTGGCGACGGTACTCGGCCTGTGTTGGCGGCCGATGGCGGCGGCCATTCCAGGCTTCCAGCCGATCGATCCGTCACGTTGCGTGCTCGTCAACGCGCGCGATCTCGATCCGGCGGAAAAACAGCTTCTCGAGACATTGCCGATCCTTCGAACAGAATGCCCTGGAGTGGCCCAGGCGACCGAAAGACTGAAGGTTGCCGGCGCCAAACGCGTGCATATGCATCTCGATCTGGACGTGCACGATCCCGAGGAGCTGCAGGCCAACCGCTACGTCAGTTCGGGCGGGCCGAACCCGGAACAATTGCGCGACGCGGCTTGCGCCATGGCCCTTACGGTGCCGGTGGTCGGCATCACCGTTTCCGCCTACGATCCGGCTTTCGATGCGCAGGCCGATGTTCCCCCGCTTGTCGGCCAGCTGCTGAACGATCTCATCGCCACGATAGAGGGAAGGTGATGCTGAAAGCCCGTGTCATCCCCTGCCTCGACGTCAAGAACGGCCGTGTCGTCAAGGGCGTCAACTTCGTCGATCTCATCGACGCCGGCGATCCAGTCGAGGCGGCCAAGGCCTATGACGCGGCCGGCGCCGACGAGCTCTGCTTCCTCGACATCACGGCTTCATCGGACAATCGCGAGACCATCTTCGACGTCGTTGCCCGCACCGCCGAACAGTGCTTCATGCCGCTGACAGTCGGCGGCGGCGTGCGCCAGGTCGCCGACATCAGGAAGCTGCTGCTTGCCGGTGCCGACAAGGTGTCGATCAACACGGCGGCGGTGAAGAACCCGGATTTCGTCGCCGAGGCCGCCGACAAGTTCGGCAACCAGTGCATCGTCGTCGCCATCGACGCCAAGAAGGTGTCAGGCGCCGGCGAAGCCGATCGCTGGGAGATCTTCACCTATGGCGGACGCGAGAAAACCGGCATCGATGCGGTTGAATTTGCTCAGCTGATGGTCGATCGCGGCGCCGGCGAGATCCTTTTGACCTCGATGGACCGAGACGGCACCAAGGCCGGTTATGACATCGCGCTGACCCGCGCGATTGCAGATGCGGTGCGCGCGCCGGTCATCGCGTCCGGCGGCGTCGGCACACTCGATCATATGGTCGAAGGCATCCGTGATGGCCATGCCGGCGCGGTGCTGGCGGCATCCATCTTCCATTTCGGAACCTACACGATAGGGCAAGCCAAGGCGCATATGGCCCGAGCCGGGCTGCCGATGCGGCTGGACTCGCCCGGTAATCGGTCTTAAACGGCGGCCATGACCGAGTTTTCGCTCTCCGACCTGGAAAAAATCGTCCGGGAACGCGCCTATTCCGGTGACCCGGATTCGTGGACGGCAAAGCTGTTTGCGCGCGGCATCGACAAGGCGGCGCAGAAGCTCGGCGAAGAGGCTGTCGAGACAGTGATTGCCGCCGTCAAGGGCGACAAACAGGCCCTCGTTTCGGAAAGCGCCGATCTCATATATCATTGGCTCGTCGTTCTCGGCATCTCAGGGGTTCCGCTGAGCGATGTGCTTAGGGAACTCGAAGGCCGCACCGGGCGTTCGGGCATTGCCGAGAAGGCGTCACGGCCCAAGGGCTGACCGCGAGGAGGGTAGGAATCTCGATGGACCAGCTCGCGCCAACCGAGAAATATTCCCCCTTTCGTTTCTTCTCCGCCGAGCAATGGTCGCAATTCCGCGCCGACACGCCGCTGACGCTGAGCGAGGACGAATTCCGCCGCCTGCGTTCGCTCAACGACCCGGTCGACCTCGAAGAGGTCAAGCGCATCTACCTGTCGCTGTCGCGGCTCTTATCCGCGCATGTCGAAGCGAGCCAGTTGCTGTTCAGGCAGCGCCAGGCCTTCTTCAACGCGGTCGACGTGGTCAAGACGCCGTTCATCATCGGCATTGCCGGCTCCGTCGCGGTCGGCAAATCGACCACCGCGCGCGTATTGAAGGAGTTGCTGGCGCGCTGGCCATCGAGCCCCAAGGTCGATCTCATCACCACCGACGGTTTCCTGCTGCCCAACGAGGTCCTGCGCCGCGAAAACCTGATGGAGCGCAAGGGTTTTCCCGACAGCTACGATGTCGGCGCGCTGCTGCGCTTCCTGTCGGGCATCAAGTCGGCGCTGCGCAATGTCCGCGCGCCGGTCTATTCGCACCTGACCTATGACGTCATTCCCGGCGAGTTCGTCACCATCGACCGGCCGGACATCCTGATCTTCGAAGGCATCAACGTCCTGCAGCCCGGCAAGCTGCCGCAGGACGGCAAGATCGTGCCCTTCCTGTCGGACTTCTTCGACTTCGCCATCTATATCGATGCCGACGAGAAGCTGATCCATCAATGGTACACCGCTCGTTTCATGCGGCTGCGCGAAACCGCCTTCCGCAATCCGGACTCCTTCTTTCACCGCTATTCGCAGCTCTCGGAGGATTCGGCCCGCGCCATCGCCGAAGGCCTGTGGACCAACATCAATCTGAAGAATTTGCGCGAGAACATCCTGCCGACGCGGGCCCGCGCCGACCTCATCCTGCGCAAGGGCGCCGATCACCTGATCGAGGAAGTGGCGCTCAGGAAGCTGTGACGGCGGCCGCCAGCGCGTCAATTTTCCTGGAATTGCCTTATAGGCCCTCTCGCGAGCCTTCGTCCGGCGCGGCTGAGATCGGTTTCGTCACCCGCCGCAGTGTCAGATTGATGCGGCCGCCATTTTTCAGCAATGCCGAGGTCGAGGGATAAATGCGGTCGACGCCGTGAAAGCTGAGGCGCCCTTCGCCGCCGAGCACCACGACGTCGCCGCTTTTCAGCCTGAACGACCGGGTCGCCCCCTCACGCGTCGTCTGGCCGACCCGGAACAGGCAATCGTCGCCCAGTGAAACGGAAACCACCGGTGCCGAAAACTCGGCCTCGTCGCGGTCCTGATGCAGGCCCATTTTTGCGTCCGGCGTGTAGAAATTGACCAGGCAGGCTTCCGGCGGATGCGGATAGCCCGACACCTGCCGCCACAGGTCGAGCAGCCCGTCCGGAATTGGCGGCCATGGCAATCCGGTCACCGGATGCGTCGGCTGGTAGCGGTAGCCGCCTTCCTTGTCGGTGACCCAGCCGAGCGGGCCGCAATTGGTCATGCGCACGCTCATCTCCTTGCCGGTGCGCGGCATCGCCGGCACGAACAGCGGCGCCTGCTGCACGATGCCTCTCACCGCCTCGACCAGCGCTTCCTGCACGGTGCGTGACAGGTAGGCCGGCATGTGGCGGACGCCTTTGGGCAGGACGAGCATGAGGTCGGTTCAATCGAGTCAATCGTGTGAAACAGGATGACATGATGAGTCGCTCCCGGCGACCCGAAAACCGCATGTCCGGACACTTCCGATGGCTCAATCGTCGCCAACGCGGCCGCGCAGTTTTTTGATCGTGCCGCGTCCGGCCTTGCTCTTCAGCCGCCGCTCCACCGCACCTTTCGACGGCCGCGTCTTCTTGCGTGGTGGCGGTGGCGGCTCGGCGGCCTTGGCGACCAGTGCCGTGAGCCTTGCCCGTGCGTCCGCCCGGTTCTGTTCCTGGGTGCGGAAGCGGCCTGCCTCTATGACGATGACACCGTCCTTGGTGGCACGCTGGCCGGCAAGCTTGATCGTCCGCTCGCGCACGCGCTCCGAAAGACCCGTTGCGTTGGCCGCGTCGAAGCGCAGCTGCACCGCCGTCGCCACCTTGTTGACGTTCTGGCCGCCCGGACCGGACGAGCGGATGAAGTCCTCGTGCAGGTCGCCCGGGTGGATCACCGCATCGTCGGCAATGATGATGTCGTCGTCGCTCGCCATGCCGCAGTCATGGCGCGGCGGATCGAAAAAGAAAAGGCCCGATCGAAACCGGGCCTTTCAACGACAGGCTGACTGATTACTCCGCCGCTTCCTGCATGTGGGGGGCGGCACCCAGCACCACGGCGTCGACATGGCTTTCGAACTTCTCGAAATTGTCGATGAACATGCCGACCAGCCTTGCCGCCTGCCGGTCATAACCGGCCTTGTCCGCCCAGGTCGACCGCGGATCGAGAATGGCGCTGTCGACGCCCGGGACAGCCATCGGCACCACGAAACCGAAATGAGGGTCGGTGCGGAACTCGGCCGCCTTCAGCGAGCCGTCGAGTGCTGCCGCAAGCAATGCTCGCGTTGCCTTGATCGGCATCCGCTTGCCGGTGCCGTAGGCGCCGCCGGTCCAGCCGGTGTTGACCAGCCAGCAATCGGCGTCATGGCGGGCAATCAACTCGCGCAGCAAATTGCCGTATTCCGAGGGATGGCGCGGCATGAACGGCGCGCCGAAGCAGGTCGAAAACGTCGCTTCGGGTTCGGTCACGCCCTTTTCGGTTCCGGCCACCTTGGCCGTGTAGCCGGACAGGAAATGATACATCGCCTGTGCCGGGGTCATCCGGGCGATCGGCGGCATCACGCCGAAGGCATCGGCGGTCAGCATGATGATGTTCTTCGGATGACTGGCGCGTCCCGTCTTGCTGGCATTGGGGATGAAATCCAGCGGGTAGGCGCAGCGCGTGTTCTCTGTGAGCCTTCCGTCGTTGAAATCCGGCACGCGGTTCGCGTCCAGCACGACATTCTCCAGCACCGTGCCGAAGCGCTGCGTGGTGGCGAAGATTTCCGGTTCGGCTTCCGCCGACAGCTTGATCGTCTTGGCGTAGCAGCCGCCTTCGAAATTGAAGATGCCGTGCGGTCCCCAGCCATGCTCATCGTCGCCGATCAGCGTGCGCGACGGATCGGCCGAGAGCGTCGTCTTGCCGGTGCCTGATAGGCCGAAGAAGATGGCGGCGTCGCCGCTCTCACCCTCATTGGCCGAGCAATGCATCGGCATCACGCCCTTCGCCGGCAGCAGATAGTTGAGCATGGTGAACACCGACTTCTTCATCTCGCCGGCATAGGAGGTGCCGCCGATCAGCACGATCTTGTGCGTCAGGTCGACAGCGATCACCGTTTCGGTGCGGCTGCCGTGACGGGCGGGATCGGCGCGGAACGACGGCAGGTCGATGATCGTCATCTCAGGCACGAAATGCTCGAGCTCGGCAGCATCCGGGCGGATGAGCAGATTGCGGATGAACAGCGAGTGCCAGGCGAGTTCGGTAACCACCCTGGTCGGCAGCTTCAGCCCTTCGTCAGCGCCGCCGACCAGATCCTGCACGTAAAGATCCCTGGCCGCGGCGTGATCGCGGAAATCGGCAAGCAGCAGGTCGAACTGGGCCTGTGAGATCGCCTTGTTGTTGTCCCACCAGACATGCGGCTCGGTGGCGCCGTCGCGCACGACGAATTTGTCCTTGGGCGAGCGGCCGGTGTGCTGGCCGGTCTCGGCGACCAGTGCGCCATGTGCGGTGAGCCGGGCCTCGCCGCGCCGGATCGATTCCTCGTAAAGGGCCGCTGCACCGAAATTATAGCGCACCACGCCGGTGGTTTTCAGGCCGATATGATCGATCGCGCAGGCAGAATTGCGTTTGCCGACTTCCGACATCAAGTGTCCCTCTTCGTTTTCCGCATCTTTGCCGGCGTATTTTCCGGCAGGCCCACGACGCAGGCTGAGATCGTCAGAACCAGAAAAGCCAAATGATATCAAATCATTAATCGATTTAAATATTTTGAAAGTTGTTTAAATCGTTTATATGTGCAAAAAGTTTGGCGGTTGCCCAAAGGATTGGCGGTGTTCGTTCGTCCAATCCATATCGAGGTAGGATTGTGGCCGCCGGCATGCCGCGCGTGACAGCGGACAAGGCCTATGCCACATTTTGTACCTAATTTGTCCTGCAAAAGCCCCTTCTCTACAAAAGAAGGGACAGCTCATGAGGGAGCCGCTTGAAATGGCAACAATCGCGCTTGTCGATGACGACCGCAACATTCTGACATCGGTGTCGATCGCCCTCGAATCCGAAGGGTATCGGGTCGAGACCTACACGGATGGTGCGTCTGCGCTGGAAGGGTTGGCGGCACGCCCGCCGAATCTTGCCATCCTCGACATCAAGATGCCGCGCATGGATGGCATGGAACTGCTGCGCCGGATGCGTCAGAAATCCGACCTTCCGGTGATCTTCCTGACCTCCAAGGACGACGAGATCGACGAATTGTTCGGCCTCAAGATGGGCGCCGACGATTTCATCCGCAAACCGTTCTCGCAGCGTCTGCTGGTCGAGCGGGTGCGCGCCGTGCTGCGCCGCGCCAGTGCCCGCGAGGCTTCGGCAAAGACGCCCAGCCAGCAGGCCCGCTCGCTCGAACGCGGCCAGCTTGTCATGGACCAGGAGCGCCACACCTGCACCTGGAAAGGCGAGCCGGTGACGCTGACCGTCACCGAATTCCTGATCCTGCATTCGCTGGCGCAGCGTCCCGGTGTCGTAAAAAGCCGTGATGCGCTGATGGATTCGGCTTATGATGAACAGGTCTATGTCGACGACCGAACCATCGACAGCCACATCAAGCGGCTGCGCAAGAAGTTCAAGGCCGTCGACGACGACTTCGAGATGATCGAAACCCTTTACGGAGTCGGATACCGGTTCCGCGAAGCGTAAGTTGATGCATGTCGCCCAAAAGTGGTCCCGGTTTTGGGACAACGACATGCATCAAAGCAAAGACTAGGCGGGAGCTGCTATTCGATGGCAGTGGAAGCACAGCGAAGCAGACCGGCGGGCGCCTCCAGGCGGCCGTCGCGCATCATGCCGTCATTCGTGTCGAAAATCACGGTGCCGATGCGCCGCTTCCTCGGCCATCATATCTTTTCCAGCCTGACGCGGCGTATCCTCTTCCTCAACCTCGCCGGCTTGGCCGTCCTGGTGACCGGCATCCTCTATCTCAACACCTTCCGTGACGGGCTGATCGACGCCCGCGTCGAAAGCCTGATGACCCAGGGGGAGATCATCGCCGGCGCCATCGCCGCGTCGGCGACGGTCGAGACGGATTCGATCAGCATCGACCCGGAAAAGCTGCTCGAGCTGCAGGCCGGCGAAAGCCTCGGGCCGGGCTCGGACCAGCTCGACAATCTCGACTTCCCGATCAATCCGGAGCGCGTCGCGCCGGTGCTGCGAAGGCTGATCTCGCCGACCCGGACGCGCGCCCGCATCTATGACCGCGACGCCAATCTGCTGCTCGATTCGCGCCATCTCTATTCGCGCGGCCAGATCCTGCGCTACGACCTGCCGCCGGTCGACGAGGAAGAGCCCGATCTGGTCGAGCGCATCCAGAAGTTTGTCTTCGATTTCTTCCGCAACACCGAGCTGCCGGTCTATCACGAGCAGCCGGGTGGCAATGGCGCCGCCTTCCCGGAAGTGGTCAAGGCGCTCACCGGCAGCCCGTCGACCATCGTGCGCATCTCGGAACAGGGCGAGCAGATCGTCTCGGTGGCGGTGCCGATCCAGCGCTTCCGCGCCGTTCTCGGCGTGTTGATGCTGTCGACCGAAGGCGGCGACATCGACAAGATCGTCGCCGCCGAGCGCAAGGCGATCCTGCGCGTGTTCGGCATCGCGGCCCTTGTCACCGCCATCCTGTCGATGCTGCTCGCCTCCACCATCGCCAATCCGCTGCGCCGGCTGTCGGCGGCTGCCGTGCGGGTGCGGCGCGGCGTCAAGAGCCGCGAGGAAATCCCGGACTTTTCCGACCGCCAGGATGAGATCGGCAATCTGTCGAT
This sequence comes from Mesorhizobium kowhaii, assembly GCF_042431665.1. Classification (NCBI taxonomy): domain Bacteria; kingdom Pseudomonadati; phylum Pseudomonadota; class Alphaproteobacteria; order Hyphomicrobiales; family Phyllobacteriaceae; genus Mesorhizobium; species Mesorhizobium kowhaii. Next base: position 147,544 of record NZ_JBHLYT010000013.1, read on the forward strand.
CGCCATACGCGACATGACCAACGCGCTCTACGCCCGCATCGAGGCGATCGAAAGCTTTGCGGCTGACGTGTCGCACGAATTGAAGAACCCGCTGACGTCGCTGCGCAGCGCGGTGGAAACCTTGCCGCTGGCCAAGAACGACAATTCGCGCGGCCGGCTGATGGACATCATCCAGCACGATGTCAGGCGACTGGACCGGCTCATCACCGACATTTCCGACGCCTCCCGTCTTGATGCCGAGCTGGCGCGTGAAGATGCAGGCACGGTCGACCTGAAGAAATTCATCACCGATCTCGTCGCCGTTTCGCGTGAAGCCACGCGCAACAAGAAGGCGGTCGAGATCGAATTCAAGGTCGCCAAGCTGCCGCAGGGCGTCAAAGGCTATGTGGTCGTCGGCCATGATCTGCGCATCGGTCAGGTCATCACCAACCTGATCGAGAACGCCCGTTCCTTCGTTCCCGAAGACCATGGCCATATCAGCCTGTCGCTGGCGCGCGCCGGCAAGTTCAACATCGTCACCGTCGACGACAATGGTCCCGGCATCCGCGCCGACAACATCGACCGCATCTTCGAACGCTTCTACACCGACCGGCCGGCCGGCGAGGCGTTCGGCCAGAATTCGGGCCTTGGCCTGTCGATATCCAGGCAGATCGTCGAGGCCCATGGCGGCACCTTGACCGCCGAAAACATCCCCGGCACCAAACCCGGCGAAATCAAGGGCGCGCGTTTTGTCGTGACGCTGCCGGCCGAAGCATGATCCCGAAAAGTGGAAACCGGTTTTCGGACAGGATCATGCTTCATGCAAAAGGCATGATCCCGAAAAGTGGGAACCGGTTTTCGGACAAGATCATGCCATCCAAAAACATGATCGGGCAAGATCGTGCCTGATCCGGTTGCGCAGCCTGAAAACATTCACGGAACCGCGATCCTGATCGGCGAGCGCGGCGTCCTTATCACCGGGCCATCCGGCGCCGGCAAGACGACGCTGGCACTGACACTCCTGGACCATTGCCGCGCGCGCGGGCTGTTCTCGCGGCTGATCGGCGACGACAGGCTGCTTGCCGCGGCCCGCGCCGGGCGGCTGGTCTGTCGCGTGCCGGCGACCATCGCCGGTCTCGCCGAAGTACCTGGGTTCATGCCGCGCCCGCTGCCGTTCGAGCCGGGCGGAGTGATCGACCTCCATGTGAGGCTGGTGCCAAAGGCAGAGATGGCCCGTTTCCAGGAGGAAATCAGCGAGCCGGTCGCAGGCTGCCCGGTGCCGCGTATCGACCTTGCCGAGCGTAACGCCGCCACGGCCTTGCCCGCCGTGATGGCGCGGCTGTCGATCGCGCCTTTTCTATGATCCGCTCCGGATTTTTTGCTGCAATGCGTCAAAATGGCATGGGCCGGCGCAATTTGGGGCTTGTCAACCGGCCGCGCGTCGACAAGATAGCGCTCCCGCCGCCTGGAATGGCTGGCGAGCATAATATGCGCCTGTGAAGCGGCGATGACGGGAGCCACCAAAGAATGATCGGACTCGTGCTTGTAACGCACGGTCAACTGGCCGCCGAATTTCGACATGCCGTGGAACATGTCGTCGGGCCACAAGACAATTTCGAAACCGTGGCGATCGGCGCCGATGACGATATGGAGCAGCGTCGCCGCGACATCGTCGATGCCGTGGCCCGTGTCGACACCGGAACGGGCGTCATCGTGCTGACCGACATGTTCGGCGGCACGCCCTCCAACCTTGCCATTTCGGTGATGGAGTCCGGTCGCACCGAGGTGATCGCCGGCATGAACCTGCCGATGCTGATCAAGCTCTCCTCGATCCGCAAGGGCGACAACATGGCGGCCGCGCTAGACGAGGCGCAGGCCGCCGGCCGCAAATACATCAACGTCGCCAGTCAGCTTTTGAGCAGCAAATGAACGCGCTGTCCCCGGAAAAAGATCAGATCATCCGGGACTTTCCCATCATCAACCAGCGCGGCCTGCACGCGCGCGCCTCAGCGAAATTCGTCCAGCTGGCGAGCGGCTTCGACGCCTCGGTGCATGTCGAGAAGGACGGTGTCAAGGTTGGCGGCACCTCGATCATGGGCCTGATGATGCTGGCGGCAAGCCCCGGCTACTCGATCCGTGTCACTGCCAGCGGGCCGGAGGCGCTGCAGGTCATCGACGCGCTGGAGCAATTGGTGGCGTCCCGCTTCGGCGAGGAAAGCTGATCCTCGCGCGGAGCGAAGAAGCTCTTCGAGACATGCACGGATAAAGATTTCTTTATATCCCATTGTCGTCTCGGCCCCGATCTGCTAGTCAGGCCGGCAATTCGCGCCCTTCGACGCGCCGACGGCGCGGGCGCATTCGCAACCAATTCGCAGCACAACCAATTCGCATCGGAGCACTGCCATGACGGGTAGCAAGGACTATGTGGTCGCCGACATCTCGCTCGCCGGCTGGGGCCGCAAGGAAATCGAGATCGCCGAAACCGAAATGCCGGGGCTGATGGCCAGCCGCGAGGAATTCGGCGACAAGAAGCCGCTCAAGGGCGCGCGCATCACCGGCTCGCTGCACATGACCATCCAGACGGCGGTGCTGATTGAGACGCTGAAGGCGCTCGGCGCCGAAATCCGCTGGGCTTCCTGCAACATCTTCTCGACCCAGGACCATGCGGCCGCGGCCATCGCCGCATCCGGTATCCCGGTGTTCGCCGTCAAGGGCGAGTCGCTTGAGGAGTATTGGGACTACACCGACAAGATCTTCCAATGGGCCGACGGCGGCACCTCCAACATGATCCTCGATGATGGCGGCGACGCCACCATGTACATCCTGATCGGCGCCCGCGCCGAGGCCGGCGAGGACGTGCTGTCCAACCCGCAGAGCGAGGAAGAGGAATATTTCTACGCTCAGGTCAAGAAGCGCCTGAAGGCTTCGCCCGGCTTCTTCACCAAGCAGAAGGCGGCGATCCGCGGCGTCACCGAAGAGACGACCACCGGCGTCAACCGGCTTTACCAGCTGCAGAAGAAGGGCCTGCTGCCCTTCCCCGCCATCAACGTCAACGACTCGGTCACCAAGTCGAAGTTCGACAACAAATATGGCTGCAAGGAATCGCTGGTCGACGGCATCCGTCGTGGCACCGACACCATGATGGCCGGCAAGGTCGCGGTTGTCTGCGGCTATGGCGACGTCGGCAAGGGCTCGTCGGCCTCGCTCAAGGGCGCCGGCGCCCGCGTCAAGGTCACCGAGGTCGATCCGATCTGCGCCCTGCAGGCGGCGATGGACGGTTTTGAAGTCGTCACGCTGGAAGATGCGGCACCCACCGCCGATATCGTCATCACCACCACCGGCAACAAGGATGTCGTCACCCTCGACCACATGCGCTCGATGAAGGACATGGTGATCGTCGGCAACATCGGTCACTTCGACAACGAGATCCAGGTGGCCGCGCTGCGCAACCTGAAATGGACCAACGTCAAGCCGCAGGTCGACATGATCACCTTCCCGGACGGCAAGCGGATGATCCTGCTGTCGGAAGGCCGGCTGCTCAATCTCGGCAACGCCACCGGTCACCCGAGCTTCGTCATGTCGGCCTCGTTCACCAACCAGGTGCTGGCCCAGATCGAGCTCTACACCAAGCCCGGCCAGTACGAGAACCAGGTCTATGTCCTGCCCAAGCATCTCGATGAAAAGGTCGCGCGCCTGCATCTCGACAAGCTTGGCGCCCGCCTGACCGAATTGTCCGGCGAGCAGGCCGCCTATATCGGCGTGACTCAGCAGGGGCCGTTCAAGCCGGAACACTACCGCTATTAACCAAAGCTAAAATTGCTACCAGATATTGACGCCGGGCGATTGACTTTTCGCCCGGCTTTATTTTTGCGCGCCACCAGCCTTCACGCCGATTCGGCGAGGGTTTATTGTCAGGTGATTCGCGACGCTTCCGGCCCGAGAGGGGATCAAGAGAAGCGCGCATCAGGGCGGTCTTGCATTCAGGCGGCGGAGAGGACCAAGACATGCCGGGGCAACACCCGCACGGAGCGGGACGGGCCGTTTCCGGCGGCCAAGACGATTCGGGGATCACTGGCTCCGCCATGCAAAGCGGAAGCCTGTCATGGCGCGCCCGCGCGGCACTGTTCCTTGCCACATCGGCGTTTGCCGGCTCCTTGGCCAATGCGGTTGCGCATGCCGAAGCCGCCGGCGTGACAACGGCCGGGTTGTCGATCAGCGCGATCGAGGTCATGCAGCTTGCGGTGTTTGTCGGCGTGACCGGCGCGGCACTTCTGTCGGCCATCGTCCTCATCCGCGAAAGAGCCCGCACCTCGGCGGATAATGTCGAACTCAGGAGCCGCCTCGCCGACATCAACGCGGCCCTGCGCCGCTCGGAGGCGCTGCTCAATCTGCGCGACCAGCGCGTGGTCATCTGGGCCGCTGAAAACAAGAAGCCCGAACTCATCGGCACACTGCCCGTAGAGAGCGGTGCTCCCGAGGACCGGGCTGCTTTCCTCGCTTTCGGCCGCTGGCTGATGCCGCGTTCTGCGGCGGCGCTCGAACATGCCGTCGCGGGACTGCGCGAAAAGGCGAAACACTTCGACCTCGTCATCGAATCGCAGGCCGGCGCACCGCTCGAAGTGCATGGCCGCAAGAGCGCCGCCCATGTGCTCGTGCGTTTCGTCTCGCTCTCGGAGACGCAGCGCAGCCAGGCCAGGCTGAAGATCGAGAACCAGCGGCTGGCCGCCGACCATGACACGATGATCGGCCTGCTCGACGCGCTGAACATGCCGGCATGGCTTCGCAGCGAGGATGGGCGGCTCAAGTGGGTCAACCGGGCCTATGCCGATGCGGTCGAAGCAGACAATGCCGAAGCCGCGGTTCGGGAGGCAAAGGAGTTCCTCGGCGGCCAGGCACGCGATGCGATTGCCGCCCAGCACAAGACGCATCCGGTCTTCGAGCAGTCGCTTTCCACCGTGATCGAAGGCGACCGCCGTGTGTTTGCGGTCACCGATTTCGCCGGCGCGGACGGCTCGGCCGGCCTTGCCTGCGACACCAGCGCCATCGAGGCCGTTCGCGGCGAATACGAACGGACCGTCAGGAGCCACGCCGACACGCTCGACCAGCTCAATACGGCGGTCGCCATTTTCGACACCGACGAGAAGTTGCGGTTCTTCAACCAGGCTTTCCAGAAGCTGTGGGGCCTCGACAGCGGCTTCCTGCACAGCGCTCCCGACAATGCCCTGTTGCTCGACCGGCTGCGCAGCTCGGGCAAGATCGCCGAGCAGCCGGAATGGCGCCGCTGGAAGGAAGCCCTGCTCGGCGCCTACCGCGCCGTCGAATCGCAGGAACACTGGTGGCATCTGCCGGACGGCAAGACCATCCGCGTCGTCGCCAACCCGCAGCCCAAGGGCGGCGTGACCTGGGTGTTCGAGAACCTGACCGAGAAGATGGACCTCGAAAGCCGCTACCAGACAGCGGTGCGGGTGCAGGGCGAGACGCTCGACAATCTTGCCGAAGGCGTGGCGGTGTTCGGCCCCGATGGCAGGCTTCGGCTGTCGAACCCTGCCTTTGCCAAGCTCTGGGGCTTGAGCGGCGAAGCGGCCAAGCCCAATGTGCACGTTTCCGCGATCCGCGACCTTTGCGATGGGCAGGCGGCGAACAGTCCTTGGCCGGGCTTCGTTGCCGCCATCACCGGGTTCGACGACGAGCGCCGCGACCGCCACGGCCAGACCGAACTCAACAACGGCAATGTGCTGAGTTACGCCATGATCCCGTTGCCCAACGGGCAGGTGATGATGACCTTCGTCGACGTCACCGACAGCGTCAACGTCGAACGGGCGCTGAAGGACAAGAACGAGGCGCTGCAGAAATCCGACCAGCTCAAGAACGAATTCGTCCAGCACGTCTCCTACGAATTGCGCTCGCCGCTGACCAACATCATCGGCTTCACCGAACTTCTGTCGCTGCCGGCGACCGGTCCGCTGACGCAGAAGCAGCGCGAATATGTCGAGCATGTCGGCTCGTCCTCCTCGGTCCTGCTCACCATCGTCAACGACATCCTCGACCTGGCGACGGTGGACGCCGGCATCATGCAGCTCGACATTTCAGAGGTGCATGTCGATCGCACCATCGCGGCTGCGGCCGAACTTGTGGCCGACCGGCTGGAAGAACATTCGATCAGGCTCGAGGTCGACGCCGCCGCGGCGCCGAAGACGTTCCACGGCGACGAGATCCGCGTCCGCCAGATCCTCTACAATCTGCTCAGCAACGCCGCCAACTACGCGCCGGAGGCCAGCACCATCCGGCTCACTTGCCGCCATCTGGCGGACGGGGTGGAATTCTCGGTTCATGACGACGGTCCCGGCATGCCGCCGGACCTGCTCGATTCGGTGTTCCGCCGTTTCGAGCCGCGTGCCAATGGCGGCCGCCGCCGCGGCGCCGGTCTCGGCCTGTCGATCGTCAAGAGCTTTGTCGAACTGCATGGCGGCAGCGTTCGCATCGAAACCGGCAAGGACAAGGGCACGACCGTCATCTGCACCTTTCCCGACATGCCGGGCATCCGCGCCGCGGCCGAGTAGCGCGCTCGATGACGGGGTTGGTGCTGGAGCGTTTACTCGCCGACGAGACACAGACAGCGTTGCTGGGCGAGGATCTGGCGTTGTCATTGCGTCCAGGTGATGTGCTTGCCCTCAAGGGCGATCTCGGCGCCGGCAAGTCGACGCTGGCGCGGGCGTTGATCAGGACTTTGGCCGATGATGCCGGCCTCGATGTTCCGAGCCCCACCTTCACGCTGGTGCAGAGCTACGACACCCGCGTCCCGGTCCATCATTTCGATCTCTACCGCCTGTCCTCGGCGACTGAGATCGATGAGCTAGGTTTCGAGGAAGCCCTGGCGCAAGGGGCTGCCCTGGTCGAATGGCCGGAACGAGCGCAGGACTATCTGCCGAAGGCCTCGGTGCTGATCGAAATCGTCCAGCATGGCGAGGGTCGGCTGGCCCGGTTGTCGGGCGAGGGCGCTGCCTTCGACCGGGCGGCGCGGTCGCTGGCCATGCGCCGCTTTCTCGAAAGTGCCGGCTGGGGCGAAGCAAGGCGCCGCCATTTCATCGGCGATGCCTCGGCCCGCTCCTACGAGATCGTATCGCTTGCCGGCGCGGAGCCGCGTGTGCTGATGAATTCGCCGCAGCTGGTGCTCGGGCCGCCGGTCCGCGACGGCAGGCCCTATGCCGAGATCGCTCATACCGCGCAGTCGGTCTCCGCCTTCGTCGCCATCGACCGGGCTTTGAAGGCGGGTGGCGTCAGTGTTCCGGAAATCCATGCCGAGGACCAGGATCAGGGGTTCCTTCTGCTCGAGCATCTTGGTTCCGAAGGATTTCTTGTGAGCGATGGCCAGCCGGTGGCCGCGCGCTATGCGGCGGCGGCCGAACTGCTGGCCATGATGCATGGCAGGACCTGGCCGCAACGCCTGGCAACGGGGCGGGGCGGCTTCCATGACGTGCCGCCTTTCGACCGCGATGCCATGATGATCGAAGCCGATCTGCTGGTCGACTGGTACGTGCCGGCCATATCAGGCAGCCCGGCAAGCGATGCCTTGCGCGCCGGTTACCACAAGGAATGGAACGCGCTCCTCGACCGGCTGCAAGGCCGCGAAGTCACGCTGATGCTGCGTGATTTCCATTCGCCCAACATCATCTGGCGCGGCGACCGTTCCGGGCATGATCGGCTGGGCATCGTCGATTTCCAGGACGCGCTGATCGGCCCGTGCGCCTATGACGTCGCCTCGCTGGCCATGGACGCGCGTGTTACGATGTCGCCCGAGATCGAGAGGGAGACGCTCGACGCCTATGTCGCGGCGCGCTACGCAGCCGGCGCCTTCGACGAAGAAAGCTTCCTGGAATCCTACGCAATCATGGCGGCGCAGCGAAACTCCAAAATCCTCGGCATCTTCGTCCGCCTCGAAAAGCGTGACGGCAAGCCCTATTATCTGAAGCACCTGCCGCGCATTCGCGATTATCTGCGCCGGGCGCTGTCTCATCCTGCGCTGGCCAGCCTGCGGGAGTTCTACAACGCCAACGGTTTGCTGGAGGAGCGGGCACTGTGACAGCAAGACCGGACACTGCCATCGTGCTTGCCGCCGGGCTTGGCAAGCGCATGCGGCCGATCACCGACACCATTCCCAAGCCGCTGGTCAAGATCGCCGGCAAGACGTTGCTTGACTGGGGGCTCGACAGCCTGGCGGCCGCCGGTGTCGGCAAGGCCGTCGTCAACGTCCATTATCTTCCCGAGCAGATCGTTGCCCATGTCGCGGCGCGCCGCGCGCCACGGATCGTCATTTCCGACGAGAGCGAACGACTTCTCGATTCTGCAGGCGGCATCGTCAAGGCGTTGCCGGAACTGGGCGAGCAGCCCTTCTTCATCCTCAACGCCGACACCTTCTGGATCGACCAAAGTCCTCTCAATCTCGGCCGCCTTGCCCTTGCATGGGACGCGGCGAAAATGGATATTCTGCTGATGCTGGCGGATCTCCATCAGGCGACCGGACACTGCGGCAGCACCGATTTCCTGGTGGCGCCGGATGGCGGCTTGCGGCGTTCAAAGGGTGACCCGGCCGGCCTGATCTATGCCGGGGCGGCGATCGTCCATCCGCGCCTGTTCGAGCAAGCGCCGGCCGAACCGCACTCGCTCAACGCTTATTTCGACACGGCCATTGCTGCCGGCCGCCTGTTCGGCATGCCGATGCATGGCCATTGGATCACCGTCGGCACGCCCGATGCCATTGCGCTCGCAGAAGCGGCGGTGGCCGACGCGCTAGCCGAGTCACGATGAGCGGCTCAAGCCGCGTTTTCTCAATTCCCTCCGGAGCGCCGTTTCTGCCGACGCTTGCCGAGGCGCTGCTTGCCGGGCGTCTTGTTCCGGGGTTTCGGTTTGACGGCGACCCGCTCGCTCTGGCCGATGTCACCATCTATGTGCCGACGCGCCGCGCCGCGCGCGCCTTGCGGGGTGTCTTCGTCGACAGCCTCGCGGCGCGCGGCAGCGGCGGATCGGCGATCCTGCCGGTCATCCGGCCACTCGGCGAGTTCGACGAGGATGAGGCCGCATTCGAGATAGAGGCGTCCGCGGCAATCGACCTCGCGCCGCCCATCGCGGCAGCCGAACGCCTGTTGCTGCTGGCGCCGCTGGTGCGCGCCTGGAAGCGCCGGCTGCCGGCCCATGTCGCGGCGCTCTTCGCCGAGGAGATCGTCATCCCGGCCTCTACTGCCGACGCGATCTGGCTGGCGCGCGATCTCGCCCGGCTGATGGACGAGATCGAGACGGAAGGCACGGACTGGGCCAAGCTTACCGACCTGGTGACCGGCAACCTTGCCGGATGGTGGCAGGTGACGCTCGAATTTCTCGGCATCGTCACCGATGCCTGGCCGAAATTCCTTGAAGAGCGCGATCGCTCCAACCCGGCCGCGCATCGCAGCGCGCTGATCCGCGCCGAGGCCGCGCGGCTGCAGCGCAATCCACCTGCCGGGCCGGTCATCGCCGCGGGCTCGACCGGCTCGATACCCGCAACGGCCGAGCTGCTTGCCGCGATTGCGCGCCTGCCCGGCGGCGCCATCGTGCTGCCCGGTCTCGACCGGACGCTGGACGAAGCGTCGTTCCAGGCAATCGCGGCGCCCGGCGCGCGTCCGGCCGTGCTCGGCCACCCGCAATACGGTCTCGCCAGATTGATCGGCAAGATCGGCGTGCTGCGTGGCGATGTCGAGGAGATCGGCGCGGCGGAGCCGCGGCTCGCGCTCCGCGCCGCCCTGGTCGGCGAAGCGCTGCGGCCGGCCGAAACCACCGAATTGTGGGCCGAGACGCGCGACGGCTTTTCAGCGTCCGACATTGACGGCGCCTTCGCCGGCGTGACCCTGCTCGAAGCCGCAAGCGAACGCGATGAAGCCGTCGCCATCGCCGTTGCGCTCAAGCGCGCGGTCGAAGAACGGGGCCAAAGGGCGGCTCTCGTGACCGGCGATCGCGCACTGGCGCGGCGCGTCTCGGTCGAACTCCTGCGGTTCGGCGTCGTCGCCGACGATTCCGGTGGCACGCCGCTCGCCAACAACCCGGCGGCCAGCCTGCTCGGGCTGGCGCTCGAGGCGGTGTTCCGGCCAGGCGATCCGGTCGGCCTGCTGTCGCTGCTCAAGCATCCTCTGCTTGGGCTTGGCCTCGAACGCGCTGATGTGCGCCACGCGGCGGAGCTGGTTGAACTGGTGGCGCTGCGCGGCGGCACCGGCCGGCCCGACATCGTTTCGCTACCGGAACTGTTCGAAACCCGCCTCACCGGCCTTGGCAGCGGCAGCCGGCCGCCCTTCTGGTTTTCCCGTCTGACCGTGCGCTCCATCGAAGGCGCGAAGAATTTGCTCGAACGTCTCGCGCACGCGCTGGCGCCGCTCGCGGCGTTTCGCGATCAGGCGGACGCCGATCTTGCCGCGCTGGTCAGGGCCAGCGTCGAGGCGCTCGAAAATCTCGGCCGTACCGCCGATGGCGGCCTTGGCGCGCTCTATGCGGGTGACGCCGGCGAAAAGCTTGCCGAATTGCTGCGCGGGCTGGTCGCGGCTTCTGCACCGCTGTCCTTCGCCGCAGACGAGTGGCCCGACGTGATGGCGGCGCTGATCGCGCCTGAAACGGTCAAGCCGGCACAGGGCACCGACAGGAACATCGCCATCTGGGGCGCCCTGGAAGCACGCTTGCAGGATGTCGACACGCTGGTCATCGGCGGGCTCAACGAGGGCGTGTGGCCGCGCAAGCCCGAGAGCGACCGCTTCATGTCGCGGCTGATGAAGACCGGCATCGATCTCGAACCGCCCGAACGGCGCATCGGCCTTGCCGCGCATGATTTTCAGATGGCCATGGGCGCGAAGAAGGTGGTGCTGGCCCGCTCGGCGCGTGCTGGCGACGCGCCTGCCGTGCCGTCGCGCTGGCTGCAGCGCCTGCTCACCTTCATCGGCAACGACCAGGCCTCTGAGTTGCGCCGGCGTGGCGACGAGCTGCTCGCCTGGGCACGCGCGCTCGATACCGGCCCGAAGCGGGATTTCGCACCGCGGCCGCAGCCAAAGCCGCCTTTGTCGGTGCGCCCAGGCCATTTCTCGGTCACCGAGATCGAAACCCTGCGCCGTGATCCCTACGCCGTCTACGCACGAAAAATCCTCGGCCTGATGCCGCTCGATCCGGTCATCCGCGATCCCGGTGCGGCCGAGCGCGGCACGCTGTTTCACGCCATCCTGCATCTGTTTTCGGCGCGCGTTGCCGATCCGCGCACGCCCGACGCGCTGGCCGGCCTTATCGCAGCGGGCCGTGCCTGTTTTGCCGAAGCCGCACTTCCGGCCGATGTCGAGGCGGTGTGGTGGCCGCGTTTTGAAAAACTCGCCGCCAACATCATCGAGTGGGAGCGCACGCGCGCCGACGCGGTGACGCGGCGGCATGCCGAGGAGCGCGCCGGCAAGACCGTCGTCGGCCAGTCCGGCGTGACATTATCCGGCTATGCCGACCGGGTCGACCTGCTGGCCGGCGGCATGGCCGACATATTGGACTACAAGACAGGCTCCTCACCGTCCAAGGCGCAAGCGCACACGCTGCTCGCGCCGCAACTGGCGCTGGAGGCCGCGCTGCTCAGGCGCGGCGCCTTCAAGGATTTGGGCGCGCGCGAACCCTCGCAACTGGCCTTCGTGCGGCTGAAGCCGAATGGCGAGGTGTTCGAGGAATCGATCCTCGAACACAACCGCCAGCCGCGGACCGCCACCGATCTCGCCGAAGAGGCCTGGGCACGGCTGGAAAAGCTGTTGATCCATTATGCCGACCCGGCGACCGGATATCTATCGCGCGCGCTGCCGTTTCGCGAAGGCGAGACCGATGGCGATTACGACCATCTTGCCCGCGTGCTCGAATGGTCCGCCGGCGGCGATGCCGGCGACGAGGGAGGGGAGGCATGAAGAAGGCCTATCCCATCCCCAGCGACACCGCGACCAGCCAGGCCCGCGCCGCCAACCCCCAGAATTCCGCCTGGGTGTCGGCCAATGCCGGCTCCGGCAAGACCCATGTGCTGGCCCAGCGCGTCATCCGGCTGCTGCTGCGCGGCACCGATCCGTCAAAGATCCTGTGCCTGACCTATACGCGCGCCGCCGCCGCCAACATGTCGAACCGGGTCTTCTCGACACTGTCGGAGTGGACGGCGCTCGCTGACGCGGATCTTGCGGCAAGGATCGAAACACTGGAAGGCCGCCGGCCCGATCTTGAGACCATGCGCCGGGCACGGCGCCTGTTCGCCGAGGCGCTGGAAACACCCGGCGGGCTGAAGATCCAGACCATCCACGCTTTCTGCGAATCGGTGCTTCACCAGTTCCCGCTGGAGGCCAACATCCCGGCCCATTTCGAGATGCTCGACCCGCCGATGGAGGCATCGTTATTTGCCACCGCGCGCCGCGACATGATTTCCGGAACGGCCACCGGCGACATGGATCTGGCCGAGGCGTTTGCCACCATTCTCGATCGTGGCGGTGAAGCCGGGCTCGATACGTTGCTGGGCGAGATCGTGCGCAAGCGCGACGGCTTGCGCAGTTTCATCGACACGATCGGGCGCGACGGCACGCGTTTCCAGGCGCTGTTCGATGAATTCCATTTCCGCCCCGGCCAGACAGCCGAAGGCATAGCGGCATCGGTCTGGCCGTTGCCGGGCTTCCTGCCCGACTATTTTGCCGGCTTTGCCCAGGCCGCAGATGCCGCCGATGCCAGGACGGTGGTGAACAACATGCTGCCCTATGCGCGTCAGGCTTTCGCGGAAAGTGACCCGGTTCGCCGTCTGCAACTGCTTGCGAGAGCCTTTCTCAAGACCGATGGCGACGCTTACGATCCGGCCAAGGCCTTCAAGAAAGCTCTGGTCGACCGGCTGCCGGATCTGGCGGAACGCTACCTCTCGACGGCCAATGCCATCGTCGAAACGGTCGACAGGCTGGCGCTGTTTCGGATGCTGGAAGGCACGCGCGCCGCGCTGACCATCGCCGACTGGCTGATCGCCCGCTACGAGGTGTTGAAGCGCAGCCGCGGCTTTCTCGACTTCAACGACCTGATCACCCGCACGGTCAATCTTCTGGCGCGGCCCGATGCCGGCCCCTGGGTGCAATACAAGCTCGACCAGGGCATCGACCACATCCTGCTCGACGAGGCGCAGGACACCAGCCCGGATCAATGGGAAGTGGTGAAACGGCTGGCGGAAGAATTCTTCGCCGGCTTCGGCGCCCGCGACAGGGTCCATCGCACGATCTTTGCCGTCGGTGACGAGAAGCAGTCGATCTATTCCTTTCAGGGTGCCGCACCGGATTCCTTCGCCGACAGCCGGCTGTTGTTTGCAGGACGCGTGCGCGACGCCGAGGCGTCCTTCGCCGACCTCAAGCTGACCTGGTCGTTTCGCTCGACTGACGACGTTCTGACCGCGGTCGACCGCGTCTTTGCCGATCCCATCGTGCGGCGCGGCATCAGCCATGACCCCGATCCGCTGCGCCACCAGGCGATCCGCACCGATGCGCCAGGCTATGTCGAGGTCTGGCCGTCGGTCGGCGCCGACGTCGTCGACGAGCCCGACGACTGGACGCAGGCCATCGACCACGCCCATGCGCCAGCGGTGCGCGTTGCCGAGAACGTCGCGGCCACCATTGCCGGCTGGATTGGTACCGGCGAGATCATCGAAGGACGCGGCAAGCGGCTGCGGCCGGGCGACGTGCTGGTGCTGGTGCGCAAGCGCGACCGCTTCGTCCACGCGCTGACCCGGGCGCTCAAACGCCGCGACATTCCGGTCGCCGGCGCCGACCGGTTGAGCCTGCCCGGCCATATCGCGGTCAAGGACCTGATCGCGCTCGGCCATCTCCTCATCCAGCCGCAGGACGATCTGTCGCTCGCCGCCGTCCTGCGCAGCCCGATCTTCGATCTGCCGGAGGAGAGGCTTTTTGCGCTCGCGGCGGAGCGGCCGCCTGGTTTGTCGCTGATCGCATCGCTGCGCGCCCACGCCGGCGACAGCGAGGCTTTGGCGGCCGTCGTCGCACAGCTCGACATCTGGACGAGTGAGGCCGCCTTCAAGCCGGTGTTTGAGTTTTACGCCGGCCTGCTGGCGCGCGATGGCGTGCGCAGAAAAATGATCGCGCGGCTCGGACCCGAGGCCGGCGATATCCTCGACGAGTTCCTGAGCTTCTGCCTTGCCGAGGAGCGAACCGGCCTGCCCGGGCTGGAAGCCTTCCTGTCGACGCTGGAGAATGCCGGCCCCGAGATCAAGCGCGAGATGGACCAGACCCGCGACGAGGTTCGCGTCATGACCGTGCATGCGGCCAAGGGCCTGGAGGCACCGGTCGTGTTCCTGGTCGACGGTGGTTCGGCGCCGTTCAGCGACCAGCATCTGCCGCGCCTGATGCCGTTCGACGGCTCGGGCTGGGACGGCAAGGGCTATCTCTGGCGTTCGGCCAGCGATGTCGCCAACGGCTTTTCCAAGGCTGCGGCGATGCGGGCTCGGGAGCTTGCCGATGACGAATATCGTCGCCTGCTCTATGTCGGCATGACCCGCGCCGAGGACCGGCTGATCGTCTGCGGCTATCACGGCAAGCGGGCGCCGAACACCGGCACTTGGCACTCGATCGTCAGCCGCGCGCTGATCGGCGCTCCTGAGAGCGAGGAGCGTCCGCATCCAGCCGGCGGCGAGCCGGTACATCGTTTTCACGTCACCAAGCTGCCGCCCGTGGCTTTGGTCTCCAGCGAACAGGCACGGCAGGCGCACAGTTTCGGGCCTTTGCCGGCGACCCTGTTCCGACCCTTGCCGCCTTTCGAGGATCTGCCGCGTCCGCTGTCGCCATCCGGCGCTTCGGCGCTGATCGACGAAGGCAAGGAAGCGGTGGTCGACAAGGCTTCGCCGGTGCTAGACGCCGATGCTGAGCCAGGCTTTGCCGTGCTGCGTGGGCTCGCTTTGCACAAACTGCTGCAGATGTTGCCCGGCATTGCCGAGGGCGAACGCGAGGTCGCGGCGGAACGCTACCTCGCCCGCACCGGAGGGCAATGGCCTGCCGGCGAGCGTGAAAAGGCCCTGGCGTCGGTCACCGCCATCCTTGCCGATCCGAGCTTCGGTCAGCTGTTTGCGCCATCGTCGCGTGCCGAGGTCGCGATCATGGGCAGCCTGGAGGTCAAGGGCAAAAAGCGCTCGATCTCCGGCAAGATCGACCGGCTGGCAGTGACGCCGGACGCGGTCTCGATCGTCGACTACAAGACCAACCGAGCGGCACCCGCCTCTCTGGCCGAGGTCCCTCCGGCCTATGTCCTGCAACTCGCGCTCTATCGCGCCCTGCTGCAGCCGCTTTATCCCGAACGCGCGGTGAAGGCCGCCTTGCTGTTCACCGAGGCGCCGCGGCTGATCGAACTGCCGGCGGGCGCCATGGATGACGCCCTTGCTCGACTCACGGGAGCGTGACACAACACCTGCTTGAAGAAGGGCACGATCACCACCACATTTGGTGCGACAAAAACTTTCGAAAGGATTTTCCGCATGACCACCGTCAAGGTCGACAAGAGCAATTTCCAGGCCGATGTGCTTAACGCCAGCGTACCGGTCGTCGTCGATTTCTGGGCGGAATGGTGCGGTCCCTGCAAGATGATCGCTCCCGCGCTCGAAGACATTGCCACCGAACTTGGCGCCAAGGTGAAGATCGCCAAGCTCAACATCGATGAGAATCCCGAGCTTGCCGCGCAGTTCGGCGTGCGCTCGATCCCGACGCTGATGATCTTCAAGGGCGGCGAAGTGGCCGACATGAAGGTTGGCGCCGCACCCAAGACCGCGCTGTCGCATTGGATCAATGGCAGCCTCGCCTGATCCGTTTGAAATTCCTGATTCAAGCCCGGCCTCACGCCGGGCTTTTTGTTGGCGTCATCGGTGGGCCGCTCTGGCCCTCACATCTGCGCACTCGATGTCTTCTGTTGGCAGCAGAAGCAGGAGAAACGCTATGACCGGATCCGCAAAGGCCACCGTCTTCATCGACAATGAGCGTGTCATCGTCACCGAGTACCGCTTCGCGCCGGGCGACAACACCGGCTGGCATCGCCATGGCCACGACTATGTCGTCGTGCCGCTGATGGACGGCAAGGTGAAGCTGTTGACCAAGGACGGCGAATCCTTCGCCGAGATGAAGAAGGGCGCGCCTTATTTCCGCAAGGAGGGCGTCGAACACGATGTCATCAACGCCAATGACGGCGAATACGCCTTCATCGAGATCGAGTTGAAGTAACCCGCCAAAGCCGTCAGGCGGCAGGCGCGATTACCAGTCGGCGATACGATCGCCTCCGGCGAATTGCGCACTTTTTTCGGTATACTCGAACAGCTCGATCTTCACGTCGTTGGGGTCGCGAATCCAGGCCTGGTAGGTATCATCGCAGGCGAGCTTCTTTGCCGTAACCTCGACGCCCTTCGACCTGATATGGGTGATCGCTGCGTCGATGTTTTCCACTTCAAGGCAGAAGTGGTTGATCTGGTTCAGGTCGCTATAGCTGGCCCCGTCCTTCTGGAACACCTCGACGTGGCTGCGACCGCCGCAATCGAGGTAGAACCCGAAAATCTTGCCGTCACGCAGGAAATTGAACTGGGTGTCCATGCCGAGGACATCGCGATAGAAGCGTCGCGTCGCCTCCAGATCATTTGCAAAGATGCAGACGTGAGCGACCTGCTTCACCTTGATCATGACTGCTCCTTGCGGTGATCGCCGAAAGCCGGCCTCAGGTCGGGGGCGTGCCGTTCTCGGCCAGCACCGCGCCGGCCAGATACAATGAACCGCCGATCAGGATGCGCGGCGGCGGGCCGACCCATGTGTCGCGCAGCAGCATCAGCGCGCTGGCGACGGAACTCACCGGCTCGGCGGTCAGCCCGGCTTCCGTCGCGCGGACCGCCAGTTCATCGTTCGGCACGCCGGCGTCGCTGAGGCTCACTGGCACCGTGTAGACATGCCGGGCGAGGCCCTTGAAGGCGCGGAAATAGCCGCTCTGGTCCTTGGTGTTGATCATGCCCGAGATGAGGAAGAGCGGCCGCGGGTTCTTTTCTTCCTGCTCGGCCAGCGCCTCGGCAATCACCACGCCGGCGCCCGGATTGTGGCCGCCGTCGAGCCAGATGTCGGCACCCTTCGGCGCCAGTTCGGTCAGCCGGCCCTGCGCCAGCTTCTGCATGCGGCCGGGCCAGGCGACATTGATCATCGCCTTCTCGGCAGCGCGATGGCTGATCTCGAAGCCGGCCGCCTTGACCGCCGCGATCGCCGCCGCCGCATTGGCGAACTGGTGGCGTCCCGGCAGCCGCGGCGGCGGCAGGTCCATCAGGCCGTCTTCGTCCTGGTAGACCATGCGGCCGTTCTCCTCGAAAGCGAGGAAATCCTGGCCGTAGACGAAGGTCGGACACTCGAGCCGCTCGGCGGTCTCGATCAGCACCTGCAGCGCAGTCTCGCTTTCCTGCGCGCCGATGACCACCGGGCAGCCGCGCTTGATGATGCCGGCCTTTTCGGCGGCGATCAGTTCGACGCGGTCGCCAAGATAGGCCTCGTGGTCGAGCGACACCGGCATGATCACCGATACGGCCGGCTCCTTGATGACGTTGGTGGCGTCGAAACGGCCGCCTAGCCCGACCTCGATGATGGCGGCATCGGCCTGGTGTTCGGAAAACAACAGGAAGGTGACGGCGGTGAGGATCTCGAAGACGGTGATGTGCTCGCCTTCATTGGCCCTGGCGACGCGGGCGATGGCGTCGGCGAACACCCTGTCGTCGACCAGCCTGCCGCCGCCATCGGCGGCCAGCCGGTAGCGCTCGTGCCAGTTGACCAGATGCGGCGACGTGTGGACATGGACGCGGTAGTCCGCCGCTTCCAGCAGTGCGCGCGAAAACGCCGCGCACGAGCCCTTGCCGTTGGTGCCGGCAATGTGGATCACCGGCGGCAGCCGGTCCTGCGGATTGTCAAGCCGCTCCAGCAGCCGCGAAATGCGGTCGAGCGAAAGGTCGAAGCCTTTCGGGTGAAGCGCCATCAGGGCTTCGATTTCGCGGTCGGCGGCAAGCGTTGTCATGGCGCAATCCTGGCCCATGGCCCGGGAACCAGAATCGGTTTCGAAATGGCCATGGCAATCAAAAAGCTACAGCGCGCCACGGACATGGCGCAATCGCGTTTCGCGGCGAAGAATGTCGCGTCAGGCCTGTGGGCGTGCCTCGGCCGGAATTGTTGCCGGCGGCAGGATTTCCGGTTCGAGAGGCCTTTGCTCCTCCGGCAGCTTGAGCAGCATTTTCAGCAGCCTTGCGATCGTTTCGCGCATCTGAAGCCTCGACACCACCATGTCGACCATGCCGTGCTCCATCAGGTATTCGGAGCGCTGGAAGCCGTCCGGCAGTTTTTCCCGGATCGTCTGTTCGATGACGCGCGGCCCGGCAAAGCCGATCAGCGCGCCGGGTTCGGCGATGTGCACGTCGCCCAGCATGGCGTAGGAAGCGGTGACGCCGCCGGTGGTCGGGTTGGTCAAAACGACGATGTAGGGCAGGCCGGCCTCCTTCAGCCGGTCGACACCAACCGTGGTGCGCGGCAGCTGCATCAGCGATAGGATGCCTTCCTGCATGCGGGCGCCGCCGGACGCGGCGAACAGGATCAGCGGCCGCTTGCGCTGCAAGGCCACTTCGAAACCGTGCACGATGGCGTCGCCCGCGGCCATGCCGAGCGAGCCGCCCATGAATGCGAAATCCTGCACCGTCACCACCACCGGCAGGCCCTCGACGGTTCCCAGCGCATTGATGATCGCGTCTTCGAGGCCGGTCTTGGCCTTGGCGTCCTTCAGCCGGTCGACATAGCGTTTCTCGTCGCGGAATTTCAGCGGATCCTGCATGACCTTGGGGTTGTCCAGGGTCTCGTACTTGCCGTCGTCGAAGAAGAACTTCAGCCGCTCCTTGGCCGAGATCTTCATGTGATGGCCGGAGGACGGGATGACGAACTGGTTGGATTCCAGGTCCTTGTGGAACACCATCTCGCCGGTCTCCGGATCCTTGATCCAGAGATTCTCGGGCATGTCGGTGCGCCGGCCGAGCATCGAATTGATCTTCGGGCGAACGTAATTGGTGATCCAGTTCATCGCTTCGGCTCCTGTCCTGACGAAGATTTGGGAAGAGAGGTAGGAAAACTATTCGGCAGCAGCAAGGCGGGCCGAGCGCACACCTTGCGCAAGGCCGCTGACCAGCGTGGCAACGGCTTCGGCCGGGTCGGCGGTCTTTTCGCCCTTCGGCCCCAGCACATTGGCCACCGCATTGACGATCGCGGTGCCGACGACGACGCCGTCGGCATTGGCGCCGATCACCCGCGCCTGCTCTGCGGTCTTGACGCCGAAGCCGACGCAAACGGGCAGGTCGGTATGGCCCTTGATACGCTTCACCGCCGCCGCCACCTTGCCGGTGTCGGCCAGCGCCGAACCGGTGATACCGGTCATCGACACATAGTAGACGAAGCCCGACGTGTTCTGCAGCACCTTGGGCAGGCGCTTGTCGTCGGTGGTCGGCGTCGCCAGCCGGATGAAGTTGATGCCGGCCTTGAGCGCCGGAATGCACAGTTCCTCGTCCATTTCCGGCGGCAGGTCGACGACGATCAGCCCATCGATGCCGCTGGCGATCGCATCCTTGAGGAAGCGGTCGACGCCATAGATGTAGATCGGATTGTAATAGCCCATCAGCACGATCGGCGTTTCATTGTCTCCGGTCCGGAACTCCGACGCCATCTTCAGCGTCTTGACCAGCGTCTGGCCGCCTTTCAGCGCCCTCAAGCCCGCCGCCTGGATCGCAGGGCCATCGGCCATCGGATCGGAGAAGGGCATGCCGAGCTCGATGACGTCGGCGCCTGCTCCAGGCAGTGCCTTCATGATCGACAGCGAGGTGTCGTAGTCGGGGTCGCCACCCATGAAATAGGTGACGAGTGCCGGGCGGCCCTCGGTCTTCAGCTTGACCATGCGGCGGTCGATGCGTGTGGTCATGATCAGATCTCCATGCCCAGCATGCTGGCCACCGTGTGCACGTCCTTGTCGCCACGGCCGGACAGGTTGACGATGACGATCTGGTCCTTGTCCATGGCCGGAACGATCTTCACCGCATGCGCGATGGCGTGCGCCGATTCCAGCGCCGGGATGATGCCTTCGACGCGCGTCGTCAGCTTGAAGGCCTCCAGCGCCTCGTCGTCGAGGATCGGCACATATTCGACGCGGCCGGAATCGCGCAGCCAGGAATGCTCCGGGCCGACGCCCGGGTAGTCCAGCCCGGCCGAGATCGAATGCCCGTCCATGATCTGGCCGTCGGAATTCTGCAAGAGATAGGTGCGGTTGCCGTGCAGCACGCCAGGCTTGCCGGCGTTCATCGAGGCGCAATGCTCGATGCCGTCGAGACCGCGGCCGCCGGCCTCGATGCCGATGATACGAACCTCTTTGTCATCGAGGAAAGGATGGAACAGGCCAATGGCATTGGAGCCACCGCCGACACAGGCGATGATGGTGTCCGGCAGCCGGCCTTCCTGCTCCAGGATCTGCGCGCGCGCCTCGGTGCCGATCACCGACTGGAAGTCTCGCACCAGCTCCGGATAGGGATGCGGGCCGGCGGCGGTGCCGATCAGATAATAGGTGTCCTCGACATTGGTCACCCAGTCGCGCAACGCCTCGTTCATGGCGTCCTTCAGCGTGCCGTGGCCGGCGGTCACCGGCCGCACTTCGGCGCCGAGCAGCTTCATGCGGAAGACGTTGGGGCTTTGGCGAGCGACGTCGGTCGCGCCCATATAGACGACGCAGGGAAAGCCGAAGCGGGCCGCGACCGTGGCAGAAGCCACGCCATGTTGGCCGGCACCCGTCTCGGCGATAATGCGCTTCTTGCCCATGCGCTTGGCCAGCAGGATCTGGCCGAGGCAATTGTTGATCTTGTGCGAGCCGGTGTGGTTCAGGTCCTCGCGCTTGAAATAGACCTTGGCGCCGCCCCCGAGGCCCTTCGCCGAGGAAACCTCACGAAGATGCTTCGTCAAACCCTCGGCGAAATAAAGCTTCGACGGTCGCCCGGCATAGTGGGTCGAAAGGTCCGTGAGTTCAGCCTTGAAATCGGGATCGTTCTTGACCTCGTTCCAGTGCCGCTCGAGGTCGAGGATCAGCGGCATCAGCGTTTCGGCAACGAAACGACCACCGAAAATGCCGAACATGCCCTGTTCGTCGGGTCCGGTGCGGAAGGAATTGGGTGTCGCCGGCTTGTCCATCGCCGATCTCCTGGTCTCGATGTGGGGGCATGTCCTTGTCGGAAAACCGGTTCCCACTTTTCCGGGACATGCTCTGGTTTGAGCCGGTCAGGCGGCGCGGTTGTCGCGCGCTGCCCTGACGGCCCGGAAAAACTGTTCGATCAGCGCCGGATCCTTGACACCCGGCGCGCTTTCCACGCCGGAGGAAATGTCTATTCCGGGCGGGTTGGCAAGCCGAAGGGCATCGCCGATATTGGCGGCGTTGAGCCCACCGGAAAGCATGTAATCGACGCCGGCGTCAAGGCCGGTGAGGATGCGCCAGTCGTAGGCCACGCCGTTGCCGCCCGGCAGCTCAGAGCCCTTAGGCGGCTTGGCGTCGAACAGGAAATGATCGGCAATGCCGATAAACGGCTTTAGCCGCTCGAGGTCGGCGGCCTCGCTGACCGATAGCGCCTTCATAACCGGCAAGCCGTAGCGGGCTTTCACCTCGGCCACCCGCTCCGGCGTTTCCGAGCCGTGCAGCTGCAGCATGTCGGGCTGCATCGCTGCCACGATCTCATCCAGGAAGGCGTCGCTGGCATCCACGGTGACGGCGACCGCTTTTGCCTTGCCGCGCGCTGCCTCGCGTAGACGGCCAGCTTCGGCAGGCTCGACATAGCGCGGGCTTTTGGCGAAGAAAATAAACCCGACATGGCTGGCGCCGCCGGCCAGCGCCGCCGCCATTGCCCCGTCGGTCTTCAAGCCGCAAATCTTGATGTCGAGCGCCATGGCGCGGGAATTGGCATGAAAAGCGGAAAGAGTCGAGAAAAAGCATACTGTTTGCCAGCAAGGCCAAAGGCGCTACCTATTGAAGGACAGGGATACAAGGCGGGAGCAAGATCATGGCTGACAGAACCGTTGCCGAACTCAGACAGAAGATCGCGCAGGCGCGCGAGGTCATCGCCCATCTAATGGACAAAGCCGCCTTCAACGGCGCCGAAGCGCATCGCGCGCTCGACTATTTCGGCGGCGATGAATTCGACGGCAACTTCCTGCCCTGGCCGCATCACGGTGATGAGGGGCTGCGGCCGGAGGAGCTCAACGCGGCGAATGACGATTGAGCGTCGTCTGGAACTACTCGAATACAATCGCCTGCAGCGCACCGCCATTGCGCTTCAGCCATGCCTTGCAGCGCTCGGTGTCCGGGCAAAGCTGCTCGCACAGTTTCCAGAATTTCGGGCCGTGGTTCATCTCCTTGAGATGCGCCACTTCATGCGCGACGAGATAATTTATGACCGGCGACGGCGCCATCATGATGCGCCAGGAAAACGACAGATTGCCGTCGGACGTGCAGGAGCCCCAGCGGCTCGTCGTGTCCTTGAAGCGGATCGCCTTGGCGCGCTTGCCCAGCGCCTGCGTGTGCTTCACCACCAGCGCCTCGATCTCGCGCTTGGCCTCGCGCTTGAGGAAATCGGCGATGCGGCGCGGCAGGTGTATGCGGTCGCCATGCACGATCAGCAGCGGACCGCGCTCGTCACGCGACACGGTGACGGTGCCGCGTTTCGAGGGCTCATGGACGATGCGATGCGACACGCCGCGCACCGGGATCTTGATGCCGGGCCGCACCTGCGGCCGGTTGGGCACCTTGGCCAGCCGCTGTTCCAGCCACTCCTGATGGCGGTCGAGGAACTTTTCGACCTCGCCCCGGCGCAGGCCGGGTGGCACGGTGATGCGCAGGCCGCGACCACCGGAATCGATGCGCAGCGTCAGCCGCCTTGCGCGGTCGTTCTCGACGATCTTGAGCGGCAATGAGCGGCCGGCAACGACATGCTCGCGCTCTTCTACAGGCGCGGGCTTGGGCTTTGTCAGATTGCGGAAGAAGCCGAAAGACATGGCCGGACGATACGCGATTCGAGGAAAACGAATAGAACAAAAAAGAAACGGCGCCGCTCGCGCGACGCCGTTTTTTCACGATGTGGCCTGTCGCCGGGCCTCAGTCGTCAAGCAGGTTCGAGCCCTTGCCACGCTTGGTGGTCGTCGTCCCGGTGCTCGGATCGGTCTTCGTCGGCGCCGTCGACTTGTTGCGGTTGGCCATGAAGCGGTCGAACTCGTCCTGATCCTTGGCACGGCGCAATTCGCGAGCGTATTCGTCGAACTGGGTCAGCATCTCGTCGAGCTTGCGGCGCTCTTCGTTCAGCCGCTCAAGTTCCTTTTCGCGCCAGTCGTCGAAAGCGACGTTGCCGGTGCGGGTGGAGCCGTGACCCCAGCGCGCGGCCTTGTCGGAACCGCGGCGGCAGCCGGCGAAGATACCGTCGGTCGCGCGGTTGACGTCACGCTTGAAGCCATCGAGGCGGTCGCCCCAGATGATATAGGCAAGCATGGCGAAGCCGAGTGGCCAGAACACCATGAAACCGATCACCATCAACGCGATGGTTGCCGGCGTCCAGGCCGGACGGATCAATGCAGATGTGTTCATTTTCTCCCATTCCTTCGGTTGGAGACAGCCAAACCCGGCTGCGTGGAATCGAAATGGGAAGGAGAAAACGGCGATTCAAGACAATGCCTGCCAAAACCGGACAAGCGGCTGAAATGATTGTCGCTTTTTGAGCCTATCGAGGAAAAGCACGACCAGGCCGGCAATCAGGCCCCAGAATGCGGCACCGACGCCGAACAGCGTCAGCCCCGAGGCGGTGACGACAAAGGTGACGGTGGCGGCCATGCGATCAGCCTCCTCCTTCAGCGCGATCGACAGCGCGTTGGCGAGCGACGCCATCAGCGCGAGACCCGCGACCAGCACGATCAGGCTCTGCGGCAGGACGGCGAAGATCGCCACCAGCGAAGCGCCGAAAATCGCGAAGACGAGATAGGCCAGCGCATAGAACGGGCCGGTCTTCCAGCGCTCGGCGGTGTCGGGATGGACGTCCGGCCCGGTGCAGATCGCCGCCGAGATTGCCGCCAGATTGGTGGTCGAGCCGCCGAACGGCGCCGACAGCAGCGAAAACAGGCCGGTGACGCCGATCAGCGGGCCGGGCTCGGGGTGGTAGCCGGCGGCGCGCAGCACCGCGAGTCCCGACAGGTTCTGCGAAGCCATGGTGACGAGATAGAGCGGCAGCGCGAGACCAATGATCGCCTTGGCGGTGAAATCAGGCGCAATCAGCGTCAGGGTCGACAGTTCCGGTGTCGGCAGGCCGCCGACGCGGCCCGTCAGGAAGGCGGCGAGGCCACCGCCGATCAGTACGGCCAGCACCGACAGCGCCGGATTGAATAGGCGGATGACGAAGAAGGTCGCGATCAGCGGCAGGATCAACTGGGGATCGACGGGAACGGTCTTCACCGCATTGAGGGCGAAGGTGACGACGATACCGGCCAGCATGCCCGAGGCGACAGAGGGCGGTATCCTCGAGATCAGCTTCGTCAGGGGCCGGAACAGCCCGGTAGCGATCAAGAGGACGGCGGTGACGATGAAGGCCGCGACGGCCTCGCCCACCGAAAAGCCGCTCGAAGCCGCGATCAGCGCCAGGCCCGGCGTCGACCAGGCGGTGATGACAGGCATTTTCGTGCGCCACGACAGCCACAGGCTTTCGATCGCCATGGCAAGGCAGATCGTCGTCACCCAGCTCGCCGTCTCGATCTGCGTCGCGCCGACTGCTTTGGCCGCGGCGATGACGATGGCCAGCGTGCCGCCAAAGCCGACGATGGCGGCGACGAACGCTTGTATCGGAATGGAAAGGCGCATCAGTTCTCCCTCTGTGCCATGGCGCCGACGGCCCGCACCAGCATGTCGAGATCCTGCGGTCGCGACAGCCGATGATCACCGTCGGGGATCAGCGACAAGGTCACGTCGTCGGACGGCAGCAGACTGACCAGCTTCAGCGCGTGGCTTGCCGGCACGTCCGCATCGGCCAGCCCCTGCAAGATGTGCACCGGGCAATGCGTGTCGATAGGGCCTGTCATCACCAGGTTGTTGCGTCCGTCCTCGATCAGCGCGCTTGTGTAGATGTAAGGCTCAGCGGAATAATCCGACGGCTCCTCGAAGAAGCCCTTTTCGGCGAGGTCGCGCTTCTGCGCCTCGGTCAGCACCGGTTCGACCAGCTCAGCGGTGAAGTCCGGCGCCGGCGCCAGCAGCACCAGTCCTGCGACATTGCTGTCGCCCGCCTTGCGCAATTCCTGCACCATGCGCAGCGCGATCCAGGCGCCCATCGAGGAGCCGACCAGGATCTGCTTGCCCTGGGTGAACTGCCGGAACACGGCAAGGCTTTGCGCAAGCCATGTCGAAATCGTGCCGTCGGCAAAGGCGCCGCCGGATTCGCCATGGCCGGAATAGTCGTGGCGCAGGAACGCGCGGCCTTCTTTTTCGGCCCAGCCCGACAGCGTCTGCGCCTTCGTGCCCAGCATGTCCGACTTGTAGCCGCCGAGCCAGACGATGCCGGGCTCGGCACCTTTTGTATCGCGCACCGCGATGCTCGATCCCCCAACATCCAGAAAGATTGGGACATCCAGAAAGATTGGGGGCGTGGCAGTCATGGCTTTTTCCTCACACCTCGCTTTTGGCACAGCCAGCGCCGGGGCGGAAAGTGCTCGCTATGTTTCTTTCTTTGGTGCAGGCCAGCGATCAGGGTGATTTTCTGTCGACGCTGTGCTATTGACTCCGCCCGCGCGCTCACCACATTGGCGCGTCCACGCATCAAGACTGACAAACCCCGAACGAAACGGCCAAGGAGACCACGACCATTCGCAGACCTTTCAAAGCAGCGGCGCCGACCAAGGATGGCCCGCGCTCCAACCGTGATATCCGGGTTCCCCGGGTCCAGCTTATCGACGCCGAAGGCCAGAACCGCGGCGATGTTTCCATCAACGACGCATTGCTGCTCGCCGAAGAGGCTGGGCTCGATCTCGTCGAGATATCGCCCAATGCGGTGCCCCCCGTCGTAAAGATCCTCGATCTCGGCAAGTTGAAATACGCCAACCAGAAGAAGGCGGCCGAGGCGCGCAAGAACCAGAAGGTCATCGAGATCAAGGAGATCAAGATGCGCCCGAACATCGACAGCCATGACTACGAGACCAAGATGAAGGCGGTTCGCCGCTTCTTCGAGGAAGGCGACAAGGTCAAGCTGACATTGCGTTTCCGTGGCCGCGAAATGGCGCATATGGAACTCGGCATGCAGCTTCTGAACAAGGTTCGCGAGGAAGTGGCGACCATCGCCAAGGTCGAAGCGGAACCGAAGCTCGAAGGCCGCCAGATGATGATGGTGCTGGCGCCGCGCTAGGGTGTATTGAGATTCAGGTCAGGCCGAGCCGAAAATGGTGGCTTTCGAGATCCGGAGCGGAGCGGACATTTGGGTCCGTGAGCACCGGAAGCGCAGGAAGCTGCCGTTTGCAGGCCGGCATCACCTGAATATCAACACACCGAGATCACGATGACGTCAGGCCTGGTCATCGCGCTCTAAATCCGCCTGAATTGTAGTACAGGGCGTCCCGGCGATCGGCGGGACGCCTGTTTCTTGGCCACAGCTGCGATCGCCGGCTCTGTTTTTATGCATGTCGTCCTCCCAAAACCGGGGCCACTTTTGGGCGACATGCATTAGGCTCCTCGACGATCGGATTCCTCCCTTGGACAAAGAACTCAAATACGGGCTGGGTAACTACCAGCACACGCGCAGGATAGTGCTTGCCGTTCTCGTGGTCGTACTGTTCGCCGCGCTGCTGTTTGGCCAATCGACCTTCCCGCCCGATACGGCGATGCATGAGACGATCGAGATGTTCGGCGTGCTGCTGATTTTTCTCGGCCTCGTCGGTCGCCTTTGGTCGACGCTCTACATAGGCGGGCGCAAATCTTCCGAAGTGGTGACGGGCGGACCCTACTCGATCACCCGCAACCCGCTCTATGTGTTCTCGACCGTGGCCGCGGCCGGCGTCGGCGCGCAGATCGGCTCGTTCTCCGGCATCATTCTCTTTGCTGTTCTGTGCGCGGGCGCCTTCCATATCGTCATCCTGCGCGAAGAGAAATTCCTCAAGGAAGCGCTCGGCGCGCCCTATCAGGCCTATCTGGCAAGGGTGCCGCGCTTCTTTCCGAACCTTTCCCTCTACCAGGAGGGCGATACGGGCAGCTTCAAGCCGCGCCTGCTGTTGAGCACACTGCTCGACGGCCTTGTGTTCCTCATTGCGCTGCCGGCTTTCGAGCTGATCGACGGCGCCCAGCAGTCGGGCATGCTGCCGGTATTGTTTACGCTCCCCTGACCAGGGACGCAGCGTCCCGGGAACGAGCGGCGCAGTGGGTGTTGCACAGCCGCCTGCTTTGACGTATAGGACCGCCGTTCAAGAAAACCGCCCGGCAGGGCATGCCGTGGCGGTTTCATTTGCTTTTCGGGCTTTGGTCGGCCCGAAGCGAACAAGAAGCGCGATAGTGCGCCAACAATACGGAGTAGCAAAATGCCCAAGATGAAGACCAAGTCCGCCGCCAAAAAGCGGTTCAAGATCACAGGTACGGGTAAAGTCCTGTCGGCTGCGGCCGGCAAGCGTCACGGCATGATCAAGCGTTCCAACAAGTTCATTCGAAATGCCCGCGGCACGATGGTTCTGGCTGAACCGGATGGCAAGAAGGTCATCAAGAATTTTCTGCCGAACGGCCTCTAAGGCATTCGGTCCGGACACGTTTTAAGGAGATCATGACATGGCACGCGTAAAGAGAGGCGTCACCTCGCACGCCAAGCACAAGAAGGTCCTGAAAGCCGCCAAAGGCTTCTACGGCCGCCGCAAGAACACCATCCGCATCGCCAAGCAGGCGGTGGAAAAGTCGATGCAGTACGCCTATCGCGACCGCAAGAACCGCAAGCGCTCGTTCCGCGCGCTGTGGATCCAGCGCATCAACGCCGCGACGCACGAGCACGGCCTGACCTATGGCCGCTTCATCGACGGCCTCAACAAGTCGGGCATTGAGATCGATCGCAAGATCCTGTCGGACATGGCCATCCATGAGCCGCAGGCTTTCGCCGCACTCGTGGCCAAGGCCAAGGTTGCGCTCGAATATCTGAAGAACACCACGCCGAACGCTTTTGAAAGCGCTGTCGCTTAAGACCAGCGCTTCCCAAGCATTCGAAATTCTGATTTGGGGAACCCGCGCTGGCACGGCTGGCGCGGGTTTTTCTTTGGCTCAATCGGGTCTGGAACATGAGTGACATGGAAACTCTCGAAAATTCCCTGATGGCTGACATCGCATCGGCCGCGGACGAGGCCTCGATCGAGGCGGTGCGCGTTTCGGCGCTAGGCAAGAAGGGCTCGGTTTCCGAGATGCTGAAGACGCTCGGCGCGATGAGCGCCGAGGAGCGCCAGCTCAAGGGTCCGGCCATCAACGGCCTCAAGAACCGCGTCACCGATGCGCTCTCGCTGCGTCGGGCCGAGCTGAAGGATGTGGCGATCACCGCCCGCCTGGCCGCCGAAAAGGTCGATGTGACGCTGCCGGTGCGGCAGTCGCCGGCCGAGCGCGGCCGCATCCATCCGATCAGCCAGGTCATCGACGAGATCGCGGCGATCTTCGGCGACCTTGGCTTCTCGATCGCCGAAGGTCCGGACATCGAGACCGACTATTACAATTTCACCGCGCTGAATTTCCCGGAAGGCCATCCGGCGCGCGAGATGCATGACACCTTCTTCTTCCAGCCGGACGAGAAGGGCGAGCGCAAGCTTTTGCGCACCCACACCTCGCCGGTGCAGATCCGCACCATGGAGACGAAGAAGCCGCCGATCCGCATCGTCATTCCGGGAAAAACCTACCGGCAGGATTCGGACGCCACCCACTCGCCGATGTTCCATCAGGTCGAGGGGCTGGTGATCGACAAGACGGCCAATGTCGCCAACATGAAGTGGGTGCTGGAAGAGTTCTGCAAGGCCTTCTTCGAGGTGCCCTCGGTCAAGATGCGCTTCCGGCCGTCCTTCTTCCCGTTCACCGAACCCAGCCTCGAGGTCGACATCCAGTGCGACCGTTCGCGACCCGGCGAGGTGCGCTTCGGCGAAGGTTCCGACTGGATGGAGATCCTCGGCTGCGGCATGGTTCATCCCAATGTGCTGCGCCATGGCGGGCTTGACCCGGACGAATACCAGGGCTTCGCCTGGGGCATGGGCATCGACCGCATCGCCATGCTGAAATACGGCATGCCGGACCTGCGCGCCTTCTTCGATGCCGATGTCCGCTGGCTGTCGCATTACGGCTTCAGGCCGCTCGACATGCCAACGCTGTTCGGAGGCTTGAGCGCATGACAGCCGCCCACGCCGGCGGCTGCCGCTGCGGCGCCGTGCGGTTCGAGGCCTCGGCCGAACCGCATCACATCAGCTATTGCCATTGCGGCGATTGCCGGCGGGCGAGCGGCGCGCCGGTGTCGGCCTTTGTTGGCTTCCTGGTCGATCAGGTGGCGTTCACGGGCAAGGCGTTGAAGATGTATGAGAATGGGCCGGTGACGCGCTCGTTCTGCGGCGTCTGCGGCTCGCCGATCGCCTATGTCGACGAGCGGCTGGAGGACGTCATCTATTTCACGCTCGGCGCCATGGACATGCCGGGCGATTTCAGGCCGACGCTGCATGCCTATGTCAGCGAGCAGCTTCCCTTCCTGCATATGTCCGACGATCTGCCGAGACATCTGAAAACAAGCGTCAAAAGACCAGACGGAACAGTCCCATGAAATTCACCCTCTCCTGGCTCAAGGACCATCTCGAGACCGACGCCTCGCTCGACGAGATCGTCGAGCGGCTGACCTCGATCGGCCTCGAAGTCGAGCATGTCGACGACAAGTCGAGCCTGAAACCGTTCGTCATCGCCAAGGTGCTGACAGCGGTGCAGCATCCCGATGCCGACCGGCTGCGCGTGCTCACCGTCGACACCGGCGACGGCAAGGCGCCTGTTCAGGTGGTGTGCGGAGCGCCGAACGCCCGCGCGGGCCTGATCGGCGCCTTTGCCGCGGCAGGTACCTATGTGCCCGGCATCGACGCGACCCTGACGGTCGGCAAGATCAGGGGCGTTGAAAGCCATGGCATGATGTGTTCCGAGCGCGAGCTCGAACTTTCCGACGAGCATAACGGCATCATCGATCTGCCTGAAGATGCGCCTGTCGGCACCAGCTTCGCCAGCTATGCGCATCTCGACGACCCGGTCATCGAAATCAACCTGACGCCGAACCGGCCGGATGCCACCAGTGTCTACGGCATCGCCAGGGATTTGGCGGCGAGCGGGCTCGGCACGTTGAAGAGCGCTGCGATCGAGCCGATCCCGGGCAAGGGCGAGACGCCGGTCAAGGTGACGATCGAAGCGCCGGAACTTTGCCCCGGCTTCGCGCTGCGCCTCGTGCGCGGCGTCAAGAACGGCCCATCGCCGAAATGGCTGCAGCAGCGGTTGATCGCCATTGGGCTGAGGCCGATCAGCGCGCTGGTCGACATCACCAACTATGTCACCTTCGACCGCGGCCGGCCGCTGCACGTGTTCGACGCTAGGAAGGTTGCAGGCAACCTGACGGTGCGGCGCGCGCGCGATGGCGAAAAGGTGCAAGCGCTCGACGGCCGGGAATACACGCTGACGCCGGAGATGTGCGTCATATCAGACGAGAACGGCGTCGAGTCGATTGCCGGCATCATGGGCGGCGAACATTCGGGCTGCGACGAGAACACGTCGGACGTGCTGATCGAATCGGCCCTTTGGGATCCGATCACCACCGCCCGCACCGGCCGCACGCTCGGCATCATCACCGACGCGCGCTACCGCTTCGAGCGCGGCGTCGACCCCGAATTCATGGTGCCCGGCGTCGAACTGGCGACCAGGTTGGTGCTCGATTTCTGCGGCGGCACGCCGACGGAGGTCGAGGTGGCTGGCTATGCCGGCCACCAGCCCAGGATCGTTTCTTTCCCGCTTTCGGAAGTGAAGCGACTGACCGGCATCGAGGTGCCACGGGCGGAAAGCCTAGACATCCTGTCGCGCCTCGGCTTCGAGCCGCAGGGCTCGGGCGAAATTGTCGACGTGAAGGTTCCGTCCTGGCGCCCCGATGTCGACGGCAAGGCCGACCTGGTCGAAGAGGTGATGCGCATCCACGGCGTCGACAACATCGTGCCGCAGCCGCTCGGTGCGCATGACGCGGTCAATGCAAAGATCCTCACCACGCTGCAGGTCCGCACCCGCACGGCCAAGCGCGCGCTCGCCGTGCGTGGCATGATGGAGGCCGTCACCTGGTCGTTCATTCCGGCCAAGCAGGCTGAACTGTTCGGCGGCGGCCAGACGGCGCTGAAGCTCGCCAACCCGATCGCCGCCGACATGTCCGACATGCGGCCGTCGTTGCTGCCGGGACTGATCGCCGCTGCCCAGCGCAATGCCGACAGGGGTATCGGCGACGTCGCCCTGTTCGAAGTGTCGGGCACCTATGAGGGCGACGGCGCCGACCAGCAGCGGCGCGTGGCCGCCGGCGTGCGGCGCGGCACGGCCAAGCTCGACGGCTCAGGCCGCAATTGGGCTGGCAATTCGGGCCCGGTCGGCGTGTTCGATGCCAAGGCCGATGCGATCGCCGCACTCGAAGCCTGCGGCGCGCCGGTCGACCGATTGCAGGTCGAGGCCGGCGGCCCGGCCTGGTATCATCCCGGCCGTTCCGGCACCATCAAGCTCGGGCCGAAAACCGTGCTCGGCACCTTCGGCGAGTTCCATCCGAAGACGCTGGAGGGCCTCGATGTCTCCGGACCGCTCTGCGGCTTCGAAGTGTTCGTCGACGCCGTGCCCGAGCCGAAGGCCAAGCCGACGAAAACCAAGCCGAAGCTGGAACTCTCCGCCTTCCAGGCGGTCAAGCGCGATTTCGCTTTCGTCGTCGACAGGACGGTCGAGGCCGGCACGCTGGTCCGCGCGGCACTCGGCGCCGACAAGAAGCTGATCACGGCTGTCTCGGTCTTCGACATTTTCGAAGGTGCGTCGCTTGGCGAAGGCAAGAAGTCGATCGCCATCGAGGTGTCGATCCAGCCGGTCGAGAAAACTCTGACCGACGAGGACTTCGAGGCCCTGGCCAAGCGCATCGTCGAGAATGTCGGCAAGCAGACGGGTGGCGTGCTCAGGACTTGAGGGATTGCGCAGGCATGTCGAATCGCCCTCCAAAGGGCGATGGACCATTTGCGCTATTCAGGACTCCCGTTCGACGCACAACGCGCGGCGTTTCTCGACATCGTGTCGGCCGACCCGCTGGTCCACGACGCGTTGGCGAGGGCACGCTCGTTCGACCTGCCGGACTGGCTGGTCGTTTCCGGTGCTCTCTACAACTCCGTTTGGAACCACCTGACGGGCAAACCGTCGGGTTACGGCATCAAGGATGTCGACCTGTTCTATTTCGATGAGAGCGACCTCTCCTATGAGGCTGAGGATGGTGTGATTGCCGCTGCCGTTCCGGTCTTTGCGGAACTGCCGCTGCCGGTCGAAATTCGCAATCAGGCCCGTGTCCATCTCTGGTATCCCCTGAAGTTCGGACAGCCGTGCCCGCGCTACACAAGTTCCAGCGACTCGGTCCGCCACTTCGCCTCCAAAACCCATGCGGTTGGGGTTCGCTTCGATGCGGATGGGCAGCTTGACCTCGTGGCGCCGTTTGGTCTCGACGATGTCTTCTCGTTTCGCATCACGCCGAACCGGGTAATGGACAACCGACAAACTCATGAGGCCAAGGGGGCGCGTGCGAAGGCCAACTGGCCGGAAATTACAGTTCTGCCTTGGTAAATGTCGGCGGGACAGAGGGGGGCGCTGTCCCGCCAAAGCTTTCCAATTTCTATGCAGCGCGTACCACGCAAGAGGGGCGCCGAAGCGCCCCTTCGATTGATCCGAGATCAATGCTCACCCATTCACCAGCGCCAGCAGCTCCTCGGTGTAGCGCTTGCCCACCACCTTGTCGGGCGACAGCGCGTCGCCGATGGCTTGCACCTCGGCCGCGCTGAGCTCGATCCCGGCTGCCGCCGTGTTCTGCTCAAGATGGCGGATTTTTCGTGCGCCGGGGATCGGTACGATGAAATCGCCCTGGTGCAGCACCCAGGCCAGCGCCAGCTGCGCCGAGCTCACGCCCTTTTCAGCCGCCATCTTCTCCAGCGTGGCGATAGCCACTGCATTGGCCGCCATGGCGTCGGCCTGGAAGCGCGGCAGGCCGCGACGCCAGTCGTCATCGCTCAAAGCCTCAGGCTTGGCGATGGTGCCGGTCAAAAGGCCGCGGCCGAGCGGGCTGTAGGGGACAAAGCCGATGCCGAGTTCGCGGCAGACGGCGAACACCTCGTCTTCCGGGTCGCGGCTCCACAGCGAATATTCGCTCTGCACGGCCGATATCGGATGCACGGCATGGGCCCGGCGGATGGTCGCCGCACTCGCCTCCGACAGGCCGAGCGCGCGCACCTTGCCCTCGCGCACCAGCTCGGCCATGGCGCCGACCGTATCCTCGATCGGCACGTTGGGGTCGACGCGGTGCTGGTAGTAGAGGTCGATAACGTCGGTGCCCAGCCGCTTCAGCGACGCCTCGGCGACAGCCTTGACGTGTTCGGGGCGGCTGTCGACGCCGGCCATGCGGTCGGTGCCGGTGCCTTCCTCCAGGATCTTGAAGCCGAACTTGGTCGCGATCGTCACCTTGTCACGAACGGACTTCAGCGCCTTGCCGAGCAGGATCTCGTTCTCGTAGGGGCCGTAGACCTCCGCCGTGTCGAAGAAATTGACGCCGATGTCGACGGCGCGGTGCAGGGTGGCGATCGCGTCGGCTTCTGGCTGGCCGCCATAGACGAAGCTCATGCCCATGCAGCCGAGGCCGACCGGGTAGACGTTCAATTCAGTTCCTAGCTTGCGGGTTTGCATCACGCGTCTCCTTGTTGTGATGCTTAAAGCGCGTCGACAACGCGCTTTAAGTCTTTGTTTTTTGCATGTCGTTGCCCCCCAAACCGCTGCGCACTTTTGGGCGACACGCATGTGGAGATAGCGCCTTGTTCTATGTTCGATAATCGTCTTTCATGCGCACGGGCTGTTCTATAAAATAGATCGATGAATCGAGCCCATCTTTCACAACTCGCGGTGCTCGCGACCGTCGCCCAATGCGGCAGCTTTCGCGGCGCGGCCAGGGAATTGGCCATCGCGCCATCGGCGGTCAGCCATGCGGTGTCCAGCCTCGAGGCACGACTTGGCGTTCGCTTGCTGTCGCGCAGCACGCGCAGCGTTGCGCCCACCGAAGAAGGTGCGCAGTTGCTGGAGCGGCTGCGGCCGGCGCTGTCGGAGATCGACTTGGCGCTGGAGACGGCGATCGAGGCGCGTGACCGGCCGGCGGGTAATTTGAGGCTTACCGTACCGCGCACCGCCGCCCAGCTCACACTCGCACCACGGCTCGGGGCGTTTGCCCAGGCCTTTCCCGACATCGTGCTGGAGATCGTCGTCGAGGATCGCTTCACCGATGTGGTCGAAGGCGGCTTCGATGCCGGCGTCAGGCTCGGCGAAAGCCTGCAGCCGGACATGGTCGCGGTGCGGATCGGAGCGTCGATCCGTGGCGCTGTGGTTGCCGCTCCTTCCTATTTCGAGACCATGCCGCGCCCCCTGCATCCGCGCGACCTGGCGGCACATCGCTGCGTCCGCTTCCGCTTCTCGAGCGGCGTGCTCTACCGCTGGGAGTTCGAAAAGGATGGCGAGGAGCTGGAGATATCAGTCGAAGGTCCGCTGATCGTCGGCGAGGATCGCCTGATAGTAGAAGCGGCGCTCAACGGCGCCGGCCTGACCTTTGTGTTCGAAGGCTATGTCAGCGAGGCAATCGCCGACGGCAGGCTTGTGCGCGTGCTGGAGGACTGGTGCCCGCCCTTCGACGGGTTCTTCGTCTACTACCCAAGCCGCCGCCAGATGCGCCCGGCGCTCAGGGCTTTCGTTGATTTCTTCAAGATCAGCGGGTGAAGCGCGGGCCGGAAGAAACCCGCCCCACCATTCGTTCACGTCCCATGCAGATATCAATCACCAACAGCACGACCCGCTATGGCTGGGGCGCGATCATTCTCCACTGGCTGATTGCGCTGATCTTCATCGGCCAGTTCGGGCTCGGCTTCATCATGGTGCGGCTGACCAGCCAGCGCACCGCCTTCGAACTGATCCAACTGCACAAATCCTTCGGTTTTCTGCTGCTCGGCCTGATCATCCTGCGCATCGCCTGGCGTCTCGGCAATGCCGCGCCGGCGCTGCCGCGTTCGGTCGGAATCCTGGAGCGGCGGGCCGCGCCGCTCGCTCACCTTGGGCTCTACGCGTTTCAACTGGCCCTACCCTTGTCCGGCTGGGCGCTGGTGTCGGTGTCGATGCTGGAGATCCCTAGCCTGCCGTTCAATCTGTTCATCATGCCGAACCTGCCGCTGGCCGAATCGGATGCGGCCGAAAGCTTCTGGGCGTCAGCGCATTGGTATCTCGCCTATGCCGGCATGGCCCTGGTCGTGCTGCATGTCGCGGCGGCGCTGCGTCATCATTTCCAGCTCAGGGATGGCGTGCTCACACGCATGATCACGCCTTCGTCAGAAGACAGTGCGGAATAGAGCGGCCGGGTCATTCGTTCATTGTGTGAGGGCGCGCAGGAAATGCGCTGCCTACAACAAGGAACACCTCAATGTACACGCGTATCCTCGGATTTGCGGCGGTCGCCGTTTGCCTTGCCATGCCGGCTTCAGCGGCAATCGCGCTTGGTGATGCCGCCGGCAGTTACGCGATCAGCCCGGCCAACTCCTCGATCCGCTTTTCCATCGGCAAGGTCGGTGGCGGCGGCCTCGATGGCGCCTTCGGCCGTTTCAAAGGCTCGATCCGCATCGACAACAGCGAGGTCGCCCGCTCGCAGGTCAATTTCACCATATTTCCCGAAAGCGTCGGCACCGGCCAGGGCCGCATCGATGCCTTCCTGCGCTCCGACGCGGTGTTCGACGCCGCCAACAGCCCGGAAATCCAGTTCCGCTCGACCAGCGTGACCCGCACCAGCGACACCACGGCCCTCGTCAGCGGCCGGTTGACGGCGCGAGGCAAGACATTCCCGGAAAAGTTCACGGCCGAGCTTGGCGACCTCAAGGCCGGCACGATAAAATTCCATGTCACCGGCAAGGTGCTCAGGTCACGCTACGGCATGGATGTCGGCACGCCGATCTATTCCAACATCG
The DNA here is from genome assembly GCF_042431665.1 of Mesorhizobium kowhaii. NCBI lineage: Bacteria > Pseudomonadati > Pseudomonadota > Alphaproteobacteria > Hyphomicrobiales > Phyllobacteriaceae > Mesorhizobium > Mesorhizobium kowhaii. Next base: position 183,870 of record NZ_JBHLYT010000013.1, read on the forward strand.
TCGACTTCGACATGACGCTGACGGGCAAACGGGGCTGAATCCAGGCAGTCCCGGTCATTGGCTTTTCTCTCGATTTCGGGCAAACCTCCTCGCCTGCAATCGCTATGGAGAAGCGTGATGTTCCGATGGGGTGTGTTGTCGACGGCCAAGATCGGCCGCGAGCAGTTGTTGCCGGCAATGGTCGACGCGGAGAACGGCGTTCTGTCGGCGATCGCCAGCCGAGACCTGTCGAAGGCCAAGGCACTGGCAGAGCGCTTCGGCGCGCGCCAAGCCTTCGGCTCCTATGAGGAGTTGCTTGCCTCGAAGGACGTCGATGGCGTCTACATCCCGCTGCCGACCTCCCAGCACGTCGAATGGACGGCGAAGGCCATCGAGGCCGGCAAGCACGTGCTGGTCGAAAAGCCGCTGGCGCTCGACGCCAAGGATATTGCCCCACTGATCAAGCTGCGCGACGCCAAGAAAGTGCTGGTCTGCGAAGCCTTCATGGTCATCTACCACCCGCAATGGATCAAGGTGCGCGACCTGATCGCCAGCGGCGCCATCGGCCGGCTGCGCCATGTCCAGGGCGCCTTCTCCTATTACAATGTCGATCCCAACAACATGCGCAATAAGCTCGATCTCGGCGGCGGCGCGCTGCCCGATATCGGCGTCTACCCCACCGTCTCGACGCGCTTTTCCACCGGCAAGGAGCCGCTGCGTGTGCAGGCGACAATCGAGCGCGACAAGACATTCGGCACCGACATCTATTCCTCGATCCGCGCCGATTTCGGCGACTTCGAGCTGTCCTTCTACCTGTCGACGCAGATGGCGGCGCGCCAGGTGATGGTGTTCCACGGCGAGAAAGGTTTCATCGAGCTGTTCTCACCCTTCAACGCCGGGCTCTACGACCATCACCGTGTCGAACTGCACAACCAGAACCACACCGAGGCGCAGGTGTTCCGCTTTCCCGGCACCCAGCAGTACCGGCTGGAGGTCGAGACCTTCGCGCGGGCCGCACAGGGTGGCAAGGAGCGTGTCTTCACGCTGGAAGAATCCGTGCTCAACCAGAAGGTCATCGACGCCATCTTCCGCGCCGGCGGCAAGGACGGCTGGGAGGCCGTCTAGCCTTTTGTTTGACGCAATTCCCAAGGGAAAGCGCTATGCGCTTTTCCCGGGAAAACCCGTTTTGCAATTTTCCTGGAATTGCTTTAGCCGGCTAACGGAGAGGAGAAAAAATGGCTGACGATGCGGACGTGATCATTGTCGGCGCCGGCCTTGCAGGGCTGGTCGCCGCCGCCGAGCTTGCCGAGGCCGGCAAGAAAACCGTCATCGTCGACCAGGAGCCGGAACAGTCGCTGGGCGGCCAGGCGTTCTGGTCGTTCGGCGGCCTTTTCCTCGTCGATTCGCCCGAGCAGCGGCGCATGCGCATCCGCGATTCGCATGATCTGGCGCTCGAGGACTGGCTGGGCACCGCTGCCTTCGACCGGCCGGAGGATCTCTGGCCGCGTCGCTGGGCCGAAGCCTATGTCGGCTTTGCCGCCGGCGAGAAACGCTCCTGGCTCATGCAGCGCGGCCTGAAATTCTTTCCCGTGGTCGGCTGGGCCGAGCGTGGCGGCGGCAATGCCATCGGCCACGGCAATTCGGTGCCGCGCTTCCACATCACCTGGGGCACCGGACCCGGCGTGCTTGAGCCCTTTGTGCAGCGCGTGCGCGAAGCCGAGAAAAGCGGGCTGATCCGCTTCAAATTCCGCCACCGCGTCAACGAATTGACCCGCACGGGTGCCGCCGTCGACGGCGTGCGTGGCGACATCCTGCAGCCGAGCACCGTCGAGCGCGGCCACAAGAGTTCGCGCGACATATCAGGCGATTTCGAGCTCAAGGCGCAAGCGGTGATCGTTGCCTCCGGCGGCATTGGCGCCAACCATCGGCTTGTCCGCGAGAACTGGCCACAACGGCTGGGCGCGGCACCGAAGCGCATGATCACGGGCGTGCCCGACCATGTCGACGGACGCATGCTGGCGATCACCGAAGCGGCCGGCGGCAGCATCATCAATCGCGACCGCATGTGGCACTATGTCGAGGGCATCAAGAACTGGGCGCCGATCTGGACCGATCATGCGATCCGCATCCTGCCCGGCCCGTCATCGCTGTGGCTCGATGCCAGGGGCAAGCGCCTGCCGGTGCCGCTCTATCCCGGCTTCGACACGCTGGGCACGCTCAGCCACATCATGAGCACCGGCTTCGACTATTCCTGGTTCATCCTGACCAAGAAGATCATCCAGAAGGAGTTCGCGCTGTCGGGCTCCGAACAGAACCCCGACCTGACCGGCAAGAGCTGGCGGCAAGTGCTTGGCCGCGCCACCTCAGGCATTCCCGGGCCGGTCAAGGCGTTCATGGAGAAGGGCGAGGATTTCATCGTCGAGGCCGACCTGCCGACGCTGGTCGCCCGCATGAATGCGCTGGCCGGCGGCGAGCCGCTGCTCGAACTCGCAAAGGTCGAGCGCGAGATCCGCGCCCGCGACCGGCAACTCGACAATCCGTTCTCCAAGGACATGCAGATCACCGCTCTGCGCGGTGCCCGCGCCTATCTCGGCGACCGGCTGATCCGCACGGCAAAGCCGCACAAGATGCTTGACCCGGCAAATGGCCCGCTGATCGCGGTCCGACTCAACATCCTGACCCGCAAGACGCTGGGCGGCCTGCAGACCGATCTCGACAGCCGCGTGCTGGGTGCCGATGGCCAGCCGGTGGCGGGGCTCTACGCCGTTGGCGAAGCCGCCGGTTTCGGCGGCGGCGGCGTGCATGGCTATGCGGCGCTTGAAGGCACGTTCCTCGGCGGCTGCATCTTTTCCGGCCGCGGCGCCGGCCGGGCAGCGGCCGCCTCGGTGGCGTGAAAAGGCGACATCACGGTCCGATCTTCCAGCTTGGGCTCTACATACGCCCAGGTGATAAACATATGACTTTTTTATATTTTTCAGTTTTGGGCCGCCTCGAATACAAATGCGGATGCTTTTATCTTTCTGAGTGCAGCCGGTCCTGAGCCGCTGCAGGCAGTCACCACCTCGTGGTGACAGTTCCAGAAAGAAGGAAGTCTCCGATGTTCCTCTCGGACGGGCTCTATCTGCCCACCCATCGTCCGCTGCCGACCTCGCAGCTCGAGCAGGCGCGGCTTGCGGCCAACAACAATCGCCGGCATGTCAGCCTGGTCGCGCCATTCACGCCGACATGGTGGCTCCTGGTCGTCGGTGCCTTGCTGGTCGCCGCCGCCATCGCTGCCCAGGTCTCCTGATCGCAAGGCAGGAGATGACGATGCAAAGTTCTCATATATCACCCGATGGCAACGCTCTTCACCGCTTCGTGGTCGGTCGCGACGGCGAAGGTCACTGGATCGCGCGTGACGAAGAAGGCCTGACCGGCGGCGTTTTTGCCGACAGGAGTTCCGCCGTCCGGTTCGCCACGATGGAAAGCGGTCGTCAGGCCGGTGCGATACGCTTCGCCCCGGCGAGCGTCCGCCTCTCCCTGTTCAACTGATCCTGTTTCCGGCTGCCTTCGCCTTTCCGGAATGGTCTGGCCATGGACACCTCCAACACTGCCGATCTGGCCGGACTGCTTGACCGTCTCCCGCATGTCGGCAGGTTGCTCGAACACCAGCTGTGGGAGGCCGCACGCGGTCTGTCGCTCGACAGATCATCCCGGCAAGGCCGCCGGTTTGCCGATCTGGTCGAGGCCGGCGCCACGCTCGACGCCGTCCTCCTGCTCGTCGCCTTGTCGAAACCGGAGCGTTCGGTGTCGTCGATCGGTAGGATCGGCGAGCGTTGGCTTTGCAGCATTCACGTCACGCCTGCAGGGGCGCCGGGCAAGGTCGGCATAGTCGAAGCTGACCATACGGATCTGGCTGCCGCGGTGCTCTCGGCCTTGCTTGCCTCGCACCTCGAACAGGCAGCGTACCCAAACAATCACCAAGGAGAATTTGATTCCCATGACACCCGAACAAGCACGAATGCGCCTGACAGGAGCGATGACCGCGCTGGTAACGCCGTTCACCGACGGCGAGGTCGACCTGAAGCAACTGACCACGCTGTTGCGTTGGCAGATCGAACAGGGGATCAACGGGCTGGTGCCGTGCGGCACCACAGGTGAAGCCCCGACCTTGTCGTGGGAGGAGCGCCTCGACATCATCGCGCTCTGCGTGAAAATTGCCGGCGGCAGGGTACCGATCATCGCCGGCACCGGGACGAACAGCACCGAGACGACAATTGCCTTCTCGACAGCCGCCGAAGCTTTTGGCGCCGACGCCGCGCTCATCGTGACGCCGTACTACAACAGGCCGAGCCAGGAGGGGATTTTCCGCCACTTCGAAGCGGTCGCCAGCAAGGTTAGGATACCGATCATCGTCTACAATGTCCCGGCGCGAACCGGCGTCGACCTGTCGCTGGAGACGGTCGAGCGCCTGGCGCGGATCCCAACCATCGTCGGCATCAAGGACGCCACCGGCGATGTGAACCGCCTGTCCTCGCTTCCCGCTGTACTGAGGCGCCGCTTCATCTGTCTGTCCGGCCACGACGCCACGTCGTTCGGCTTCAACACGATGGGCGGGCGTGGAACGATCTCCGTGGTCTCCAACGTCGCGCCCCGGCTCTGCGTCGAGGTGCATGATGCCTGCCGGCAAGGCGAAGACCACACCGCCCGGGCCATCCATCATCGCATGCGGCCGCTGATCGCCGCGCTTGAACTGGAGAGCAATCCGGTGCCGGTCAAATACGCCCTGCATCTGGCGCTGGGGCTGAGCCCGGACGTCCGCTTGCCATTGACCGCTATCCGTCCTGAAACCGCGACGGCAATACGAGAGGCGATGGTGACCCTGAACGAGGGTGGACCGGGCCTGGAGCAATTCCAGGAAAAGTGTGAAACGGTTTTCCGTCCGGAATTGCATTAAAACAAAGAGATAGAGCGGTTCAGCGTTTCCGTAAAACGATGAACCGCTCTGGTGCAATCAGGACGGATTGCGGCCGCGCCCGCGCAGCAGCGGCTTTGACGGAGCGGCCTTGCCGTCGGCGGCATAGACCAGGCCCGGCTGGACGATCCATTCGCCAGCCCGCAGCGCTTCGACATCGAAGCGCCCGTCGGCGTCGCGCGTTGCGACGCCGACATAGCGATATCGGGATCCGTTCGCATCGACGACCGTATCGGCGATCGGATGCCCGGCGAGCCGGCCGATGATAGCGCCCTGCTCTTTCAGGTTTGCCAGGACAAAATATTCCGTCGGCACCCTGCGGCTGGCCTTGGAGGTCAGCCAGACTGAATGTAATCTCATGGTCCTTGAAGCCAGTCTGTCGTTCCGGCCGCCAGTCAAGCGGCTGGGAATTACATAGTCGCTGGCCGCATAGGAATTCGAGAGCAGGTTTTGGCCTGAATTATATACACCGCATATGTACGACGGCGCTCACGGGACCCATTCGCCCCTTGCCAAAGCTGCTACCGCATTGACGATCCGCGTAAAGCTGATGCGGGCGCGGCCGACCGTGTGCCGGGCTCTCAGATAGCCATGCACCAGCCCAGGTTCCTCGAACCAATATGCCCGTCCGCCCGCGGCGACGACGCGGTCACGATAGGCTTCGCCGTCGGACGACAGCGGGTCGCACTCGGCAGTGATCAGCACCGTCGGCGGCAGATTGGCGAAGTCGGCGTCGGCGAGCGGCGACAGCGTGATGTCGCCGGTCCCATCTGCGCCGCCGGTTCGGATGTTCTTGTAGAACTCGAGATCGCGCATGGTCAGCATCGGCGCCTCGGCATGCGTCACATAAGAGCCGCGCGAGCGGTCGCCGCCGAGGCCGGGATAGATCAGTACCTGGCCGATCGGCTTGCGCGGATGGCCGCGTGTCGCATGGCTGACGGCAGCGGCAAGATTGCCGCCGGCACTGTCGCCGCAAAGCGCAATTGGATGCTCGCGATTGGTGGTGGCCCATTCGAAGGCGCTCATCACGTCGTCGAAGGCGGCCGGGTGCAGGTGCTCCGGCGCCAGCCGGTAGTCGACCGAGACCACCTCATAGCCGGTGCGTGCGCAGAGCTCGGCGCAGACATCGTCATGGCTGTCGAGGCCACCAAGGATAAAACCGCCGCCATGGAAATAAAGCACCGTCACTGCTGCCTGCGGCGCGCTTCGGTAGATGCGGATTGGGATGTCGCGGGTGGGCGTGGCAATGGCAGAGGTCTCGACCGCGACGCCTTCGGGATAGCCGGCAAAGAACTCGCGGCACATGCGGTCATAGATCTCGCGCTGCTGCGCGATCGTGTAGTCGATCGTATCGGGCGGATAATAGGAATTGGTCCGCTCGATGAAGGCCCAGGTCTCGGCGTCGATGAGGGTTTTGTAATCGGTCATGGGGCCGCCACTACTTCCCCTTCCACACCGGCTCGCGCTTTTCGGCGAACGCACGAAAACCCTCCATATTGTCCTCGGAACCATAGAGGGCATCGACCGTCGGCAGCTGGCGGCGCGTCACCTTGTTCATCGCGTCCTGGAAGGTGAGCGCCTCGGCCACGCGCGCCGTCTCCTTGATCGCGGCAAACACCAGTGGCGGGCCGCCGGCGAGCAGCCGGGCGATCTCCCAGACGCGGTCCCCGAGCTTCTCCTTCGGCAGCACTTCGTTGACCAGTCCCCAGCGATGCGCCTCGGCGACATCCATCCAGCGGCCGGTGAGCAAAAGGTCCATGGCGACATGGTAGGGGATGCGCTTCGGCAATTTGATCGTCGCGGCATCGGCCAATGTGCCGGCGCGGATCTCGGGCAGCGCGAAGGAGGAATGATCGGAGGCGTAGATGAGGTCGCACGACAGCGCCAGTTCGAAACCACCGCCCACCGCCATGCCGTTGACGCAAGCGATGACGGGCTTGTTGAGGTCGCGCAGCTCCTGCAGACCGGCAAATCCGCCGACGCCATAGTCGCCGTCGACCGCATCGCCGCCGGCCGCCGCCTTCAGGTCCCAGCCGGCGCAGAAGAACTTGTCGCCGGCGGTCTTGACGATGGCGACGCGCAACTCCGGATCGTCGCGGAATGCCTTGAACGTCTCGCCCATCAGCCGCGAGGTCTTGAGGTCGATGGCGTTGGCCTTGGGCCGGTCGAGCGTGACCTCAAGGATGGTGCCTTCGCGGCGGGTCGAAATGACATCAGACATTCTTCTTATCTCCCAGCACCAGCAGCGCATCGGCGATCCAGGCGCCCTTGCCCTCTGTGCAGACGATCAGCGGGTTGATGTCGAGTTCCTCGATCTCGCCGGCATTCTGTTGCACGAAGGCGGCAATGCCGGAGATGGCGTCGATGGCAGCCTGGACGTCGGCTTTCGGCCGGCCGCGATAGCCTTCGAGCAACGGGAACAGTTTGAGGCCGCGCAACGCCGCCTCGATGTCGTCGCGGGTTGCCGGCAGCATCAGCGTGACGCTGTCGCGCAACAGCTCGACGAGCACGCCGCCGGTGCCCAGCGTCATCACCGCGCCGAACATCGGGTCACGGGTGAAGCCGACGATCAGTTCGGCGACACCGTCGCGCACCATGTGCTCGACATAGAGGCCGGTGCCGAGCGGCAGCAGGTCATGCGCCGCCGTGCTGACGGATTCGGCGTCCTTGAGGTTGAGCCTGACAGCGCCGACCTCGGATTTGTGGGTGACGCCCAGCGCCTTCAGCGCCACCGGAAAGCCGAGCGCCATCGACGAGATCACCGCCTCGACGGCATTGGCGGCGCGTTCGCCCTTGGGCACCGGCAGGCCTGCCTTGATCAGCCGCGATTTTGCCTCGGCCTCGTCGGGCGTGACGTGGTCGCCGCCAGGCGCGCCGGAGGCGGACGTGTCGATCGGCTGCGCCTGCGGCTCGCGCCACGCCCAGCCGATGAAGGCTGCCGCCTGGGCGGCATCCATGGCCTCGGAAATGCCGAACAACGGCACCATGCCACGCGCCATCAGCCCGGCTGTGTACTCCTCCGGCAGGTTCTCCGGCAGCGAGGACACGATCGCGCCTTGCGCCTTGTTGGTCTTCAGCGCCGATTCGAAGGCGCGCAGCGTCGCCCACCAGTCGGTGTCCGAGCACCGGTCGGGGCGCGGGAAGTCGAGCACCAGCATGTTGAGGTCGAAGCCGCCCGACACCATGGCGGTGAAAGTGGCGGTCATCGCCGGCTCGTTGTTCCAGATGAAGGTGTGGTAGTCGAGCGGGTTGGCCACCGCAACCAGCGGCCCAAGCGTCGATTTGACATGAGCGCGGTGCGTGCCGGTCAGGTCAGGGAAATTGACCCAGCGCCCTTCGGCGCTGTCTGCCATGACCGACGCCTCGCCGCCCGAGCAGCTCATCGACGACAGCCGATAGCCGGGCAAAGGTCCGGTGACGTGCAGCAGCTTCAGCGCCTCGATGAAGGCCGGAATGGAATCGACACGGGCAATGCCGAGCCGCCTCAGGAAGGCGCCCGAGGCCGCGTCCGAGCCGGCCAGCGAGGCGGTGTGCGAGACTGTCGCCTGCCGCGCCTGTTCGGAGCGGCCGACTTTCATGGCGATGATCGGCTTCCTCAGTTCGCGGGCGCGGGCCGCCAGCCGTTCGAATCCGGCTACCGAATCGAAGGCCTCGATGTGCAGGCCGAGCGACGTGACCCGCTCGTCCTCGATCAGGCCAAGCGCCATTTCGGACAGGCCGGTCTGCGCCTGGTTGCCGGCGGTCATCAGGAAGGCGATCGGCAGGCCGCGCTTCTGCATCGTCATGTTGATGGCGATGTTGGACGACTGGGTGATGATGGCGACGCCTTTGCCACCCTCGGCCAGCCTGATGCCACCATGCTGGTCGGGCCACAAAAGCGCGCCGTCGGCATAGTTGATCAGGCCATAGCAGTTCGGTCCGATGATCGGCATCTGGCCTGCCGCGGCAACCAGTTCGGCCTGCAGACGCTCGCCGTCGTCGTCATAGGCCTCGGTCTCGAGGAAGCCGGCGGCAAAGCAGACGGCGCCGCCGGCGCCGCGTTCGGCCAGCGCCTTGACCACCTCGATGGTCAGGTGGCGGTTGACGCCGACAAAGGCGGCGTCAGGCGCGCCGGGCAGGTCGGCCACCGAACGATAGGCCTTGCGGCCGGCGACCTCGTCCTTGGTCGGATGCACCGGCCAGATCTCGCCGGCAAAGCCCATCTTGATTGATTGTGCGACAACTGCGGCAGCCTGCGCGCCACCGAAGACAGCGATCGACTTCGGCCGCAGGAGACGTTCGAGTTTATGCATGATGGCCTTCTCGTTGGAGCATGATCTCAGGACAAACGAGATCGTTTGTCCGAGAAAACCGGATTCCACTTTTCGGGATCATGCTCAGGCTCCAAACGGGCGCAGCAGCGCCCGCGAAATAATGTGGCGCTGAATCTCGGACGTGCCTTCCCAGATGCGCTCGACGCGCGCGTCGCGCCAGATACGCTCCAGCGGCAGGTCGTCCATCAGCCCCATGCCGCCATGGACCTGGATCGCTTCATCGGCGACGAAGGCAAGCATTTCAGTGGCCTTCAGCTTGGCCATGGCCATGTCCTGATCAGTGACGGTGCCCTGATCGTACTTCCAGCCGGCTTCGAACACCATCAGGTCGGCGGCCTTCAGTTCGGTCGCCATGTCGGCAAGCTTGAACGACACGCCCTGGAACTTGCCGATCTGCTGGCCGAACTGCTGGCGCTGCGCGGCATATTCCACGGCATGGCCAAGCGCCCGCTCGGCGCGGCCGAGACAGGTGGCGCCGACCTGCAGGCGCGTTGCACCGAGCCAGGAATTGGCGACGTCAAAGCCCTTGTGAACCTCCCCAAGAACCTGGCTTGCGGGCAGCCGGCAATCGTCGAATTCAAGGATGGCGTTGGTGTAGCCGCGATGCGAGACGTTGCGATAGCCGTCGCGCACGGCAAAACCTTTGGTGCCCTTGTCGACGAAGAAAGCGGTGATCTTCTTGCGCTTGCCGCGCGGCGAATCCTCTTCGCCCGAAGCCATGAAACAAATCGCGAAATCGGCGAGATCGGCATGGCTGATGAAATGCTTGGTGCCGTTCAGCACCCAGTCGTCGCCATCCTGCACCGCGGTCGCCTTCATACCGCGCAGATCGGAACCGGCGCCTGGCTCGGTCATCGCCAGGCAGTCCCATTTCTCGCCGCGGATGCAAGGGAACAGATATTTTTCGCGCTGCTCCGGCGTGCCGGCCAAAAGGATGTTGGAGGGACGCGCCACGCAGGTCCAATGCAGCGCGTAGTTAGCGCGGCCGAGCTCCTTTTCATAGAGCAGCCAGGTCACCGTATCGAGCCCGGCGCCACCGACGTCCGCCGGCATGTTGGCGGCGTAGAGGCCGGCTTCGATCGCCTTGGCCTTGATCTCCTCGATCAGCTCGCGGCGCAGCACGCCGGTGCGTTCCACCTCGCGTTCATGCGGGTAAAGCTCGTTCTCGACGAAGGCGCGCGTCGTTTCGACGATGAGCTTCTGTTCCTCAGACAGACCGAAATCCATGCTGTCAGCCTTTCTTCTTGCCGGTCTTCTTCTTCGGCTTCTCGGCTTTCTTCACAGGCTTGCTCGCCTTGGCCTTTTCTGCCGCCTTGGAGGCCGTCGGCTTCTTCGCCGCCAGTTTGGCCAGCTGCTTGGTATAGTCCTTGTGCAAGGCGCCGGCACCCCAGCCCTTGCCTTTGTTCTGCTTCGACAGCGCGTCCATGATGGCGACCAGATTGTCGTCGCGGATCTTTTCCAGTTCGCGGATCGACAGGCCGTGCGCCTGGTCGTCCGACTGCGTGGCGATCAGGTCGACCAACTCGTCGTTGAACTCCGGCACGTCCAACAGCTTGGTCCATGGCCACTTAAGGCACGGGCCGAACTGCGCCATGAAGTGGCGCATGCCGGCCTCGCCGCCGGCGACGCGATAGACCTGGAACATGCCCATCTGCGCCCAGCGCAGGCCGAAGCCATAGCGCATGATATCGTCGAGTTCCTCGACCGTGCAGATGCCGTCCTTGATCAGCCACAGCGCCTCGCGCCATGCGGCTTCGAGCAGGCGGTCGCCGACGAAGGCCTCGATCTCCTTGCGGATGACGACAGGCTTCATTCCGATCGAGGCGTAAATCTCCTTGGCGACCTCGATCGCCTCCGGGAAGGTCTGTTCGCCGCCGACGATCTCGACCAGCGGCAGGAGATAGACCGGGTTGAACGGATGGCCGACGACCAGCCGCTCCGGGTGCTTCTTCATCGCCACCTGCATGTCGGTCGGCTTGATGCCGGAGGTCGAGGAGCCGACAATGGCGTTGGCCGGCGCATGGGCATCGATCTCGGCCAGCACGCGGTGCTTGAGGTCGAGCCGTTCCGGCACGCTTTCCTGGATGAAATCGGCGTCCGCCACCGCCTCGGCGATGGTCGCGGCAAAGGTCAGTCTGCCCTCTTTCGGCAGGCCGCCGGGCACCATCTGCTTGTAGGCGCGGCGTGCGCCCTTCATCACTTCGCTGACCTTGCGCGACGCCTCCGGATCGGGATCGAAGATCGAAACGTCGATGCCGTTGAGCAGCAGGCGCGCCACCCAGCCGGCGCCGATGACGCCGCCACCGATGGCGGCTGCCTTGTTGATGATGCTCATGCTGGGGCTCCGGTTCTTGTCGTGGCGGTTGTGGGATCGATGAGGGGCACGCGCTCGCCGGCGCGGATCACTGACGCGTCGTAGGCCTTGCGGGCAAAGACTTCGAGCACGAACGGCCGGAAGAATTCGATCGGCAGCGTGTCATAGTCGGGGTCGAAGCTCGACTGGTCCCAGCGTTCACAGAATTGGTCGCAATCGTCGAAATAGGCGTGGCCAGCGAAGCGGTCGCGCGCATGGCGGTTGCCGCCGAGGTGATGGGCATAATAGAGCCGCTGGAAATCGCCGTGCTTCTCCACCACCCAGGTGCATTGCTCGCGCACGAACGGCTTCAGGATCGAAGCGGCGTATTCGTCGTGATTGTAGGGCGCATAGATGTCGCCGATATCGTGCAGCAGCGCGCAGGCGATCCAGTCGGTGTCGGCACCGTCGCGCCAGGCGCGTGTCGCCGCCTGTAGCGAATGGCCGAGCCGGGTGATCTTGTAGCCCGACAGGCCCTCGTCGAGCTGGACCAGAGCGTCGAGCAGCCGCTCGCCGGTCTTGGCCGCGTAGTCGATTTCGTGCGCGGTCAGGAACTCGTAGTCGTCCCGGTCGCCATCCTTCATCGCAGTGAACTTGACGGTAGTCATGCCGACCTCCCGGTTATCTTACTGGGAGCATGATCTTTTCCGAAAACCGGTTCCCACTTTTCGGGATCATGCTCTGGTTATGCCGCGATTGGCGCCCGCTTGGTCAAGTTCAGCTTCTTGCGCACGTCTTCGGGCCCGAGGATCCTGGCGCCCAGATTGGTGACGATGCTGGCGGCGCGCTCGACCAACTGCGCATTGGTTGCCAGCACGCCCTTGTCGAGCCAGAGATTGTCTTCCAGCCCGACGCGGACATTGCCGCCGGCCAGCACCGCGGCGGCGGCATAGGCCATCTGGTTGCGGCCGATGGCAAAGGCCGACCAGTTCCAGGTCGACGGCACATTGTTGACCATGGCCATGAAGGTGTTGAGGTCGTCAGGCGCCCCCCACGGCACGCCCATGCATAGCTGCACCAAAGCGTCAGGATTGAGCACCTTCTCCTCGACCAGCTGCTTGGCGAACCACAGATGGCCGGTGTCGAAGGCCTCGATCTCCGGCTTGACGCCGAGTGCCGTCATCATGCCGCCCATGGCGCGCAGCATGCCAGGCGTGTTGGTCATGACATAGTCGGCCTCGGCGAAGTTCATGGTGCCGCAGTCGAGCGTGCAGATTTCCGGCAGGCACAGGCGCACATGCTCCATACGGTTGGTGGCGCCGCCCATGTCGGTGCCTTTTTCATTGAGCGGCAGCGGCGCTTCCGGCGAGCCGAACACCATGTCGCCGCCCATGCCGGCGGTCAGGTTCAGGATGACGTCGACGTCTGCCGCGCGGATGCGCTCGGTCACTTCGCGGTAGAGATGCAGGTCGCGCCTGGGCTTGCCGGTTTCGGGGTCGCGCACATGGCAGTGCACGATCGCGGCGCCGGCCTTGGCCGCATCGATGGCCGAATCGGCGATCTGCTTGGGCGAGCGCGGCACATGCGGGCTGCGGTCCTGCGAGCCGCCGGACCCGGTCACGGCACAGGTAATGAAAACCTCACGGTTCATCGCGAGCGGCATCGAAATCCTCCCAATCAAGATTGCCACGCATGTCGCCCAAAAGTGGGAACCGGTTTTGGGACAACGACATGCACAAGAACTGCCCCAACAATGCCTGACTTGTCGGAAACTGTTTTGCGTTTTACGAAGGGCATATGATCAAAAGCGAAAAACCAACGATCTTTCGCGCCGAGCGCTCGCCGCTCAAGGTGACGCTACTGGTGTTTTCCGGCTCGTCCATCATGTGCGTGGCGTCGGCCGTCGATCCCCTGCGCGCCGCCAACCGCATCTCCGGCGAGACCCTGTTCGATTTCAAGCTGGTCTCTGTGACCGGCGAGGCTCCGGTCACCACCTGCGGCCTGCCGGTGGCGGTCAGCGGACGTTTCGACGCGGCCGATCCAACCGACGTTCTTGTCGTCGTCGCCGGCTTCGGCACCCAGAATTACGCAACGTCGGCTCTGTTGTCAGGCCTACGCCGCGCCGCCTGGACGGCGCGGGCCTGCGGCGGCGTCGAGGCCGGCACATGGCTTGTCGCGCGCGCCGGCCTGCTGGAAGGGCGCAGCGCCACCACTCACTGGGAGGACATGGAGGATTTCTCGTCGGCCTTTCCCGGCGTCGACGTCCGCCCGGACCGCTATGTCATCGACGGACCGGTTTTCACCTCGGGCGGTGCGTCGCCGACCTTCGACCTGATGCTGCATCTCATTCGCACCCGCCTCGGTATGGCCGTCGCCCTCGATGTCGCCAGCGTCTTCATCTACGACCAGGCGCGCGCCGCGACCGACGCCCAGCCGCTGGTCTCGCTCGGCCGGCTCGATGGCTACGATCCGCGGCTGGCGCAAGCCATCCGATTGATGGAAGCGCATGTCGACCAGCCGCTGACCATAGAAGCGGTGGCCAAGCGCGCCGGCGTGACGGCGCGGACACTGGAGAGCATCTTTCGCAAGTCGATCGGCGAGACGCCAGGTGCCTACTATCTCAGGCTTCGGCTGGGGGCGGCGCGCCGACTGGTGGTCGACACCCGGGTGGCGATGGCCGATATTGCCGGGCGGACCGGATTTTCGTCCGCCGCCGCATTTTCCAGAGCGTTTTCGAGAGCTTTTGGCGAGGCGCCAGTCAGACTACGGCGCGGTTGGTGAGTATCCAGTCGGTCGCAGCGGCGAGGTCATCTACCACAGCCGTGGGGGCCGGATTGAAACGTGTTTCGTCGTTTGGGCGATACTTGCCTGTCCGCACAAGCAGCGCCGCACCAAGCCCGGCGCGCAGCGCGCCGGCGACATCGCTCTCGGCATCGTCGCCGACCATGACCGCATCGGCGGCCGAGCAGTTCATATTGGCAAGCGCCGAAAGAAAGAAGTCCGGTGACGGCTTGCCGAGCACGACAGGGCTTCGACTACTGGCGAATTCGAGGGCGGCAACGAAGGCGCCCGTGTCGAGGCTGAGCAGACCGTCTGCATCCTTGAAGGTGCGATTGGTGGCGAGCGCCACAAAATCGGCGCCGGCCACCAGCTCGCGGAACGCCCGGTTGAGCCTGGCATGATCGAAGGCTTCGCCTGCATCTCCGACGATGACGGCCCGCCCATTTGCGCCGTCCAGTCCGGAAAACTCAGGCTCCAGGTTGGGATGGACGAGCAGATGCGGTGTGAGGCCGTGCCTGCGCAGCCATTCGACGGCGGCACGCGCCGGCGTCAGCAATTCCTCTTCTCCAACCTCGACGCCGAAGGCGGTAAGTTGCGCGATGATTGCCTTGTGTGGTGAGCGAGTTGTGTTGCTGACAAAGCGGAGCGGCAAGCCCGCATTGCGCAGGCGCTCGATTGCCGAGACAGCGCCCGCTATCGGGGTGTCGCCATTGTAGACGACACCCAAAAGGTCCAGAAGCACCGCGCGTACCATCGGTGAAGGATGACGAAACAGCCTCCGTTCGTCAAACCACAGGGACCATCAAGCGACATCACGGCTTTCGTGGACAATGCGCGAGCGCATGCTCTTGGCCAGCACCGTTTCAAGTCGCGCTGCAACCGCGCGATCCCATTCGTTTGTGCGCTGCGCGCCGTCTTTCGGATGCGGCATTGCCATCAGCCGGTCGATGATCGATCCGGCCTCGCCAGGTGAGAGCAGGGCGTCGATTTCGCGTTCGTTCTGCATATCGGTTCGCCTCCTTCTTCCTCTCCCGCCACGAGCCAGTCTTATACGAGATACGTGACGGCAGTTTGAAGGCAAGAGCGAGGTCATTGAGGGGCGGCAAAGGGCAAAACCGTGTCGTCGGAGCCGGCCTTGCGCAAAGCCGTTCCTGCGTCTGGCCAGGCCAGGTCGGAGACTTCTACAGCCGCTTCTCGAACAGCACGGTGGTGAAGCCGCTGTCCCATTCGTCGTCGGGGTAGCGATCCTTCTCGACATAGCCGACCGCTTTGTAGAGCGTCTGGCTGCGCAGGTTGAACGTGTCGGTTTCCAGCCGCGCCTGCGCAAATCCGGCGGCAGCGATCGCCTGTTCGGCATGGGAAAGCAGCTTGCGGCCGACGCCTTGCCCTTGGCGCGACGCCATGACGTGCAGGGCCTCGATGAAGTCCGCGCGCCAATGGATCAGGCCGGCGACGTCGCCATCGATCTCAGCAATGGCAAATTCCGGCCAGCTCTGGTCGACATAGCGCCCGCCAATGTCCGACTCGACGTAGCGTTGCGCCGATTGCTCGGTGATATGCGGCAACCAGGTGCCTTCGAATGTTTCCTGCAGCACCTGCTTCAACGCCGGGATATCGCTTGCCTGCGCCCGGCGCACGATGATTCGGTCCTCTGCCACGTTCCGTCTCCAGTCACCGCCGCGCGGCCCTTCGGCAACGCGGCCTGTCCATCCTGCGCGGACGCCCCGCGCGAAATGGCCTGACTAGCAGAAGGCAACGACGGCGGCTTTCAGCCAGAGGTGGTGGATATCGGTCCAGAGATCGGGATTCACACGTACCGGTTGACGATGTTTTCCAGCAATTCCTGGCGGCCGGACCTTGGCTGCGGCTCGATTTTCTTCTTGACGACGCGCTCGGCGATGTCTTCCAGCGTGCGCTTGCCGGCAAGCATCGCCTTGCCCTCAGCCGTGCTCCAGCCGGCATAACGTTCAGCCAGCGGCCCCGACAGCGCCTTGTCCTCGACCATGCGGGCCGCGGCCTTGAGGCCGCGCGCGCACGAATCCATGCCGCCGATATGACCGATCAACAGATCCTGCGGGTCGAGCGACTGGCGGCGCAGCTTGGCGTCGAAATTGGTACCGCCGGTCTTGAAGCCGCCGGCCTGAAGCACCTGGTAGTAGGCCAATGCCATTTCCGGCACGTTGTTGGGGAACTGGTCGGTGTCCCAGCCCGACTGGTAGTCGTTGCGGTTCATGTCGATCGAACCGAAGATGCCCAGCGCATTGGCCAGCGCCAGTTCGTGCTCGAAGGAATGGCCGGCCAGGATGGCGTGGCCCTGCTCGATGTTGACCTTGACCTCCTTCTCCAGCCCGAAGCGCTTGAGGAAGCCATAGACCGTCGCGACATCATAATCGTACTGGTGTTTTGTGGGCTCCTGCGGCTTCGGCTCGATCAGGATGGTGCCCTTGAAGCCTATTTTATGCTTGTAGTCGACGACGAGGCTGAGGAACCGGCCAGCCTGTTCCTGCTCACGCGCAAGGTCGGTGTTGAGCAGCGTCTCATAGCCCTCGCGCCCGCCCCACAGCACATAGTTTTCGCCCTTCAGCCGCTTGGTGACGTCGATGCAGTGCTTCACCGTCGCCGCCGCATAGGCAAACACATCCGGATCGGGATTGGTGGCGGCACCCGACATGAAGCGGCGATTGGAGAACAGGTTTGCCGTGCCCCACAAAAGCTTGACGCCGGTCTGCTTCATCTTGGTGGCGAAATAGTCTGCGATCTCGTCGAGGCGCGCCGCACTTTCGGAAAAATCCTTGCCTTCCGGTCGCACGTCGGCGTCGTGAAAGCAGAAATAGGGCGCGCCGAGCAGCGAGAACATTTCGAAGGCGACGTCTGCTTTCAGTTTTGCCAGCTCCATCGTGTCGACGCCGCCGGCTTTCGGGAACCACGGCCGGTCGAAGGTCTGGCCGCCGAACGGATCGCCGCCCGGCCAGGCGAAGGAATGCCAGTAGGCGACGGCAAAGCGCAGATGGTCTTCCAGCCGCTTGCCTGCCACCACCTCATCGGGATTGTAGAACCGGTAGGCCAGCGGATTGGTCGAATCCGGTCCCTCGTATTTGATCTCTTTGATGTCGCCGAAAAAACCGCTGCTCATGATCTTTGTCCTCTTTCGAATAGTTCGCCCCGATTACCTCAGGCGTAATTGGTTTCGTTCTTCCGCTGGTCGAAAAGGCTCAAGTCAAAGCCACTCAACAAAGGAGACAGACCATGACCGACCTCATCAAGATCGCCGAAGGCTACATCAGCGCCTGGAACGAAAGCGACGCGGACCGCCGGGCAGCCTTGCTCAAGGCGACCTTCACCGACGACGTCAGCTATCGCGATCCGCTGATGCAGGGCGATGGCCATGCGGGCGTCGCGGCGCTGATCGACGGCGTGCAGCAGCGCTTTGCCGGCTTCCGGTTCTCGCTGAAGGGCACGCCGGACGGTTTTGCCGACAAGATCCGCTTCTCGTGGAACCTCGGCCCGGAGGGCACCCCTTCCGTCATCGAAGGCACCGACATCGGCGTCATCGAGAACGGCCGCCTGAAAAGCGTCACCGGCTTTCTCGACAAGGTGCCGGCGCAGTGAGCTGCAAGGCCGCGGCGTGGGCGAGAACTCACTCACGCCGTGGCCACCTTGATGGCCGGGTACAGCGCCCGGTAGCGTTGATAGGCATCTGCATAGACGCCGCCGAGTGCCGCATCCGGTTCGATCGTGGCATCCGTCCTGGGTGCCGTGCAGATGCTCAGCGGATCAGCACCCGTCGCCGCGATCAGGCCAAGCCGTGCCGCGCCGAAGGCGGCGCCGAAATCGCCGTCGGCGGGAATATCGACAGGCAGGCCAAGCGCGGTGGCGATCGCTTTCAGCCAGTAGCGCGAGCGCGAGCCGCCGCCGATCGCCGTCACCCGTGTCAAGGTCGTGCCGGCCTTGGCCAGGGCTTCTAGGCTGTCACGGAAGGCAAAGGCGACGCCCTCGAGCACGGCCTGCGTCAGCACCGCGCGGCTCGATTCATGCGCCAGGCCGGTGAACGCGCCGCGGATGGCGGAATCATTGTAGGGCGTGCGCTCGCCCGAGAGATAGGGCAGGAAGGACACGCCGCTCGGGGCTTTCAGCGTATCGCCGAGTTCCGCGGTCAGTTCGCCGGCGCCTTTGCCGGTGATCTCCGCCAGCCAGTTCAGCGAATCGGTCGCCGACAGGATGACGCCCATCTGATGCCAGGTGTTCGGGAGCGCGTGGCAGAAGGTGTGGACGGCGCTTGCCGGGTTGGGCAGATAGGAAGCATTGGCGGCAAACAGCACACCTGATGTGCCGAGCGAGACAAAGGCGTGGCCCGCGCCCACCGTGCCCATGCCGCAGGCCGAGGCGGCATTGTCGCCGGCGCCGCCGGCGATCGGGATGCCGGCTTGCATGCCCCATTTCGAGGCCAATTCGCTGCGCAAGGCTCCGGCCTTCTCCGTGCCCTCGACCAGCGACGGCATCTGCTTTTCATCGAGTGATGTCGCCGCGAGCAGGTCCGCACTCCAGTGCCGCATGCCGACATCGAGCCAGGAGGTGCCGGCCGAATCCGACATCTCCGAAATGTGCTCGCCCGAAAGCCAGAGCCGCAGGAAATCCTTGGGCAGCAGCACTTTTGCGACCTTGGCGAAGACCGCGGGCTCGTTGTTCTTCACCCAGGCAAGCTTCGGGGCGGTGAAGCCGGGAAACACGATGTTGCCGGTCAGCTGGCGGAAGCGTCGATCGGCGTCAAGCGTCGCCGCCTCGGCGTGGCTGCGCGTGTCGTTCCACAGGATGCAGGGCCGCAGCACCTTGTCGGCGGAATCGAGCAAGGTCGCGCCATGCATCTGCCCCGACAGGCCGATGCCTTTCACCGCGGCGAGTTGGCTTGGATGGGAAGCCTTCAGTTCGGCAATTGCTTCTCCGCAGGCGCGTATCCAGTGAAACGGATCCTGTTCCGACCAGCCCGGATGCGGCCGCGATACGTCGAGCGATGCATGGCCGGAGCCGATGACAGTCTGCTCGGCATCGATCAGCAGCGCCTTGACGCCCGATGTCCCGAGATCGAGGCCGAGATACATGATTTCCTCCCATGCCATTTAATTTTTTCGGATCTCGAAAAAATCTGGCTTGGCCAGTTTTTAAGACAAGATCCGCTTCGGGTCAATTCTCTGACAAATCGGCGGCGCGTCGCGAAAGCAGCGCCGACAATGGACTGTCGGGTCGCGCTACTGAACGGTCTGCGGTGAGCGCCCTGGCCAGCGCACGGTCACCGGTCCGCAAGGCCGCCTCGATCAGCGTCAGGTCGATGACGTCGCGCTGGGCGTGGCTGCCGCCGAAACGGTGGGCGATCGCCCGGATCGGCCGGATCAGGCGAACAGTGTCGGCATAGTTCCCGGCGCCGAATGCCTTGATGGCGAGCGTCAGTGGATGGCCGACATCCCGGGTGAACGCCGCATTGTCGTCGCTGCCGCGCATGGCCTCGCGCTGCGCCTCCAGCAAGGTCTGAGCCGGCGCGTCGAGCCCGGCGCCGACAAAGGCCATCATCGCGTGAGCATCGTTGAAGGCGTAATTGCCGTCGCCGGCTTTGGGCACCCAGTTGGCGGCGAGCGCTGCCCAGCGGTCGCCGGCATCGACGCCGCCGAGATAGAGCCGCCACAGGATCGCCGAGGCATCGACCATGTTGAGCGCCAGCGTCGATCGCTCGCCGTAGATCGGGCCGTCATAAAGCGCCAGCACCTCGTCGGTCTCACCGAGGTCATAATGGAACAGCGCCAGGTGCCACCAATTGTGCACCTTGAGGAAGCTCTCCTTCGTCCATGCTTCGGGATTGGCGCGCATCCAGGCAATGCCATCCCTTTGCCGGCTTTACATCTCCATGACATGGGCGACGGCATGCTGCGCCCAGCCGTCGCGCGGCTCCAGGTCGATCGCGTCGCGGCCAAGCCTCTCGGCCTGTGCATACTCACCCATCTCCTCCAGCCCGAAGGCCTGCATGCCGAGGATGGCGTGGTAGCCCGGCATGCCGCTTTGCCAGGACGGCAGGGCGCCGGCGATGCGGTCGCGCAGCATGCGCGCATTGCCGGTGAAGAAATCGATCTGATGCCCTGTCTGCAGCGCCACCGCGTCGAGCGGGAAGTCGACGGCGATATCCCTAAGAATGCCGGCGGCGTCATGCCAGCGCCCGTTTGCGAGATGACCAAGGGCTGAGACATGCGCTTGCTCGCGCGTGGTCGCGGCAAGCGGCAGCGCCGCCTCATGGCAAGCCTTGGCCACGGCCGTCGCCTCTCGCTCGGTGGCGAGGCCGAAGAGATAGCCCTTGAAGACATGCGCCATGACGAAGCCGGGGTCTTCCGCGATGGCGCGATCGACGGAGGCTACGGGATCGCCGATGAAGCATTGCAGTTCACGCACAGCCTGACTGTAGGGCAAGAACCCCGCCTCCGTTGCGCCCGAAAGTGTCAGGCCGAATGCGTCCCTGATTGCCATGCAATGTCCTTTGACCGGCCCATGATGGGCCTCGATGCTTCGGCCCAAGGCGATCCTAAAGCATGGGCCACAGACACGCCAATCACGCGCCGTGCTGGGACTATTCCAGTAGATCTTGTAGTTTATCAACCATGAGTCACAGATTAGGCTTTGTAAAAGCAAACGAATTGTGGCTTCATTGCGGCGCGGGTGGAGAGCTTGAAATCGCGATCTGAGAGGGGACGCGATGCGGCACTTTGAAATGAAGCTTCTAAACAGCCGTTTGGAAGGGATGGACGACACGATTGCTTTGCTTCTGCGAAAGCCGCGTCAGATACATCCATGGCTTATTAGCGTTCTTGCAACTACAGCGCTGGCGTTGCTGCCCAATTCAGCGGCCTTCGCCGCATGTGTGCTGATTCCGTCTCCCGGAAACGACACCTTCACTTGCGATAGTGGTGATTCGGGCGGCAGCCTCACCGACAATGGCGGCGACAACGCGCTGAATTTTCCCGCCGGCGGGACCGGGAAAATATCAGGCAATGTCACCTTTGGCGTCGGCACGGACCGCATCGACATGCAGTCCGGCACCGTCGCCGGCAATGTCCAGCAAGGCGCCGGCATCGACGACTTCAACATGAGCGGCGGCCAGATCGGTTCGCTCAACCAGGGCGACGGCCTCGACACCTTCACCATGACGGGTGGGCGCATCGTCGATTTCTTCGACGATGGCGACCATGCGGTCATGACCGGCGGCCGCATCGGCCGCGTCAACATGAAACTCGACAAGAACTATTTCAACATGTCGGGCGGCACCATCGACCGAAATCTTGTCACCGGCTTCGACCATGACACGATTATCCTGTCGGGCGGCATCATCGGCGGCAACATCAGCGTCAGCGGTGGCAATGACAGCGTCACGGTCACCGGCGGCACGGTCGGCGGCGATATCCTGATGAGCTTTGGCGCCGACAACTTCGTCTGGAACGGCGGCGGCATCATCTACGGCGCCGTCGATCTCGGCGGCGACAACGACACCGCCAAGCTGAGCAATCTCACCAACGCCAATCTCGGCGCCACGAATGCAATAATCGGTGGCCTCGGCACCGACGCGCTGACCCTCGATAACGTCAAGCTCGATGGGATCAGCCGGCTGCAGAACTGGGAAAGCATCGGCGCCACCAACGATACCGAACTGACGCTGGACAGCAATCTGGTGCTTGGCGACAGCGGCACCGGCACCGGCGCACTCAACGTCGACGCCTCGAGCACGCTGTTTGGCGGCGGCGGCTTCAACGCTTCGATCCAGGCCTTTACCGCTGGTCAGTTGGCACAAGTCACCAATGCCGGACGCATCGACCTGACCAATGGCGGCACCGGCGCGACCGATCGTCTGACGATCTCCGGCAACTATACCGGCGTCGGTGGCCTGCTGCTCATCCAGACCGAGCTTGGCGATGATTCCTCCGCATCGGACAGGCTGGTGCTGTCGGGCGGGACGGCGTCCGGCTCGACCGGCATCGCAGTGATCAATCTCGGCGGCGCCGGTGCCGAGACCACGCAGGACGGCATCATGGTCGTCCAGGCGGTCAACGGCGCCAGCTCCGGCACCAGCACCTTCGCCCTCGACACGCAGGTCGCGGCCGGCGCCTTCGAATATTTTCTGTTCAAGGGTGGCGTCAGCGCCGGCAGCCAGGAGAACTGGTATCTGCGCTCGGCGCTGACGACGCCGACCCCACCGGCACCGGCACCAGCGGTGGTCGAACCTGGGGTCGAACCCCCGCCGCCGCCGGAACCTGAACCGCCTGCGGTCGAGCCACCGCCGCCGCCACCCTCCGAGCTGCCGCCGACGCCGCCGCCGACCATCAACACCCCGCCGGTCGACCCGACGCCGCCCGTGCAGGCCAGCGATCCGGAACCCACGCCGCCGCCTCCGCCAGCACCGGCGCCGCCGGCGGACCCACCACCGCCCCCACCGGTGGTGCCAACCGCAGCGCCCGCGCTTCCAGTGCCGACGCCGCCTGTTGGTCCGCCGCCTGTGCAGCCGGCGCCGCCGACACCCGGAGCGAGTGCGGTGCAAGCCGCCGAGATCCCGCTCTATCGCATCGAGGTTCCGGTCTATTCGGCCTTGCCGCCGGTCGCCGAGCATCTGGCGATGACGACGCTCGGCACCTTCCATGAACGGCGCGGCGAGCAGAGCCTGTTGTCGAACGCGGAGCTGTCGCCGGTCTGGGGCCGCGTTTTCGGCCAGGACACTGAGATGGGCTGGTCGGGAACGGTGTCGCCATCCTTCGACGGCTCTCTGTTCGGCTTCCAGGCAGGTTTCGACCTGTTCGGCCGCGAGACCGCGTCAGGCCAGATCGATCGCGCTGGCCTGTTCGTCGCCTATGCCAGCATGACTGGCGACTTGCGCGGCCAGGCGCTGGGATGGAACAATCTGTCCGTCGGCAGCATGGATATCGACGGCACCAGTGTCGGCGGTTACTGGACCCGTGTCGGCCAGGGCGGCTGGTACCTGGACGGCGTCGTCATGGCCACCTTCTTTGGCGGCAACACAATATCGTCCCGCAACGTCGGCATCGACGTCGACGGCACCGGTGTCACCGCTTCGTTGGAAGGCGGCTATCCCATTGCGCTGGCGCAAGGCTGGACGCTTGAACCGCAGGCGCAACTGGTCTGGCAGCATCTGTCGCTTGACGACACCAAAGACCTGTTATCGTCGGTTTCCTTCGATCCCGACGACAACGTCACCGGTCGGCTGGGCGTGCGGCTGCAGGGCGAGACTGCCATCAACGGCATGGCATTGCAGCCTTACCTCAAAGCCAATATCTGGCACGACTTCGGCGGCACCAGCCATGTCAGCTTCGACGCCAACGACATCTCGACCGAGGGCAGATCGACCTCCTTCGAATTCGGCGGTGGCCTCGTCGCCAAGGTGACGGACAAGGTCAGCATCTTCGCCACCGGCGACTACACCACCAATCTCGGTGGCGACAAGCGCCGCATTCTCGAGGGCAATCTCGGCTTCAGCGTCAAATGGTGAGGCAGATCAAGGTCCCGAATCGGAGGTTCGGGACCTTGGTCAAAAAAGTGGGCCCGCCTAATTGCCCGAACGCATCGCCACGGTGGCGATGCCGGCGCCGACCAGCAGCGTGCCGCCGGTGCGGTTGAAGATGCGGATCGCCTTGGGATTGCGCACGACGTTGCGCGCGCGCGCCGCGATCAGCGCATAGCCGAAGGCATTGGCGAAGGCGAGCGCCAGGAAGGTCGTCTCGAAGATCAGCATCTGCGTCCAGAAATCGGCATGCCGGTCGAGGAACTGCGGCAGGAAGGCGACGAAGAAAGTGATGCTTTTCGGGTTGAGCGCGGTGACCAGCCAGGCATGCGCCATCATCTTGGCCGAGGACACCGCGTCGGTGCGCGGCTCGGCTTTCAGCGCGCCGCCGGCGCGAAACAGTTTCACGCCGAGATAGATCAGATAGCCGGCGCCGATCAGCTTCAGGATGGTGAAGACGGTCGCCGAAGCGGCCAGCAGCGCGCCGATGCCGAGCATCGACAGCGTCATCGCGGTGAAGTCACCGAGCGCCACGCCGACCGCCATCGGCAGGGCGGTGCGCCAGCCCTGGCCCAGCGCGTAGGACACCACCAGAAGGATGGTCGGACCCGGAATGATGAGAAGGATCGTCGATGCGGCAGCGAAGGCGGCCCAGTTTTCGAAGGACATGCTCGTCTCCTTTGAGCGTAAAGAAGAGGATAAATCCTTGGCGATGGGAGAATGTAAAGGGCGATTTCCCTAATTTCGCCAACGGCAGGTCGGTGTCAGTTCGCGCCGCTCAATGTGCTCACGATATCGGCCAGGCTGACATTGGCACCGAGAACGGTTGCTGCTGCGACAATGGCCGCGGCAAAAAGCTTGATGTCGGTTTTTAAGGTCTTGCACATGGATCCCCCTCGATGGCCGCCTGAGGGGATTGGGAAATGCCGGCGCCGGGCATATGACCTGACGGAGGTCATTTTGTGCAGCAGCGCCTTGGTCGACGGTCGGGCGGCAGGTCGAACGCCAGCAAGGCAACGCGCAAACGCAGGCAGCGCAACGCCTTCACGCTTTATCAACCATGAATGATGAAAATGCGCTCTATCCGGCCGGACCGTGCTTCCCGCCGACAGCGTAGGGTTTGGGTATATGCGTGAGTTGCCGCAAGGTCTGACGCCGCCGCGAAACGGCGACGCAATCGAAACCGATCATCATCTTTCCCGTCGCGCCATCCTGTCTGGAGCGGGGGCGCTGGCTTTGCTCAGCGCCGCCGGTTGCTCAACCTCGGGCGGCGGTCTGTCGGCACTCGATCTCGACGACACGGTCACCGGTTCATTGCGGCCGATCCGGCCGAGCATCAGCGTCGACAAGCACATCACCAGCCCCGACATGATGTATGCCGGGCTGACCGATGGCGGCTTCAACCTGCCGGAAGTGCCCTATCTCAAGGTCAAGCCGGAGTTCCGCCGCCAGATCGTCGTCGACACCACCGGCGAGGCGCCCGGCACCATCGTCGTCCATCTGCAGGAGCGCATGCTCTATCTCGTCCAGCCGGGTGGTGATTCCATCCGCTATGGCGTCGGCATCGGCAAGGATGGCTTCCGCTGGTCCGGCCGCGCCAACATCCAGTACGGCAGGGAATGGCCGACCTGGACGCCGCCACCCGAAATGATTGCCCGCAAGCCGGAACTGGTGAAATGGCAAGCCGGCCAGCCCGGCGGCCTCACCAATCCGCTCGGCGCCCGGGCGCTCTACATCTATCAGGACGGCAAGGACACCGGCTATCGCATCCACGGCTCGCCCGAATGGTGGAGCATTGGCCAGGCGATGTCGTCGGGCTGCGTGCGCCTGATCAACCAGGACATCATCGACCTCTACAGCCGCGTCTCCAAGAAGAACCCGGTCGTCGTCGTCTGATCGTGCCGGCCGCCGGCGCGGCCGCTTCTCTCTCTGTTTGAGCATGATCTCTGGCGAAACCCGGTTCTCACTCTTGGGTCAGGCCCAAGTGTCAGGCTCAAGGGCATGCTTTTCGGGATCATGCTCTGGTTCTCCCGTTGCGCGATAGCGAAAGACAGGCGAATGTGCCTGCGAATTCATCGCTCGGGAGACGTCAGGAATGGCCGGAACTTTTGTTATCGCGCAGGGCGGCGGCCCGACCGCCGTCATCAACCAGACGGTGGTCGGGGCGACGCTGGAGATCCGCAAGCGGCATCCCGGCGCCAAGGTGCTGGGCTCCATCCACGGCGTGCGCGGCATTCGTGACGGCAACTATGTCGACCTCTCCGCCATCCCAGAAGACCGGCTGCGGCTGATTGCCGGCACGCCAAGTGCAGCCCTTGGCTCGACGCGCGACAAGCCGGACGCCGCCTATTGCGAGGTCATCCTCAACGGGTTGAAGAAGGCCGGTGCCGACGCCTTCATCTATATCGGCGGCAACGATACGTCCGGCACGCAGCAGATCCTGACGGACGCCGCCGGCGGCACGATCGCCTTTGTCCATGCGCCGAAAACCATCGACAATGATCTTGAGGAAAACGATCACACGCCGGGCTTCATCTCGGCGGCCGAGTTCGTCGCCGGCGCCTTCCTGACCGTCGACCTCGATTTCCGCGCTCTGCCTGGTATCTATGTCGGTATCGTCATGGGCCGGCACGCTGGCTTCCTCACGGCTGCGGCTGCAGCCTGGCAACTCGACCCGGACAGCGGCCCGCATCTCGTCTATGTTCCGGAGCGCCCATTCTCGGCGGCCGGCTTCATCGATGACGTGCGCGCCACGCTCGATCGCCACAAGCGTTGCATCGTCGCGGTGTCGGAAGGTGTCAGCACCGCCGACGGCAAGGCGCTGGTCGAAAGCCTGGTGCCGCCGGAGAAACTGGAGCGCGACGCGCATGGCAACGTCAAGTTGTCCGGCAGCGACCTGCCGGCAGCGCTCGAACGCGCGCTGGCCGAGGGGCTGCCCGGCAAGCGGGCCCGCGTCGATGCGCTCGGCTATATGCCGCGCGGCTATATCG
This sequence comes from Mesorhizobium kowhaii, assembly GCF_042431665.1. NCBI lineage: Bacteria > Pseudomonadati > Pseudomonadota > Alphaproteobacteria > Hyphomicrobiales > Phyllobacteriaceae > Mesorhizobium > Mesorhizobium kowhaii. The sequence continues at coordinate 210,718 of NZ_JBHLYT010000013.1, forward strand.
GCGCCATCAGCGCGGTCGACGCCCAGGAGGCATTCGATGCCGGCGCCTTCGCCGTCAGCGTCGCCGAACAGGGCGGCGGCTCGGTGGCGCTGCAATATGACGGCGCCAAAACGGTGCTGAAGAAGGTGCCGCTGAAGAACGTCGCCGGCAAGACCCGCCATATGCCCGACGATTTCATGAAGCCCGATGTCAATCAGCTGTCCGAGGCCGGCATGGCCTATCTCAAGCGGCTGGTGCCGGAGAAATACAAGGTCGGGAAGCCTTTCGTCTGATGCAGGCTCACACGTGATGCCGGGCTCAAAGATGATGCCGGACTGGTTCAGCAAGAGCATCGTCGACGAAAAGACGACGATGCTGACCGAACCGTTCGTGCATGATTATGTGCGTGCCAACATCTGGCATCTGCGCGGCCGCGATGTCGACCTGCTGGTCGACACCGGCATGGGCATCTGTCCGCTGGCGCCGGAGATCGAGACGCCGCATGGCAAGCAGCTGCTGGTCGTCGCCACCCATATCCATCTCGACCATGTCGGCTCGCTGCACGAGTTCCCGTTGCGGGCCGGGCCAAGGATGAGTGCCGCGCAGTTTGAGAGCATGGATGAGGCGGCGACCTACGCCTACATGTTCCACGATCTCGATGGCGCCGTGTCGAAATTGCCGGCACCTGGCTGGAAGGCAGCCGACTACAGGATCCCGTCAGCGCCATTGACGCGGACGCTTGACGAGGGCGACGTGGTCGATCTCGGCGACCGGCAGTTTCGCGTGCTGCATCTGCCCGGGCATTCGCCGGATTCGATCGCGCTGTTCGACGAGGCCGATGGCCTGTTCTTCAGCGGCGACGCCATCTACGACGACACGTTGATCGACGACCTGCCGGACTCCGATCGGACCGCCTATCGCCGCACGATGCAACGCCTGCTCGACATCCCGATCCGCATTGGCCATGGCGGCCACGGGCCAAGCTTCGACGGCAAGCGCATGCGCGAAATTGCAACGGCCTATCTCGAGCGAACCGGCGCGGGCTGATGCCTCGGCGGGGCAGGGAAGAGCGCCTGGCCTGTCGCCCGACGACATTGTGACCGGTCGCCGTCTGGAAATTAAATCTTCGTAAGGTCGCCTCAAAACCCTAAATCGGGCCAAGCCGTACCCTAGATGCAGGGCTGTCGATCTGGTCGGCTGCCATGCCAGGCGAGACGGGCAATCGCGATCTTCGACACGCCGGATGGCTGGTTCCCCAAGGGAGGCGGCCACAGCGCAGGATCAACTCTCGCCCGGACAAACGACCATGTCAGATATCCTTCGCAGACATCGCGTCGCGGCCTTGCTGGGCGCTGCGCTAATCATATCTCCCTTTGTCATATCTTTCGCCCAAAGTGCGAGCAACGCCGTTCCGACAACCCAGACACCTGTCGCCGGCATCACGGCACCCAACGGCTCGTTCGCCCCCATCGTGGCCGCCGACAAGCCGGCGGTGGTGACCGTCACCACCGTCATGAAGGCACAGCCGGAAAGCACGGATGACGGCATGCCTCTCGGCAACTCGCCGTTCGACGAATATTTCCGTCAATTCTTCGGCGACCAGGGCATGCCCGCTCCACAGACCCCGCCGCAGCAGGCCCCGCGTGCCGAAGCGCTCGGTTCCGGCTTCATCGTCGCTGCCGATGGCACCATCGTCACCAACAACCACGTCGTCGATGGCGCCTCTTCGATCAAGGTGACGCTCGACGACGGCACCGAGCTTCCCGCCAAGCTCGTCGGCCGCGATGCCAAGAACGATCTCGCGGTGCTCAAGATCAAAGCCGACAAGCCCTTGCCGACCGTCAAATGGGGTGATTCCGACAGGCTGATGACCGGCGACCAGGTGCTGGCGATCGGCAATCCGTTCGGCATCGGCACCACGGTCACCGCGGGCATTGTCTCAGCGCGCGGCCGCGATCTGCACAGCGGGCCGTTCGACGACTTCATCCAGATCGACGCGCCGATCAATCATGGCAATTCCGGCGGTCCGCTGGTCGATGTCAACGGCAATGTCGTCGGCATCAACACGGCGATCTATTCGCCCAATGGCGGCAGTGTCGGTGTCGGCTTCGCCATCCCGTCGGACCAGGCCCAGAAGGTGGTCGCCAAGCTGATGAAGGACGGCTCAATCCAGTACGGCTACCTCGGTGTCGAGATCCAGCCGGTGACGCCGGATGTGGCGAGTGCCATCGGGCTCGATCATCCTGGCGGCGCGCTGGTTTCGCAGGTCAATGACGGTTCGCCGGCTGCCAAGGCCGGCGTCGAGACCGGCGACGTTATCACCAGCTTTGCCAGACAGGATGTAAAGGATCCCAAGGACCTGTCGCGGGCCGTCGCCGATGTCGCACCCGGCGCCCGGGAATCGCTTGAGGTCTGGCGCAAGGGCAAGGCCATGGATATTTCCGTCGATGTCGGGCTCAACGGCGACGATGTGAAGACGGCATCCGTGACCGACGGGTCCGGCGCGCCGAGCGCCGGGCAAGGCAATCGAGTCCCCGCGATAGGCCTCGGCCTGATGGACATCACGCCCGACATTCGCCAGCAGATGAACCTAGCCGACAATCAGCACGGCGCGGTGGTTGCCAGCGTCAATCCCGACAAGGCGGCCGCGGCTTCCGGCATCCAGGCCGGTGACATCATTATCGCCGTCAATCAGGTGCCGGTGAAGAGCGCCAGGCAGGTCACCCAGGCGATCGCCCAGGCCGGCAAATCCGGCAGGAAATCGGTGCTGTTGCTGTTGGAGCGCGACGGCGGCCAGATTTATGTCGCGGTGCCGTTTGCCAATGGCTGACACGTGGCGCTGACTTGAAGGCAGGATCGGCGGGACTCGGCGACAACGAGCCGCCGATCCAGTCCGTCAAGATTTCAGTTGCCCGCCACGGCATCTTCGAGAAAACTGCATGAAGTCTGACAGATGGCCCGATGCAGGGGGATTGCCGCAATGGTCACCCGAGGTTTCCTTTCAGGACGGCGCCCGCCGACCGACGGCGACGCGCGCATCCCTCCAGGGCAATATCTCGAGCAGGGATTTCCGGTCCTGTCAGCCGGCCCGACGCCGCGGGTGCGCACCGAGGAGTGGTCGTTCACGCTGAAGCACGGGCCGCGGCCGATCAAGAAATGGAATTGGGCCGAGTTCAACGCCTTGCCGCTGACCAAGATGACACGCGACATCCATTGCGTGACCGCGTGGACCAAGTTCGACACGCCATGGCAAGGCGTGCTGATCGACGATATTCTCGCCGATGCCGGCATCGAGCCGCCGACCGCCTTCACGCTGGCGCATTCGTTCGACGGCTATTCCACCAATGTGCCGATAAAGGACCTCACCGCCGGCAAGGCGATGGTCGCGCTGTTTTACGAAGGCAAGCCGATCACGCCGGACCATGGCGGCCCGGCGCGGTTGCTGGTGCCGCATCTGTATTTCTGGAAATCGGCCAAATGGCTGAACGGCCTCCAGTTCACCGAGCGCGATGAGCCGGGTTTCTGGGAATTGCGCGGCTATCACATCTATGGCGACCCATGGCGTGAGCAGCGCTACACGAACGATCCATGAGCGACGCACAAGCGCCGCAATCGCCCTGGCAGACGGCCGGGATCGTCCGTATCGAAAAGCGCACGCCGCGTGTCACCAGCTTCTTTTTCCAGCCATCGCGGCCGTTCCCCTATCGGGCCGGTCAGCATGTCGACGTCAGGCTGACAGCGCCGGACGGCTATCAGGCGCGCCGCTCCTATTCGATTGCCTCCGCGCCCGAGACGGACGGGGTGATCGAACTGGCGATCGAAAAACTCGACGATGGCGAGGTCTCTCCGTTCTTCCATGACGTTGCAGCGGTTGGCGATGAGGTCGAACTGCGCGGGCCGCTCGGCGGGCATTTCATCTGGCCACACGATGATAGCGGGCCGCTTCTGTTGGTCGGGGGTGGTTCGGGCGTCGTGCCTTTGATGTCGATGGTCCGTCATCGCGCCAAGCGCAATTCGATGGTGCCCGTCGCCCTGGTCTTTTCAGCGCGGGTCTGGGACGAAGTGATCTTTCGCGACGAATTGATCGCTCTCGATGATCGCAAGGACGGCTTCGACCTCGTGCTGACACTGACGCGCGAAGCCGCGCGCCGTCCTGCCGATTATTCGCGGCGGGTGGACGTTCCCATGATGGTGCAATCCATGGCGCGGCTGCCCGGACCGCCTGATATCGCCTTCGTCTGCGGCTCCAACGCCTTCGTTTCGGCCGCCGCCCAAGCGCTGATCGATGCCGGCGTTGCAGCGGACATCATCCGCACCGAGCGCTACGGAGTTTGAACGGATGCAGCCCTTCGAGAGGTTTCTCGCAGCCGCCGTTCCGAGGCTCGGCATCGCCCACCGGTCACGCCTCGATTTCGAGCGCCGAAAGCGGTTTTGAGCAACAGGCGAGGATAAAGCCGTCGTCGATTTCGTGATCAAGGATGCCACCATTGTGGCTCATCTCGACGGTGCCCGCGACCTTCTTCACCTTGCAGGTTCCGCAGAGGCCGAACTCGCAGGCGGCGGGAATCCGCACGCCCGAGGCGCGGGCCGTTTGCAGCACGGTCTGGCCGGCGACGCATTCGGCGTCGACATCCGAAAGCGCGAATCGGATCGGCGTCGCGGCTTCGACGATGACGCCAGCGCCGTCTTCCGCCGGCGAGGTGAACGGTGCCGGAATCTCCTCCACAACAGGCGCCGCAAAGCTCTCCTGATGGTATTTCGTCATGTCGAAGCCGGCGGCGTCCAGCATGCCGCGCACGGCGCGCATGAAGGGATCGGGGCCGCAGCAGAAGATTTCGCGCTCGCGGAAATCGGGCGCCAGCAATGGCAGCCGGATCGCGTCGATGCGGCCCATATGGCCGAACCAGCCCTCGCGGCTCGATCGCTCCTCGATCATGAAGCCAAGCGACAGGCCCGGCATGCGGCTGCCGAGCAGCTCGAGCTCCTTGCGGAAAATGATCTCTTCGGGGCGTCGCGCGCAATTGACGAAGCCGACATCGGTCCATGGCGCGCAGTCGTTCAGCCAGCGCAGCATCGACATCATCGGCGTCACGCCGGAGCCGGCCGAAATGAACAGATACTTGGCCGCCGGGTGGCTGTGCAGCGAAAAGTCGCCGGTCGGCCCATAGGCCTTGACGTGCGAACCGGGCGTCAGATGGTCGAACATCCAGCGTGTGCCGATGCTGCCCGCTTGCGCCTTGATCGTCACCGCGATCGAGAACGGCCGCGATGGCGAAGACGACAGCGTGTAGGTGCGCATCAGCGGCCCGTCGGCGGTCGGCAGTTCCAGCGTCACGAACTGGCCCGGCTTGTAGCGGAACCAGGTCTGGTTGTCGGAGCGGAAGGTGAAGGTCTTCACATCAGGCGCTTCGTCGCTGACGCCGATCACTTCCAGCACCTGGAGCCTGTCGTTCCAGGGCGTCATCTGGTCGAGATGGCGATAGAGGCCAAGGTCCGTCATCGCATTCATCCTCTTGTCCCTTTTGTTCGGTGCATGCCGTGATCCCAAAACCGCCGGGCACTTTTGGGCGACATGCCCTAAAGCGCGTCGCGTCGAAACGGATTCATGCGCCGCGCTTTAAGTCTTTGTTTGTATGCATGTCGTTGTCTCGAAACCGGGGCCACTTTTGAGCGACATGCATTAGGCAACGCTGCGCAGCGCCGGCCGGCCGCCTTCGGCAAGGCGCGGACCGATGAACGACGCGTACCACTCGACGAACTGGATCACGCCCCCCTCATGCAGCTCCGAATAGGGGCCGGGCTCGTAGGCGGGCGACAGGATGCCGAAGGCATTTTCCTCGACGATGCGGCGGTCCTGATCGTTGGTCTCGGTCCAGACATGGGTAAGCTCGGCGAGATCGTAGTCGACGCCCTCGACCGCATCCTTGTGGACCAGCCATTTGGTCGTCACCGCGGTCTCCGTGGCGCTGATCGGCAGCACCCGGAAGGTGACGGCGTGGTCGCCCAGGATGTGGTTCCAGGTCGTCGGATAGTGATAGAGCAGCAAGGAACCGATGCGGTCGGTCGAAACGCTGTCGGATAGGTTCTTCTTGACCGCGCGCTTTCCCGTCATCGTGTAGCTGACGGCATCGCGCAGCAGCGGCGCGCGGGTGGCGCGGTACTGTCCGGCCGGATCGATGCGGAATTTGCTCGGCAGGCCGGCCGCTTCGCATTTCGCCCAGTGCGCAAGCATTTCCGGGTCGCTGTCGGCGCCTTGCACGCCGGTCACCGTGGGCGCTTCCGGGAAAGTCTTGCAGAGCTCCGGATGATTGCCGGCGCAATGGTAGCACTCGCGGTTGTTTTCCCAGACCAGCTTCCAGTTACCCTTCTCGACAATGGTCGATTCGAACGCCACCTTGGCCTCACGCAGCCGGTGCGGCAAAAGGTAAGGCTCGATCACCGCCCGCATCGGCGCGAAATCCGCCGGCTCCTTGGCCAGGCAGATGAAAATGTAGCCGCCGACGCTTTCGCAGGCGACGGGCTTCAAGCCGAACTGGCTCTTGTCGAAACCGTCGGCCATCTGCCTGGCAAACAAGAGCCTTCCGTCCAGCTCATAGGTCCATTGGTGATAAGGGCAGACCAGCTTTGCCGCCGTGCCCTTGTCGGAATTGCAGACGCGGCTACCGCGATGGCGGCAGGAATTGTGGAAGGCGTTGATCTTGCCTTGCTGGTCGCGGACAAGCACGACCGGATAGTCGCCGATCTGTGCCGTGATGTAGCTGCCCGGCTTCGGCAGTTCGCAATCATGGCCGATGAACAGCCAGTCGCGATACCAGATCAGCTCCATGTCGAGCTTGAAATAGTCTGGATCGGTGTAGAAGGGCTGTTCCAGCGAAAAGCCTTGCCGGCGCCCACTCAAGAGCCTCAGCATGTCGTTGCGAGCATCCATGTCCTGTCCTCGTTATCTAAGGACTGAACTGGTGGTGACGGAGGAAGGATCGGACGCAGGCCGGCGATGCGCCGGACATGCACTATCCACCTCTTGACCGCCCACCGCGATCAGTCGAGTTCAAACATCTCGGGCTGGTTTCCGGGCTCTGGAGTTGTCCTTGCGGACCATCGCGACACCTTCCCAGGCGATTGCCCAGTGGTCTCCCGTTGCGACTTGAACTCCACCACCGTTGCGGGGGCAGCGCCGGATTCTGACCGGCTTCCCAATTCTCCGCCTCGTCGTCACGAAGCGGCACCTGAGATGACATGATCTAATCACGATCGCGGGCGCGTCATCGGCATGAAAACGACATCGTATCCATGCGGCGCGACACGTGTGCGAAACGCCCAGGTTGGCGATTGCCGGGCCGAAATCCTATCTCTTCGGCAGCCATAGCCGGCTGCAATCTCCTCGAGTTCGACCCCTTGCCAGGGGCCAAAAAAGGTTAACGGTTTCGAAAAGTGACTATTAGCAGCATCTAAAATCGAACCGAACGGTTCGTTTCTGTTGACGGTGCGTGCAGGACGGGTGAACACTGGGCCTCCGACACAGTTGGTGATCTGGCCGGCGGTTTCATACAACTCTTTGATATAAATCAGAAAAACATTGAGTGTGGAAACTCCTGGCGCAATTTCAAGTGGCAGATTCTTGGTCCACGCGGAACAACTTCGTGATTGGAAATGGCTGGATGGCTTTCCCACATCGGGGCTGTCCGAACGACGCGATTTCATCCCAAGACACGCCGCTAGACGGACGGCAAAAATAAGAAATACTGGAGTACCAAAAAATGAAAAAGATCATTCTCACTGCCGCCGCCGTTCTGGCCATTTCCGGCAGCGCCTTCGCTAACGGTAGCGACCACTATGGTTCGAACGCCCCGGCAGCCACCGCTGTCGACAGCTCCTACACCGCTTCGGTCAAGAAGTCGGAACCGGCTGCTCAGACGCCTGTCCAGGGCAGCGACCGTAACCTCTTCGGCCACTAACAGCCGATTCCCAGAGGGCGTCGGCCTCGCTCCGCCGCCCTGGTGAAATCCAGAAATTCAGGAGAGCTAAAATGAACAAGATCCTCATCGCCGCCGCCGCCGTTCTGGCCATCTCCGGCAGCGCCTTCGCCGCCAGCGACAACTATGGTTCGAACGGCGCCAAACAGCCTGCAGCCGCGGTTGACCACTCGTACACGGCTTCCACCAAGACGTCGCAACCGGTTGCTCAGACGCCCGCTCAGGGCAGTGACCGCAACCTGTTCGGCAACAACTAACAGCCAACTCCCCGCGGACGGCGGGTCTGTCCCGCCGCCTTGGAGAGGCTCGAAAAATTCAGGAGACTAAAATGAACAAGATCCTTATTGCTACCGCTGCCGTTCTGGCGCTTTCCGGTAGCGCTTTCGCCGGCAGCGACAACTTTGGCTCCGATGGTGCCAATCAGCCCGCGGTCACGTCGGTTGACAGCTCGCATACGGGCTCGATCCGCAACACCGGTGGTTTCGTCGGCAAGCTGCTCAATTCGTCGGGCGACGTACAGAAGTCCGCCCCTCAGGGCAGCGACCGGAACCTCTTCGGCCACTAACAACCGAAGCTGATCTCCAAACAAGAGCGGCGGGCCTGTGCCCGCCGCTCTTTGTCTTTTATACGGCCTCCGATGTCCTGACCTCAGGCCGCCTTTGCTTCCGGCTGACGGAGCGAGAAGGAGTGCCCGTCCGCGTCGAAGATGTGAAGGTCGCTGGCGTCCGCGCTCAGCCGCAGCGTCGCCCCGCGCTTGACCTCGACATTGCCTGGCATCTTGGTCACCAGCGGCAGGTCGGCGCGGCCGATGTCGACATAGACAAGCTGGACCTCGCCGAGCTGCTCGACATAGTCCACCGTTCCCTCGAAAAGATAGTCCGCGCCGCTGGCGATGATCAGATCTTCCGGCCGCACGCCAAAGCTCAAAGCAGCACCCTTTGCCGAAGCCGGCGTCGCGATCGGCACGCTTGCCTTGCGGCCGCCGACATGGCTGACCACGGTCGGGTTGCCGGTCTTGTCGATGGTCGCCGGCAGGATGTTCATAGCCGGCGAGCCGATGAACTGGGCGACGAACAGGTTGCCGGGCTTCTTGTAGAGATCCATCGGCGTGCCGACCTGCTCGATATGGCCTTCCTTGAGCACCACGATGCGATCGGCCAGCGTCATCGCCTCGACCTGGTCATGGGTGACGTAGATCATGGTCGTGTTGGGCATCGATTCCTTGAGCTTGGCGATTTCGATGCGGGTGGCAACGCGCAGCGCCGCGTCAAGGTTCGACAACGGCTCGTCGAACAGGAACACTTTCGGATTGCGCACGATGGCGCGGCCGATGGCGACGCGCTGGCGCTGGCCGCCCGACATCGCCTTGGGCAGGCGGTCGAGATATTTGGTCAGCTGCAGGATTTCGGCGGCCTGCTTTACGCGGCGGTCGATCTCGGCCTTGTTCTCCTTGCCGATCTTCATCGAGAACGCCATGTTGTCGTAGACGGTCATATGCGGGTAGAGCGCGTAGGACTGGAACACCATGGCGATGCCCCGCTTCGACGGCGGCACGTCGTTCACCACCTCGCCGGCGATCTTGAGTTCGCCGGAGGTGATTTCCTCAAGCCCGGCGATCGACCGCAGCAATGTCGACTTGCCGCAGCCCGACGGGCCGACAAAGACGATGAACTCGCCCGACTTTATATCGAGGTCGATGCTGTGGAGAATGTTCAGATTGCCGTAGGACTTCTTCACTTGTCTTAGCGTGACATCGGCCATTGGTTTCCTCCCAGTAATTTGAAATTCAAGTGATTTGAAATTCAGTCGATGCGCCCGAACCAGGCGCCGTAGCCGCCGAGCTGTATGGAACCAGTGCTCGCCTGCCCCGAAAATCCGTGCCCGGGCAAAGGTTGCAGCGATCGGTTGCCAAGGTCAACCTTGGTTGGCCCGGCTCCCAGATTGAAGACGCAGACGATCTGCTCGTTGCCTGCGCGGCGCGTGAAGGCGACGGTGTCGCCCTCGCTGTCGATGAATGTGATGTCGCCCTTGGCCAGCGCCGGATGGGCGCGGCGGAAGGTGAGGAAGCGCCGGTAGTGCTCGAGCAGCGAGGTCTCGTCGCCCTGCTGGACATTGACCGCTTGCGACAGATGCTTGGCCGGCACCGGCAGCCAGGGCTTGGCCGAGGAGAAGCCGCCATTCCTGGCGCTGCCGTCCCACACCATCGGCGTGCGGCAGCCGTCGCGGCCCTTGAATTCCGGCCAGAAGCGGATGCCGTAGGGGTCCTGCAGATCCTCGAAGCGGAGGTCGGCTTCACCGAGCCCAAGTTCCTCGCCCTGGTAGATGCAGACCGAGCCACGCAAGGACATCAGCAGCGCCGAAATGACCTTGAGATAGGCGGTCGGATCGGCTTCGCCTGCCGCCCAGCGCGAGGCCGGGCGCATCACGTCATGGTTGGAAAAGGCCCAACACGACCAGCCGTTGCTGGCGACCTTGCCGAAGGATTCCAGCACCGAGCGGACCTTGGCCGCACTGATCTTTTCCGGCGCCAGGAAGTCGAAGGAATAGCACATGTGCACGCGCTTGCCGCCGGCCGTATAGGCCGCCACCACTTCCAGCCCGCGCTGCGAATCGCCGACTTCGCCGACCGCGGCGGTTGCCGGATATTCATCGAGCAGGGCGCGGAAGCGTTCGAGGAAGCCGAGGTTTTCAGGGCGGCTCTTGTCGTAGAGATGGTCCTGGTAGTTGTAGGGATTGACCGCGGGTGCGGTCTGGTCGTTGCGCTGCTCGGGCGGCAGCGGCGGATTGTTTTCCAGACCCTGGCTGTGGAAGTAGAAATTGATGGTGTCGAGCCGGAAGCCGTCGACGCCACGCTCCAGCCAGAAGCGGGTGACGTCGAGCAGCGCGTTCTGGACCTCGTGGTTGTGGAAATTGAGATCGGGCTGTTCGGCCAGGAAGTTGTGCAGGTAATATTGCTGGCGGCTGGTGTCCCATTGCCACGCCGAGCCGCCGAAGATCGACAGCCAGTTGTTGGGTGGCGTGCCGTCCGGCCTGGCGTCCGCCCACACGTACCAGTCTGCCTTCGGGTTGTTGCGGCTCGACCGGCTTTCCTTGAACCATGGATGATTGTCGGCGGTGTGCGACAGTACCTCGTCGATCATCACCTTCAAGCCCAGCCTGTGTGCTTCGGCGGTCAGCGCGTCGAAGTCGGCCAGCGTGCCGAACATCGGATCGACGTCGCAGTAATCGGTGACGTCGTAGCCGAAATCCTTCATCGGCGACTTGAAGAACGGCGAAATCCAGATGGCATCCGCACCGAGTGCCGCGATGTAGGGGAGCCGGCCGATGATGCCCTTCAGGTCGCCAATGCCGTCGCCGTTCGAGTCCTGGTAGCTGCGCGGATAGATCTGGTAGATCACCGCACCCCGCCACCAGTCGCGATCGATGGCGAGGTCAGGCTTCGAACTGGCCTTCAAAGCGGATTGCATTGTCTCAGCCTCCTTTCACCGAGCCGGCAAGCAGCCCGCGGACAAAATAGCGCTGCAGCGAGAAGAACACGATCAGCGGCACGATGATGGTCACGAAAGCCGATGTCGTCAGGATCTCCCAATCGCCGCCGCGTGAGCCGAGCAGCGCGTTGAGCTTGGCGGTCAGTACGATCTGGTCTGCCTCTGTACCCAGGAAAACCATCGCCACCAGCAGATCGTTCCATACCCACAGGAATTGGAAGATGGCAAACGAGGCCAGCACCGGGAAGGACAGCGGCAGCACGATCTTGACGAAGATCTCGAAATCGCTGGCGCCGTCGATGCGCGCCGATTCCATGATTTCGCGCGGCAGACCGGCAATGTAGCTCCTGAGCAGGTAGATGGCGAAGGGCAAGCCGAAGCCGGTATGCGCCAGCCAGATGCCGAGATAGGTTTTCGACGGCATGCCGAAGAAAGCGCCGACGCCGTTGTACAGCTTCAACAGCGGGATCAGCGACATCTGCAGCGGCACCACCAGCAGTCCGATGATGACCGCAATCAACAGCGCCCGGCCGGGAAAGCGCATCCAGGCCAATGCATAGGCGGCAAAGGCGGCGATCAGGATAGGGATGACGGTCGCCGGGATGGTGACGGTCAGCGAATTCATGAACGACCGTCCGATGCCTTCCGAAAACAGCACGGTCTTGTAGTTGTCGGTGGTGAACTTCGGCGGTGCCGAGGAGGCATAGTAGACGCGCTGGCCGCGATCGCCTTCGAAAGCCTTGGGCGAGGCCATGACGAAACTGCCGTCGGCGTTGAGCTGCAGGGTGACGCCGTCGCCGAGATCGGCTGACGTGCCGGCGGGATATTGCGTCGGTGCCGCCGATTTGACGCCAAAGGCGCTGATGTTGCGGTGAGCGCTGTCGCCGAAGATGTTGCCTTGAAGGACGAACTTGCCGTCCTTTTCGACTTGCGTCGAGGCGGCCGGCAGCCGGCCGGCTTCCGTCTGGGTGGAACTGGAGAACGAGTTCCACCAGCCCGAGGCGATGATCTGGTCCTTGTCGCGCAGCGACGAGGCCAGGATGCCGAGCGTCGGTATGGTCCAGATGGCGACGAAGATGAAGACGGCAATGTGGACGCCAAAGCGGCTGGCGAAGGAATTTCCGGTCGCAACGGCCATCTCAATGTCCTCCCGTCTCTTTGTTCGCCTGGCGGATGTTCCAGACCATGATCGGAATGACCGCGATCATGATGATGATGGCGATGGTGGCGCCACGGCCGAAATCGCCGCCGCCACGGAACATCCAGTCGAACATCAGATTGGCCAGCACCTGGCTGTTCCACTGGCCGTTGGTCATGGTCAGCACGATGTCGAACACCTTGAGCACCAGAATGGTGATCGTGGTCCAGACGACGGCGATGGTGCCCCAGATCTGCGGCACCATGATCTTCCAGAAGATCTGGAACGGATTGGCGCCGTCGATGACGGCGGCTTCCAGCGTCTCTTCCGGGATGCCGCGCAAGGCGGAAGACAGGATGACCATGGCAAAGCCGGTCTGGATCCAGATCAGGATCACCATCAGGAAGAAATTGTTCCAGAACGGCAGCGATATCCAGACCTGCGGCTGGCCGCCGAAATGCTGGATGATGGCATTGAGCAGGCCGATCTGGGTCTGGCCCTCGCCACGGTACTCGTAGATGAATTTCCAGATCACGCTGGCGCCGACGAAAGAGATCGCCAGCGGCAGGAAGATCAGGCTCTTGGCGATCGTGCCCCACCAGATCTTGTCGGTAAGCACGGCGATGATCAGGCCGAGGAAGGTGCAGGCGGCCGGCACCACCGCCAGCCAGACGATGTTGTTGAGGATCGAGTTGCGGAACTCGCGATCGCCGAACGCCCATTCATAATTGGCGAAGCCGACGAAGTTTATGCCGCCGCGATCGAGGAATGACAGCCGCAGCGTCTCGACCACCGGATAGATGAGGTAGATGGTCAGGATGATCATCGCCGGACCGACGAACAGCCAAGGCCGGACCAGCCCTTGCCGGCGCAGATTGTCGATGGCCGCGGCGCCGGCGACGCCGCGCGACGGGAATATCAGGTCGACCAGCTTGTTGGCGCCCCAGAAATAGGCGACGCAACCGCCGACCCCGACGATGATGACGAATATGGCCGAGAAAATCTGAGCCGCCATGGGTCCCTCCCCCTGCGCATGATCCGACAAGGAATGACCTTGGTGACGGGACCAGGCGCCGATTCAGTTGTTTGGAGCGTCATCGGCGATGGAAACCTGTTCACATGCCGATTGCGCTTCATGTCTATGCGCTCATGACGAAAGGCTGCGGCACGGGCCGCCGTCGGATCCGGGCCGGCAGGGCCCGGATCCAGTGCGAGAATGGTAGGGTCGCCGAGCCGGACGGCCGCTGCTTGCCAGCCGCTACTTGATCGCGTCCCAGCTCTTCTGGATGTCGGTGGCGACATCCTGCGCGGACTTGCCGCCGACCAGGTCGATCATGCCGGTCCAGAAGGCGCCGGCGCCGATCTTGCCCGGCATCAGGTCGGAACCGTCGAAGCGGAAGGTCGAGGCATTGGCGAGGATTTCGCCCTGCTTCCTCAGCGCATCACTGGCATAGGCAGCCTTGTTGACTCCCTTGAACGGCGTCACGAAACCACCCTCGGCCATCCAGATCTCGTGAGCGAGCGGCATCTTCAGGAATTCGATGAAGGCGCGCGCGGCCTTTGAGTCCTTGGTGATCATCGCCAGCGTACCGGCGCCGAGCACCGGCGTGCCCAGTTCAGGCTTGGAGGCATAGGGCGGGAAGTAGAAGAAGTCCGCGTCCTGGCCGACCTTGGTGCCTTCCGGGAAGAAGGTCGGGATGAATGACGCCTGATGGTGCAGGTAGCATTTCGGCGGGACCGAGAAGAGGCCCTTCGGGCTGTCGCGGAAATCGGTCGCCGCAACCGCCTTGGCGCCGCCGTCGACCATCTTGTCGTCGGTCGCGATCTTGCCGAAGATGTCGATGGCGTTGACCACCGCGGGATCGTTGAACGGGATCTCGTTCTTCACCCATTTGTCGTAGACGTCCGGAGCCTGGGTACGCAGCATCAGGTCTTCGACCCAGTCGGTCGCCGGCCAGCCGGTGGCGCCGCCGGAGCCGAGGCCGATGCACCACGGCTTGCCGCCATCGGCGATGATCTTCTTCTCGAGGTCGGCGAGTTCTTCCTGCGTCTTCGGCACCTTGTAGCCGGCTTCCTCGAAATTATCCGGCGAGTACCAGACCAGCGACTTCACGTCGGCCTTGTAGGGGAAGGCGAAGAAGCCCGGCTTGCCGTCCTTGTCCTTGAAGGTACCGAGGTCGACCCATGACTGGCCGGCGCCGTAATTGTCCTTGACCCATTTGGCGGTGTCGTCGCCCAGTGGCGTCAGCAGGCCCTTGGATGCCAGGTCCTGGATCAGGCCCGGCTGCGGCAGCACGGCGATGTTGGGCGGGCTGCCGGCCTGCGTGTCGATGACGATCTGCTGCTCGTAATTCTCCGAGGAGGAGTATTTGATCTCGACGCCTGTGGCTTCCGAGAAATAGTCGAGAACGCCGCGCACCAGGCCTTCGTCCTCACCGCGCCACGGTCCGAAGATCGACAGCGTCTCACCCTTGAGATCGACTTTCTTGAGCTCTTCGTAGTTCGCCCAGTTGAAGCGCGGATCCTCGCCCGGCTTGAACTTCAGTTCGGCCTGCGCGGGCGCGTTCAGGGCGAGCGTGGCAAACGCAGCACCCAGCAAAAGCATTTTCTTCATCGGTATTCCTCCCAGTGGGTCACAAACACCGGACGGAACCTCCATTCCGCCCGCCGACGCCGCAGGACTGTGACTCAGTCGCAAAGGAACCGCAACCTTTCGAAGAGTCTTCCAAAGCGCTTTGGCTTTCTTGATCACGCCATTGAATCGCTCGGAAGTCAAGAGGGTGGCTGGCTAATCGATTTAATTTTGGGCTTGCGAGACGCGAAAAGTGCGCTGCAGCATGTATTTATGGCAGTGCAGCAGTAATTTTTGTTTCAAACTCGCCCAAAGCACGCCTATGCTTATCTTCATATCGCTGCGCCCCTCGTGGAGCCCAGATCCAATCGAATTAAAAGCGCTTTGAGGCGTGGAGGCCTCCTGTGAACCTCAAGCAGCTCGCCCATATGCTGGCGCTTTCGCAAACCACGGTAAGTCGTGCCCTGAACGGCTATCCCGAGGTCAACGAGGAAACGCGCCGGCGGGTGATGGACGCCGCCAAGCGCCATGGCTATCGTCCCAACCCCAGCGCGCGCCGGCTGGCGACGGGCAAGACCGGCATGATCGGCTATGTCCTGCCGACCGGTGCGTCCGTCGACATCGATCCGCATTTCGTCGAGTTCCTGTCCGGCCTCGGCGATTATGCCCGCTCGCATGAATTGGACCTGGTGCTGTCGCCGGCCGATGCCGACGACCAGGAAACGACTTACCGGCGCATCGTCGCCAACCGGCAGGTCGACGCCGTCTACATTTCCTCGCCAAGGCCCGCCGACCGCCGCGTGGCGCTGGTCAACACGCTCGGCATTCCCTTCATCGTCCACGGCCGCAGCGAAGGCTTCGATTTCGATTATCCGTTCACCGACATCGACAATGAGGGCGCCTTTCACGAGGCGTCGCGGCTGTTGATCCAACTCGGCCACCGGCGGCTGGCGCTGATCAATGGTGACGACCGCGAGACCTTTGCCATCCACCGCGAGCGCGGGGTGCGCCGGGCGCTGGCGGCGAGCGGGCTGGCATTGGGCGAACGCCATGTCTGCTCGGTGGTCATGACCGAGGAGAACGGCTATCGCGCCACCAGGCGCTTGCTGGAGGCGGGCGACGCGCCGACCGCGATCGTCTGCTCCAGCCTGATCATGGCGCTGGGCGTCGTGCGCGCGGTGCGCGACCTCGGCCTGACCATTCCTGGCGATGTGTCGCTGATCGCCCACGACGACGTCTTTCCCTGGCTGAGGCCGGAGAATTTCTCCGTGCCGCTGTCGACGACGCGCTCGTCGATCCGTCTCGCTGGCGCGCGCGTCGCCGAGCGGCTGGCGGCACGGATTTCGGGATTGGAGGAGGGCGTTCGTGGCGAGGTCTGGCCGGTCGACCTGGTGGTCAGGGGATCGGTCGCCGGCGCGCCGGCCTGAGGACCGAACAAGTCGGAAAGACAGTTGGTCGGATTGTCTCAGGCCGCGGATTTGAGGTGATCGATGAAGGCGCGCAGCTTCGGCAGGACTTGGCGCTTGCCGGGATGATAGAGGAAGACGCCCGGCGTCGAGGCGGCGACGCCGTCCAGCACCGGCTCGAGTTTTCCCTCGGCGATCGGACGTTCGGCGACAGGTCGAGGCGTCTGCGCCAGCCCGACGCCTTGCATCGCGGCCCCAAGCAACGTCGGATAGTCGTGTGCGATCATCGGCCCTGAGACCATCGCCTCGATCGCCCCGTTGCCGTCGACGAAGGCCCAGGGCGCAATGGCGCCGTTCGAACGGCGCAAGCGCAGGCAAGCGTGGTGGCGCAAGTCGTCGACACGCTCGGGGCGGCCGTGGCGCTCGAGATAGTCAGGGCTGCCGACGACCACGAACGCGAACGGCGGAGTGAGCCGCACCGCGACCATGTCGGCCGCGATGAACTGGCCGAGCCGGATGCCGGCATCGAACCCTCCGGTCGCGAGATCGACCATCTCGTCGCTCGCGGCGATCTCCAGCTCGATCTCGGGATAGGCTCGGCAGAACGACGCGATCATCGGCTCCAGGATCAACGGCACGACGGCGCGGGGCACGGACAGGCGCAGCAGCCCGGTCGGCCGCTGGCCGGCATCGCGCACCGCCTCGCCGGCCGCGACGAGCTCCTCGAAGGCTGGGCCGGCACGGTCGAGGAACCGCTGACCAGGCTCGGTCAAGCCGACGCTCCGCGTCGTGCGGACAAACATCGCCGTGCCCATGCGAGCTTCCAGCGCGCGCACCGCCTGGCTCACCGCGGACGGCGTCACGCCGAGCTCCGCGGCGGCACGGCGAAAGTTGCGGTGCCTGGCGACAGCCAGGAACGCCTCGACGCCCTCCAGCGCACCGTGTCGGACTGTGTAGTTCTGCTTCATGGGCTGTTGTGATTACAGCGGATAGTCGAATTATGGAAGCGGGCTTAGGTAATCGATTGAAGCTGCCAGAGCGGCTGCCTGCGTCCCAAGCGCGATGTCCGAGGCCGCGTGAACCAACTGTTGAGAGAAGGCCAGATGTCCACGGAAGTCGTGTTCCAAACCCATCTCGTTCTGGGCTATGTCGCGTGGCTGCTTTGCCTCGGTGCATACGGTCTCCCGTGGCTGAGGTCGATGGACCGGGTCGCGGCGCAACGCGTTATTGCAACTTTGCACAGCTTCCGCTTCTTCGGGCTCGTCTTCCTCGTTCCGGGCGTCGTAAGTCCCAATCTGCCGGCCGGCTTCGCCATGTTCGCCGCCTATGGCGACTTCGCAACCGGGGTGCTGGCCATGCTGGCGCTGCTCACGGTGAGGATACCTCAGCTCTTCTGGGCGTTCGTCGTCGCCTTCAATCTCGTAGGCACGGTCGACCTCATCGTCGACTACTACCACGCCGTCCAGCTCGGCCTTCCCGCACGCGCGGGGGAACTGGGCGCCACCTACGCGATCCCGATCATCTACGTACCGCTGCTGATGATCACGCACATCGTCGCATTCTATTTTCTGGTACGTCCTGGAGCAATTCCAGGAAAAGTGTGAAACGGTTTTCCTGGGAAAAGCGCGTAGCGCGTTCCCTTAGGGAATTGCGTCAAAACAAACAGATAGAGCGGGTCGGCGTTTCCTTGAAACGATGAACCGCTCTAGGCAAACGGCGACTTGAGCCGTCGCGGACTAGTCCTTCGCAGACTCAGCCGCCTTGATGTCGAGCAGGCCGTAGCCGAAATCATTGTCGCGCCCCTTGGGGCCGAGATCCCTGGCCGTTGCCGCCAGCGCCTTCTCGATGCCGTCGGCCGAGCGGTCGGGCGCGGCATGGATGAGATTGGCGATGGCGCCGGTCACGATCGCCGCCGCGAACGAGGTGCCGGTGACCACGTCCGAGCCGGCGCCGCTCGGCGCCACCATCTCGACGCCAGGCGCCGAGATGAAGACATAGGCGCCGCGATTGGCCTGCGGCATCAGCCCGTCCCTGGCGTCGGTGGCGGTCACCGCGATGACGCCGTCGAACGCGGCCGGGTAGCCATAGGGCGCCTTAGGCCCGTTGTTGCCGGCGGCCGCGACCAGCATGATGCCGAGCGCCCGCGCATTGCTGCAGGCGACGCCGAGCAGGTCGTTCTTCGGCCCGACGAAGCTCATGTTGATGATGCGAACGTCTTGGCTCGCCGCCCAGTCGAGCGCCGACAGGATGACGTCCATGGTCGACTTGCCACCCTCGAAGGCGCGGGCGTGGTAGATCCTGGCGCCTGGCGCCATGCCCTCCAGCGCGCCGACACCGGCGATCAGCCCGTCGACCGACGTGCCATGATCGCGCTTTTCGATCGGAACGTCGGGCATGGCGTCGAACTGCCCGGCGATGACGCCGGACAGCGCCGGATTGCTGTCGTCGATGCCGGTATCGATCACCGCGATGCGGACGTTTTCGCCGCTGGCCTGTTTGGAGTCGAGCGCGATGCGCTCGAAGGCATAGTTGACGATGCTGGCGGCCTGCTGCAGCGAATAGACATGATTGGGTTCGCGCCGCTGTGTGCGGCCGTCGGCGGCCAATTGCGCGAGCACGACGCCGACAGGGCGGCCATCGGGAATGCCGAAGCGCACCAGCGTGGTGCCAAGCAGCCGCGACTGGCGCTGCGAGCGCACCTGGAGACCGAAGGACGCGGCGATCTGCTGCACGGCGCCGGCATCGCCGTCGACCGTCACCAGCACCTCGTCGGGCACGAAATCGCCGACCACCGCGCGCGGCGGCTGAACGGCGATGAGATCGGTCGGCGAGACGATCGGGCCACTTGGAGGGGGGCCGGCTTGATTGTTGGCAGGCGGCGTCGCCGGCTCCGGCCGTGGTGTTGGCATCGGTGCCGGGGGGGCGACAGGATTGGGGAACAGGTCGACGATCAGGGCCGGCAGAAAGACGACGCCGGTCTGTGACGCGCCCGATCCCCCCTTTGTGTCGCTGCCGTCCTTGGCGCAGTCAGCGCCTGCCGCATTGCTCGCGTCGCTGCAGTCGATTTTCGCGCCGTGGGGATTGGGGGCGTTGGTCTGCGCCGACGCAGGCACGGCGGCGATTGTCATCGCCGCCGCCAGCATTGCCGCACATCGAATGACCGCCGCCTCAGCCGCCATCAACCGGTTTCCTTCCCTCGATCACAGTCTCGGTGAAAGGCTGGGCGGCAATAAGGCCAAGCTGCTTGGTGTAGTCGGCTGCGTTGGCAGCGGGAATGCCAAGCCGGAACACGCCATCGGCGGTCGGTCCACCGACGATCTTCAGCCCGTTGCTGCCGAGAAAGCCGGAAACATCCGACATCTTTGCATCCGGCTTGAACTTGACCAGGGCGAACGGCATTTTCGCCAGATCGCCTTCCGCACCCGCAATCTCGAAATCCTTACCCTTGCCGCCGGGCTGAACAAACGACTGCACCATGATCAGCGCCAGCAGTACCGCGGCCGCAGCCCAGGCGACACCGGCCGGCACCGCCATGAAGCGGCCCCAGGCCTGCGCCAGCCAAGACGAGTTTGCCGGCGCGCGGGCTGGCCCGGCTTCGGCGTCGAACGCCCTGGCGAAGCGGCTCAGCGCATCGGCCGGCGGGCGGATCGCTTCGTTGGCGGCCGTGGTGCCGGAAAATTCGGCCTCGGCCTCGCCAAGGGCGGCCATCGCCGCCGGATCGCTGGCCAGCCACTCCTCGACGGCTTCCAGGTCCGAGCCTTCCAGCGAGCCGTTCAGATAGAACGGCAACAGCGTTTCCATTTCGTCGCGGCGTGACATCTTTTCAGCGGCGCTCATGGCCAGCCCCTGTCGTAACCGGCGGCCTTGAGGGCCTCGCCGAGTTTCTTGCGGGCGTAGAACATCCGGGTCTTGACGGTCGCGACCGGAATGCCGAGCACCTCGCCGATCTCGCCCACCGACTGCCCATGATAATAGGCAAGATCGATCACCGTGCGGTGCTCTTCCGGCAAGGCGTCGACGAAGCGCCGCAAGGCGGCAGCCTTGTCTTCCTTCATGGTGACGACTTCCGGCGTGTCGGCGCTGTCGGGCACCGCGGCGGCGGCCTCGTCGTCGATCCAGTCTTCCTTCTTCTTGCGCAGCGAAGACAGCGCCTTGAACCGGGCGATGCCGAGCAGCCATGTCGAGACTTCGGAGCGTCCCTCGAAGCCTGGCGCTTGCCGCCACAGTTCGAGAAACACCTCGTTCGCGATATCGTCAGCCATCATTTCCGATCCCGTCTGGCGCGCCACGAAGCGGTAGACCCGCGCGTGGTGACGCATGAACAGGAGCCGCACGGCGGCACGGTCGCCCTTCGCGACCCGGTCGACAAGCGCGCGATCGGTCTCCGTCGCCGTCATAGCCGGTCGAGCCGCCTGGCTCCTGTCTGCTCTGTCGCTGATCGGTCCAAAAAGGTTCATCCTCCGCCAAGGAATTTGCGGAGGCTAACTCAAGAGCGGGGCGGTTGCCAGAGGTGAGGAACGTCGCGCCGAAGGCGGGTCAATCGACAACGATTTGTCGATTGAAGTGACGAACGCCCGAAGCCATAGCGTAGGGCGGGCGACGCTGGTGCCTCGCGACAATCCACCCTCCTCACAAGCGTGAAGGGAAGGCGCCCGCTCAACTCAAAAACGGCTTCGCCTTCATCGTCGCCGGCACGGGCACGCCGAGGCGGCTCAAGATGGTCGGCGCCAGTTGCAGCTGGTCGAGCAACGTCTCGGCCTGCGGGCCTTTGCCGGCGCCGAAATAATACAGCGCGAAATCCTGCATCTCGTCGTCATGGCCGCCATGATGGCCGCGATCGGTCTGGCCGTGGTCGGCGGTGACCATGACCTCGTAGCCGGCCTCGATCCAGCGCGGCAGGAAGGCGGCCAGCATGCCGTCCATCGCATAGACCGCATGGTCCATCTCGTGGCAGTCATGGCCGAAGCGGTGGCCCATCGAGTCCAGCGTGCAGGTGTGCAGGATGCCGTAGTCGATGCCGTGGCGCCTGGTCAGCATGGTCAGCGTCGCGAACAGGTCGACGTCGCTCGGCGTCATCTGGTTGCGAAGATTGTAGCCGGTCATGGTGTGGAACCGGCCATGCGTGATCGGTCCGCCCGGCTCGTCGAATTCCATGTCCTCGACCAGGTCGAACGGATGGGCGCGGAAGAATTCCGACCAATAGGAATGGGTCACCGCACCCGTCTTGCCACCGGCCTTGCTGACTTCGGAGAAGATGTCGGGTTGTTCGACGCGGAACCGGTTCTTATTGGACAGGATGCCGTGCACCTGTGGCGAAACCCCGGTGTGGATCGAGGCATAGCAGCAGGCCGAGGTCGACGGCAGCACGGAGCGCATCTTCCAGACGCTCGCCTCGCCCGATTGCACCCAGCCTTCGAGATTGCCCATCAGCCGGCGCCAGTTCCTGTAGGGCACGCCGTCAAGGATGATCAGCAAAAATTTGGTCTTGAGCGCCATGGGCGGCTCCTTGCAGTCTTGTCACAGGGGTAGGGATAAGTTCCCGGGCCTGACAGCCAGGTTCGTCAGGCGTTCAGCCAGCATTCGCCTAGCGCATTACCGTTTCACACTTGGAATTGCTCTAATTCCCCGCGCTGGCCATGCGCCGTCCCTTGATCGCCTTTTCCAGCCAGCCGATCTCCATCTCTGGGACCGATGACAGGAGAAGGTCGGTATAGGCGTCGAAGGGCGGCGCCAGCACCTTGCTCTTCGGGCCATAGCGCACCACTTCGCCGCGATACATCACCGCGATCGAATCGGCGATCGACTTCACCGTGGCGAGGTCATGGGTGATGAACAGATAGGCGACGTTCTCCTCCTTCTGTAGCTCGAGCAGCAGCTTCAGGATGCCGTGCGCCACGAGTGGATCGAGCGCCGAGGTCACCTCATCGCAGATGATCAGCTTCGGCTTGGCGGCGAGCGAGCGGGCGATGCAGACGCGCTGCTTCTGGCCGCCGGAAAGCTCGGCCGGGTAGCGGTCGGAAAAGCCCTTGCCCATCTCGATCTTGTCGAGCAGTTCGGCGACGCGTTTGTCGCGCTCGCGGCCGCGTATGCCGAAATAGAATTCGAGTGGCCGGCCGATGATGGTGCCGACGGTCTGGCGTGGATTCATCGCCACGTCGGCCATCTGGTAGATCATCTGCAGCTGGCGAAGGTCTTCCTTCGGCCGATCGGCCAGCCGGTTTGCCAGTGGGCGCCCGTCGAAGGTGACGGTTCCTTCCTCGGGCGGCAAGAGGCCGGTGATGGCGCGCGCCAGCGTCGACTTGCCGGAGCCGGATTCGCCGACCACGGCCAGCGTCTGGCCCGGATAGATGTCGACCGAGACGTTCTTCAGCACCTTGATGTGGCTGCGGCCATAGGCGGCGGTGACGTTCTTCACCGACAGGAACGGCGTTGAGCCGGGCTTCTGCTCGGCGTGCTCGATCTCATGCACCGACACCAGCGCGTTGGTGTATTCCTGGCGCGGCTCTTTGATGATCTGCCGGGTGCCGCCCCATTCAACCAGCCGGCCATGGCGCAGCACCATGATCTCGTCCGAGACCTGGGCGACAACGGCAAGGTCGTGGGTGATGTAGAGCGCCGCCACATGAGTGTCGCGAATGGCGTCCTTGATCGCCGCCAGCACGTCGATCTGCGTAGTCACGTCGAGCGCCGTGGTCGGTTCGTCGAAGACGATCAGGTCCGGCTCGGAGCAAAGCGCCATCGCCGTCATCACGCGCTGCAGCTGGCCGCCCGAGACCTGGTGCGGAAAGCGTTCGCCGATGGTTTCGGGGTTCGGCAGGCTGAGCTTCTTGAACAGCGCAACGGCGCGCTTCTCGGCCTCGGCACGCGTCGCCGTCCCGTGCAGCAGGGTGGCTTCCACCACCTGGTCCATAAGCCTGTGCGCCGGGTTGAAGGCGGCTGCCGCCGATTGTGCGACATAGCAGACCTCTCGGCCGCGCAGCTTGCGGAAACCGTCCTTGCCGCCCTTGAGGATGTCGCGACCGTTGAGGATCACCTCGCCGCCGGTGATGCGCACACCACCGCGGCCATAGCCCATTGATGACAGGCCGATGGTCGACTTGCCGGCGCCGGATTCGCCGATCAGGCCAAGCACCTTGCCTTTCTCCAGCGTCAGCGAGACATCGTGCACCAGCACGATGTTCTTCGGCGGCTCGCCAGGCGGGAAGACAGTGGCCTCGATGCGCAGATTGCGGATGTCGAGCAGCAGGCCAGGTTTCGCTTTGCTGTCAGCCATCACCCGCGTCCTCCCTTCAGGCTTGTCGTCCGGTTGAGCACCCAGTCGGCGACCAGGTTGACGGAAATCGCCAGCATGGCGATTGCCGCCGCCGGGATGAGCGCGGCGGCTATGCCGAAGACGATGCCGTCCTTGTTTTCCTTGACCATGCCGCCCCAGTCAGCATCCGGCGGCTGGACGCCAAGGCCGAGGAACGACAGCGTCGACAGGAACAGCACGGCATAGATGAAGCGCAGGCCGAGCTCCGAAACCAGCGGCGACAGTGCGTTGGGCAGGATCTCGCGGAAAATGATCCAGGCGCTGCCTTCGCCGCGCAGCTTCGCCGCTTCGACATAGTCCATGACGTTGATGTCGACGGCGACAGCCCGTGACAGACGATAAACTCGGGTCGAGTCCAGAACACCCATCACCAGGATCAGCGTTACCAGGTTGGTCGGCAGCACGGAGAGCACGACGAGAGCCATGATCAGCGTCGGGATCGACATCAGGAGGTCGACGAGGCGCGACAAAAGCGTGTCGAACCAGCCGCCGAACACCGCCGCCGAGAAGCCGAGGATGGCGCCGAGCGAGAACGACAGCGCGGTGGCGAGCACCGCGATGAACAGAGTGATGCGGGCACCGTAGATCATGCGCGACAGGAGATCGCGGCCGAGATTGTCGGTGCCCAGCCAGTGCGTTGCCGACATCGGTTCCCAGACGTCGCCGACGATTTCGCCATTGCCGTGCGGCGCGATCCAGGGTGCGAAGAGCGCCGCCAACACGAACAGTGCCGTCAGCACGATGCCGATCAGCGCGGGGATGGGGATGCGTTTGATATCGAGCATATCCGCCCCCTACTTTGGATGTCTGAGACGCGGATTTGCAACGATCGCCGCTACGTCCGCAATGATGTTGAGGCTGATGTAGACGGCGGCGAAGATCAGGCCGACCGCCTGCACCACCGGCACGTCGCGCTTGGTGACGTGGTCGACGAGATACTGCCCCATGCCCGGGTAGACGAAGATCACCTCGACCACGACGACGCCGACGATGAGATAGGCGAGATTGAGCATGACGACGTTGATGATCGGCGCGATCGCGTTGGGGAAGGCATGCCTGCGGATGACGTTGAAGGCCGACAGGCCTTTCAGTTCCGCCGTCTCGACATAGGCCGACTGCATGACGTTGAGGATCGCCGCGCGCGTCATGCGCATCATGTGGGCCAGCACCACCAAGGTCAGCGCCGTCGCCGGCAAGGCGATCGCCTGCATGCGCTCGCCGAACGGCATGCCGTCATAGACGGTCGAAATGCCGGGGAAGATCTGCCACTTCACGGCGAAGAAATAGACGAGCACATAGCCGATGAAGAATTCGGGAAACGAGGTCGAGGCCAGCGCCAGTCCGGAGATCAGCTTGTCGACCCAGCCATTGCGGTAGCGCACGGCGATCAGGCCGAGGATGATCGCCAGCGGCACGGCGACGATCGCCGCCCAGAAGGCGAGGAACAGCGTGTTCCACAGCCGGCCCTTGATCGACGTCGCGATATCCTGGCCGCTCGACATGGCTGTGCCGAGATCGCCGGTCAGGACGCCGCCGAGCCAGTGGAAGTACCTGATATAGGCGGGGTCGTTGAGGCCCAGCTGCTCGCGCAGGTTGGCGAGCGATTCCGGTGTTGCCGATTGTCCGAGAATGGCTTGTGCGACGTCGCCGGGCAGGATCTGGGTGCCGGCGAAGATCAGGACCGAAACGGCCAGCAACAGGACGATGCCCAGCGCAATGCGCTGGGCAATTAGTTTCAGGATGGGTGAAGACATATCCGCAAGCCGGCTCAGGCCTGCAGCCAGCACTTCGCCAGGGCGTAGCCGTTCATCAATTCCTGATGCGGATCATCGACCCAGCCATCGACCTTGGCGCCGGTCGCGTCGATGAACTGGTTGAACATCGGCAGGATCAGGCCACCGTCGTCGCGCACCATGACGGCCATGTCGTGGTACATCTGCTTGCGCTTGGCCTCATCGAGTTCGGCGCGCGCCGCCAGCACCATCTTGTCGAAGTCCGGACGGATGAAGCGCGTGTCGTTCCAGTCCGCCGTCGACAGATAGGCTGTCGAATACATCTGGTCCTGCGTCGAGCGGCCGCCCCAGTAGGAGGCGCAGAAGGGCTGCTTGTTCCAGACTTCGTTCCAGTAGCCATCGCCCGGCTCGCGCTTGATCTCCAGCGTGATGCCGGCCTTGGCCGCGCTCTGCTGGTAGAGCTGTGCTGCATCGACGGCGCCGGGGAAGGCGACATCCGAGGTGCGCAGCAGGACGGAGCCATCATGGCCCGACTTCTTGAAGTGGAACTTGGCCTTGTCGGGGTCGTACTTGCGCTGCTCGATCTCGGTGAACAGCGGATAGGACGAATTGATCGGGAAGTCGTTGCCGAGCGAGCCATAGCCGCGCAGGATCTTGTCCAGCATTTCCTCGCGGTCGATCGCCAGCTTTAGTGCCATGCGCAGGTCGCTGTTGTCGAACGGTGCCGTGTTGCAATGCATGATGAAGACGTAGTGGCCAGGGCCCGCGTGGTTGCGGATGGTGACGCCCGGCAGGCGCTTGATCAGGTCGACGATCTTCGGCTCGACGCGGTTGATCATGTTGACCTGGCCGCCCTGCAGGGCCGCCGTGCGGGCAGTCGCATCGTTGATGACGATGACTTCGATCTGGTCGGCATGACCCATCTTGTCGCCCTGCCAGTAGTTGGCGAAGCGCTCGCCGCCATGGCGCACGCCGGGCTCGTTGGTCTTGACCACGTACGGGCCGGCCGAGATGCCGGCATCCGGCTTGTCCTTGCCGCCATTCGGCTGGACGATCAGGTGATAGTCGCTGAGCAGGTAGGGTAGGTCGGCGTTGGCCTCCTTCAGCGTCAGCACGACTTCCTTGCCGCTCGCCTTGATGGTCTCGATGCCCTTCATGTAGCCGAGCGCGCCGGACTTGGACTTCTCGTCCGAATGGCGCTCGAGCGTGGCGGCGACGTCTTCGGCGGTCACGGTCTTGCCATTGTGGAATTCGACGCCGTCACGGATTTTCAGCGTCCAGGTCTTGGCGTCGTCCGACGCGCCGATCTCCTCGGCGATGCGGTTCTCGAGCTTGCCGTCGGGGGAGAGCTCGACGATCATTTCGCCCCAGCACTTGCCGAAGGCGAACGGCACCTGCGTCATCATCAGCGCCGGATCGAGGCTATTGGTGGATTCGCCGCCGACCAGGCCGGCCTTCAGCGTGCCGCCCTTGACCGGACCTGCCGCGCGCGCCGCGCCTGAAAGCAGCGAGTTGGCGAAGGTCGCGGTGACGCCAAGCGCTGCCGCCCGACCGAGAAAATCGCGGCGGCTCAGTTTGCCGGAAGCGACTCGCCGGCTAAGGAATTCCAGTTCGTTTGACATGTTGAGTTCCTCACTCTGTTGGTTCGACTCTGCGGTCGTTTTTCTTGTTTCTTGTGAGGAGAATAATGACCGCAAGGGAAAGCGGTAAGCAAGACCGAATGCGACATGCCGTGGCGTAAATCGTACGTCGCATTTGGACCAACGAAATCCGTGCTCAAAGGAGCGCGCGCGGCACCCTTTCCTCGAAATTACGCTCGAAAACGAGAGTTTCGCCCTCATAGGCCTCGATTCTGGCGCTGACGATGAAGTTTTGCGCGTCCGATCGCATTTCGGCTAATGTTTCGGTGCGCACCGACCATCCATTTCGCGACAGGGTCTGCGTCCAGTGCGTCTTTCCCGAGGCTGACAGGGGATCGTCGGGATGGATCGTCCAGGTCTCGCGGGCAATGCTGCCATGGGCCAGGCCGTGGGCAAGATCGCGCACTTCGCCGAAATCATCCGTTATGGAAAGCGTCACAATTCCGGTCTTCTCATCGCGATCGACATGACGCCCGGAATTGGCGGCACGGATCGTCTCGGTCGCCCAGGGAGTGGCGCCTTCCGGCTCGGCGAACGTCACTTCGTTGCCCCTCGCCAAGGGGCGCAGCGGCAAGGCCAGCGTCGCCGCCGACAAGGCCAGCCGCACCGGTTCCGGCGATGGCCAGATCATCGGCCAATAGGCATTCGACACGGCAATGCGCAGATGGTGGCTCGCCGGCACGCGATAGGCGCATTGATCGAGCACCACGCGCGCCGACACGGTTTCGCCCGGCACCAGCGCTTCGGGGAATTCGTGCGAATTGCGATGTGTCAGATTGAGCACGCCATAGGAGATCAGTTCCGAGGCGCCGTCAGGATGCACATCGCACAGCCGGATCGCGATGTTTGCCTGCGGGCGGTCGGACGACAGCCGCACCTCGACTTCGGGCGCGCCGACGATGTCGATCGCCTCACCGAGTTCCGGCTGGTCGAAACACACCGACAAAGCGTCGTCGGGGCGCTGGTCGCCGGGCAATTCGGGGCCGAAGGTGAACGGAAAATACTCGCCGCCGGCGAGGCCGCAGCTCTGCGGCGAGGCGACGATAGAGGGCTTGCTGCCGTCGGGGATAAGATCGATCGATTGCGTCTTGACGGTGGACGACGGCCATTCCTGCTCCGCCACCCAGCGGCCGGGCCGTTCGGGATGCCAGCGCGCCGGGCGGACACTGTCCATGACATAGGCGCGGTAGGCCGGATCGGCCTCGACACCGGTGTCGATGCCCTTCAGCCAGCGGTCCCACCAGCGCAACGCTTCCTGAAGAAAGCCGATGGCGGGCTTGGGGGCGGCGTAGTGCGGGTATTTGTGGATCCACGGCCCGACGATGCCCTTCACCGTAGACGGGATGTTGGTGACGAGGTGCGAGATCGTGTTGCGGTAGCCGTCATGCCAGCCGCCGATCGACAGCACCGCGGCCTGGATGGCGGAATAATCCTCGCAGATCGAGCCGCGTTTCCAATAGGCGTCGCGATGCTGGTGCTTCAGCCACAGCGGTGCCAAGAAGGGTTGGTTCTCCAGCCGGGTCAGCCACAGATCGCGCCATCGGTTGTCGCCGGCCAGCAACGGGTCCGGCGGCCGTGACGAATAGGACAGCATGGTCGAGGCCCAGCCGAAGTTCTCGATCAACAGGCAGCCGCCCTTGTAGTGGATGTCGTCGGCATAGCGGTCGACGGTCGAACACAGGCTGATGACAGCCTTCAGCGCCGGCGGCTGCTTGGCCGCCACCTGCAGGCAATTGAAGCCGCCCCAGGAAATGCCCATCATGCCGACATTGCCGTTGCACCAGGGCTGCGATGCCGCCCAGGCGATGACGTCGCAGGCATCCTGCAATTCCTGCTCGGAATATTCGTCGTCCATCAGCCCTTCGGAATCGCCATTGCCGCGCATGTCGACGCGGATCGACGCATAGCCGTGGCCTGCGAAATAGGGATGCGTCAGCTGATCGCGAAAGATGGTGCCGTCCCGTTTGCGGTACGGCAGGTGCTCGAGGATCGCCGGCACCGGGTCGTCGCCGGCATCTTCCGGCATCCACACCCGCGCCGACAGCCGGCAGCCATCGGGCATGACGATGCCCATGTCGGGAAATTCGACGACCTTGCGGGGAAATTCGGTGACGGTTTTCATGCGGGACTCCAGGATCGCCAGATGATGGAGCCGATGGGATCGCGTCGTGGGCCAGCCGACGAATTCGGCTGGTCAATCCGCGTCAATTCAGCGGAATGTCGTTGTCGCCCTTGCTCGCCTGGTAGGCGCCGGACAATTCGTCATAGCGTGCCGAGATATTGCCGATGCGCGTCTCCAGGCGCTGGCGTTCGGCCTCCGGCAGCGAGCGCACCAATCGGCGGATCGAAAAGCTCTTCCAATAGGCGTTCTCGGCATTGTAGCCGCCGGGATCGAGGGTGAAGACCTCCTTCAGAATCTTCAGATCATGCGGGATGGCGAAGCTGTCGCGCGAATCCTCATGGCTGAATAGATAGTAGAAATTGTCGAAGCCGGTCCAGGTGATCGCCGACAGGCAGAGCGAGCAGGGTTCGTGCGTGGCGATGAAGATGGCGTCTTTGGTATCGACGCGCTCAGCCTTCGGCATTTCGTAGAAGCGCTTCAGGCAGTGCACCTCGCCATGCCAGAGCGGGTTTTCCATCTCGTTGTTGGTTTCGGCCAGCACCAGCGAACGGTCGTCCTTGCGCAGGATCGCCGCGCCGAACAGCTTGTTGCCGAGAGCAACGCCTGCTGCCGTCTTCGGCACGATGTCGTGCTCGATGACGTCGAGCAGGCGGTCGATCAGCGAAATGTCGGTCATTACAGGCTCTCGTCGGGGAGATGGATCTCGTAGGCGTGCGAGAAATGGAATTCTTCGAGGTTGGAGCCGTCGCCGCCACGGTCGACAATCAGGAAATCCTGCGCCTCACCGAGCGGCGTCAGCACGCCATGCCACAGGTTGCGCGAATAGTTGATGCCTTGTCCGGGCGCGGTGATGAAGGCTTGCGGTTCGCTTGGCCCCTCATCTCCGTCATGACAGACGACGACCAGGAACGGCCGCGGCGACAGCGGGATGAAGGCCTGGCTGCCGAAGGGATGGCGCTCGACCATGGTCAGCTTCAGCGGCAATTCGTAAGGCGTGCCGCGCACCATCGAGATCAGCACGCGGGCGTTCGGCCCTGTCGCTTGCGCCGTGGCGAGATCGTGGTAGCGCTCGGCCTTGCCGCCATTGATCGGGTAGTGGTTGTCGCCGCGCATGTCGATGACGTCGCCGAAGGCGGCAAAGTTTTCGCGGGTCAGCGGCCGCGCGATGATGCGGGTCACGGCGTCCGCCTTGCAATGCCGGCGCCGCCGAGCTTGGCATGGCGGTTGACGTCCTTGTAGAGCAGATAGCGGAATTTGCCCGGGCCGCCGGCATAGCAGGCCTGCGGGCAGAAGGCGCGCAGCCACATATAGTCGCCGGCCTCGACCTCGACCCAGTCCTGGTTGAGGCGGTAGACCGCCTTGCCTTCCAGCACATAGAGCCCGTGCTCCATGACATGGGTCTCGGCGAACGGAATGACCGCGCCGGGTTCCAGTGTGACGATGGTCATGTGCATGTCGTGGCGCAAATCGGCCGGATCGACGAAACGTGTCGTCGCCCAGCGGCCCTCGGTGCCGGGCATCGGCGTTGGCGCGATTTCCTGTTCATTGGTGAAGAAGGCTTCCGGCGCGTCGAGACCGTCGACCGCCTCGTAAGCCTTGCGGATCCAGTGGAAGCGGACATCGGCCTTGCTCTCGTTGCGAACCGTCCAGCCGCTGGCCGGCGGCAGGAAGGCGAAGCCGCCCGGCCGCAACACATGCTTCTTGCCGGCGAGCAGAACGGTCAACTCGCCTTCGACCACGAACAGGGCGCCCTCGGCGCCGGCATCGGGTTCCGGCCGCTCGCTGCCGCCACCAGGCGCAACCTCGACAATGTATTGCGAAAACGTCTCGGCAAAGCCGGACAGCGGTCGCGACAATATCCAGACGCGGGTCTTGTCCCAGAATGGCAGGGCGCTGGTGACGATGTCCTGCATCACCCCCCTGGGGATGACGGCATAGGCCTCGGTGAAGACGGCGCGGCCGGTCAGAAGCTCGCTCTGGCCGGGGTGGCCGCCATGCGGCACGTAGTAGGTTCGGTCGGGCATCCTGATTGTATCCATGGGTTCAAACCTATTGCGGAAGCATGTCCTTGAGGCGGAGCAGCGCGATGCGCTCGACCTGTTTGCAGGCGGTCTCGAATTCAACGCCGCGGCTGTTGCCGATGCGCGCCTCGAATTCCGCCAGGATCTCTTGCCTGGTCTTGCCTTTCACCGCGATGATGAAAGGAAAGCCGAAGGTGGTGACGTAGGCGGCATTGAGCTTGGAAAACAGTTCGCGTTCCTTGTCGGTCAGAGCGTCGAGGCCGGCCGAGGCCTGTTCCCGGGTCGATTCCGCCGTCAGCCGTTTGGCCTTGGCCAGTTTGCCGGCAAGGTCGGGATGGGCGTTGAGCACGCCGAGCCGCTCGGTCTCGCTGGCGGAACGGAAGACACGGCAGAGCGCGTTGTGCAGGCCGCCCGACGTGTCATGCGCCGGACCCAGCTCCAGCTCGTAGGCGCGTTCGGCGATCCAGGGCGAATGCTCGAACACGCCGCCGAAGGTGTGGACGAACGTCTCGAATTCCATCTTCGAGGGGCGCAATGCCGCCGGCCGATAGGGATGGTTCTCTTGCCAGTGGCGGGCGATGTCGATGCGCCGTGCCAGCCAGACCTTGTCGTGCGACTTCACATAGTCGACGAAGCGCTTCAGCGCCGCCACCCGGCCTGGCCGCCCGACGAGGCGGCAATGCAGGCCGATGTTCATCATGCGCGGCCGGCCGGCCTCGCCCTCGGCATAGAGCGTGTCGAAACTGTCCTTCAGATAGGCAAAGAACTGGTCGCCCGAATTGAACCCTTGCGGCGTGGCGAAGCGCATGTCGTTGGCATCAAGCGTGTAGGGGATGATGAGCTGCGTGCCGCCCTCATGCTCGAACCAGTAGGGCAGTTCGTCGTCATAGGTGTCCGACACATAGGCGAAGCCGCCTTCTTGCGCCGCCAATCGCACGGTGTTGATCGATGTGCGGCCCGTGTACCAGCCGGTCGGGCGTGCGCCCGTCACCTCATAATGCAGGCGGATCGCCGCTTCGAGGTCGCGGCGCTCGTCCTCGGCGCTGTGGTCGCGATAGTCGATCCATCTCAGCCCGTGCGAGGCGATTTCCCAGCCGGCTTCCTGCATCGCCGTGACCTGGTCGGGCGAGCGCGCAAGTGCTGAGGCGACGCCATAGCAGGTCACCGGCACCTCGGCCTCGGTGAACAGCCTGAGCAGCCGCCAGAAGCCGGCGCGGGCGCCGTATTCGTAGATCGATTCCATGTTCCAGTGGCGCTGGCCCACCCAGGGTGCGGCGCCGACGATTTCCGAGAGGAAGGCTTCCGATGCCTTGTCGCCGTGCAGCACGCAGTTCTCGCCGCCCTCTTCATAGTTGACGACGAACTGAACGGCGACATGCGCACCGCCCGGCCATTTCGGATCCGGCGGATTGGCTCCATAGCCGCGCATGTCTCTGATATAACGCATCGTTCCTCCCGCGGGGCATTGCCCGAAGTATGATCAGGATACCGAAAGGGCTGCTTGCGCATTCCCCCGAAAATTTTTGAAAGTGTTTTTGTCGCACTCCGCTCGACCGGGACTTATGCATCGCCTTTAATTGGCGCACAATTCATCAGTAATGTTCGACTGTACCGGGCCAGTTCGTTCACATTGGAAATGGGAGGCGGCCAGTGGCAGAAACGTCGATAGGCGATGGCGGGCGTCTGACGACCCATGTCCTCGACACGGCGACCGGCAAGCCGGCGGCGGGGCTGTCGATCGCGCTCTATCACCTCGAGCGCGACGCGCGGATACATCTGAAGACCGTTGTCACCAATGCCGACGGCCGTTGTGATGCGCCGCTGCTTGCCGGCGCGGAATTCCGCACCGGCGAATACGAACTGCTCTTTGCCGCGGGCGACTATTTGCGCCAGCAGGGGTTGAGCCTGCCGAAACCGGCCTTTCTCGACTTGATACCGATCCGCTTCGGCATGGCTGAACCGGTGCACTATCATGTGCCGCTGCTGGTCTCGCCCTATGGCTACTCGACCTACAGGGGGAGCTGAAGCATGGCCAAGGTCAGCATCCGCAACGAGATCCGTTTCATTCTCAATGGCAGCGATGTCGTGCTTTCATCGGTGGCATCAGACGCGACCTTGCTCGACTGGCTGCGGCTCGACCGTTCGCTGCGCGGCACCAAGGAAGGCTGCGCCGAGGGCGATTGCGGCGCCTGCACCGTGCTGGTCGGCAAGCTCTCGTCCAGTGGGCTGGTCTATGAAAGCGTCAACGCCTGCATCCGCTTCCTCGGCTCGCTGGACGGCACCCATGTCGTGACCGTCGAGCATCTGCGCGGCCGTCCCGGCCAGTTGCACCCGGTGCAGCAGGCGATGGTCGATTTCCATGGCTCGCAATGCGGTTTCTGCACGCCGGGCTTCGTCATGTCGCTCTATGGCCTGTGGATGAAATCATCAGACCCGTCGAATGAAGCCATCGAAAAGGCTTTGCAAGGCAATCTCTGCCGCTGCACCGGCTACGAGGCGATCATGCGCGCGGCCCGCGCCATTTCCAGCTACGGCAAGGCGACGAAAGACCCGCTGGCGGTGGAACGCAAGGCGATTACGGCAAGGCTGGAGGCCATGCGTGACGGCGCGCGGGTCGAGATCGGCGCCGGCAAGAAGCGGCTCGTCGTGCCGGCCAACGTCGACGATTTCGCCGCCGTGCTGGACAAGGAGCCTGGCGCCACCATCGTCGCCGGCTCGACCGATGTCGGCCTGTGGGTGACCAGGCACATGCGCGATATTTCGCCGGCGATCTTCATCGGCGATCTCGACGGGCTTTGCACCATCGCCGAAGACAATGGCGTCATCACCATCGGCGCCGGCGTCACCTACACCGAGGCGTTCTCGATGCTCGCCAAGCGCATCCCGACGCTGGGGCCGCTGTTCGACCGCATCGGTGGCGAACAGGTGCGCAACATGGGCACCATCGGCGGCAACATCGCCAATGGTTCGCCGATCGGCGATACGCCACCGCCCTTGATCGCACTCGGCGCGCGCCTGACGCTGCGCAAGGGCAAGAAGCGGCGGACGATCCCGCTGGAAACCTTCTTCATTGCCTATGGCAAGCAGGACCGGCTATCAGGCGAGTTCGTCGAGGCGGTGCACGTTCCTGTTCCCGCCAAGGGCACGAAATTCGCCGTCCACAAGATCACCAAGCGCCGCGACGAGGACATCACGGCAGCCCTCGGCGCCTTCTTCCTGACGCTGGCCAAGGATGGCACGGTCGCCGATGTGCGCATCGCCTATGGCGGCATGGCGGCGACGCCGAAGCGGGCGTCGGCAGTCGAAAAGGCGCTGCTCGGCAAGCCGTGGACCGAGCAGACGGTTGAGGCTGCGATGGCCGAATATGCCAAGGATTTCACCCCGCTGACCGACATGCGAGCCTCGGCCGAGTATCGCGCCCTGGCGGCGCGCAATCTGTTGCTGCGCTTCTTCGCCGAGACCAGCGGCACCAGGGAGCCGATCCAGGTTTCAAGGCATGAGGCGGCATGATGAACAAGCACGCCACCCCCAATCCCAGGGCTGAAAAGATCACCGGCGGCGTCGCCACCGACCAGCGCCACGATTCCGCCCACAAGCATGTCAACGGCACTGCCGTCTATATCGATGATATGCCGGAACCGGCCGGCACGCTGCATGGCTGCCTTGGGCTTTCGGCTGCCACCCATGCCACCATCACCAGCATGGACCTGTCGGCGGTGCGCACCGCCCCCGGTGTCGTCGACGTGCTGACGGCCAGGGATGTGCCGGGCGAAAACGATATTTCGCCGACTGGCCGTCACGACGAGCCGGTGCTGGCCGACGGCAAGGTGCAATTCTACGGCCAGCCGATCTTCTGCGTCATTGCCGAAACCCGCGAGCAAGCGCGCCGCGCCACAAGGTTGGCCAAGGTCGAATACAAGGATTTGGCTTTCGTTACCGACATCGGCGAGCTTGATCCCCGGAAGGACAAACTGGTCACGCCGCCGCTGACCCTGAAGCGCGGCGATGCCGCGGCAGCGATCAAGGCCGCACCCCGCCAGCTCAAAGGGCAGATGCGCGTCGGCGGTCAGGAGCATTTCTATCTCGAAGGCCATATCGCCATGGCCGTGCCCGGCGAGGACCAGGATGTCATCATCTATTCCTCGACCCAGCATCCGAGCGAAGTCCAGCACATGGTCAGCCATGCGCTCGGCGTGCCGAGCAACGCCATCACGGTGGAAATTCGCCGCATGGGCGGCGGCTTTGGCGGCAAGGAAACGCAAGGCAACCAGTTTGCGGCATTGGCCGCCATCGCCGCGAAAAAGCACCATCGCGCCGTGAAAATCCGGCCCGACCGCGACGACGACATGATCGCCACCGGCAAGCGTCATGACTTCCTCATAGACTACGAAGTCGGCTTCGATGACGAGGGCAACATTCTCGGCATCGATTTCATGTTCGCGGCGCGCTGTGGGTTCTCCTCGGACCTGTCAGGTCCGGTGACCGATCGCGCGCTGTTCCACTGCGACAACACCTATTTCTGGCCGGCGGTGCATGCCCAGTCGGCGCCGCTCTACACCAACACTGTGTCGAACACCGCCTTCCGTGGTTTCGGCGGTCCACAAGGCATGGTCGGCGCCGAGCGCGTCATCGACGAAGTTGCCTTCGCCGTCGGCAAGGATCCGCTCGAAATCCGCAAGAAGAATTTTTACGGCACCAGCGACCGCAATATCACGCCCTACCATCAGACGGTCGAGGACAACATCATCCAGCGCATCGTTGCCGAGCTTGAGCAAAG
Organism: Mesorhizobium kowhaii; assembly: GCF_042431665.1. NCBI lineage: Bacteria > Pseudomonadati > Pseudomonadota > Alphaproteobacteria > Hyphomicrobiales > Phyllobacteriaceae > Mesorhizobium > Mesorhizobium kowhaii. The sequence goes on from NZ_JBHLYT010000013.1 coordinate 246,879, forward strand.
CTCCAGCTATGCGCGGCGGCGGCGCGAGATATCGGCCTTCAATGCCAATAGCCGTTTCATCAAGCGTGGCCTGGCGCTGACGCCGGTCAAGTTCGGCATCTCGTTCACGGCCACGCACTACAATCAGGCCGGCGCGCTGGTGCATGTCTACACCGATGGTTCGGTGCATCTGAACCATGGCGGCACGGAGATGGGGCAGGGCCTCTACGTCAAGGTGGCGCAGGTGGTGGCGGAAGAGTTCCAGATCGATCTCGATCAGGTGAAGATCACCGCGACGACGACCGGCAAGGTGCCGAACACCTCGGCCACGGCAGCGTCCTCCGGTTCTGACCTCAACGGCATGGCGGCGCAGAATGGCGCTCGCCAGATCAAGGATCGGTTGACCGATTTCGCCGCCGAAAAATATCAGGTGCCGCGCGACCAGGTGCTGTTCCTGCCCAACCGGGTGCGCATCGGCAACCAGGAGATCGCCTTCGCTGACCTCGTCAAACAGGCCTATATGGCCCGTATCCAGCTTTCGGCGGCGGGCTTTTACAAAACGCCAAAGATCCACTGGAACCGCGACAAGGGCGAAGGCCGCCCCTTCTACTACTTCGCCTATGGCGCCTCGTGCTCGGAAGTCTCGGTCGACACGCTGACCGGCGAATACATGGTCGAGCGCACCGACATCTTGCACGAGACCGGCCGCTCGCTGAACCGCGCCATCGATCTCGGGCAGATCGAGGGCGGCTTCATCCAGGGTATGGGCTGGCTGACGACCGAGGAACTCTGGTGGGACGGCAATGGCCGGCTGCGCACGCATGCGCCGTCGACCTACAAGATCCCGCTCGCCTCGGACCGACCGAAGAAATTCAACGTGACGCTGGCCGACTGGCCGGAAACCAGCGAGCCGACGATCCATCGCTCCAAGGCGGTCGGCGAACCGCCGTTCCCGCTCGGCATGTCGGTGCTGCACGCGCTGTCGGACGCGGTGGCCAGCGTCGCCGACCACAGGATCTGTCCGCGTCTCGATGCGCCTGCAACGCCGGAACGGGTACTGATGGCGATCGAGCGGCTGAAGAACGAGGTCAAAGCGGGCGCCTGACACCGGCGAGACGTGCAATTCAGGCCGAAAAAGCCTACATTTCCCATTAGGGAACGCGAAAGATGAACTCGAAAGCGCAAAGCCTGAAAGCCTTTCTTGGCAATGCCGGCCGGGTTGCCCTAGTCGAAGTGGCCGGCACCAAAGGCTCGACGCCACGCGAGAAGGGCGCCTTCATGCTCGTCTCGCAAGCGTCGATCTTTGGCACGATCGGTGGCGGCCAGCTCGAGTATATGGCCATCGACAAGGCACGGCAGATGCTAGGGTCTTCACCCTCCCCCTTGTGGGGAGGGTCCGTGAGCCGACGCCGCGAAGCGGCGTTGGCGAAACGGGGTGGGGGAGCGGCGTTTCCAGAACTCCCACCCCGGACGACTTCGTCGTCCGACCTTCCCCACAAGCGGGAAGGCAAAGAGACCCGCATCGAAGTTGACGAAGTCTGCGCGACCCTCGACGTGCCGCTAGGACCCGAGATCGGTCAATGCTGCGGCGGACGTGTCGAAGTGTTGATCAGGCTCGTTGATAGCCCGCTGGCAGCCGAGCTGATCGCAGCGGCGGAAACCGAAGAGGCTGAACTGCCTTATATCTATATCTTCGGCGGCGGCCATGTCGGCCAGGCGCTAGCCTCCTCTGTGGCCCTTCTTCCCGTGCACGCCGTCGTCATCGAGACGCGGGCCGAGGCGCTGGAAGGCATGCCGGAAACCGTCGAGACGCGGTTGACGCCGATACCGGAGGCGATGGTGCGCGATGCACCCGCCGGCAGCGCTTTCGCCATACTCACCCATGACCATGCGCTGGACTTCCTGATCGTCGCCGAAGCGTTGAAGCGTGACGACACGGCCTATGTCGGCATGATCGGCTCGAAGACCAAGAAGGCGACGTTCAAGAACTGGTTCCTCAAATCGGCGGACGGCAGCGAAGCGGAATTTGCCCGCCTCGTCTCGCCGATCGGCGGCGATGCCGTGAGGGACAAGCGCCCGCCTGTCATCGCAGCGCTCGCGGCCGCCGAGATCATGACGGCGCTGGTTGGGTACGCCGCAGCATCAACCGCCAACCAGGCCTCGCGCCGCAAGGCCATGGCCGGCTAAGTTTACGTCACGGCTACACCGGTCGTTTCAAGCCCAGATGGTCGCGCAGCGTGCGGCCCTCGTAGTCCTTGCGGAAAAGGCCACGCCGCTGCAGTTCCGGCACGACCAGCGTGGCAAAGGCATCGAGTTCGCCGGGGAAATATGAGGGCATGACGTTGAAGCCGTCGGCCGCACTGCCTTCGAACCGCGCCTGCAACTCGTCGGCGACCTGGGCCGCCGTTCCGACGATGCGCCAATGACCACGCGCGCCAGCGAAATGCCGCGCCAGCTGGCGGATGGACAGGTTGTCGCGACGTGACTGCTCGATGACCAGCGCTTGCCGGCTCTGCATGCCTTCGCTGGGCGGCAGTTCCGGCAGCGGCCCGTCGATCGGATAGCGCCATAGATCGGAAATGCTGAGATAGCTGGACAACAGTGCAACGCCGACATCGTCGGGGATAAGTTCCTGCAACTCCTCGTATTTTTCCTGAGCTTGCGTCGTGGTTTCAGCCACCACGGGCGCGACACCGGGCATGATCTTGATGTCGTCCGGCTCGCGTCCATAGGCCGCCAGACGCCCCTTGAGATCGTCGTAGAAGGCCTTCGCTTCCTCGAAAGTCTGCGCCGCCGTGAACACCACATCGGCGGTGCGAGCGGCAAGGTCGCGTCCGACATCCGAAGCGCCGGCCTGAACCATCACCGGTGCGCCCTGCGGCGAACGCGGCAGGTCAAGCGCATCGCGCACGGAAAAGCTCTGGCCATCATGACCGGAACCGGAAGCCCCGCCGGGCTTGCCGCGCCAAAGCCCCGTGACCACCTCGGCGAACTCACGTGCCCGCTCGTAGCGATCGGCATGCGGGCGCAATCCGGTTGAGCCGAAATTGGCGGCCTCGATGGGACTGGCCGAGGTGACCAGGTTCCAGCCGGCCCGGCCGCCGCTCAGATGGTCGAGCGACAGGAAGGTCCGCGCCAGTCCGTAGGGCTCGTTGTAGCTTGTCGAGGCCGTCGAAACGAGACCGATGTAGCTGGTCTGGGCCGCCAGCGCCGAAAGCAGGCTGATCGGCTCGAAACCGATCGAGCGCGACGTCTGGCTGGCGACGCCGACATTGGCTTCGCGCAGGCCGGCAGCGTCCTCGCAGAAGATCATGTCGAACTTCGCTGCCTCCGCTATGCGCGCCAGCTGGATGTAATGGTCGATGTCGATGCCGGCCGTCACATGTGCCTTGGGATGGCGCCAGGCGGCGATATGGTGGCCCGTTGCCCACAGGAAGGCGCCGAGCTTCATCTGGCGGGGAGCGGCGGTCATGCTGCGCCTCCCACCGTCAGCCCGAGATGCGAGCGCAACGTCGCGCCGCGATAGCTTTCTCGAAACAGGCCGCGCTGCCGCAGCGCCGGCAAAACCAGATCGACAAAATTGTCGAGCGCCGAAAGCTGAGCCGGCATCAACATGTTGAAACCGTCACAGCTTTTCGACCGGAATTGTTTTTCCATGCTGTCGGCGACGGTCGGCTTGGCGGTACCATGGGTGACGGGCGAGACATTCATCAGCACCTTCACGGCGCCCGGGTCGCGTCCGCAGGCAGCAACGCAGCGTTTGAGATCGTCATACCGGGCTTTCGTGCTCTCGAGTGGCCCGTCCTCCAGCAGGATGACATCGGCGGTGCGGGCGGCAATATCCATGTCTGATAGACCGGACAGCACCAGCACCGGCGCATCCTGCGGCGACCGCGCTACGTTCAGCGGTCCTCGCACCGAAAAGAATTCGCCCTTGTGGTCGAGCAGGTGCATCTTTTCGGGATCGTGGAAGCGTCCGTCGCTCTTGTCGAACTTGAGCGCGTCCGCATCCCAGCCGTTCCACAAACCTTGAACGATGCCGATATATTCCTCCGTGCGGCGGCGAAAATCGTCGCCGGAAAATCCGTCCGGCCGGCTGAAATTGGCTGCTTCGCGTGGCGCTTGCGCCATGGTCGCGTTCCAGCCGGCGCGGCCATGGCTGATGATGTCGAGCGAGGCGAAACGGCGGGCCAGATTGTAGGGCTGGTGAGCGACCGTCGAGGCCGCGGCGACCAGGCCGATCCTGCTTGTCACCGTGGCCAGTGCGGCCAGCAAGGTCGTCGCTTCGAAGGGCATCTGCCTGTTTGCAGCATCGCTGCCGGACGCCGGCGCGGAATCGGCGAAAATTACCATATCCAGCCCGGCCGCTTCGGCCTTTTGCACAAACCGCGCCAGAAGGCTGAATTCCGGCTCGGCCCCGGACGATGGATAGGTGGTTCCCGGAAACGGCGAAACGGCAAGATGCATTGTGGCGCCGCTGTCCATCGATGGTCCCTGCAAGACGAAATACCATCGGAACTATGTTCGCCTCATCCAGCGATGGCAACCGCTGGCGCTGGGCCAACTACCGGTCACTTGCCGGCCAGCCATCACTTTCCGGCCAGCCCCTATTTGCCAGCAAGCAGGTCGTTGATCAGGCGCTGGCAGCGCTCGGCCATGAAGTCGAGCAGCAGCCGCACCTTGGGGTCCTGCAGCTTCTTGTGCGGATAGACGGCGGCGAATTGCACCGGCGTTGGTGGCGTGCTGCTCAGGATCACCTTCAGCCGCTGGTCACGGATGAACGGCTCGACCTCGAAGCGCGGCTTGTTGATGATGCCGCGCCCGGACAGCGCCCATCCGGTCAGCACGTCACCATCGTCGGTGTCGTAGGGTCCGTGCACCTCGAATTTCTGCGGGCCGGTGGGGGTCTGCAGCGTCCACACATATTCGCGCGCGCCGGAGTAACGCAGCATCAGGCAGTCGTGCTTCTTGCCGATGAGTTCCTGCGGCTCCATTGGTTCGCCGCGCGCTTGCAGATATTTCGGCGCCGCCACCAGCACGCGTTCGCATTCCATGATGCCGCGCATCCTGAGGCTGGAATCCTCGATGATGCCGAGCCGGAAGGCGACGTCGATGCCTTCCTTCATGATGTCGACATTGTGGTCAGAGAGCCTCAGCCGCACCTCGATGTCAGGGTATTTGTCGTGGAAATCGGGAATGCCGGAGGCCACGAGCCGGCGGCCGAGACCCAAGGGTGCAGTAACGCGGATGGTGCCGCGCGGTTGGCCGGACAGCGCGGAAACGGCGGCTTCCGCTTCGGTGATCGCCTCCAGCACCTGCTTGGCGCCCGAATAGAAAACCGTGCCATGTTCGGTCGGCATCAATTGCCGTGTGGTGCGGTTGAACAGCCGCACGCCAAGATGCTTCTCCAGCTCCTTGATGCGGTTGGAGGCGACCGCCGGCGAGATGCGCATGTCGCGGCCGGCCGCCGACAGATTGCCGAGTTCGACGACGCGAACGAAGACGGCGATGTTGTCGAGATAGGCCATGCGGATTTCGTGGCTTTCATCCAGCTGCGTGCAACGACTGTAGTATTTTCCATTTTTTTTTGAAAGTCATCGCACACCTCGCCTCTTTCCGTTTGCGCGCGACACCGTAAAGTCGCGTCATCGGCAGGGACGACTTCAATGATGGATTTCGCGATTTTCTGGGACTGGCTGAGCTTCGCCGTGCGCTGGCTGCATGTCATCACCGGCATCGCCTGGATCGGCTCGTCTTTCTATTTCGTGGCGCTCGATCTCGGCCTGCGCCAGCGTCCGGGCATGCCCGTCGGCGCCTTCGGCGAGGAATGGCAGGTGCATGGCGGCGGTTTCTACCACATCCAGAAATATCTGGTGGCGCCGGCCGAGATGCCCGAGCACCTGACCTGGTTCAAATGGGAATCCTACGCCACCTGGCTGTCGGGCTTCGCCATGCTGTGCGTCGTCTACTATGCCGGAGCCGATCTGTTCCTGATCGATCCCAATGTGCTGCCAATGTCGGTGCCGGTCGGCATCCTGCTGTCTATGGCGACGATCGGCGTCGGCTGGGTGGTCTATGATCTTCTGTGCCGTTCGCCGCTGGGAAAAAGCGACACCGGCCTGATGCTGGTGCTCTACTGCGTGCTGGTGTTCATCGCCTGGGGGCTCACCCATTTGTTTACCGGCCGTGCCGCTTTCTTGCATCTGGGCGCCATCACCGCGACGATCATGTCGGCCAACGTCTTCATGGTCATCATCCCCAACCAGAAGATCGTCGTTGCCGACCTGATCGCCGGCCGCAAGCCCGATCCGAAATACGGCAAGATCGCCAAGCAGCGCTCCTTGCACAACAACTACCTGACGCTGCCGGTGCTGTTCCTGATGCTGTCGAACCACTACCCGCTGGCGTTTGGCACGCAGTTCAACTGGGTCATCGCCTCGCTGGTGTTCATCATCGGGGTGCTGATCCGGCATTATTTCAACAGCGTTCATGCCCGCAAGGGCAACCCGACCTGGACCTGGCTGGGCGCCCTTGTGCTGTTCATCATCATCATCTGGCTGTCGACCGCACCCAAGGTGCTGACCGGCGAACCCAAGACTTCCGCCGCCGCCCAGATCTACGTCGCATCGGTGCATTTCCCGGCCGTGCGCGATACGGTGCTCGGCCGCTGCTCGATGTGCCACGCGGCGGAGCCGGTCTATGAGGGCATCTACCACGCGCCTCAGGGCGTGATGCTCGACACTGACGCCGACATCGCCAACCATGCCCGCGAGATCTATCTGCAGGCCGGTCGCAGCCACGCCATGCCGCCGGCCAACGTCTCGCAGATTACCGACAAGGAACGGGCGCTGCTGGTGGCCTGGTTCGAAGGCGCAGGGAAATAGCATGACCTCGACACTTCTGCGCGGCCGCACGCTGTCCTTCGTGCGCTGGCCGCAAACCATCGATGACCACTCCGCCTGGCGCTACGAGGAGGATGGCGGCCTGCTGATCCGCGACGGCCGGATCGTCGCCGCCGGTGCCTACGCCGACGTCGAGAAACAGGCCGGCGAGGGAGTAAAAAAGATCGACCATCGGCCGCATCTGCTACTGCCGGGCTTCATCGACGCGCATGTGCATTTCCCGCAGATGCAGATCATCGCCTCCTATGGCGCCGAACTGCTCGACTGGCTGAACACCTACACTTTTCCGGAAGAGACGAAGTTCGCCAACGCTCAGCACGGCCGCCGCATCGCGCGGCTGTTCCTCGACGAGATGGTGCGCCACGGCACCACGACAGTGGCCGCCTACTGCTCGGTGCACAAGGCGTCGGCCGAGGCCTTCTTTGCCGAATCGCATGACCGCAACATGCTCAACATCGCCGGCAAGGTGATGATGGACCGCAATGCGCCCGCCGGCGTGCTCGACACGCCGCAATCCGGCTACGACGACAGCAAGGCGCTGATCAAGGAATGGCACGGCAAGGGGCGCCAGCACTATGCGATCACGCCGCGCTTCGCCATCACTTCGTCGCCGCAGCAGATGGAGATGGCCGGCGCGCTGTGCCGCGAACATCCCGACCTGCATATGCAGACGCATCTGTCGGAGAACCACGCCGAAATCGCCTTTACGCAAGAACTCTATCCGTGGTCGCGCGACTACACCGACGTCTACGAGCATTACGGGCTGCTGGGGAAAAAGAGCCTGTTCGGCCATTGCATCCACCTGTCGGACCGTGAGGCGGATGCGCTGTCGGACAGCGGCTCGGTGGCGGTGTTCTGCCCGACCTCGAACCTATTCCTCGGCTCTGGCCTGTTCGACTATCAGCGCTTTCGCCGCCGCGACAAGCCGTTCCGGATGGCAGCTGCCACCGATGTCGGCGGTGGCACCAACTATTCCATGCTGCGCACTATGGACGAGGGCTACAAGGTGATCGCGCTGAACGGCGAGAAGCTCAATCCGTTCCAGTCCTTCTGGCAGATGACGCGCGGCAATGCCGAAGCGCTGTCGGTGGTGGACAAGATCGGCACGCTGGATGAAGGCAGCGACGCCGACATCGTCGTGCTCGACGCCAGGCCGACGCCGGCGATGCGGCTCAGGATGGAAACGGTCGAGACGCTGGCGCAGGAACTGTTTCTCTTGCAGACGCTGGGCGACGATCGCGCCGTGCGCGAGGTCTATGTCGCGGGTCGGGCAGCCAAGACCGATATGGCGATTTAGGCATGCTGAGATTCAGGCGATGCCGGTCTGCAAATGGCGGCTCCGTGCGCTTCCGGTGCTCACGTACTTCAAGTACGCTCCGCTCCGGTTCTCGGAAGCCACCATTTTCGACTCGGCCTCACCTGAATCTCAACATACCTTCCGTCTGCGACGCTTGACCCGGCGGCGGCCATCGGTCAAAGCGTGCGGCGAAGTTGACAGGGGAACGACATGGCCGTTGCTGACGACATCGCACTGATCAAGAGACAGGAAGAGATCCTTGTCTTTCCCGCCTTCGACGAGGCTGTGGCCTTCAAGATCGGTTCGGCCATCCGTGACCGGGCGCTGACTGAGAACCTGCCTGTTATCGTCGACATCAGGACCTTCGACCGGCCGCTGTTCTATGCCGCAATGCCGGGTTCGAACGCTTCCAATCCTGACTGGGCGCGGCGCAAGATCAATGTCGTCAAGCGGTTCTTGAAAAGCACCTACCGCATGGTGCTGGAACAGCAGCGCCCCGATCGCACCTTCAAGATGGGCGAAGGGCTGGATATTGCTGATTATGTGCTGGCCGGCGGTGGTTTCCCGGTCACGGTCAAAGGCGCCGGCGTCATTGGTGTGATCGCCGTCTCCGGCCTGCCGGAGCGCCAGGATCATGGCGTCGTGGTCGAGGCACTGTGCAACCATTTGGGCATCAATGGGCGAGAGCTCGCGCTGCCGCCGGAAGCAAAATGAGCGATCCGAAGACCTTCCTGACCTCCATCTTCAACGCCGCGGTCGCCGCCGCCGATCCGGAGCGAACCATCCGGGATCATTTGCCGGCGAAGCCCAAGGGCCGCACCATCGTCATCGGCGCCGGAAAAGGCTCGGCGCAGATGGCGGCGGCCTTCGAGAAGGTCTGGGACGGCCCGATCGAAGGGCTGGTCGTCACCCGCTACGGCTATGGTGCGACCTGCGAGCGCATCGAGATCATCGAGGCGGCGCATCCCGTGCCGGACGCGGCCGGCCTGGAAGCCTCGCAACGCCTGCTCGCAAAGGTCCACGGGCTGACCTCAGACGATCTGGTCGTGGCGCTGATTTCCGGCGGCGGCTCGGCGCTGCTGCCGTCGCCCGCCGGTAGCCTGACGCTGGCCGACGAGATTGCCGTCAATGAGGCGCTGCTCGCCTCAGGCGCGCCGATAGCGGCGATGAACACCATCCGCAAGCATCTTTCCACCATCAAGGGTGGCCGGCTGGCGGCCGCCGCCTGGCCGGCCAGGGTGGTGTCCTTGGTCGTTTCCGATATTCCCGGCGACAATCCTGCCCTGGTCGCCTCCGGCCCGACCGTGCCGGATACCGGCAGCCGCCAAGACGCGCTGGCGTCGATCGCAGCCTATGGCATGAAGCTGCCGGCTGCGGTGATGGCGCATATCAACGCGCCGGCCGCCGATGCACCAAACCCTGGTGATCCGCGCTTTTCACGCAATGAGGTGCATCTGATCGCCTCGGCCGGCGTGTCGCTTGAAGCGGCGGCGGCGGAAGCCAAGCGGCAAGGCGTCGAAGCCGTCATCCTCTCCGACGCCATCGAGGGTGAGGCGCGCGAGGTTGGCGGCGTCCATGCGGCCATCGCGCGCGAAGTGGCGATGCGCAACCGGCCATTCCCCAAGCCGGTGCTGATCCTGTCCGGCGGCGAAACAACAGTGACCTTGCGCGCCAAGGGCAAAGGCGGCCGCAACTCGGAATTCCTGCTCGCCTTCGCCATTGGTATCAACGGCGTGGACGGCATCCACGCGCTGGCCGCCGACACCGATGGCATCGACGGTTCGGAGGACAATGCCGGCGCCTTCGCCGACGGCTCGACCGTGTCGCGCATGAGGGCGGCGGGTGTGGACGCCAAGGCGATGCTTGCGGGCAACAATGCCTGGACGGCCTTCTATGCCGTCGGCGATCTTTTCGTGCCCGGCCCGACGGGAACCAATGTCAACGATCTCAGGGCGATCCTGATCCGCTGAACCTGTCGGCGATCTGGCTCACACCTCGTGCAGATAGAGGTGATAATCCAGTTCGCTGACCGTGCGCGCCACGCGCAGGTATTCGGATTGCTTGATCGCCACGAAAGTTCGGTGCAGGTCTTCGCCGAGCGCGCCTTTCAGGAAGCTCGACGCCCTGGCTGCTTCGATGGCGGCGCGCCAATCAACCGGCATGGTCGTGCGCGTGACCGCCGCTTCATAGCCGTTGCCGGTGGTCTCGGGGCCGGGATCGAGACCTTCGTCGAGACCCTTGATGATGGCGGCCAGCACCGTCGCGGCGATCAGGTAGGGGTTGGCGTCGACGCCCGATGGCCGGTGCTCGATGCGCCGGTTTTTCGCGTCGCCCGCCGGCACGCGCAGTGCGACCGAACGGTTGTTGACACCCCAGGTCGGCGCCACCGGCGCATAGGATTGCGAGACGAAGCGCCGCCAGGAATTGGCGTGCGGCGCAAACACCAGCATCGATTCGGCCATTGTCTGGATCAGGCCGCCGAGCCCCTGCAGCAGCGGCAGCGACCAGCTCTCGCCGCCAGATTCGGCAAAGACGTTTCGGCCGGCCTTGTCCTGCAGCGAGACATGGAAATGCATGCCCGAGCCGGCATATTTCTCGATCGGCTTGGCCATGAAACAGGCGGTGACGCCGTGGCGGCGCGCCTGCGCCCGCACCAGCCGCTTCAGCATGACCAGATCGTCGGCCGCCCGCATCACGTCCTTGCGGTAGTTCAGCGTCAATTCGTACTGGCCGGGCGCATATTCGGAAATCACCGTCTCGGCCGGAATGCCTTGTGCCTTGGCCGCCGCATAGATGTCGGAGAACAGCGGCTCCATGCCGTGCAGATGGTCGACGGAATAGACTTCGGTCTTGCCCGAGACACGGCCGTCGAGCACGGCGCGCGCCGGCTGCACCTTGCCGTCGGCGTCGCGCTCATTGGCCAGGAGAAAAAATTCCAGCTCGAAGGCGCCAGCGGGATAAAGACCCTTGGCCGCGAGGATATCGACCTGCCGTGCCAGCGCCAGTCGCGGATCCGACGACATTGGCTGGCCGTCGAGGTGATACATCGCCATCAGCAGCTGGCCGCGCGGTGGATTTGTACCGTAGAGCGGTACCAGCGTGCCGGGGATCGGCCATGCCCTGAGGTCGCCGTCGCCAGTGGTCCAGATCAAACCGGTTTCGTGCACATCCTCGCCGGTGATGTCGAGGCCGAGGATCGAGATCGGCATATGCCGGCCGCCCTCGAAGATGCTTTTCAGCTCATGCCGGCGCACGATCTTGCCGCGGCCGACGCCATTGGCGTCGGTCAGCACGATATCGAAGGCTTCGATCTCGGGATGGGCGTCGAGAAAGGCTTGCGCCTCGGTGGGCGTCGAGCCCGAAGGTGAGGTCATGATCTGTCCGGCTTTGCTTGGCGCGCCCATTTGTTAGCCGCTTGTCTCATGCCGCAAGCTTTGCCGCAACCGCGCCGAAGGCGGTGATCAGCCGGCTGACCTGGGCACCGGTGGTCGCCGGCGAGATCAGCATCATATTGTGGAACGGCGCGATCAGCACGCCGCGATTGACCAGCGCGACATGGATAGCAGCTTCCAGTTCCGGCGCATGCGCCATCTCAGCCTCGGCGCCATTGCGCAGCGGGCCGGGCGCGCAGATGAACTCGACACGGGCGCCGACGCGGGCGACATGCCAGGGCAAGCGGTAGCGGTCGATCACGCCGGTCAGCCCGGCATCGAGCCGCCGCGCCAGATGGTCCATGCGGGCGTAGTTTTCCTCGGTCATCACCTCTTCAAGCGTGGCGCGCATCGCAGCGAACTGCAGTGGATTGGCCGAGAGCGTCGTGCCCATGCCGGAATACCCCGGCTCCTTCTCCCTGTTGTAGGCGGCGTAGCGCGAGGCGACATCGTCGCTCATGCCCCAGACGCTCGCCGGCACACCACCGGCGATCGGCTTGCCTAGCACGAAGAAGTCCGGGTCCAGGCCGTATTTCCTGGTGTAGCCGCCCGGGCCGGTCGAGATCGTATGCGTCTCGTCGATCAGGAGCAGCGTGCCGGCTTCGCGCGTCAGCCTGCGCAGCGCGTCGTGGAAGTCATGGTCAGCCAGCACCATGCAGGAATTGGTCAGCACCGGCTCGGCGATGACGCAGGCGACTTCCTTGTCCTTGAGGGCGGCTTCCAGTGCGGCGACGTCGTTGAACTCGATCACCTTGGCGGTGCGGGTCAGGTCGCGGAATTCGCCTGCCAGCCCCGGCCGGTTGACCGGCTTGCCGTCGACGAGCCGCACCATCGTCTCGTCGACCGAGCCGTGATAGCAGCCGTTGAAGACCAGGATTTTTTCGCGCCCGGTGACGGCGCGGGCAACCCGCAGCGCAAAGCGGTTGGCGTCGGTCGCCGTCGTCGCGATCTGCCAGAACGGCAGGCCGAAATGCTGCTGCAGCAGCGGGCCGATGGCCAGCGCGTCTTCGGAGGGCAGCATATAGGTCAGGCCGCGTCCGGCCTGGCGGCGGATGGCGCGCGCCACCGGCGGCGGCGAATGGCCGAACATCGAGCCGGTGTCGCCGAGGCAGAAATCGTCGAGCCTGATACCGTCGATATCGGTGATCGTGGCGCCCCTGGCGCTATCGACCAGGATCGGAAACGGTGTCGGCCAGTCATTCATCCAGTGCATCGGCACGCCACCGAAGAAGCCCGGCAGCAGGCCATTGCTGACCTTCGCCTGCGATTTCGGCCGCGCCTTGCGGAAGGCTGCCGCCTCGATCTCCAGCAGATCGGCAACACGGCCGCGATCGATGCCGCCGATGGACGTCCTTGAACTGTCGCTGCTGTGCATGAAAACCCCTTTGGTCCGCCACCTTAGTCAATCGACGTGATGAATCGCAATTGGCCGCAAAGGCCTGCTGGATTGGTTCAGGATCTGCGGCCGGCGCTTGACCCGGCCCGCGAGCTCGGCGTCAATGCGGATCGGTGTCGGGCCAAGCAAATGCGGGGAGCATAAAATGGATAGGGAATTTGCGCTTCAGGCAAAGGACATAAGTATTGATGTCACGAGGCGTCTTCTTGAGATTGTCAAATTAACTAGTGATTGGGATACCGAGGAGATGCGGCGTCTGCACAAGGCCATTGGGATAACTGTTGGAAAAATAGAAGTGGATATCATTGCCGAGATATATCGTAGCTACCCTGATATGGAAGACCTATCCTGACCGAGGATTGACCAATGGCGGTTGTTTTCACAGTGATAATGTCGGCGCTGGCGCTGCTTGGCTCGGTGGTCGCCGCTTCCGCATCCGGCGGCATCTGGTGCAACGTCGACGATACGGCGGTGAAGTTCGACGTCGGTGCCGGCGTCACCAGAGGCATGGGCGGCCCGACCTTCAATTTCAGCGGCACCCTTGAAATTCTCGGGCGGCCCGTCGCTGACGACCTGCGCAAGACCACGTTCGAGGATTCCAACCTCACCCAGTACTGGCTCGACAACAAGGAGCTGCGGCTGAACATCTACAACGAGCATCAGGTCGCAAATGCCTACAACTATGTCGAACTGACGATTCTGACCAAGGCCAGCGACGAAGGCGTCTATGACGGACAGTACAGGCTTGCCATCTATGACAATGCCGCCGACGCGGACAAGGACGGCAAGCCGGCCGAACTGACCGGCAAGGTTTCCTGCGGCGCCGAGTGACCCGCTGTTTTGAAACTACGCGGTGATGTCGATGACACCGCAATCGCCGGCCGCACTGCCAAAGGCGACGCGGCGTTCTTCCTTGTCCCACATCATCGAGGTGATCGCGCCCTTGCCTGGTCGCCGCAACAGCACTTCCTTGGCGTCCGCGAAGCGCACCGCCATCACCATGCCGTCATCATAGCCGACGGCGACGACATCCTGGCTCGGGTGGCAGGCGACCGCCGTCACCATGGCGTTGCCGCGCGTGCCGAGTTCCAGCGGCGCTTTGCCCATCGGGCCGTCCTTGCCCGAAAACGGCCAGACGATCGCCGCCGGCGCGCCGGAACTCGCCAGCCACTTGCCTTTCACGCTCCACGACAGGCTTTTGACCTTGCCGGGATAGCCGGTCATGCGCATGTGCTTGCCGTCGGCGAGCTTCCAGCCATGCAGCGCGTTTTCCTGCATGGTGGTGACAAGGAAGGCGCCGTCCGGCGAAAAGGTGATGCCGGTGTGGGCGCCGGCCCATTCGAGCTCCACCGGCTTGCCCTCGGCGGCCGGAAAATGCAGCGTCGCGCCATTGTAGCGGGCAACGCCGAAGCGCATGCCCTTGGGCGAGAACGCCAGCCCCTCGACCGAACGCGGATGGGTAAATTCCCTGACCTTGCCGTCGGCGAAGCGCACGAAGGCGGTCTTGCCCGTCGCATAGGCGATGGCGCCCTGCGGTCCGGCAGCGACGCTTGTGATCCACTTCCTGGCCGAACTGGCCAGTTCCGTGGCCTCGCTGCCTGCTTTCACGGCAAACACCTTGCCATCCTCGCCGCCGGTGATCAGCCGGTCATTGGCCGCATCGTGGAAGGCGGCGAGCAGCCCGTCATTGGCTTGCACCGTCTTGTGACCATAGTCGAGCCGATGGACGGCGCCGTCGGCCATCGCGAAATGCGGCACGTCGCCGAGGAAGACGGCGGCGATGCAATGGCCTTCGAGATCAAGCGGGGCGACGGTCGGCATGGGAGACTATTTCCATTTGAGATTCTGCTTACGACTCACCCTTACGGGGTTGGGCCATAGGTCTCAACCCGTGCTTCGGAGCGTCGTAAGGAGAGAAGAGGGCGCCAGCGCGGCTTCTTCTTCTCCCCCCTTGTGGGAGAAGGTGGCCGAGCGAAGCTCGGTCGGATGAGGGGTGTTCCAGCTTGGCACCGCCTGCATTCCGTCCAGCATCCCTCAACCGTCTTGGCGCTGCGCGCCAATCCACCTTCTCCCACAAGGGGGAGAAGGGAGAAGGACGGCGAAATCAGGCAGCCTGGCAGGCGTCGAAGCTCTTTTTCAGCCGCTCGGCGTCGAGTTCGCGGCCGATGAAGACCAGCCGGCTCTCATGCTTCTCGCCGTCCTTCCAGGCGCGCTGGTGGTCGCCCTCGATGATCATGTGCACGCCCTGGATGACATAGCGCTCGTCGTCGCCCTTGAGCGCGATGATGCCCTTCAGCCGCAGGATATTGGGGCCTTCCATCTGGGTGATCTTCTCGATCCACGGGAAGAATTTCTTCGGGTCCATTTCGCCGCCGCGCAGCGACACCGACTGCACCGTCACGTCATGGATGTCGGAAGGATGCGCGTGATGATGGTGGTCGTGCCCGTCATGATCATGGTGATCGTGGCCATCGTGATCGTGGTCATGATGATCGTGATCGTCATGCGCCTCGAGGAAATGCGGATCGTTTTCCAGCGCTCTGGACAGGTCAAAGGCGCCGCGGTCGAGCACTTCTGAAAGGGCGACGCCGGCTCGTGTCGTGCGATGGATCTTCGCCGCCGGATTGATGGCGCGGATCGTCGCTTCGACCTTGGCGAGCTCTTCCGGGGTGACGAGGTCGGTCTTGTTGAGCACGACGACATCGGCGAAGGCGATCTGATCCTCGGCTTCCCTGGAATCCTTGAGTCGCAGCGGCAGATGCTTGGCGTCGACCAGCGTCACCACCGCGTCGAGCCTGGTCTTGGAACGCACATCGTCGTCCATGAAGAAGGTCTGCGCCACCGGCACCGGATCGGCGAGGCCGGTGGTCTCGACCACGATGGCGTCGAAACGGCCGGGCCGGCGCATCAGCCCCTCGACGACACGGATCAAGTCGCCGCGCACCGTGCAGCAGACGCAGCCATTGTTCATCTCGTAGATTTCCTCGTCGGATTCCACGATCAATTCGTTGTCGATGCCGATTTCGCCGAACTCGTTGACGATGACGGCATAACGCTTGCCGTGGCTTTCCGACAGGATGCGATTGAGCAGCGTCGTCTTGCCGGCGCCGAGATAGCCGGTGAGAACGGTTACGGGGATCTGCGTCAGTGCGTCGCTCATGGCTTGCCTCGAAGAATCTGCGCCTTGAAAAAGGCTTCGAAAAAGGGATTGTCGGCTCCATATAGGATGTGTGCCGGGCTTTTGCACGAGGCAAACCGATGGGCCAAACCGGCTTGCCGACATTACCGGATTTTCATTGGCGAGAGCCGCCATCGCAGCCTAGATCAGGACGCGGGAGGCCAATTCGAGAGGCACGATATGTCCGGCAAGCCATCCTCCTTCTCCTTGAGCCGGCGCAAGGCACTCGGCTTGATCGCGGTGACCGCCGGCGGTGGTGCCTTCCTGCCGGCCGCGGCAATCGCTACCCAGTCTTCGGCCGGCAAGGCCTCGTCCTATGCCGGGCTGGCCCTGTTCGAAACCGGCGCGGGCGTCTGCGCCATCACACCTGAGGTGACGGAAGGGCCGTTCTATTTCGACCCGAAACTCGAACGTGCCGATGTCACCGAAGGCAAGAAGGGCCTTGCCCTCACCGTAAGGCTGCAGGTTGTCGACGCGGCCTGCCGCCCGCTTGCCGGCGCCCGCGTCGACATCTGGCATTGCGACGCGCAAGGTGCCTATTCGGGCTACCCGGGACAAGGTGACGGCCGCGATGTCGACACGTCGGGCCAGACCTTCCTGCGCGGCTGGCAGAAGACCGATGCCAGCGGCATCGTTTCCTTCGCCACCATCTATCCCGGCTGGTATCGCGGCCGCACCACCCATATCCATTTCAAGGTCTTCCCCGACGACAGTTCGGTGATGACCGGCCAGTTGTTCTTCCCCGACAGTCTCAGCGAGCAGATCTTCACCACTGTCGCGCCATACAATGATCGGCCCGGCAAGCGCGACACCTCGAACGCCAGCGACGGCATCGCCAGGCAGGCCGGACCGCTCTCGCAGGCAGCACTGCGCGAGGTGGAGGATGCCTATCAGGCGCTGATGATCGTCGCGGTGAAGCCCGGTTGAGCGACATTCCCTCACGCACGTCGTCCGCAACGAAAACTCCGGTCGCGGAAAGTCGTTTGTCATCTAACTGAAATAAACATCTGGCATTAGCCACGGCGGACACCGCAATGCTTGCCGGCAAAGCTGTTTGGAGCGCCGGAATCTTTTTGATCGTCGATTGCCAACCGGCCGGCTGCGTCTATGCTGACCGCACCGGTACGGCCGAAGAGGGATGACCATGGCCAAGGCGGACAAGACTGCAACAATGAGCCGGCTGCATT
Source organism: Mesorhizobium kowhaii (assembly GCF_042431665.1). Lineage (NCBI taxonomy): Bacteria > Pseudomonadati > Pseudomonadota > Alphaproteobacteria > Hyphomicrobiales > Phyllobacteriaceae > Mesorhizobium > Mesorhizobium kowhaii. The sequence goes on from NZ_JBHLYT010000013.1 coordinate 264,249, forward strand.
CGGCGGCAAGGCTGGCAAGAACTGCGCTCGCGGCGCGGCTTCTGGCGCACGGCTTCTATGCCGGCCAGGATCAGATCATGCTGGCGCTCGACCGTGAAGACGGCCAGACGCCGGGCAATCTCGCCGGACGCCTCGGCGTGCGCCCGCCGACCATCACCAAGACCATCAACCGGCTGCAGGCGCAGGGTTTTCTGGAAAAGCGCGCCTCGTCGGCCGATGCTCGCCAGGCTCATATTTTCCTCACCGACACCGGCCGCGACATCATCCACGCCATCGAGAAATCGGTGAAGAAGACCGAAAAGCAGGCGCTGAAGGGCCTCGACAAGAAGGACCAGAAGGCGCTGTTCAAGCTGCTTGCCCGCATCGAGGCCAACCTCTCGAACGGGGAATTGGTGTTGATCGACGACGACGCCGAGACCGACGACTGATCGCCACTTTTCGGCGGCAGGCGATCAAGCCGCCGCGGCAGTGCCTTGGATCAGTGACGACCAGCGCCCCGGCGTCATGCCGAACGCCTTCTTGAATTGCCTGATAAAATGGCTTTGGTCGCTGAAGCCGGCCTCGATGGCGATCTGCGCCAGGGGCTCGCCGGCGGCGATCATCCGCCGCGCGCTCTGAAGCCGGCGCATCACCAGGAAGCGATGCGGGCTGGTGCAGAAGGCGGCGCGGAAATGCCGTGACAAGGCATAGCGGTCGAGCCCGGTGATCGCTTCCAATTCGCCCGAACGCACCGGGTGGCCGAAGTTCTCCGTAAGATAGTCGCGCGCCAGCGTAGCCGCCCGCCATGCCGTTCTGGCCATCGGCTTCGCCGGCTGGCCGGCATGCCGGGTCAGGCTTTGCATCAGCCGCGCGAGGAAGTCGGCAACGAACAGCTCGTCAAGTTGCTCTTCCAGCGGCCCCAGTGCCGAAAGCAGCGTTGCGCAGAAGCTGTCGTCGGTCAGCACGCCGTCCCTGACGAACGGCAGCGACGCGCCGCCAAGGCAGTCGAGCATCAGCGACGGTTCCAGATAGAGCATCCTGTAGCGCAGGCCGTCCTCGGTGCCGGCGCCGCCGTCATGCAATTCGTCGGGATGCAGCACGATGATCTGGCCAGGCAGGCTGTGGCGCGTCGCGCCGAGGTAGCGAAACCTCTGCACGCCGTGCAGCGTCACCCCGATCGCATAGGTGTCGTGGCGATGCAGGTCGAAGGCGCTGCCATGGAACCGCGCCTCGATCCGCTCCATGCCGGCAGGGTCGGAGGCGGAGATGATGCAGTTCTCCGCCGCGTCAACGCACAAACGTCCAAGACCCTCGAAGGCCTGGCTGTTTAGATCGTGTGACATCTTCTCCTTCAGCCTCGCATTGGGGCACAGCTCGAATGGTCAATGTCTCATGTTCGACACGAAATTTGCAATCGTGCTCAGGGAGGATCTGCCGGTCTGGCAGAAACTCAACGTCACCGCCTTCCTGACCAGCGGCATCGTCGCCCAGTTTCGGGACATTATCGGCGAACCCTATCGCGATCGCGCCGGCAATCTCTACAATCCGCTGTCGATCCAGCCGGTCATCGTGCTGTCCGCCGACCAGGCGGCGCTGGGCACGATCCACCGGCGTACGCTGGAGCGCGGGGTGACGACCTCGCTCTATGTCGAGGAGATGTTCGCGACCGGCCACGACGCGGCCAACCGTGCCGTCTTCGCCGAATTCGCACCGGATGACGCCAAGGTGGTCGGTATCGCGCTTCGCGCCGAGAAGAAGGTGGTCGACAAGATCACCAAGGGTGCCCGCATGCACGCCTAAGGTGCGTTGATATTCAGCTGATGCCGGCCTGCAACCGGCGTCCTGCGCTTCCGGTGCTCACGTACTTTAAGTACGCTCCGCTCCGGTTCTCGAAAGCCACCTTGTTTGGTCGCTTCGCGCCCGTCTTCGACTCCGGCTCGGCCTGAATCTCAACACACCTTGGCCCCAAGGACTAAGCCTGCCGGCGGCTGTTGTTGTGCCAGCCGGCTTTGGCGCGGCGGCAGCCGACAATTGGCTTGCCGCCAAGCGACATTTCCCGCAAAGGTGGGCTTCAGCCCAGCTTCCCACCCGGCCTGCAAGTGAGTGCTCCCCAAAGACATCCAGAAAGCGCAACGCCCCTGGTGGCGATCCTCTGCATGCTTTCCACCTACGTCTTCTTCACCTTTCTCGATACCAGCAGCAAATATCTCGTCCTGGCCGGCGTTTCAGTGCTCATCGTCGCCTGGGTGCGCTTTGCCGTACATGTCGTGCTGGTCGGCACGCTGCTGCGCGGCTGGCGCCAACCGGTGCGGTTTCGCCCGGTCAACCTGCCGGCGCATGTCCTGCGCGGTCTGTTCCTGTTCGGCTCGACCATGTTCAACATCCTGGCGCTGCGCTCCCTGCAACTGGCCGAAACCACCTCTATCTATTTCTTCGGCCCGATGGTGATCACAGCACTTGCCGGCCCGCTGCTTGGCGAATGGGCCGGCTGGCGGCGCTGGCTGGCGATCCTGGCGGCCTTCGCCGGGGTTCTGATCATCACCCGGCCAGGTGTCGGCGTTTTCGGCATCGGGCATCTCTTTGCGCTCGGCTCGATGCTGTCGAACTGCTTCTACGTCATCATGACGCGCCGCATGTCGGCGAGCGAGACGTCGGAAAGCCTCATCCTGTTCTCGGCACTGGCGCCGGCGGTGCTGCTTTTGCCCTTGCTGCCGTTTTCGTTCTCCCTGCCGCATGATGGCTGGCACTGGTTCGTGCTGCTCATGCTTGGCGTGTTCGGCGGCGTCGGTCACTGGCTGCTGGTCCAGGCCTATCGGCTGGCGACGACCACCGCATTGGCGCCCTATCCCTATTCGCAGATGGTGTGGATGATCATTTCAGGCTGGATCGTCTTCAAGCAGTTTCCCGACCGTTGGACACTGGTCGGCGCCGCCATCATCGTCGCCAGCGGCCTCTACATCGTTCATCGCGAGCACCGGCTTCGGCTGCAGAGCCGCGCGGCCTCGGATGTCGAAGCGGAGGCGTTGGCAAAAAAACTTTGATTTGCTGCCGATCGATGGCATAACGCCGCCTTTAAACTGTTTAGGCCGGTCGGGGAGCACAGGTCGCTGGCACAGAAAATCAAGCTTTCGACGATCGCGGATGCGCTCGGCGTGTCCACGGCCACGGTGTCACTGGCGCTGCGCGACAGCCCGCTGGTCGCCGGCGCCACACGCGACCGCATCAAGGAACATGCGCGCGCCATCGGCTATATCTACAACCGACGCGCCGCCAGCCTGCGCACCTCGCGTTCGGGCATCGTCGGCGTCGTCGTCCACGACATCATGAACCCGTTCTTTGCCGAGATCCTGCGCTCGATCGAAAGCGAGCTCGACCGCAGCCGGCAGACCTTCATCCTGTCCAACCACTATGACCAGCTCGAAAAGCAGCGCACCTTCATCGATACGCTGCTGCAGCTCGGCGCTGACGGCGTCATCATGTCGCCGGCCATCGGCACGCCGGCTTCCGACATCCTGATGGCCGAGGAGAACGGCCTGCCGGCGGTGTTGATCGCACGCACGGTCGAGGGCGCCGACGTGCCGGTCTTTCGCGGCGACGACGCCTATGGCACCGGGCTCGCCACCAACCATCTGATCTCGCTCGGCCACAAGCGCATCGCCATGATCGGCGGCACCGACCAGACCTCGACCGGCCGCGATCGATACCAGGGCTATGTCAACGCCATGGAGGCGGCCGGGCTGGAGGTCGGGCCGTCCTGGCGCATCGCCGGCCCGCGCACCAAGCAGGCCGGCTTCGAGGCCGCCGGGCAGTTCCTGGCGCTGAAGGACAAGCCCACGGCCGCCTGCTGCTGGAACGACCTTGTCGCCATCGGCCTGATGAACGGCATCGCGCGCGCCGGCTTGGTGCCGGGCGTCGATATCTCGGTCACCGGCTATGACGATCTCGAAGAGGCGGCGATCGCGACGCCGGCGCTGACCACGGTCTGGAACGGCCAGCGCGAGGTCGGACGCCGCGCTGCCAGCGCGCTGCTGGACAAGTTGAACGGGCAGACGGTGCGGCCGTCACAGGAACTGATCAAGCCGGAACTGCATGTGCGCCAGTCGACCGGCAAGCCGGTGGAGCGTGCATGACCAAGGCCGAACAATTGCAGACCGTCGCCATCCTGGTGCCGGGCGATTTCAACGATCATGCGATTGAGCGCATAGACCACACCTTCAACCGGGTCAGGATTGAACGAGCCGATCCGGCGCTGGTCACTGACGAGATGCGCAGCAACGTGCGCGGCATCGCTTCGTTCGCCGGCATCAATGCGGCGATGATGGATGCATTGCCCAACCTCGAACTCATCGCCTCCTTCGGCGTCGGCTATGATTCGGTCGATGTCGGCCATGCGGCCGCGAAAAACATCATGGTCACCAACACGCCCGACGTGTTGACCGAAGAGGTTGCCGACACCGCGATCGGGCTGCTGATCAACGCCGTCCGCGACCTGCCGCGCGCCGAAACCTGGCTGCGTGACGGCAGCTGGCTGCGCAAGGGCAACTATCCGCTGAGCCGGCTGACCTTGCGTGGGCGCAAGGCCGGCATTTTCGGCATGGGTCGCATCGGGCTGGCCATCGCCCGGCGGCTGGAAGTCTTCGGTTTGCCGGTCGCCTATCACAACCGGCGCCAGGTCGAAGGCTTGGGCTACCAGTACCATCCGACGCTGAAGGGCCTTGCCGAAGCGGTCGACACGCTGATTTCGGTGGCGCCCGGCGGCGCCTCGACGGAGAAGACGGTCAATGCCGAAGTCCTGTCGGCGCTTGGCGCCAACGGCGTCTTCGTTAACATCGGCCGCGGCAGCACGGTCGACGAGGCAGCGCTCGCGGCAGCGCTTGCCAACGGCACCATCGCCGCTGCCGGCCTCGATGTCTTTGCCGACGAACCGAACGTGCCCAAGGCGCTGCTCGACGCACCGAACACCTCGCTGTTGCCGCACGTCGGCTCGGCCTCGGACCATACACGCCGCGCCATGGCGGATCTGTGCGTCGACAATCTGGTGTCCTGGTTTACCGAGCGCCGGCCGCTGACGCCGGTGCCGGAGACTGTGAATGTGAAGGCTGCCGGCTAGCCAAAAGGCAAACTCGATGGCTGTGAAGCCGCCCGAAAATTCCACGATCTCGGTTGTCACCAGTGGCCGGGAACAGATCGTTTCGATTCCCTATCCAAAACCGCCCGCTACAGTCTATCTGGCAGGCGTATTCATTCTTTTCTGGCTAGGCGGCTGGGCTGTGGGTGAGGTTTCCGCCGCCCGTCGGCTTCTGACAATGCCTGTTGGAGGCGGAACGGCATTTCTCGTATTCTGGCTTTGCGCATGGACTGTCGGAGGCCTGTTCGCAATGCTGTCCATTCGCCGGGTTTTCCAGAGATCCGTGCCTGAGATAATAAAGCTCGAGGTCGCTGGTCTCGTCTACGATCCGGGAATGCCGCCCTTCAAGATGCCCATCTCCAGGTCATTCTCTGCATGGTCCGCTCTGTTTCCGAAACGGACCGAACTCAAAATCGATCGGACGCAGCTCAAATCGCTGAGACTCCGCGAGGGCGATACATGCAACCGCCTGACAGTCGACGCTGGTGCCCAGCGAGTCGATCTCGCTTCGGCCGCCACCGATGTCGAGCGCGAATGGCTCTTCAAGCTTCTTTCCGATCGCTATTCGCCGGCTGTCCCGCAATAGTCCGACGAGTTCCGTTTTCGTCCTCGGCAGCCATTGATGCTCTGCATTGCCACACTAATTAACGTCCGCTTAACCCTTTGAAATCATTCTTCATCCTGTCCAGGTGCATGGATGAAGAATGATGAAAATGCTTTCCGTGGTGATCGCCGCCGTCGCGCTGTTTGGCGGCGTTCAATTGTTTCTTGACGGCAGTGGTGAAAGTGCCGCCGATGAGGTCGCGCCGTCCAATAGCTACAGGCTGGTGGCCAATGGCGACGAAGGCAAGTGCGCGGTCACGCGCGGTGCGTCGGTTTCGGATGACCTGTCGCTGTTGACGGTGGCGCCGAACTGTCGCCGGCTCCTGCCTGGCATCGAACGGGCAAAGTTCTGGCGGGAGGAACAGGACGGCACGGTCGCCTTCAGCGCCAACGGCGTCGATCCGATCGTCACCGTCGCCGTTGCGGACGGCGACGGTTACGAATCCTATGCCCCGGCCGCGCCATTGCTGTCGCTGGCGGCCACCGGTGATGTGAAGCCTGCTGACTGATTATTCCGCCGCGGCACGCGCACCGGCTTTCGCCACGGCGTGCAGCCGCACGGCATCGCCGAAGGCACGGAAAATCTTGGCCGAGTTGCTGTCCGATTTGACCCAATATTCCGGGTGCCACTGCACGCCGACGGCGAAGGCGCGTGAGTCGCGCACCGAAACCGCCTCGACCGTGCCGTCGCTCGCGACCGCCTCGATCTGCAGCTTCGGGCCGAGCCGGTCGATCGCTTGGCGGTGCAACGAATTGACCTTGATGTCGCCGGCACCGAACACGCCGGCCAGACAGCTTCCGGGCTTGATCGAAATGGTCTGGTGGATGGCGAAGCGTTCGTCCTGTTTGTCGCTCACCGGCGCGCGGTGGTCGAGCGAACCCTCGCGCTCGTGGATCTCGGTGCCCAGCGTGCCGCCAAGCGCCACGTTCATCTCCTGGATGCCGCGGCAGATGGCGAGCAGCGGCACGCCGCGCTCCACCGCCCTGCGGATCAGCGGCAGCGTGGTGGCGTCGCGCGCCGGGTCATAGGGGCCATTGGCCTCACTGGCATCGCCGCCGTAGAGCGAGGGATGCACATTGGATTTCGAGCCGGTGACCATGACGCCGTCGACCGACGACAGAAGTTCGTCGAAGTCGAGCCTGTCGCCGAACGATGGCACCAGCACCGGGAACACGCCGGCGCCGGCAATCGCCGCCTCCAGATATTGCTGCGGGGCGGCATGCCAGGTGTAGTTGTCGAACTGACGGACGTCGGTCGATATGGCGACGAGCGGCTGATGCATTTTGGCTCTGTTTTCCATCTGGGCAAAGGGTATCCTGCCCACAAAATAGGCGATCCGCCGGTATTTTTCCATGACAAGTTTCAGCATGTCGCATGGGCCACGAAACGGGCTGTTAGACTATAGTTGCAGGGCAGCTGGGCTTCGCCGTCAAATCGGGCCGCCGTGCTGGACTCGACTTCTTGCCCGTGTATTGTTTCGAGCGAACCGACACGGGAGCGAGGATTTCCCGAACGTCGGGTCTGTTGGTCCAAAAGGGAGGAACTTCATGGATCGTCGTTCATTCATTCGCAAGGCTGGTGTTACAGGTGTCGGTGCTGCAGCGGCGGCGGCCACGCTTGCGGCGCCGGCAATAGCCCAGTCCAATCCCAAGGTGACGTGGCGGCTTGCCTCGTCCTTCCCCAAGTCGCTCGACACCATCTATGGCGGCGCCGAAGTGTTCTCCAAGATGCTGTCGGAAGCCACCGACGGCAACTTCCAGATCCAGGTCTTTGCCGCCGGCGAACTCGTGCCAGGTCTGCAGGCCGCCGACGCCACCACGGCCGGCACGGTCGAGGCCTGCCACACGGTGGCATATTATTACTGGGGCAAGGACCCGACATGGGCGCTCGGTGCGGCGGTTCCCTTTTCGCTCAACGCGCGCGGCATGAACGCCTGGCACTATCATGGCGGCGGCATCGACCTGTTCAACGAGTTTCTCGCCACGCAGGGCCTTTTCGGCCTGCCGGGCGGCAACACCGGCGTGCAGATGGGTGGCTGGTTCCGCAAGGAGATCAACACCGTCGCCGACCTGTCCGGCCTCAA
>NZ_JBHLYT010000014.1:0-1798 GCF_042431665.1 Mesorhizobium kowhaii
TCGTGAGCCCGTTTTTCATCATATCGGGGAACAACCGCCGCCTATGCGCAAGGGCTACAAAGCGGCACGTGGACGCGGCTCCCGCGATTACCCCATGTAATTACTTTGGACGTGCTCGGCATGATCATGAGGTGTCGCTCCAGAAGGGGCTCGGCGGCGCTTGTCCGCACCGCCAGATGGCGAGCGTGACCATTGGCCCTCCGCAGCATGGGCAGCGATGCGTTGCCGCAAGGCGCTCGGCGGCGACAGCGGCGCTTTCGGCCTCCGGTTCGAGATCGTCCTGCCGCGGGCTGGCCAGCAGCCTGCGGCACAGGTCGAGCCTGGCGGCGCGATGGCCGTTGGCGAGGAAGCCGTAGTGGCGGATGCGATGGAAGCCGTCCGGCAGCGTATGCAGAAGGAAGCGGCGGATGAACTCGTGCGCGTGGAGCGTCATGACCTTCGTCTTGCCGCGGTGACGATAATCCCTCCAGTGGAACGCGACCTGATCGTCGGTCATGCTGATCAGCCGAGAATTGGCGATGGCGACGCGATGGGTGTAGCGGCCGAGATAGGCCAACACCTGCTCTGGCCCGCCGAACGGCGGCTTGGCGTAGACCACCCAGTCGAGGCGGCGCACCCTGGCCAACAAGCGGGTGAAGGCGGCTGGCTCGGCCAAGCCGGCGAGATCGCCGAAGAACTTGAGGATGCCCGCGTCGAAGACCGCCCGCAACTCCTGCAGAAAGAGACGGCGGAACAGACGCGACAGCACGCGCACGGGCAGGAAGAAGCCGGTCCGGCAGGCGACCCAGTGCGTTCCATCGAGAGAGATGCCGCCGCCCGGCACGATGCAATGGAGGTGGGGATGATAGTGCAGGTTCTGACCCCAGCTATGCAGCACCGCGATGAGGCCGATCTCGGCGCCGAGGTGTTTGGGATCGGCAGCGATCGTGCGCAGCGTTTCGGCCGCCGCCTTGAACAGGATCGTGTAGGCCGCCGCCTTGTTCTGGAAGGCGATGGCGGCGAGCTCCGCCGGCAGCGTGAAGACGACATGGAAGTAGGGAACCGGCAGAAGCTCGTCCTGCCGGGCGGCAAGCCAGTCCCGGCAGGCTTGCCCCTGGCATTTGGGGCAATGCCGGTTGCGGCAGGTAATGGGCGTCGCCCATTACCTGTCTTGGACTAACCCGCTCCGCGATCGCGGAGCGGCAAGGTGGTTGTGTGCCAACGGTGAGATCTTGATGGCGTCGTCTGTCGCGCGGGTCATGCGTGCACAAGGAGCTCCGACTGCGCCAGCATGGAGTGGCTGCTTGCAGCCCATTCCATCGGACACAAAGGAGCTTGTCATGACCCAACTTCGGCAACGCATGAGCGAGGACATGGAGGTGCGGAATCTCGCGCTCAATACCCAGCGCTCGTACCTGCAGCAGGTCTCCCTGTTTGCGCGTCACTTCGGCAGGTCGCCGGACTTGCTCGGGCGAGAGGACATTCGGACCTATCAGGTCTATCTGACCAACGAGAAGCAGCTGTCGCCCGGCTCGATCCACATCGCCATTGCGGCGCTTCGCTTCCTCTACAAGGTGACGCTCGAGAAGGATTGGGCGTTTGAAGACGTTCTGCCGCTTCCCAAAAAGCCGCAGACGCTGCCCGTCGTCCTCAGTCCCGAGGAAGTCCAGCGCTTCCTCGACTGCGTGGCCGACATCAAGCATCACGCGATCCTGACGGTTCCGTCGCAAACTTTTCGGAAAGGTCATTGCTGCATGACGGCTGCTCCTGCTTTCCGGGAGTTTGTCATGTTCAAGGGCCGCCATTTTGATCGATCCGT
>NZ_JBHLYT010000015.1:0-12681 GCF_042431665.1 Mesorhizobium kowhaii
CCCGCTACAGCGCTAGTTGAAGAGCGCGCGGGCGGCCGCCTTTGCTCTTCCAGCGCTTCAGATCTTGTCGTCGTTTATCAGCGGGTTTCGACCGTCTTCGACAGAGCGGTTCATGGCCGAAGGTGTGGATGGCCTGCTGCGCGATAAGACCCGGCCTCCGGGCATCGCGCCGCTCGAGACCGCGCTGGTCGACAAGGTTGTGGCGCTGACGCTGGAGCAGCCCGACCACGAGGCGACGCACTGGACGGTCCGCGCAATGGCAAGAGCGGTTGGCATTGCTGCGTCCTCGGTCGTGAAGATCTGGCACGACCACGGCCTTGCGCCCCACCGCTGGCGCAGCTTCAAGCTGTCCAACGACAAAGCCTTTGCCGAGAAGCTTCACGATGTGGTCGGGCTCTACGTCTCGCCGCCTGCGCATGCCATCGTGGTGTCGGTTGACGAAAAGAGCCAGATACAGGCGCTTGATCGCACTCAGCCGGGGTTGCCGCTAAAGCGCGGTCGGGGGGCGACCATGACGCACGACTACAAGCGCAACGGCACCACCACCCTGTTCGCCGCACTCAACATCCTCGATGGCTCGGTGATCGGCCGCAACATGCAGCGCCATCGGCATCAGGAGTTCATCCGCTTCCTCAATACCATCGAGGCTGAAATGCCCGCCGATAAAACCGTCCACGTCATCCTCGACAACTATGCCACCCCCAAACAGCCGAAAGTCCGCGCCTGGCTGGAGCGCCATCCGCGCTGGACATTCCACTTCGTGCCGACATCATGCTCGTGGCTCAACGCCGTCGAAGGCTTCTTCGCCACATTGACCCGACGGCGTCTGAAGCACGGCGTCTTCCATTCGGTTGTCGACCTCCAGGCCGCCATCAACCGCTTCATCAAGGAGCACAATCAGCAAACCCGACCCTTCGTCTGGCGCGCCGATCCAGGCGAAATCATCGCCGCCGTCAGGCGTGGGCACCAAACGTTGGAATCAATCCAGACTGGTCTTAACGCCGCCGGGTGGCTGTGCCGAGCATCAAACCGGAGGCTTGAGAAGGTCCTTAAGATTAAGGTCCACTTTAAACGAGACGATTTTCGACAACCTCTCGATCAGGCCCTCGGCTGGCCGGTGAGAAATCGTTTGCCGAAATGTCGTTCCTTCGGGGCCAATCGCAATCTCGGTCTCTCCGCTTACGACGAACCCTCTCGCCTGCAGCTCGTCGATCATATCCGTCATTGAAGCTGCATCGGGGACTATCGTGTTCGGAGATATCAAGTGGCCTTGTGCTTCGGCCAGCTTAAAACCTGCTCTTAATTGGCCGCCCGCAGAAAGGCCTTTGTCGATTAGCCCCAGTGCCAGGTTGTCAGCAGGAGGGAAGAAGTACTGAAAGATGTTGAGGCTCTTCAAGCGCTCCTGCACCTCATCAATGTGCTTCCCGCTGTGAAGCATATCCCAATCACCTTCGGTAAACTCATAGGTTGGAATGGGGCATATTCCCTGCTTTCGATCCCCGGCAAGATTGTCAATGGAACGCAGCTGGTTGAGGGCTTCTAAGGCCTGTCGAGCGCGGCACCGTGCTTGCCCTCGAATATTGCCCGCCAGTCCAGGGAGGCAGCCTGCTCAACAGCATTAAGAAAGTGGGTTTTTATGGGGAGGTCACTTTGCTGTATCGGGCCGAAAATCGAATTCATCCCCGGGCCAAGCAGTTCTTTCATTTCGTCTTGTGCTGCGTCACCCTTTGCCATCACCGCGCCAATTTGCATCACCTTCGGAAGGTCAAGCTCGCCCGTCTCGGTATTGAACATAAAGCGCGCCGCGAACGCCAAATCCACGGCTAGGGGCCTTGCAACCAACACCTTGGCGTCTGGCATGGTCGCTTGAACATCGATACGCATGAGCGCGGCCGTGCGTGGATTTGGATCAGAAGATATCAGGATGACGCGGTTGCCCTTGTCATCGACAGCTATGGCTTGAACTTCGTGGGTCAGACCACTCGCGCCCTGAATTTCCTTCGCGGGGCGGTATTCAGCGCCTAGCGCTTTGCTGAACGATTCCCAGATTGGCGGCTTGTCGTCCATGTCGTCCTCTTGGAATGGCTCGGTTCCTGCCTTGTTCTAATCCAGGCAGCATAGCAGCGCCACGGTCCGGCATGTCATGGTGCTTGGGGGAATACATGAAGGGAGCGCTTCTGCTGTTGCTAGCAACTCCAGCAATGGCACTGGAAAAATACACACAAACGGACCTGGACACGTTGGCCCGCTAAACCTCAGATATTCGTATCCTCCCGCATGCTCTCACGACGGCTCCGAGTCGAGTTCAGCTTATCCCCCCACATACGCAGCCGTTCGTAGCATTGCCTGAATGGCCGCAACGGGCCGGGAGCGGAATGGCTTCTCGGGAGCGAGGCCATGAAAAGCAACCCGGCGTTTGGGTTTGAAGCAGACAGTAAGTCCGAACCTCTTCAGAAGCACATTTATTGAACAAGTAAGGCCCTGCGCCCGGCTTCATTACAATGCGAACGGTATTGCAGCCTGCCGCACCAGGCGCGGCAGGCTGGGGCACGCCCCAGCCGCCTCCTGACCGATCAGGGCCACCACGTCGTTCAGAAATTCAGACGGAACAAGCATCCGTCCCTTCTGCAGCGCATTGACCATCGCTTCGGCGTGCGCAGCCCGCCCCAGCGCAGCGGCTCCCAAAAGCCATTGCGCCGTGCATCCTTGGACGATGGCGGGAAAATGTTGCGCGCACATGCGACGTGCCTTCCTTTCATCAAGGACAGCCACGCCCCCGAGCCGCACGGCGATCGCGATCGTCGCAGCTTCGCCGTCGTCGAGTGTGTCGCCATGGGTGCCGTCGATGAGCGCTTCGTAGGTTGCAAGCGCCGTACGATCGAGCATCATCCGTTCGACGAGCCCTTCCGCAACCAGAGCTTCGAGTTGGGCGCCATCGTCGTGGCCGAACCGAGCGCCTATTGCCAGTTCATTGCCGGCATTGTCGGGCACGATAATCCGGCGTCTGGTAAGCTCGATGATGCGGCCGGCGTGCCCGCTCGCGTTGAGACCAATCACAACGTTTGCATCGGCGATCAATATTGCGTCCGGATCAGCGGGGAATGCGGACAAGCTCATCAGCTTCGCTCTCCTCGCGCTCCGCGCCGTCCAGAACCTCCCTCATACCGTGAAGGTCGAGTTGCAGCATGCGGGCAAGTTGGCCTTCGCTATAGAGCTCCTTCTTCCAAGCCTCACGCGCGAGAAGAGCAAGGCGCGGCGGCACCAGCCCCCTGAACAGGCCCCTATAGGAGGGGCGTTCCGGCGCGTCGCCCAGCACCTGGGCTACATCCTTGTCGCTGATCCCGCCGTTCGAGACGAACCAGTCCCAGGTTCCCCGCCGTGCAAGGCCAAGTTCTTCGAGACGCCGCACGATGGCCTCGCGCGCAACCCCGAACGCGTGGGCGAGCAGGATGACATGTCGGCGGGTGAGATGCGTCTGACCCGCAGTAATTTCCGCGAAGCGCTGGCGCACCTCCCGGCCCGGCGTGAGGAAGCAGCGCTGGAAGATATTGGCGTAGCGCTCTTCGCGCGAAACAAATAGCTCGTCTTCGGTCAGCACCTCCGGCTGGCGCCGCGTCGATATGAAATGCGCCGCCTCGTGCGCGGCGCTTTGCGTCAGACGCACGTGCGGATGGCTCGCATTGAGGAGGATGCAGGCCCCGGCCCGCTCCTCATAGGCGAACAGCCCCGCGATCTTGCCCGGCAACTTCCGGACATACACGCGGACTCCTAGCTGAAGCTCGAGGATCGAAACAATATCAGTGACGGGGCCAGGACCGAGGCCGAGCCAGTCCCGCAATTCCTGCGCATGCTGTTCGGCTTGGGTATAGAGGTCGCCTGGCAGGATCGGACGTTCGGGAGGGTAGCGTCGCTCGCGCACCACGCCGAGCGCGTTCTCCAATTCAACCTCCGCACGCACAAGGTCATTGAGAAGCCGCGTTGCCTGTTCGACGTCATCGTCCTCGCTTTCCTGCAGCTTGCGAAAGCGGGGAACCATGTCGAGATGAACGGCAGCGCGGCGCAGAACAACGTTGGCCGACGTACCGTAGGCGGCGGCCAGCTTTTGCAACTCGTCCATCTGGATTCGCCTTTTGCCTTGCTCGATGGCAACGATCGTCGTGCGCGCGGCGCCGATGATGGCGGCGGCGGCAGCCTGCGTGATCTTCCGGCTTTCGCGCGCAAGGCGCAGCCGTTCACCGATCTCCGCGTCCGACAGCCGCTCATTTGATTCAATCATGTTCATGCACGCGTCCATTGCCTCAGGAACGAACGCGCTCCCTTATCCTGCAAAAAGTCATTCCACTCTGTGGCATGGCGTCCAAGTAAGTCGCGCAGCGCCGCCTCTGCTGTGGCAGCCGGCATGCCCAGCGCCCGGCCCAGCAGCAGGGCGTGGCGGCGAATGACGGACTGGTGAAGCGGCAATACGAGATCAGCCATATGGTCGAGATGCTGCGCGCCCGCTATGGCGTATTGGCGCAGCGCGTGACCGCGCAAACGGAAGCCCGGCTGAACCGACTGCTCAAACGCTGCTGCGCGCAGATCGCTGCAGGCATACGCGCTGTCATGATCAGTGAGCCCGGCGGCGTGGATGCTCATCCTACGCAACATGCACGCTGCACAGACGCCGCACTGGACGAGCCGGCCATCAAGGGAGCAGTGCCGGGCGTTCTGCCAGCACGAGCGCGTTTCACGCCAATCATCACGGCCGGGCAACGCCGCGTAAGCCTTCAGCGTCTCTCCTTTCGTGGACCAGATACGTGGAAAGACAAAGCGGACCGGACGTTTCAGGAGCGCAGCCAGAACCCGCTCCATGCGCATCGTGAAGAGGGGATGGCTTCGAAAGTCCGGGTAGGCCTGCGCCGAAGACGTGACGAGCGCCGGGCCGAATATGCCCTGGCCGCTTTCGGGAAGAACGATCTCGGAAGCTTCGGCCAGGTACGCGGCAATGCCGCTGATGAGCGCGAACTTAAATCCGCGGCTGCGGGCGCTGGTCTCGCCAGAAGCCTTCACGTTGTAAGGCACCGCCGCAAACGGAAGCGTTTCGCCCGGTTCAGGGCGCCCGCCTGCCTTGGAACCAACCCGAACGCGGACCAGCTTGCGGCCCAAGGCCTGGGCGGTCAGCCCGGCCACGGCGCGGGAATCCATGCCGTCGCTGAACGCCATGACGGCATCGGTCGTGGTGCTGAACTGGAGACACTCCTGAGGTGGGCGGGGCGTTTCTCCGTTCCTCAGGACAAATTCAAACGTCCAGCTGTCGCCGGTCAGGAAGGAGGCGGCGTCCTGCAGGGTGTCGTAGACGGCGCGATCGGTCCATCGCAAGGGCTCCAGAACGGGGACGCGCACCGTGAACTCACGGCTCCAGCCGAGCTTTGGGCGCGGGAAGCTGCGATCTGCGTATTCGATGGAAGCGGCGACCACCATCGCGTCGTAGATCACAGGCTCCCACTGGGCAAAGGCGTAGGATTCAAGCGCGGCGGTCGAGCAGGTGAAATTCTCCCGTAGGTTAAACGCGGAGCGGCCCCGGCGCGCCGCGCCGGAAGGAACGACATCGATGGCATGCGCGGGCACCCGCGCCTTATACGCAAACGTCGTCATAGGAGAGGCCCATCTTCGATACCGGTCTGGCGCGGCAACTCCAGCGCCCGCCTGGACGGCGGACGGACGGGCGCAAGAATCTCACTGGCGATGCCGTTGCAGTCGAGCTTTCCCAGGGCCTCATCGAGGCGGATGCGCACTGTGCGGCTTGCGCGCGCGCCTGCCTCACGCTGGTAATGTTCATCGATGCCACGGCCTTGTGCCCGGCCGATGTCTTCCATCGCCCCCGAGACCGCGCTGGCGGTTCCGGCTTCGCCGGTTATGCCACCATCCGCTGCCTCGATTGCGCAGTCGATCAGACTGTTGGTGGCCGCCGAGCGCGGATGACGCGCCCGCAGCGCTTCGAGTTGCTCGGTGCGGATAGCGGGGAATAGCGTGTCGCTGTTCATAATGTCTCGCACAGCGGCAATGGGCGCTTCCAGAATGTCTTTCTTGAGAGCGTGCGCGAGCGCTACGCACACTTCATCGGCGGTGTGGGCGAGATTCGAGGCCCACTGGGCGGCAGTTTTCCAGTGCATACGCATATTGAGGCTGCGGTGAGGACCATCACTCATGGCGATTCTCCAATGTCAGACCTATAAGGTAACAATGCTGACAATGTCAAATCTGTCTCTCAGACAGGGAGCGACGTCCTGATCCCGCCGAGGGTCGATCTCGACGACGCGCGCATTGCGCCCGGCGGCTCGATCAGACACGTGCCGAATATTTCGGAGATTGTTCTGGCTGTATCCGGTCAGAATTTCTCGTGGGCGGGCACAGGAGGGTATGTTCGCAAACCCCGCCAATCCGCGCTTCTTCCTCAATGTGCGCCCATTCCTGCCCAGAGCGCAGGCAAGGAACCTTGCTGAGGGCGGGTTCGAAACGCAACGGCGACTACATAGTGCGTGAACGATCGGAGGTTTGCGTTGACGTGCACGACCGGGTGAGCGCGACCCAGAATGTTCGAAAAGCTTCCAGGAACCCCAGTCGATGGCCAATTGTAGACCCGTCTGACGTCGGCGTTGGGCCGACAGACGACTGTCTGGTTTCTGCCGCGTCCAGCGGAGAGCGGCCAATGCCGCTCCTCGTCGATGATGGGACGCTGACCCGGAAACTAATGCGCCGTAAGGTCGTACATCAAGCCGTTCGCCACAACCCAGAAGGCGTGCTCATATGTACCGAAGTAGGTTAGGTGCATGATCACTGCATTGCCGAATGCCGTACTTCTCGGTGAGCAGCCGGGCAAGATAATCGAGGCGCTTTAGCAGCAATTCCGCGAAAACGGGTAGACAAATCCCTGTAGTCTGCCTCTCTATCTCCGAGGTCGCCAAGACGGGGGAAACTGGATGCTTCTTAAGCTTGCCTATCATGACATGCACACGACGTTCGAGATCCCGCCTAGCGGCGGTTTCGACAAGGCAGGCTACGGAAGGGATATCACGGCGCTCGAGGCACTGCCGGTTTGGACGGGAAGCCCGACCGGCCTCTCCCTGTGGGGTAATCAGAAGCAGGCTATAGCATTTGGCGCAGCGTACGCCCGGCTCAGGCAGCCGGATGGACGCGCCGAAGCAGGGCTCATCAAGATGCCAACAGGTAGCGGCAAGTCTGGCGTGATCGCTGTACTGACCCGCTGTCTTCCCAATCTCCGCCGCGCGCTCGTGCTGACGCCGCGTGAAGGCCTAGTCCAGCAAATGTATGGTGATATCCGCCGGCGCTTTTGGGCCAATATGGGCGTTGCCGACGCCGCAGGTGATGATTGGACCGGACCGGGCGTCGATCCGGCATTGATCCGGATCCTCCTTCCCAATGCTGGCCGCACCCAGCGGATCTGCCATGAGGCCGAGACACGTGAGCGTGTCATCCTGGTCGGCACCCTACAGGCTCTCGACAAGATACGGATCGATCGAGATCGGCTTGCGCGAAAGGCGACTATCGGCCCGCTGGAGAAGAAACAGTCGTCCGAGCTCTTCCGGCTCGACCAAATTCTCGCCCTGCTCACAACTTTCGATCTCGTCGTCGTCGACGAAGGGCACTATGAGCCCGCAGCATCTTGGAGCCGAAGTGTACGCTCGCTTTCGCGCCCGACACTTCTGTTGAGTGCTACGCCGTTCCGCAACGATTATAAGCTTTTCTCGGTGCGGGGCGCCTACGCCTACAATTTCCCCTTCCCGAAGGCCGCCGAGGTTAGGATCGTGCGCGAGGTACAATTTGCCGATCTCGCAACCCGCGATGGCAGTTTGCCAGCAATCGATTCCGCCCTCTACGATACAGACCAGGACTTGACCGCAGCGGACAAGACCGCGATCAGAACGTTCGCCGAGCAGTTGCTTGCGATAACGCCTTCGCTGCTCGCCAAAAAGCCCGCCGGATCCAAGATCATCGTACGGGCCGCATCCTGGAGCGCGCTCGCAGCGCTCCAGCCTCTCCTGGCTGGAGACGAACAGTCCAACGCCGTGCTGATCCACGATCAGGTGCGCAAGGACGAGAATCGCCATGCTCATCCGGGACGCTTCGTGACCGTCAAGCAGGCCCAGGCCGTATCCGGCGATGCGACCTTCTGGCTGCACCAGACAAAATTGCTCGAAGGCATCGACGATGCAACCTTCGTGGCGGTAGCCCTTCTCGATGATTTCACCAATGACCGACAGCTTGTCCAGCAGATTGGCCGCGTGCTTCGCTCGACCGACGCTAAGCGCCTAGAGATACAGACCGCGACGGTAATCGCGCGCAACTCGGATCAGCTTTCGCGGCTCAAGACAAGCTGGGACCAATATCTCGCCTTCGAAGCCGCTGGCGAAACCAGCCTCGCCAGCATCATCCCGGGTGAGGCCTACCTGCCCGAGAAGATCGTCCCGCTGATGCCCGAGCAGCAATATGTCGATGGGCGTTTCCGCGAACGACTGCCAGTTTTGGGATCGCTTGATCGCGACGATCTCCTCGTACCGCGCCGCGCCGCCATCTTTTCAATTGGCGCCGGGTTTCACGACAAGCTCGTCGAGACGGAGGCCTATGAAGGCATCCTCGCGCGCAATCGGTTCGTTGTTCGTCCGATCGCGCGTCTGCCCGAGAATGTCTGGGGATGGACCTTCTTCACGGTCGATGAAAGCCCTTATCTGAGCCGCCATTTCGTCACCGAATGGCAGTTCGGACTGACCCTCATGGTGCGGGTAAATAATCGCTTGTTCGTTTTCGACACGGATGGCGTGCCGTTTGATGCCGGTAAGATCGGCGTTGCGCGGCTCGACCGGGGAGAGCTGGTCCGGCTGTTCGGCCCGAGCAGCACGGCACAAAAGGTCCGGATCACCAAGCTCGCGACCGCGTCCTTGGAAATGGCCGATCGCGCGATCCGAACGATGACGACCAGTACAGCATCGTTTGAAGACACCTTCACCGACCTACTAGATGCCGTTCTGCTACCGACCAATGTCGCCGGCTACGTCAACAACACCGCGCGCTATCTGGGTCTCAGCCGCTCCAAGCTCACCGATGCTAGCGTCCGGCGGGTTAGCATCGACGATTATGTGCGCTGGGCGACCGCCATCGACAGCGAACTCACCACTGCCACAACTAGCAATCGGGTTTTCGAGCGATTTGCCCAGCTTGCCATTCCGGATCAGGATAAGGCCAAGGAGCCGACGAACATCCTACTCGATCTTCAGCCACTCGACGATTTCGGCGTTTTCATCGCCGACAAGGAAGGACAACCGTCAACGCCGAGGACACCCGCCGTGCTCGACCTGTGTGCCGACATCGTCGACGGCAAGTTCCAGGTGACCATGATCGATGGCCGCAAACTCGATTGCGCGATCAGTTATAACAGCAAGTCCGATCGCTACATGCTTGCCAGCGACGCCCTAAATGCCGAATTCGGCCAGGGGCTTTCGGCATCGGGCACCGTCATGACTCTAACCGAGCGGATCAACACCGACCAAGCCTTCCGCATTCTCACCGCCGAGACCGATAAGGTCTACATGCATGGTAACTGGGTAAAAGCCCGCGATCTGGTGATCGACAATCGGGTACCCGCGCTTGATGTCGCAGAGGCGATCCCCGCCCTCGAAAAAACCTTTGTCGAAAAAGGTGAGGTAGCATGGGCGGTAGGCGACACCGCGAAATGGGAAAAGGAATCCATTTTCGGGCTTACCAGCCGCTATATCGCCCTGGCTGGGCCTGGACCTGACGCTTACGCTGACGCGCTTCGCGAATTTCCGCTCATCCTGCTCGATGATGATGGACAAGAGCTTGCCGATTTCATCCTAGTTTCCAAGACTAAGGTAGTGCTCCTGCACGCCAAAGCCTTGGGCAAAGATGGAAGCGATAATAAGGCCTCTGTCACTGCGATCCAGGAGGTTGGACGACAGGTAGCCGCCTCACTTGGCTTCTTCATCACCTCGTCACCGCAGATCGAGGATGATCGCTGGCAACGCGGCTATACCGCGAACAGTACGGCTATTCCGGTGCCAAAAGGCGGCAATATTCGCATCTTCAAAAATGCAGACGGCATCGCGGAGTATAAGATTGCACCCACAGTCCGCGCGGCGCTTCGTGATCGGCGGATCAACAAAGAGGTCTGGCTGGTCGCGGGGCGATTGCTCGATGTAGAGCGTGCTCGCAACCTCGCGCTCGCGAGCACGCTCTCCAACCGAACCCGGCAGCTAATCATGTATATCGACAGCCTGACGACGGTGTGTAGCCGCGCAAACGCTAGGCTGCGCATCTTCGCGCATTAGCTATCCCTGAGGCGCTCGTTGCGAACTGAGCATCGGAGCGAGAACATCTCGCCACCTCATTCGGATTGAAAAAGGGCGGCTGCCGTCCTTCGGGTTTTGGCGACAACCTCATCGACATCGGATCCGGTTCAAATCTAGCGCGTGTGCCGGATTATCGTGATCCTAACGACGGATGTGTGCTTTTGCGGATTGGAGCCGATAAATTGCACGTCCGGAATAAGGCGCAGCCGGGCGACCTCGTCGCGACTGAGCACCACGGGCAGGTTGCGCGGATGCGACAGCCGGACGAGCCGGCGCGCCAGGTCCGGGCGGTCGAGCGTTTGGGTGAAGAAGAAGCGTAGCGCCGACACGATGCTGTTCATCGTCGGCACGGGAACGCCGTCTTCCTGCTGGTCGATCTGGAACCGACGTAGGTCGTCGGCGGTCGCTGTGTCTGGTGAACGCCCGAGGAATGTCGCCAGGCGTCCGATATCGCGGAGATAGTTGCGCTGTGTCTCCCGTGAGAAACGCCGCATGTTCATGTCGTCGATCAGCCGCTGGCGCAGCCGGCTGATGGGAGCTTCGAGAACTGAATGAGGCATGGTCAGGCTCCTTGTTGAAGAAGCCCGCCATGCTCTGCTCCAGCCGAACGACGCTCAACGCGAGCGCGACGACCGGTTCTTGATCTCTACCTCAACCGCAAGCGCCCCTCCCGCGCCGCGGGTTCGTTCCTCGGCCCCTTTCCAGTCACTGAACTTGATATGAGAGGAGTGCTCGTCGGTGGCAGCAACGTGTCATTCGACCGCCATTAATCGCTGTTTTTCCGTCCCCCTCTGGTATGCCAGCAGACAGGATCAGCGACCCATCGATTGATGTCGGATTCCTTCCATCCCGCACCATTAATACTGATCTTGATCTGAGCCGGAAACGTCCCTTCGGCAATCTTGCGATAGATGGTCGAGCGGGACAGGCCGGTCCGGTCAAGGACGGTTCTGAGGCGTATGATACGATCTGGCTCGGACATAGCTCGCCTGCTTTCCACTGGCTGTTGCTGGTATCTGCCGGGACAGAGAGGACGAACCAATGCTGGGAGCAATCAGGTTCGTCGTATCATCTGCCTGCGGCGTGGAAACGGCGGCAAATCGGATGGTTTATCCCGATGCCGCGTCCTCTTCCGATGCCATGGCTGAATGCGAGTTCCGCGCCGAGGCGGCGGCCTGAATCGGTGCGAATGCCCCGATCGTGCTTGCGGTTGGCAAGCAGGGATTCCAGTTGCGGATTGCGTTCGAGGCTTTTGGCCATGTCGGACATGGCCGACCGCGTTGACCTGTAGCCGGACATGTCGCCGGCCTGGTATTGATGCTGGCCCGTGCGATCTAGCTTTTGCCAACGTTCCACAAAACGGTCGGCCCGACGCGCCGGATCGGTATCCAGTCCGGTGCGGATTTCCGTTTCAAGCTGGAGAACAATCACGATGCGATTGACGCGGCCGGCGCCCGCTTCAAGAACCAGCTCCGGGTTCTTGAGATAGGCCGCTTCGGCATCGCGCCAGCCATGCGGCCGAACCGTTTCGAAAGCGCTGCGGGCATCTTTCAATTCACGCATCTGCTCGGGACTGCCCTGCCCATCCGCGCTACCAGTGCTGAGGATCGCGTCGAGGGCGCGCGCGTGACGCACAAGCGCCTTTGTGCGAGCGCTGCGCAACGCCGCTTCCGAGTCCACCGGCGTATCCGTTTGGCGCGGTGTTCCCATGGGGGAAGCTTCGCTTCCAAGCGTAGGGCCGGCATCTCCAGTTTGCGCGCTAACATCTCCCCTTCCCGGCCGCCCACGGTCCTGGCCGGGCTCGGCGTCTGCGGGCGAGCGCAACCCGTCGAGCAACCCGCAGATCCTTTCGCGCAGGTTCTCCGGAACGATCCGGCGCACGATCTCGGCTACGCGCTCGCAGAAAGTGATGCCGCGCCGCTCGGCATAGCTCTGCGCCGGGTCGACCTGTTCATAGTCGGAAGCCATGTCCTTGGCGCGATCGCGTGATAACCTACGGACCAGCCGATCCCGTGTAGCGAAGTCATCGCTGCCGTAATGCAGGTCCGTGCCATCTCGATGGCGGGACAGGGCCACATAGCTGCCGTGTGCATCCATGCCTGGCGTAGCAAGCACATGGGTGCGGTCAACGGTCATGCCCTGCGACTTGTGGATGGTCGCGGCATAGCCTTGGTCAAGGTGGGCATAGTCTTTCAGGTCGAACCGAACCGATCTGCCGTCGATCAGGGGCGCGTTCAGTCGTGAACCATCCGGCAGACAAGGTGGAGACTGATGCGTCACGTTGTTTTTGCAGCGCTGGCGATATCGGCGGGAGCGG
>NZ_JBHLYT010000016.1:0-6064 GCF_042431665.1 Mesorhizobium kowhaii
GGCGAGTGGTTTCGGTCCAGGGCATCGTGATCTCCGTCGAATCTCAGCAATCCGACTGAATCACAACCCGCTGAAATCACTCACTTCTTTTTGGAGCAGATACTAACAGGCTCAGATCCTACGACGCAGCCAAGAGGGAAATCATGCCCGGTGTCGAGCATCGTTCGCACAAAGCTCTCAATAACCGGGCGGAGAACTCCCATATGGCTGTTCGACGACGAGAGCGAGGCATGATCCGGTTCAAGTCGGCGGGGCAATACCAGCGCTTCATCTCCATCCACGGCCCGATCGCCAACCTCTTCAACCTTCACCGCAAACATCTGACAGCTGCCGGTCATCGCGATATTCGTGCTGCCGCTCTGGCCGTCTGGAACGATATCGCCTTGTCGAGCGCCGCATGAACAGGGGCCGCAATCCTTTGCTGCGCCCTTCAACATTTTAAGGCGACGCTACCCGAGTTGCCCAAGAGCGGATCCTCAAACCATTGTAAGGTGAACACGATCCGTTCGATGCGCCCGATTTTGCGCAAGGCGGATGCCAGACTGTTCTGCTGCCGGTAGGCGGATAAATAGCTTCTTCAGGAAAGTGAAGATGTCGTGTTCAGCCGTGTCCGGTTGAAGACGCGTATGTCCGAAAGCCGACTTTGAGGCGCAGTCGGCGCGGCGATGCGATGCACTGGTTTTCCAGTCTTTCAGGCAAGGTCCGCACAAAAGTCTTTGTTGGCATGTCTATTGCGAGGAGGCGGTAGTGGATCCGCACGACCGCGCGCGGTCTCCCAGTCGCCGCAATAGTTCAAATGAAACCTCCTCGATTGATCTAAATCAATGCCATAGACGCTGCGCTGTTGAGCGCGTTCCCGCCAGAGCCTTTGCCGCATCAACTGGGAGGAATACGGATCGCTGATCGAAATGCACTGCTTGGCCCAAGCAGAAAACACCGATGTAGTAGCGCGAATGCACATCACGCATCACCTCCACACGAAAGCTTAAGGAGTCCTAAAGAATGCACGCGCCGAGCTATTCCGAGGCCTTGGAACTTGCGATCGATCGTTCGTACGACATCAATCTAGATATGCTGAGGTCGCAAAATTTGCATCTTGACACGCACAACGATTATCTCGTTGGTACATATCCTCCCCTCAAGGCAATGAGCAACCTGAGTAGCGAGCAATTGTTGGCTCAGATTGCCTCGTCGATCGACCTCTATTTCCACATTCCTTTCTGTAATCAGCATTGCACCTTTTGCCACTTCGCCAAGGAAATCAATCCATCCTCCGAGCGAGTGGAACGATATTTGTCGGCCTTAGATAAAGAGATGAGTTGGTCAGACGCGGCGCTCGCTGGCAAAGCTATTGAGACTGCTTTTTTTGGGGGTGGCACCCCCTCATTTTTGACCAACCATCAACTAAAAACGCTGTTTGGTATAATCAACAAGCGATTTGATTTATCGAAATCCGAAGTGAGTTTCGAATTGCATCCCTCACTTGTAAAGCATGATGATGCTGCGGATCGCGTGTCCACTTTACTTAGTGGCGGTGTAAATCGCCTCGTTCTTGGCGTTCAAACTCTGGATCGAAATATTTTGCGCATATTAAACCGTGGGCATGGTGTAGATGAGGTGGTCCGGACCGTAAAATTACTTAAAGATATGGGCGCTGAGAATCTATCCCTTGACTTGATGTATGGGTTGCCGGAGCAAACGCTCCGGAGCTGGTACGACTCACTTATCGGCCTATTGGACATGGGAATAGAGAAGTTCAATATATTCCCATTGATGTTTAAATCGACGGATCCCATAGCTCGCCAATTGGCCAGAGGACGATATCAATTCGCGGGAGCTAAGGAGCGCATCGTAATGCATTTCATGGCGGAGCACATCCTCACCAGCCTTGGCTATCGACATGGACCGATTTTCTACTGGACTAAGAGGCCGCAGCCACACTCCGTTCAACAGCGTCGCAAATACGATTCCTGGAACGACAATAATCTTGTTCCGTTCGGGCTTGGCGGATTTGGCTACATGAGCCAGTGCCAGTTCTATAACGAAGCAGATTTAGATCGCTATCTATCTAGAGTTGAAGCGGGCGAAAAACCAGTGTGGAAAGGTGCTGTACTGTCGCACGACGATCTCATGCGCAGAACATTGATGTTTGCCTTGCGAAGCAGCGGGGTGTCGCTCTCCCGCTTCGAGGGACAATTTGGAGTGTCGATTGAAAAATACTTTGGCCGCGAGCTTGAACTTTTAAGCAAGGCGGGACTCGTCCGCATCTCAAACGACGGCGTGCTTTCATTAACTGCGGCCGGCATTATCAATTCGGGCGCAATATCGCTGCTGTTTTTCTCGGACAATGTGCTTGAGCGGGTCGCGTACAACGATAGCAGAATAACAGACAAACGAACTGACCTGCTCGAAAAACACGATTACTCGCCGGCGGCGAGATATGGGTCAAGTGCAGAAATGCAAGCTGTCTTTCGGTGAATCGGGGGGCGCTCGTCAATGGTCACCAAGTTGTCCTTTTCCATGCCGGAACAGCCGCTTTATCGGGCGCAGGGGATATTTTCTCATCAGAGCGATAGCATTGATCGCCGGGAGCGAAAACGCCCCTTTGGGCCTCTCAGCAATTTTGTCGCCGATCAGCTGCCGCACTGTATCGCGGAGATCAAAGCCAGTGCACGACCTGGTGAAGCGGTTAAGGCACTTGGGCGTAGCATTAACGCAATGATTGCGGAGACGGACTATGAGGCGCAGCTGCTGAATCTGCCCCAATCCGAGTTCGGGGTCGCTAAGACAGATATCCAGTATCTCGTTAATTGTGCTTATCAGATGTCTGCGTTTGCCGGCCTTCATTCCGTTGATGCCGAGTTGACAGTGGGAGAGGCACTGAGGCAACTTGCACGCGTAAGTCGGCAGCGGCAGCCTAGCATTGATGTCCTCTCCTATGAAGATATGATCCTTACGAATCCGTTGCAGAGCGATCCACGCGTATATTGCCTCGGGTCGGCCGGGGTCGAGGAGCGAGATTTTTGCCTTGGCCATCAACTCATTGAGAGTGAATTACAGTCGGCAATAGACGCTCTACTCGCTTTGCGTGATGCGGTCGGGGCGGACGCGCGTCAATGTCTTGCGGTATGCGTGGAGCGCCTTGAGTCAGCAAATTATGTTCTGGCGCGTTTTTATGAACGTATGTCGCCCGATCTATTTGGCCAATTTCGTGTATTTTACGGAAAAAACCCTTACAAGGATAGGCTGGGCCCAAGCGGCCGTTTCTCTGCCCGCATCGTCGCGGTCTCGGTGCTACTGATCGGTGAAGAACTCTTCCATCAGAAACCGCAATTCTATATGGATGTGTATCGGTTGTCAGAATACTATCCACAGGGATGCATCCAGGAGGTATTTCGCTGGTTGTCGCCAGACAAGGGCGGCTCGGGGCTCCAGCCAAGCTGGCTAGAAGGGAAAGCGGACTTCCCTAAGTTCGCAACCATCTTGCCCGTCATCGAGCGCCACGGCAGTGAAACTAGAAAGCTGCTCGCGTCCTGTGTTTGTGCGCTGGATCAGTTTAGCCGGATGCACCGCAGTACGGCGTTAAAGTATACAATCGAACCTGGCCGCCCAATTGTCGGAGTCGAGACTTCGGAAAGTGTTGAAGCTGTCCTTTCACAGCGGCTGCTAATGGCGGCGCGTCAAAGCTAACGCGGTATTTGCCCCGGCAAAAACATGTCACGACGCCAGACGCGCCGACGTCCGACGTCCGAAAAAAGGTGATGGTCGATGTCTCAAGACGGAGTTATCTTTCGTCGGTTCGAGTCAGGGGATGCCGATGATGTATGGCATCTGCATAGAAGCGCCTCTGAGGCAGTTGGTGTGCGCGGTCCGGAAGGAACGTGGGAGGATGATTTGCGTAATGTCGGGGAAGTATACATCGCGTCAGGCGGAGACTTCGTAGTTGCGCATATCGGCCCCCAACTCGCTGCAATGGGTGGATTGAAACCCGTTGACAACGATGTCGCACAGCTGAAGCGTTTGCGGGTCGATCCCGCCTTTCAACGACGAGGGCTTGGAAGGAGAATACTTAGTGAATTGGAATCGCGAGCTGTTTCTCTGGGATTCAAGTGGATAAAGCTCGACACGACAAAGAGCCAAGTAGGAGCTCAAAGAGTTTATGAGACGGCTGGATATACGCGCTGCGCGGAAGGGATGTTGCACGGACATGCAGTGATCTTCTACGAGAAGCGGCTCGCCGGTCCGGATTGACCTATCTCATATGATCGATGAGGCTGTGAGCCGATGCTGACGTCGGTGCACGCCATAACGTCATGGTCACAACCCAAATTTCGCGTGGAGGTCAATCGTAAGAACGCGCCCGTTTCGTAAGACCTTATGTCCTTTCTGGTTGCCGGCTGTGAGGTGGTTCGCCCTACACTGGCAGTGTTGAAACGAGGGTTGCTCGTCGAGCCTATCCTCATGCCAGGAGGACGAACCATGGAAGAATATAGCCCCGCCGCGCTCGCCAGGTCGACCAACGCGCGCTTCTCTGTGCAGCTCCACAGCCTTCGTTGCCGCGCGCGCCCGGGCGTCGTTGCACGATCTTCGGCCGGCGCGGCGCCGCTGAGCTCGGCGACCAGATCGCCCTTTGCATGTTCCAATGTCATGGCGCGAAAGCTCCATGTTTATCGGCCTATTGCAAGGTGCCTTGGCGCACCGCTTACGTTGATCCTCGCAGAGTCGCAGTGCCGGGAAAGAGTAGCGCGCCTGGAAAAAGCAATCGAGGACGGCCTGCTCGACTGGCCACTCGCGCCGGTAGTCGAACGCTTGCAGGCTTTGCGTGGGGTCCAGCTCATTTGTGCGGCTACCTTCATGGTCGAAATCGGCGATGTACGCCGCTTTGCCAACCCGCGACAACTGATGGCTTATCTCGGACTTGTCCCCTCGGAGCGCTCGACCGGGGACGCCGTGCGACGGGGCGGTATCACCAAGGCTGGGAATGCCCTAGTGCGCCGCGTCTTGGCCGAGAGCGCCTGGACTTACCGCTATCCGGCCAAACTGGGGAAAAGAAAATACTTCGAAAGCCGCCACATGCCTGAAGTCGTGCGAGACATAGCGTGGAACGCACAGGCGCGCTTGACCAAGCGCTACAGGGCCATGATCGCGCGTGGCAAGCGCAGCACCGTGGCTGTCACCGCAATAGCTCGCGAACTCGCAGCTTTCATGTGGGCCATCGCCCGAGCGGATGAGCAGCAGGCAGGAACCTGATCCTCGTCGCGACGAAATAATCATCGCGCCTATCGGCGGGGACGTGGCATTGAATGGGGAATTCCCGGCATCGCTTTGTGGCCGGCAATGCCGACGCCCGTTGTAAGAGAGGGACCAGCCGCGGACGAATACATGGACATGCGGTAACCAACCCGCGCATCAGAGCTTGTTCACCCGCGTCCCAGGCCACGTCTCCACCGATAGGCGCTCAGTCAATGAGAAACCGACCGAGGAAATCGGTGTCGGGTGGGATTACTGCGCAGATCGCGCCTTGCAAAAGGACATCAGAGCGATGCGCCAAGGCACCTTGCATGTTCCAATGTCATGGCGCGAAAGCTCCATGTTTATCGGCCTATTGCAAGGTGCCTTGGCGCATCGCTTACTGTCCTACGAGCGGCTGCAGGGCGCGTTCGCGGACCTTTTCGGTCTTGCCGTCAGCCAGGGCGGCCTGATGAACATGCTGCGTCGCGCCCAGGGCGCCTTCATGGCTGAGCGCGATAACGCGATCATGGCGTTGCGTCGGGCCAGGGTCGTCGCCTGCGACGAGACCGGGGGCGGATCGAGGGAAGCAATTCATACCACTGGGTGTTCCGCTGCGCGGAGGCGGTCGTCCATCGGTCCGCTCCGACACGCGGCACCATCGTGGTGCCGACCCTGATGGACGGGCATCGACCCGACGTGTGGTGTTCCGATCGCTATGCCGCACAACAGTAAGCGGTTAGCTGACGGCGTCTGGTTTGAAGTTCCAGGGCATGAGCATTTCGATTTTGGCTGCGGGCCAGCGCTGAGCGATGCGGGTCAAGGTCTGGGAGAG
>NZ_JBHLYT010000017.1:0-187143 GCF_042431665.1 Mesorhizobium kowhaii
GACGCTGCATAGAAAACTGACCGTCGCACTCGCCCGCAGATTGATGCGATGTCCCTGCTGCGCTCAGTCGAAGCCGAAATATCCAAATTTATGACGCAGTAAGATTAGGTCGCCCCGTAGAGCACCGGCATGAGCCCGGCGAGCGCCTTGAACCGCTCCCAGGATTTTCGCTCCGGCTGCGTCCAGCCTGTTTCCGCCAGCGCCGAGATGCGGGGAAACACCAGCCGGTCAAAGACGGCGCGGTCGGTCATCGGCTCCGACCAGATGCAGGCCTGCACGCCGAGCAGTTTCGTCTTCTGCGTGTCCGTCCAGCCCTCGACGGGATCGAAACCGTACAGCTTTTCCGGATCGGACCAGCCGGCCCACGCCGCACCCGGTTCCGACCAGGCCGGGCTGTTGGCCATGTCGAGGTAGTAGACCTGGCCGGGACAGGCCACCATCGCATAGCCCTCGCCGGCAAGGGCGGCCGAGGCTTCGACCGTTCGCCAGCCGCAGAGGTAGCTTTTCTGCTTGTCGATGACATTGCCGTGCGCAGCCTCCTGCCAGCCGCCGGTGATGCAGCCGCGAGACGCCAGGAACGATTGTATGCGCTTGAGAAATTCCGCCTGCAGCACCGCCGCTCCTGACCCATCGATCTCATCAGCACCGTGCGTGTTGGTGACCACGTTGAGGCGCTTGGCATGCGCTGCCGCCAGCCCCTCGCCGCCAACCTCCGTGAGCCGCGCCAGCGCCAGCGGCGAGCCGGACCAGGCGCCCAGCGGCACCTCGTCGGCGCCGATATGGATGGTCTTGAACGGAAACAGCTCGATCAGTTCGTCGAGGATTCTTTCCAGCACATGGTAGGTTTCCGGCCGCGCCGGATTGATGCAATTGTTGGGAAACCCCTGCACGGAGAAGTACTCGCCACTCTCGCCGGGATCACGCAGTGCCGGTATCGCCTGCAGCATCGCGTAACAATGCCCCGGCACGTCGATCTCCGGCACGACCTCGATGCCGAGCTGGCCGGCCAGCTGAACGACCTCGCGCACGGCAGCCTTTGTGTAGGAGCCGCCGCTCGGCTCGGGGCCCGTGCCCAGCAAGGGCGGCACCGGCAGCCCATGGCCGCGCCACGCGCCAACTCTGGTCAGCTCAGGATAGGCTGATATCTCGACCCGCCACGCTTCGTCGTCGGACAGGTGCCAGTGGAACCGGTTGAGCTTGTTCCAGGCAAGGATCCGCAGGAATGTCTTGACCTCGGCCGTAGCGTAGAACTGGCGGGCGACGTCGAGATGCGTGCCGCGCCAGTCGAGCGCCGGCTCATCGCGGATTTCGCCTTCGGCCGGGAACAGAAACGTCTCGGAGTGCGACCGCGCCCCGCGCAGGATCTGGCCGAGCGTGACCAGTCCGTAGAACAGCCCGGTTTTCGTCCCCGCCGAAACCGCGACGCCATCGGCTGAAAAGCGGATCGCATAAGCCTCCGGGCCAAACCCCTCCGCGATGCCGAGCTCGACCGGCAAACCGCCTTCAGCCTCGTTGCGCACAATGCCTTCGACAGGGAACAGGCTGTCGACCAGAGCGCCGAACGCGCCGGCGGCATCGGCCGCTGCGGTACCCTTCGGCCGAAGTGCCAGACCCGGCGGAACCGCGCGGCGGCCGGAGACCGCAACGGTGCGCGGCCACGGTATGATCGAAACCGGCACGGGCGCCTGCGCGGGCACCGGATAGATTTCGGCGCCGCGCTTCAATGCCGCATTGTCGCCGATCGCCTTGGTCGGAGCCAAAGCAACAGGGGCTACGGTGCCATCGGCAAGCACGAGGTAGGCAGCGGTTGCACCGTCGGTCCAGTGCCGCAGCGGATAGCTCAGCCCATGCGCGGTGATGGTCCATGCCTCATTCGGCTCCAGCACGAAACCGTCCGGCGGCGCGAATTCGGAATGGTTGGACAGTCGCTCCGCCAGCCTGCCACCCTCGACGGTGACGGCCGGATCGATGCGGGCCGGACCGCTGACGCACAACTGAAACCCTTCGATCGCTTTCGACGACAAATTGGTGAGCGTCAGTGAATAGGCGAGTTTTTCACTGGCGGTGGCCGGCGCCCAGGTGGTTTCCAGCCGGAATGCGGATTTGGATGTCATGATGAACTTTCAGATGGGAAATCAATCGAGGTTTTTAAGCAGGCCGGCATAAACGCCGGGTTCAGAATCCGGGATCTGCCTGGCGCCAACGGTGCGCTCGTAGAATTCGGACGGACCGACATCGCCGATGATGGCGTAGCCATAGCCCATGACGCGCATGTCGAGCAGCGTCGCCAGCAGCAGCGCGTGGCCGATGCCGGCGCCGCGCGCGGCCTCGTCGACGCCGGTCGGGCCGAAGAAACCACGCGCGATCGCATCGTAGACGGCAAAGCCGACCAGCCTGCCCTCGCGTGTCGCCAAGAAGCACGAGACCGGCTGGCGCGAAAACGCCACCGTCGTCTCGCTCGACCAGCCCGGGCTGAATGTCTGCCGCACCCAGCCGGTCACCAGTTCGAGTTCCGGCGCCAGCGCCCGGCGGATGGTAACGGCGGCGCCCCGAATGCGCGCATCGAGTTCGGGATCGGGAGTAAGCAGCGAAAGATTGACGAGATAGTCCATGGAAACCCTGTGATGTCAGTTCAGGAAGCGGCGCCCAGCGCGCGGACGAAATGGTTGGGGCCGACCTGATCGACCTTGGCGGAGGATGGCCGGCTCAGCCGTCGCACCTCCTCGGCGTGGCCGAGAAAACGCGCGCTGTCACCCGCCACGAAGGGCCGGTCGGGGTCCGGTACAGCCGAAAGCAGCAGTTGCGTGTAGGGATGGCGGGCATCGCCGATCACCGAGAGCGTGTCACCCCACTCGACCATCTGGCCGGCGAACATCACGATCACCTCTTCGGCGACATGGGCCGCGGTGGCGATGTCATGCGTGATGTAGAGCTGCGCCAGTTGCCGCTCCTGCTTGATGCGCGACAAGAGTTCGAGGATGCCGAGGCGGATCGAGACGTCGAGCATCGAGGTCGGCTCGTCGGCGACCAGCACGTCGGGCTGCACGGCGAGCGCACGCGCGATGTTGACGCGCTGGCGCTGGCCTCCCGACAGCTCATGCGGAAATTTGTGCGCGGTCAGCGCCGGCTCCAGCCCGACCGAGTTGAGGAGATCGGCGACACCCTGCACTTGTTCCACCTTGCTCCTGGCATGGCCATGCAGCGCCAGCGGTCGCGCCAAATGATGCTGCACCGAAAACACCGGGTTGAGCGAGGCGAACGGATCCTGGAACACCATCTGCACGGCGCGGCGGTAGGCCTTTTCCTCGGCGGCCGTGCCGGTCTGTGTGATGTTGCGGCCACGGTAGAGCATCTCGCCGCCGGTCGGGGTGTCCATGCGCGAAATGATGCGCGCGCATGTGGTCTTGCCGCAGCCGGATTCGCCAACCAGTGCCAGCGCGTGGCCGCCTTTCAGCGACAGGGAGACACCGCGCAATGCCTGCACCAGACCGAAGCTGCGTTCGATGCCGTCCAGCCTGACGATTGGCTCGGCTTCGATAGCTGCCGGGGGAACAGTCGTCACGGCATTCATGCGATCGCGTCCTTCACCGCTGGGTGGCCGGGCAGTTGCGGGATCGCGCCCCAGAGCTTTCGCGTGTAGTCGTGCACTGGCGCGCTGCTGACCTGCCTGACATCGCCGACCTCGACCAGTTCGCCCTTCAGCATCACCCCGATGCGATGGCAGAGCTGCGCCATCAAATGCAGGTCATGGGTGATGAACAGCACCGAGAAACCATAGCCGCGCTGCAGGTCGATGACCTGTTCGAGGATTTCGCGCTGCACGACCACGTCGAGCGCCGTCGTCGGCTCGTCCATGATGATCAGTTCCGGCTTCAGCGCCAGGCAGATGGCGATGACGATGCGCTGGCGCATGCCGCCTGAGAACTGGTGCGGATAATCGGTCAACCGGCTGGCTGGAATGCCGACCAGCTTGAACATCTCTTCGGCGCGCGCCCGCGATTTCTCGCGCGACGAGCCCGTATGCCGGCGCAGCACGTCGTGGAACTGCGCCTCGACCCGCATCAGCGGATTGAGCGAGTTCATCGCGCTCTGGAACACCATGCCGATCCGCCGCCAGCGCACCTCCTGCAGCCGGCTTTCCGGCAGCTTCAAAAGATCCTGGCCGTCGAGCAGGATCTCGCCGCCCGCCACCCAGGCCGGCGCCTTGGCCAGCCGTGTGATGGCATAGGCGATCGTGCTCTTGCCGCAGCCGGATTCGCCGGCGAGGCCGAACAGTTCGCCGCGGCCGATGTCGAAGGACACGTTCTTGACAGCGCGGAAGGCGCCCCTGTCGAGCAAATAGTCGACGCTGAGGTCGCGGATTTGCAGCAGTGCCTCGCTCACCGTGCCGCCCCCAGTTCGCGCTTGCGCAACCGGCTGAGGCGCAGCCAGCGGCTGAGCGCCGGACCGGAGCGCAGTTGCGGATTGGCGATCTCGTCGAAGGTGAAGTTCAACAGCGCGAGCCCCAACCCGACCAGCGCGATGCCGGCGGCCGGCGCGCTGATGTCCCACCAGGCGCCGACGATGATGGCGGAGGAATTCTGCGCGTTGTAGAGCATCGTCCCCCAAGTGACGTTGAGCGGATCGCCGAAGCCGAGATATTCGAGCGTTGTCTGCGCGACGATGGCGTAGATGATCGAGCCGACGATGTTGATGCCGATCAGCGGCACCAGGTTGGGCAGTATCTCGACGAAGATGATGCGCCAGGCAGGCTCGCCGACCATGCGCGCCGCGGTCACGAACTCGCGGTTCCTGAGCGCCATCGTCTGCGAGCGCGTCATGCGCGCGCCCCACGGCCACGAGGTCAGCGCAATGATCAGCATGATGGCGACCGGCCCGACCGTGCCGGCGAAGGAAGCAAGCAGGATCAAGAGCGGAATGTTGGGGATCACCAGCACCGCATTGGTGATCAGGTCCAGCGTCGCATCGGTGCGGCCGCCGAAATAGCCGGCGACCAGCCCGATGATGGTGCCAAGTGCGGTGATGAACAGGCCGGTGGCAAAGCCGACCGCCAGCGACGGGCGCGCGCCCCAGACGAATTGCGCGTAGACGTCGCGGCCCATCTTGGTCGTGCCGAAATAATGCTCGACGGTCGGCGGCTGGTGCGAGCGGCCGACGCGCTCGCCGGGATCGGTCGGCGCCAGGATCGGCGCAAAGAGTGCCATCAGGCAGAGTGCCGTGACGATGATCAGGCCGGCGACGGCCTTCTTCTGACGCCACAGAAGTTGCCAACCGAAGTTCATGCCCGTTCCTCCCGGATGCGCGGATCGACGACGCCATAGAGGATGTCGACCAGCAGATTGGCGCCGAGCGTCGCCATCGTCATCAGCAGCAGCTGGCCCTGGATGACCGGATAGTCGCGCGCCACGCTGGCGGTGAACAGCGTCAGCCCGAGGCCGGGATAGTTGAAGACGATTTCGGTGACGATCGAGCCGCCGAAGACGGCGCCCAGCATCAGCGCGAGATTGGTCAGTACCGGCAGCATGGCGTTTCGCGCCGCATAGGAAAACATCACCGCGGTCTCGCCGAGCCCCTTGGCGCGGCCCATGGTGACGTAATCCTCGCCGAGCACCGATATCATCGAAGAGCGCATCGTCGTTTGGAATTCACCGATCAGATAGGGCGACAGCGTCAGCACCGGCATCACCGCGTGCCAGAAGACACTGCCGAAAAAGGTGAAGTTCAGGCCCGGATCGAGATCGGGATTGTAGGCGTAGCCGACCGGAAACCAGCGCAGCGTCACGCCAAAGGTGAACAGGGTCGCCAGCCCGATGATGACCGGCGGGATTGCGATCAGCACGACAGAAAACGGCGAGACGAACGCATCGAAGCGTCCGCCTCGCCGCCAGGCTGCCACTGCGCCGAGGGAGACTCCGACGCAGAGGGAAAAGACGATCGCCGTGGTGACCAGGAAGGCGGTCCAGCCTGCCGAGCGGGCTAGGACCTGGGTGACGGTCTGCGGATAGTATTTCACCGATACGCCGAGATCGAAGCGGGCGAGACCGGTGATGTAGTCGACGAACTGGCCGAGGATCGGCTGTTCGACGGCGCCGAAGCGGGCCTTGATCGCCTCGATCGCCGCCGGTGTCGCGCGCGGCCCAAGCTGCGCGATCATGCCGTCGACCGGGCTTCCCGGCATCAGCCGGGGAACGGTGAAATTCATCACGATGGCAAACAGGAAGGCGACGAAATAGACCCCAAGCCGTCGAAGAGGAATCCGCATCGGCTATTCCTTGTGCTCGGTTGCCTTCTCCGTTTGGCGGGAGAAGCTATCGCCAAAGGCGACTGACGAAGAAGCGGCTGCAGGCATCTTACCATGTCCGGCATCCGGCCTCGCGGCGGGCTGCCGCCGAAACCAGGATTTGGGACACGGCCCTTCCCCCTCGTGAGGGGGAAGGGCGTTACGTCAGACTTATTGTACCGGCTTCAGGCGCAGCAGATGCATCAACCGCATGCGGTTGTTGTCATGGTCCTCCGGGTTCATCACCGGTTCGTCCTTGGTCACCCAGCCGGTGAAGCGCTTGGTCGAATACTGGTACCAGGTCGGTCCGTTGAACACCGGCACGACCGGGAAATTGTCGGCGATGATCACCTGCACCTGGTCGAACAGCTTCTTGCGGTCTTCGTCGGTGGTTGCCTTGCGGTAGGCATCGAACACCTTGTCCAGCTCCGGATTGGAGTAGCGCGACGGTGCACTGGTGATGCGCCCGGCAAAGGCCGTCGACAGCGACTGGTAGTAGCCGCGGAACGGCGTCGGTCCGTCGGCGCGCGAATTCATGACCGCATCAAACGAGCCGTCGAGAATCTGCTTTTGCCATTGCTCGTATTCCGGTGTCGCCACCGAGGCGTTGATGCCGGCCTTGCGCAGGCCTTCGGTGGCGATCTGCACGGCGTCGATCCAGTCGGTCCAGCCATTGGGAACGATGATCGAGAAGGCGATCGGCTGGCCCTTGGGCGTGGTGCGCATGCCGTCGGCGCCCTTCTTGTAGCCGGCGTCGTCAAGCACCTTGTTGGCCTTGTCGACGTCGTAGGTCATCCATACGTCCTTGTCGCCTTCGGCCGCCTTGTTGCGCCAGGCGTCGAAGCGCGGCGGCAGGCCGCTGGCGTGCAGATTGACCACCGGATAGCCAAAGCCTGCAATGTCAACCATCGCCGTGCGGTCCATGACCAGGCTGAAGGCGTGGCGGAAATTGATGTCGTTGAAGGCTTCGGCCAGCGCCGGGTTGGCGGTCTTGAAGTTCATCTGGAAGGCGATGGTTTCCGCCGGCGGCTGCCAGTAGCCATTGTGGTCCTTGTCGAGCGCGACATAGGTTTTGTCGATCTCGGGCAGGAACGAGCCGATCCAGTCCATCGAGCCTTCCGGCAGCAGTGCCAGCATCTGGTCGTTGCCCGAGATCTGCGGCAGCTTCAGGCAGTCGACATGCAGCGAAGCCGCGTCCCAGTAGTTCGGGTTGCGGCACTGCTCATAGACCTGCGGCGTGAAGCGGCGGATCTCGGTCATCGGACCCGAGCCGATCGGCTTCTCGTTCTTGAAGGCGAGCGGATCAGCGACATCCTTCCAGATGTGCTCGGGCACGACAGGGAAATCGGCCATCGATTCGGGGAAATGGGTGTCCACGTCCTTCAGGGTGATCTTCACTTCGGTCGGCGATGGCGCTTCTACCGAGGCGACGCTGCCGCCGACGCCGACAATGTCGACCGCCGGGTTCTTCAGCATCAGCTCGAGCGTGAATTTCATGTCGGCCGAGGTCAGCGGCTGACCATCAGACCATTTGACGCCGTCGCGCAGCGTGTAGGTGATCGACTTCAGATCGTCGGAGAATTTGTAGCCCGTCGCCAGCCGGAAGATCGGCTTGCCGCTGTCATAGTCGTTGAAGATAACCAGCGGCTCGTAGACGAAATCCATGGTGCTCTGGCGGCGCCCACCCAGGTCGAACGGATTGAAGTTCTGCACCCAGCTCGTCTGCTCCTCGATGTGCATGGCGAGCACGGATTCGGCGGACGCCGGTCGTGCGCCAAAGGAGAAAGTCGTGGCAATGGTCGCGGCGACGAACGCCGTGCCAATCAACAGCCGCCGGCGTGAAATGGCCGTCGACGGGTCTTGCGGATAACGCATATGTGGGTCTGGCAGCCTGGCAGTCATACTTCGTCTCCCATTGTTGATCGGCATTTTCGCCTCTTCGGGCGAGTAACGTAAATCAATTTGATTTAATCCTAGGAGGTAAAGGGGGCCAGCGTCAACGGCCCTGTTGGGCCGTCCCCATAAAGCGTGCTCCCACCCCGTCGGGCGAGCGGCAATGACTGGAGGTCTTGTCGGCGGAAGGATCGGGATCGAGATGCCAAGGGATCGCGTCGAACCCTTCCGGGTGCTCAACGCAAGATCAGGACTCACACATCGCTATTTTCAAAGGCGCCGATGCCTTGTGCGATGAGATTGGTCGCCATCACCAGCGAGACGATTGCCGCGGAATTGAAGACGACGACCCACCATTTGCCGCCGGTCAGGAAGCCGTAGCCATCAGCGACGGCCAGTGCCCAGTCGGCGGAAGGCGGCTGGATGCCAAGACCGAGAAAGCTCAGCGTGGCGATCGAAAAGAACGCGTACCCCAGCCGGGTGACGAGCTCGATGAGGATCGTTTCCCTGATATTGGGCAGGATCTCCAGGAACATGATGGCAAATGCGCCTTCGCCACCAAGCCGGGCGGCGCTGACATAGTCGCGCTCTTTCTGCTCGCGCACGGCGGCGCGAACGGTCCGCGCCACCAGCGGCGCGTAGGCGATGGCGATCACCAGAATGACGGTCAGGTTCGACGGCCCGATCGCCACAAGCGTCATGGTGACGAGGACGATGAACGGAAACGCCATCAGCGTGTCGAGCAGCCGCGCCCCGATGGCATCGACGAGACCGTCGAAATAGCCGAGCACCAGCCCGATGATGCTGCCGGCGGTAACACCGGCAAGCGTGGCGAGCGGCGCAACCAGCAGGATATCGCGCGATCCGACTACGATGCGAGACAGCACGTCGCGGCCGAGCTGGTCGGTGCCGAACCAGTGCAGCGCATCGGGCGGCGAAAGCATGGCCAGAAAATCCTCGGCATAGGGATCGTAGGGAACGAAGAGATTGCCGAACACCGCACAGGCGACCCAGAACAGCAGCAGCAGCGAACCGACCACGACCGACAGGGGCAGTCGGGCAAAAGCACTGCCGATCCTGCGCGCTGCCGGCAGGCCGACCACCGCGCGCCTCGGCGCGGGGAACTCCGCCAGATCCGTCATGACGATGCCCGGCGGCGTTGCCGCGGATCGAGCAAGGCCAGCACGAGGTCGCCTGCCGCCGCCGACAGCACGAATATTGCCGCCATCACCAGAACGCCGGCCTCAAGCATCGGGAAATCGCGTGCCTTGGCCGCGTTCAGCACCAGATTGCCAAGGCCCTGGATGCCGAACAGCGCCTCGATCACCACCAGCCCGCCAAGCATGTAGCCGGTCTGGGTCGCAAGCACCGCGATGGTGGGCGTCAGCGCGTTGCGCAGCACGTGCCGAAAGATGATCTCGCGCCGCTCGAGCCCTTTCAGGACGGCGGTGCGTGTATAGTCGGCGGCCATCGCCTCGATCACGCCGGCCCGCGTCATCCGGGCGATGTAGCCGGCAAGGTTCAGCACCAGCGGCAGTGCCGGCAGGATCAGATAATAGCCATTCGTCCAGAAGCCCGCGCCATCGGGCGCGACACCCGAGATCGGGAACCAGTTCAGCCACAGGCCGAAAACGATGAGCAGCATCAGCCCGGACACAAAGTCGGGGACGATGCCGAAGGAAACGCCCGCCATCACGATCAGCCGGTCGATGAAGCGGCCCGCATTGAGACCGGCGATGACGCCGGCGCCGACCCCCAGCGGAACGAGGAAAACCAGGATGATGCCGGCAAGTGCCGCGGAGCGCTTGAGGCTTTCCAGCACGAACGGCGCCACCGGCGCGCGCATCGACAGCGAGGTGCCGAAATCGCCGGTGAGCGCGCTGCAGAACCAACGCCCGTACTGGACGAGAACGGGCTGGTCGGCGCCCAGCCGTTTGTTCAGCTCCGCCACCGCTTGCGCGTCGGCAAAGGGCCCGAGCATGACGCGGCCGACATCGCCGGGCAGAACCTGCCCGGCAAAGAAGACCAGGATACTGACCAGCCACAACGTCAGCAGAAGTGTGCCCACGCGCGCCGACAGAGTGCGGCCGGTCACCATCGCGTCTTGCCGCCTCGCCTGGACCCTGCCCCATCCCGACGCGATCGGGATAGGGCTCTATTTCCGTGTTCCGGCATCATGCCTGGACGAAGGTAACGCGGTCGAGCAGCAGATGCGAAATCGCCGTGAAGCGCACGCCCTCGACCTTGTTGCTGGTGATGCGGCTGTATTGCGAGAAGTAGCTGATGATCACTGGCGTCTCGTCGAGCAAAAGGTTTTGGATCTTGCCGGCGGCAAGGCGCTGCGCGTTGAGATCACGCGCCTTGGAATAGTCGAGCAGCAAGGCATCGTAGGCCGGGTTGTTGAAATGGGCCGCGTTCCAGGCTCCCGAACTCTTCAGCGTGGCGTTGAGGAAGATGTCAGGTGTGCCGCGATGGCCGAAATCGGTGATGCCAAGAACCGAATCCAGCCAGGGCGAGCTGCCGAATGTCGCCGAGCCGTAATAGGCATCCTGCGGCAGAACATTGAGTTTGACGTCGATGCCGGCCTTCTTGGCGAAGTTCTGGATCAGCACGGCATAGTCGGGA
Organism: Mesorhizobium kowhaii; assembly: GCF_042431665.1. Classification (NCBI taxonomy): domain Bacteria; kingdom Pseudomonadati; phylum Pseudomonadota; class Alphaproteobacteria; order Hyphomicrobiales; family Phyllobacteriaceae; genus Mesorhizobium; species Mesorhizobium kowhaii. The sequence goes on from NZ_JBHLYT010000017.1 coordinate 10,799, forward strand.
ATGTCATAGGCGCGCTCGGTGGTCAGCGTCACCTCGAAGCCGTTGGGAACACCCGCCTCGCCGAGCAGCCGCTTGGCCTCGGCGATGTCCTGCTTGCGCTGCGGCACCGACGGATCGGCCGAGGGGAAGATCGGCGCGAACGGGGTGTCGTTGCCGGCGATGGCGCGGCCTTTCAGCAGCCCCTTTACGATCGCCTCGCGGTCGAGGGTGAGCGCCAGCGCGCGGCGGATGCGCTTGTCGGTGAACGGCGCCTGGTCGGTGCGCAGATGCACCTCGTCATGCGAACTCGCCTGCACGCTGAGGAGCTTGAAGTTGGGATTGCCCTCGATCGCCAGTTCGAGCCGCGTCGTGCTCGGGATGACATCGAGCTGGCCGGCCTGCAGCGCCAGCACCTGGGCCTGCTCGTCGTCGAAGAACTTGATCTCGACGCGGTCGGGCAGCGCCTTGTCGCCCCAATAGTCGGTGTTGCGCACGAAGCTGGCGCCCTGCTTGGGACGGAAGGATTCGAGCTTGAACGGGCCGGTGCCGTTGAAAGTCTTCTCGAAATCCCCGGTATAGTCGGCCGGCAGGATGACGGCGTTGTAGACGTCGGAGGAGACATAGAAGGGAAAGTTGCTGTTCGGACCGTCGAGATCGAAGGCCACGGTCTCGTCGTCGACCAGCTTGGCGCCACCCTTGGACAGGATGCCCTTGTAGGCCGACAACGCCGACGAGCCGCTGGCCGGATCGACAAGCCGCTCGAAGCTCGCCACCACGTCCTTGGCGGTAACCCCGCGGCCATCGTGGAATTTCACCCCTTGCCGTAGTTTGAAGGTCCAGCGGCTGGCTGTCTCGTCGGCCTCCCAGGACAAAGCGAGCTTCGGCTGCAGCCCGTCCTTCGGATCGTCGAGGATCAAATATTCGCCGACCTGGCTGAGCACCCCGATGCTGGCCGGATCGGTGACCGAGACGGGATCGATCGCCTTGGTCGGCTGGCCGAGGCCGACGCGAACCGTGCCGCCAGCGGCGGCTGCGGCGCGCGCGCCTCCGAGCCCCTGCGAAGCGGCAAAGCCGGTGAGGCCGAGCAGCGCTGCATATTTCAGGAGATCGCGGCGCTTGAGAAAGCCGCCCTGATATTCGTCGACGGCGACATTCCAGATGTCCCCCGACAGATTGCGAAGTGCGTCGATGTCGTTACGTCCAGTCATGTTGAAACCCCTGTCTGAAATGACGGTTGAAAAGATTAAGTCTAGGCGACGGGTTCGCCGTCGAGATGGATGCGGTCCACAGCCTGCGGATAGAAGGCGACGAGGCCCTTGATCTTGGGCATCTCGGCGATCGGATCGCGGTAGCTCCAGGCGATGTCCGGGCGCACCGAGCCGTCCTTCAGCAGGCCGGACCAGTAGGAAGCGATGCCCTCGTAGGGACATCGCGTCGTTGTGACGGACGCGGTCAGCCGCTCCAGATCGATGTCTTCCGGATGCAGGTAGAAACGCGTCGGCAGATGGGTCTCGAACAGCAGCACCGGGCGATGGCTGTCGGCGATCGGCTCGCCGTCGAACCAGACCTGCACATGGCTCGAGCTTTGCAGCACATCGATGCGCGCATACGGATCGCGGGCATGGACGAAGACCTCCTCGTCCTCCTCGAACCACTGGTCGACGAGCTTCCAGCTGAAAGCGATGCGCCCGGCCAGCGGCGACAGGTTTTCACCCGGCGGCGACACGAACGACCAGGCCGCATTGGCGCTCCGCCTGTCGCCGGTGTCGATATCCCAATAGGCGGTCTCGCCACCGACCGCGTGCGGTTCGCGATGCAGCGAGGGTTTCAGCACCGACGTGTCGACCGACGCCGCCGGGAAGAAATAGATCGGCAGGAAATGGTTGGAGCGCAGCACCAGCACATTGCGGCTGTCGGCGATGGTGCGGCCACCGAATTTTACGCGCACGCGCTTGGGGCTGTGCAGGGCATTGACGAGCTGCGGAGCGGTCGCTTCGCGGGGCTGCAGTCTCGGTGCGGCGGTCATCATCGTTCTCCGGGTCAGGACACGGCGCGCGCAGTGTCGCGCTGCTCGGCGAAACGGTTGGCGGGCCGCGCCAGGCCGAAGCGGTCGCGCAGCGTTCCCGGTGCGTATTCGGTCGGGAACACGCCGCGGCGCTGCAGCTCCGGCACCACCTGTTCGGCGAAATTCACCCAGTCCTCGGGCAGCAGCGGGAACATCAGGTTGAAGCCGTCGGCGGCACCCGAGACGAACCAGTCCTGCAACTGGTCGGCGATCTGCTTGGGCGTACCGGCGACGGTCGGCACCGAACCGCTGTTGGCGAGCTTGCGTGCGATCTCGCGCAGGCTGAGATTCTGCTTCGACCACTGCTTGACCCGGTTGAGCGACGTGCGCCCGCCATTGAACGTGCTTTCGTCCGGCAGCGGCGGCAGCGGCCCGTCCGGCGGATAGACGGAGAGATCGATGCCGCTCCAGCTGGACAGAAGGTCGATGCCGACCTGATCGGGGAGCAAGGTCTGCAGATACTCCTGCTTTTCCCGACCTTCCGCCTCGGAAGCAGCGACGATCGGCAGGATGCCGGGCAGGATCTTGAAGCTCTCCGGCCGCCTGCCGTGGCGGGCAAGGCGCTCGTTGATATCCTGGCGATACTTGATGCCGTCTTCCCGGGTGCTGTAGATGGCGAAGTGCGCATCGGCCTGGGCGGTGGCAAAGTTCTTGCCGTCCTCGGACGAGCCGGCCTGGACGATCAGCGGATGACCCTGCGGCGGCCGCGAGACATTGAGCGGTCCGCGCACCTTGAAATGCTTGCCCTTGTGATCGATCGGATGGACCTTGTCGGGGTTGGCGAAATAGCCTGACGCCTTGTCGATCAGCAGCGCCTCGTCTTCCCAGCTGTCCCACAGCGCCTTGACGATATCGAGGAATTCGGCCGCGCGCTCATAGCGGAACGCATGCTCGATATTGCCGTCACGGCCGAAATTGCGCGCCTCCTCGTCCATGGCCGAGGTGACGACGTTCCACGACGCCCTGCCCTTGCTGATATGATCGAGCGAGGCGAACATGCGCGCCACATTGTAGGGCTCGCTGTAGGAGCTCGATGCCGTGGTGATCAGGCCGATGTGCTTGGTCACGCCGGCAAGGGCCGACAGCAGCGTCAGCGGCTCGAGGCGGGCATTGGCGTAGTGGGCAACGCCGCTCTTGACCGAATCCCAGATCGACACGTGGTCGGCAACGAAGATGGTGTCGATCCTCGCGCGCTCGGCCGCCTGCACGAGATCGCGGTAGAACTCGAAGTCCAGCACCTCCCGGCCCGGCGCCCGCGGATGGCGCCACGACATCCGGTGATCGCCCTGCGGGTTGAAGAAAAAAGCGCTGAGGATCATGTGATCTCGAGCCATGCCGGCCTCCTTCCAAATCTGCTCCGGAGACCGTCGCGCTGCTTCGACAGACAGCGACAATCTCTCCTGAGCGGTGAAAGGTAGATTGCGCTCCAGCTTAATTCGAGTAATTTTATAGAGATTATGTATTGCGAAAGCGGAAGCGATTGCCCTCGATGGCGGCGCTCGAAGAAAGTGGTTTCAAGCTCCCAATGTCCTCCTCGGTTCTGAACGTCGACCAGCTCTCCATCGCCTATGACGGGCGCAACGGATCGCATCCTGCCGTCAGCGGCGTGTCGCTGCAGATAGGCGAAGGCGAAGCGCTCGGCCTGGTCGGCGAGTCCGGATCGGGCAAAAGCTCGGTGGCGCTCGCCATATTGCGCTATCTGCCGAAGAACGCCCGCATCGCAGCGTCGGCGCTGGAATTCGAGGGCCGCGAAATCCGCGATCTTTCCGCCGAGCAGCTGCGTCAGCTGCGGGGAAATCACATCGCGGCCGTCTATCAGCACCCCGGCGCGGCGCTCAACCCAAGCATGACGATCGGCCGGCAGATCACCGAGACCATCATGCGGCATCGCCCGGTCCGCCACGATGAAGCCCGCGCGCGCGCTGCCGAACTGCTCGGGCGCGTTCGCGTAAGCCATCCGGACCGGGTGCTGGGCCTCTATCCGCACCAATTGTCCGGCGGCATGCAGCAGCGCGCCAACATTGCCATTGCCATTGCGCTCGACCCGTCGCTGCTGGTGCTGGATGAGCCGACGACGGCGCTCGACGCCAGCGTCCAGTCGGAGATCATTGCCATCCTGCACGACCTGCGCAAGGATCACAAAACCAGCGTTCTGTTGATCAGCCACGACATCAACATGATCCGCCGGTCCTGCGACCGGGTGGCGGTGATGCAGTCGGGAACGGTGGTCGAAAGCGGCGCCGCCACTGAGGTCTTCGACAACCCAACTCATGCCTATACAAAGGCGCTCATCGCCTCGATCCCGGCCCTCAACTACACCAAGCGGGACGGCAGGCTGGCGGAGACGGACGGACCCGGTCTGCCAGCGGCAGCCCAGGATGAAGACGCCGGCGCGCGGAAAGAACGCCAGATCGCGATCGCCTGCAAAGGCATCAGCCATGCCTTCGGCAGCCAGCCAGTGCTGCACGATATTAATCTCGACATAGAGCAGGGTGAAACCTTCGGACTGATCGGCGAGTCCGGTTCCGGAAAATCGACCTTGGCAAGGATCGTCACCGGCCTGCAGACCCCCGATGCCGGATCGGTCGAGCTGTTCGGCCGGACGGTCGCGCCGCGCGTCGAGAAAAGAAACCTTGGCGAACGCCGCGACGTGCAGATGGTCTTCCAGTCGCCGGATCGCACGCTCAACCCACGCCAGCGGATCGGCAGGATCCTCGGCCGTCCGCTGCGCCGGCTCGCCGGCCTGCACCGCGGCGAGGTGAGAGCGCGCGTCAGCGACCTCTTGCAGTCGGTCCGCCTCGCCGGCACGACGGCCGAGCAGAAGTCGCGATCGCTGTCCGGCGGCCAGCGGCAACGGGCGGCCATCGCACGGGCCTTCGCCGGCGTGCCGAAGGTCGTCGTGCTCGACGAACCCACCTCGGCGCTCGACGTCTCCGTCCAGGCGACCGTTCTCAACCTGCTCAACGACCTGCAGCGCGACAAGGACACGACCTATCTGTTCATCAGCCACGACCTCCGGGTCGTGCGTTACATGGCCGACAGGATCGGCGTGCTCTATCGCGGCCGTCTGGTCGAAACCGGTTCATCCGACCAGATCTTCCAGGGCCCCAATCACCCCTACACGCAACTGCTCCTGGCCGCGTCCTCCGATGAGGCCGTGCCAAAACTATCCGCTCAAGTCGGGATCGAGGCAGCCGGTATCCCGAACACGGGATGTTCCTTCGCCGACCGCTGCCCTCTGGTGCTGCCAGACTGCAGAAAAGCAGGGCCGCCCGCCAGAGAGATCGCGGCCGGCCACCTCATCGCTTGCTGGCGGCGCGGTCAGGGTTCGTGAACGGATCGCCGGCGGTCCAAAGGCCTGTAGCAGCAGGTTTCTGTTCAGGCGCAGTGCGATGCCGCTTGCGAGGCGTCTGAAACTTCGCATCAATCTACACGGCGGTAGCTTCCGCCCTATTACCGTTCGGCGTTGCTATCGATGTTCGATATCGGACCATCGAAAGCGGCGACGATCGCGGGGATCGTCAAGCGCCGGAAAATCGTGTCGACTTCCGCAGGCGACAGCCTTGATTTGCGATCCATCCACCAGGCCAGGACCGACATCAGGGCGCCAACCACGAACTGGATCAGCGCGCTTCGAGGGATTTGTCCGTCGTTGGCGGCGGGGGCGATGGCTGCAAGGTCCTGGCTCACCAGGTCGGCGAGCAGCGCTCGCATCCGGTTCATGACGATGGCGGATCCCCGCTCCCCGACCAGAACGCGATAGATGTCGCGGAAGCTCTGCGCATGTTCGAAGAGCGCCAGGCTGAAGCCGAGGCAACGCTGGCCAACGTCTCCTTCTTCGGCAAGTGCTGCTTGCTGGTGCGCTGTCAGCAGCGCGCGCAGTTCCGCCAGTCCGTTGGTGAGCAGATCCTCCTTGCTGTTGTAGTGCGCATAAAAGGTCGAACGGCCGACATTCGCACGCTCGACGATGTCCTTGATCGTCACCGCCTCGTAGCCTTTTTCAAGCACCAGCGCGACCAGTGCCTGGTGCAGCGCATCGCGCGAGCGCCGGATACGGCGGTCTTCTTTCATGCGTGCACCCTACCCGGCCATTGGCCCTGTTTCGTCCGTTACCGGACATTTCGTGCCTCAAGTTCATGTTCAAATTATCAGCCAGCGTGTCCGATAACTGCCGTTCTGTCCAGAAAATCGAGGAGGCCAGCCATGGCAACAAGAGACACACCAGGCACCCACAGCCATGGCCATCTGTGGCTCGTCGGCCTGATCGGCGTGGCGGCGGGGCTACTCTTGCTGATTTATGTCCCGTCTCTGCCAGCCGTCTCCGGGACAATCCTGCTCTTCGGCGGCTTTCATCTGGTCGGCGCTCTGGTGCTGCTGGCTTCGCTCTATGTCATGGCCGGGAACAGGCTCGCCGGACGCCTGCCCGGCCGGAAACGCCGGCAGGATACAGCGAATTTCGATTTCGGCTGGGCGCCGGCCTGGGCGCTCGGGCCGTGGATCGCGGCGCTGATCCTGGCCGCAATCGCGGTCGCCGTTCAGGTCGCGACGCCGGCCTATTGGCCGCTCGCCATGGTGCTGACGCTGCTTGCGGCGAACTTCTTCGCCGGCGGTCTCATTGCCCGCACCGTAGGACGCTACGAGCATGCGGCGCTGCCGATGGTCGACCTACTGCCGTGCGACGCAGGTGTGGTCCTGGATGCAGGATGCGGCGCCGGCCGAACCACGATCGCGCTCGGCCGCGCGCTCCGGAATGGAAGGGTCGTCGCGCTCGACCGCTTCGATTCGAACTATATCGAAGGCGGCGGCCGGGCGTTGCTCGAACAGAATCTGCGGCTTGCCGGCCTGACCGCGCGCGTTGACATCGAACTTGGCGACCTGACTGCGCTGCCCTTCCCGGAAGGCCGTTTTGACGCCGCCGTCAGCGCTCATGCGATTGATCATCTCGGCTCGCAAAAGGAACAGGGGCTGCGTGAGGTCTTGCGCGTCTTGAAACCGGGCGGGCGTTTCCTTCTCGTCGTCTGGGTGCCCGGATGGACGATGTTCGCGATCGTCAGTGTGCTTGCGCTGCTTTTCTCGGGCAAAGGCGCCTGGCGGCGGATGGCGGCGAGCGCAGGGTTCGAACTGTGCGACGAAGGCATGCTCAACGGCAACTGGTTTGTCGTGCTTAAGAAGCCGATTGGTGCAAGCCAGCGAGGTGAGGCAGAATTCCATCGGTTGCCAGGCGCCTGAACATCGCATCGACCTGCGCAGGCGGCAGCTGCACGGCCGGCCGAGCCACAAGGTCATCGGTGTGCTGGCGCTGGTGCCCGGCCATGCATTGGGCCGTATGCTCGCTTTCCTTTCAGGCACAGTGCAACGCCGTCATTGTCGCAGTAATGGAATCCGGCTTGCAAATGCCGTCTTTTGAGGTCAGCCTACCCGGATGATGGCACGCTGGTCGCCAAAACATGTCCTTGTCATTCTGCTCGCGGTATTCTTGACCGCCGGGTTCAGCCTGTCTGCCGCTCAGGCGAGCGTCATGTCGGCGAAGATGATGATGACGACTGGCATGACCATGCCTGCTGCCGACACAAGCATGGCCAAGATGGCCGACACCGCCATGAATGGCGATTGCAGCGCGTGCCTCAAGGGCGCCGCCGACACCGGCAAACCGATGCATTGTCCACCGACCTGCATCGCACCGGTGCTCGCGGTGTTGCCGCTTGAGTTCGCGGTGACGACCGTAGTCCGGACATCGCTGCCGTCGGCGCTGCCGATGCCGTTCCTTCACGGGCGAAGTTCCTTGCCCGATCCCTTCCCTCCCAAATCCATCGATCTCGTCTGACGCAGTTTCAGCCGTCCCGCGGCTGATTTCTGGCGTTTGATTGCCGCTGGCGCCTTGCGCCGGCGAGCACACAGCAATTCGACGTCGAGAGGCTCGCCGTCGATCGAGATCACAAAGGGCTTTGAGAGTGAGTATCGATACCAGTCATTCCATTTCACGCCGCAGGTTCGTCCTCGCGGCGGCGGGGGTTGCTGTAGCCACCCTCGTGCGTCCCACAATGTTACGCGCATCCGCCGTTGATGAGCGCCGCGTCAGGGTCGCGGCGGACCAGGCCAAGTTCACCGGCTCCAGCGGCCCGCTTACTCCTGTCTGGGCCTATGACAGGACGGTCCCCGGCCCGATCCTGCGCTTACGCCAGGGCCAGCCCGCCCGCATCATCGTCGAGAACGGGCTAAACGAGGACACGACGGTCCATTGGCATGGCATCCGCCTGCAAAACGCCATGGACGGCGTGCCCGGCCTGACACAGCCGCCGATCAAGGCGGGGACAAGTTTCGTCTATGAATTCACGCCACCCGACGCCGGTACCTTCTGGTACCATCCGCATGCCAATAGCCTTGTGCAGCTCGGCCGCGGCCTAGCCGGCGCCCTCATTGTCGAGGAGGCTGAACCCATTGCCGTCGACCGCGACCTCTTGTGGTTGCTGCAAGACTGGCGGCTTGCCGCCGACGGGCAGATGGCGCCCGGCTTCGGCAGCGCGATGGACGCGGCGATGTCAGGCCGCATCGGCAATATCGTCACCATCAACGGCACGGTTCCAATCGATCAGCGCGTGATCGCGGGGGAGCGGATCAGGCTGCGCTTGGCCAATGCCTCGCTCGCTCGCATCATGGCGCTGCGCTTCGAGGGCCACCGCCCGGTCGTCGTGGCGATCGACGGTCAGCCCTGCGACTCGCACGAACCGGAAGACGGCCGTGTTGTTCTTGCGCCTGCCATGCGCATCGATGTCGTGATCGACATGCAGGGCGACCCGGGCAAGCGCTACGCGGTGATCGACGATTACTATGACGGTCTCGCCTACAAGCTGACCACGCTTGCCTATGACACCGCATCGCCGCTGCGGACCCGTCCTCTCGACGCCCCGCTTGGCCTGCCGCGCAATCCCTTGCCTGAACCCGACCTTGCCGAGGCCGAGCGACAGGAGATCGTCCTGCAAGGCGGCATGATGGGTGGCGGCAAGCTCGCCGGCGTCGGCGGCACGATGGGCATGGCGACACCCGGCATGAATGGCGGCGCGGCCTGGGCGATCAACGGCATGTCGATGACCGGTGACGGCCACGCCGGCATGGCGCCGCAGTTCACGCTGAAACGCGGCACCACTTGTCATCTCACCATGCGCAACGAAACCGCGTGGTGGCATCCAATGCACATCCACGGTTTCAGCATGTCCGTACTTTCCCGCAACGGTTCGCCCGTGCCGAACCGGACATGGCAGGACACGGTGCTGCTTGCCCCCAAGGATACGATCGAATGCGCCTTCGTCGCCGACAATCCCGGCGACTGGATGCTGCACTGCCATGTCGCCGACCATCAGATGGCCGGCCTCATGACGGTGTTTCGAGTGACCTGACCCTTTTCGCCAATCAACGTCAATCAAGGAGAACCGCAATGAAACGGACTTACTACCTCGCCGCCCTCACCATCGCGATCGCGATGCCGCTGCCTGCCGTTGCCGCCACGATCAACGCGGTGATGTACAAGAACCCGAGCTGCAGCTGCTGCGAGACCTACGCCGCCTATCTCGAAAAGAACGGCTTCACGGTTGAACTGAAGCCATCCAACGATCTGGACCAGATCAGCGCCGGCCTTGGGGTTCCCGAGAAATTGCAGGGCTGCCATTCCGTGGTGATCGGCGACTACGTGGTCGACGGTTTCGTGCCGGTCGACCTGATCAAGAAGATGCTGGCGGAACGTCCTGAAATCACAGGCATCGCCATGCCGGGTATGCCGATGGGTTCGCCGGGAATGGGCGGCCAGAAAACCGAGTCGTGGACGATCTACGCCTTCACCAAGGATGGCAAGGCGCCAACCGTCTACGCATCCGAGTGACGGCCACATCGATCTCATTTTTCACTCAAGGAGAACTCAAATGAAACGGACTTATTCCCTCACCGCCCTCATCGTCGCGATCGCGATGCCGCTGCCTGCTGTCGCGGCGACCATCAACGCGGTGATGTACAAGAACCCGCAATGCAGCTGCTGCGAATCTTATGCCAATTATCTGGAACACAACGGCTTCAAGGTCGACATCAAGCCCGTCAACAACCTGTCCCAGATCAGCAGCGATGCGGGCGTGCCGGCCGACCTTGAAGGCTGCCACACACTGATGGTCGATGGATATGTCGTCGACGGGCTGGTGCCGGTCGATATCGTCAAGAAACTGCTGACCGAACGGCCTGCCATCACCGGCATCACGCTGGCCGGCATGCCGACCGGCGCTCCCGGCATGGGTGGCGAGAAGGCTGGCCCTTTCATCGTCTACGCCTTCACCAAGGACGGTAAGGCGCCCACCGTCTACGCGACCGACTGAAAGGCAACCGCGATGTCTGCCGATATGTCGGATTGCCCTGCCAGAACCTGGCTCGCGATGATGTTCCTGTCCGTCGCCGGCTTTCTTGTGCTGCTGGTCCTGCTGCTCGCCATAGCGGCGCTCGGAAAATACTTGCTGTCCGGTCGTCGAACCACGGTCGGCGGCGTGGACTTGCGGCCCGAATCGAAGGAGGAGCAACCATGAAGATGGTCGTTCTCGCCCTCTTCGGTGCGTTGCTGGCGGTGTCTCCACCCGCGACCGCCGGCGAGCCGCCACAGAATTTTGCTGTTCAAGCGACACCGCAGCCGCTTCCGGAAATCCAGTTTCAGGACGGCGATGGGCAACCCGGAACGCTCGCCGATTTTTCCGGCAAGGTCGTGCTGCTCAACATCTGGGCGACATGGTGCGCTCCCTGCCGCAAGGAAATGCCGACGCTCGACAGGCTGCAAGCCAAGCTCGGCGGGCCGGACTTCGAGGTCGTCGCGTTGTCGATGGATCGCGGCGGTCCGGACAAGGTGAAAAAGTTTTTCGCCGAGATCGGCATCGAGCATCTCGCCCTCAACATCGACACGTCGGGCAAGGCGATGTTCGCACTCGGCGCCCCCGGCCTCCCAATGACATTGCTGATCGACCGCGAAGGCAAGGAGATCGGCCGCCTGATTGGCCCGGCTGAGTGGGATGCTCCCGACATGGTCGACTTCATACGAAGCCATTTTGCCGCCCATTGAGAAAGGAACCGCCATGACCACCATAGTGCCGCCCCCGGCCTCGCATACTGCATCGAGCCGTTACGCCTTTACCGCTGTCCGCCACTATCTCAGCGGCCGGCGCGGCCTGATCGCGGCGGGCACCGCCATCGCCTTCGCAGGCCTTGCATTCAACTGGAGCTGGCTGGTCGCGGCAGGCATCGCGCCATTGCTCGTCACCGCACTGCCCTGCGTTGCAATGTGTGCACTCGGGTTCTGCATGCACCGGATGACGGGCCGCGCCTGTTCGGCCGAGGATGTTTCCCTCAAAGCGGACGAGGCCACCGATGGTCCGGTGCCCGCCGATCTGAAAGGCAACAGTTGATGCCAGTCCGTATCAAAGAATGGATGCATTTGCTGCGGTGCCTGATTTGCGCAGCTGCGCTGGTCGTGGGCTTCGTCCACGGCGCGCAAGCCCACTCGCTCGAAGAAATCGACGCCATGCTCCAGGGCGACGAGAAGTATTTCCAGACGATCGACAAACCCGCGCCCGATTTCACGCTGCGCACCGCCGACGGACGCGTGGTGCGACTGGCTGATCTGCGTGGCAAGGTCGTCGTCCTCCACTTCATCTACACGTCGTGCGCGGACGTCTGTCCCCTGCATGCCGAGAAGATCGCCGAGATCCAGAAAATGGTGAACGGCACACCGATGAAAGACCAGGTCACCTTTGTCAGCATTACCACCGATCCGACGAGAGACACGCCGGACGTGCTGCGCAACTACGGACCAACGCATGGGCTCGACCCAGTCAATTGGTTGTTCCTGACCACCACCCAGGACCAGCCGGAGGACGCCACCCGCACGCTGGCTAAAGCCTTCGGCCACAAGTTCACCAAAACGGACGACGGTATTCAGGCGCATGGCATCGTCACGCATGTGATCGACAAGGAGGGTCATTGGCGGGCGAATTTCCACGGCCTGGATTTCGCGCCGATCAATCTCGTCACCTTCGTCAATGCGCTCACCAACAACATCGAGCGTCCGCATCATGAGCAGGAAGCTGGCTGGCTGGCCAAATTAAAGAACCTTTTCTGAAGCATCATCCGCAGGAGGAGAACCCTATGACCTATAATTCAGGGCAATTCGGCAGAGTTGCTGGCAAAACCGCCCGTTCCCTCATGCTGGTCATTGCGACGGCCTGGCTCGCGATCGGCCTTGGATTCCACAGCCAGGCGATCGCCGCCGACGAAATGTCCCAGAGCGAGTTCGATCAACGCGTCCACGACTACATCCTCGCGCATCCAGAGGTCGTCATGGAGGCACTGCAAAGCCTGGACGCTCGCCAGCGCGAGGCCGACGCAAAAGAGGCGAAAGCCGTCCTGGCGGCCAAAGCCGACGAGGTTTTCCGCGACCCGGCCAGTCCGGTCGGTGGCAACGCTCAGGGCAACGTCGCCATGACCGAGTTCTTCGACTACAATTGCCCCTATTGCCGGCAGGTGGCGCCGATTATGGAGCAAGCCACGGCCGACGACCCGCAGCTCCGGATCGTCTACAAGGAATTCCCGATCCTCGGCCCGGATTCCGTATTTGCGGCCAAGGCGGCGCTCGCCGCCAACAAGCAGGGCAAATACGCAGAATTTCACAAGGCGTTGTTCGCCGTGAAGAGCAGGGTGAACGAGTCGATCGTGCTCAAAGTCGCTACGGAGGCCGGCCTTGATGTAGCCCGCCTGAAGGCGGATATGCAGCAGCCTGAGATCCTGGCGGCGATAGAGCAAAATGTGAAGCTGGCTCAGGCGCTGAAGATCAATGGAACGCCGGGCTTCGTCGTCGGCGACCAGATTTTCCCCGGTGCGACCGACCTCGCAACCATGAAGAGCCTGATCGAGCAGGCAAGGAGTGGCAAATGAGCTCGATATCGCACCCCAGTCGACGGACGTTTCTGGGCGGTATTTTTGGGACCGCCGCGATTATGGGCTTTCTCAAGGATCCGGATTTGGCAATCGCTGCTGACGATCCGGAATTGGCTAAGCGTTTCAAGGATCTTAGCCAGAACGGCAACAGCACGTGTTCGACCAAGTTCACGGAATCGATCGTGACCATGCCGGCGATGTCGCGGATCACGGGCTCATGTTGCAGCCCGATGGAAATGAAGCGTTACGCCAAGCAGGTCAATGGTTTGGCCAAATACCGCGACATCGCTATGATTCCAGCCGATCCGTATGACATTCCGGCGGGCATCGCACAGAAGATGATCCCTTACTATGACGTCCAGCTCAGCGGCGCTGAACAGCAGGCCTATGACCACGCGATGGCGAACTCCAACGAGAAAGGCCCATGCTGCTGCCAATGCTGGCGCTGGAAAGTCTATGGCGGACTGGCGAAATACCTGATCCGCGAGCACGGTTTTAGCGGCAAACAGATCGTCGATGTATGGAACCTCTCCGACGGCTGCGGCGGAGCGATGTAAAATCGCCGTGGGGTGCTGACTTGCCGTACCCGGAAGCCCGGAGTTCCTGCCGCCTGCCGGACTTGGGTGCCTCTTCGCATACAAATACATTCGCCTGTGCTAATATATAGTGGTCATGCACATTCGTTCGTGACGAACATGTGGGAGGACGCGATGAAAACCATGAATCGCAGGTCTGCAATTGCTCTCGGTGTGACGGCCGCCGCCATATCGCCTTTGTTTACGCTGGCGGCATCTGCAAAGACCAAGAAATACGGCCCGAAGGAAGGCAAGGAGATTGCGCCCGGTGTCAGGAGGGTTGAGGTCGGCACCGGCAACTCCGACATTCCCGCCTACAAGAGCATCGCAATTGTCGACGTGGTGTTTCAGCCCGGAGCACACGCGCCTCAAACCGTGATGGACAACGACATGGTATGCACCATTACTTCAGGTGCATTCACGATCAAGAAAGCTGACAAGGAATTCAAGCTCAAGGAAGGCGACATGTATACGTGCGCCAAGGGCAAGACCGACGAGTCCACGAATACAAGCAAGGTGGTCGGCGTGCATCGTATTGCCGTCTTGATACCTGCATAGCAGCTGGAATTCCGGACGGACGGAAGGTTGCACGCCGTCCGGCCGTCGCTTGCGCATCGCCGGCTGCTGGCCTCATCGGCCTTCAGCAAGGTGGGCAGGACCGCTTGCCAGGCGTCTGCTGGCGCTCCTGCCCGGCCATGCATCGGGCCGCATGCCCGCTTTCGTTCAGGCACAGTGCGATGCCGTCATTGGCTCTTGAACGGCCAAGCCGGACCCGCGTAACATCGCGCCACCTGGACTGAGTCTGCTTCATTCGTCCGAGCTAATGCCCGGATTGGTTTGGATATTTTCCTTTGAATACGCTAGCAATCGGCAGCGCGCCGGAGCGCGGCAAATCGTTTGCTCATGTGGCGGAAGCCTCGTGGGGCAAGGGCCTCAGCACCTTGCTCCGTATCGTGCGCATGACGCTGCGCCACCCCTGGCAAGTCGCGATCACCCTCGCCTCGACCTTCATCGCCGCAACGCTGCAGCTTTTCATTCCACGCTTGCTGGGACGCGCCATCGACCAGGCGCAGGGCGTGATGGCCGCGGGCGCCGGTGCCGCGGCGGAGCATGCGTTGTGGAACACCGCTTTGACACTGCTGGTTGTCAGCATCCTGCGCGGCCTCTTCACCATGGCGCAGAACTATTACGGCGAGGCCGTCGGCCACCGGACCGGCTATGAACTGCGCCTGGCGTTCTACGAGAAGATCCAGCGCCTGAGCTTCTCTTACCACGACAGGGTCCACACCGGCGATCTGATCACGCTTGGGCTGCTCGATCTCGACGGCGTGCGCATGTTCTTTTCCACCGGCATCCTGCGCGTCGTCCTGCTCGGCGTGCTGATCGGCGTCGGCGCCTATCTGCTGATCAGCACCGATCTGGTGCTCGGGCTGCTCAGCCTGAGCTTCGTGCCGTTCGTCGCCTGGCGTTCCTCGGTCACCCAGCTGGCGTTGCGCAGCACCTGGCTGACTTTGCAGCAGCGATTGTCGGTGCTGAGCCGGGTGATGGACGAGAACCTCGGCGGCATCCGTGTCGTGCGCGCCTTTGCGGCGCAGCGGCACGAGCTGGAGAAATTCGACCGCGCCAAGCAGGACGCGCTCGACCTTGCCAACGAGCGCGTCGATATCCGCGTCGGCAACACCAGCGCCATGAATTTCTCGTTCCTGGCCGCCATGGGCCTGGTGCTCTGGTTCGGCGGCCAGAAGGTGATCGCGGGCCAAATCAGCGTCGGCACGCTGGCCCAGTTCCTCACCTTCATGACCATCCTGCAGATGCCGGTGCGCCAGCTCGGCCTGATGGTCAACTCGTTCGCGCGCGCCTCGACCTGCGGCACCCGGCTGTTCGAACTGCTGGACGCCGAGCTCGACATAAAGGACGCGCCCGGCGCCAGGGACCTCGTCGTCACCGATGGCGTGCTGCGTTTCGACAATGTCGGCTTCCGCTACGCGAGCGCGGGCGACCGCCCGACGCTGTCCGGCATTTCCTTCGAGGCGAGGTCCGGCGAGACGATCGGCATCGTCGGCCCGCCGGGCAGCGGCAAGTCGACCATCGCGCATCTGATCCCGCGCTTCTACGACGTCACGTCAGGCAGCATTACCATCGACGGCCAGGACATCAGCAAGGTCACGCTGCAATCGCTGCGCAGGGCCGTCGGCGTCGTGCAGCAGGACGCGTTCCTGTTCACCACCTCGATCGAGAACAACATCGCCTATGGCAACCCCTGGGCGCGCGAGACCCGCATCGGACAGGCGGCCGAGTTCGCCCAGTTGCACAACTACATCATCGGACTTCCCGCCGGCTACACCACGGTCGTCGGTGAACGCGGCGCCTCGCTGTCCGGCGGCCAGCGGCAGCGCCTGACCATCGCGCGCAGCCTGATGCTACGGCCATCGGTGCTGGTCTTCGACGATTCCACCGCGGCCATCGACGCCGGCACCGAGCAGCGCATCCGGGCGGCGATGAAGCGCTTCGCCAAGGACCGCGTGACGCTGATCATCTCGCACCGGCTGAGCTCGCTGATGCATGCCGACCAGATTCTGTTCGTCGAGAGCGGCCGGATCGTCGAGCGCGGCACGCATGAGGAGTTGCTGGCGCTCGGAGGGCGCTATCGCGCGCTCTACGACCTGCAGCTGCGGCCGGACGATGACCGACCCGCGGTGGTGGGAGCCGCGTGATGTCGACTCAGAGCGACGACGAGAAGGAAGACACCAGCGGGCGGCCGACAAAGGCTGTCGTCGGCTCGCATCGCGACGAGGAAGAGGTTTTCGGCAAGGCCTATGATCCACGCATCGTGCGGCGGATCTGGAGCTTCGTGAAACCGTATCAGGGTCGGATTTTCATCTCGGTCGCCGCGGTGCTGGTGTTCACGCTGACCCAGCTGGCGATCCCGCTGGTCATCCGCTACGCCATCGACCACGGCATGGCGGCGGGCAGGCTCGACCAATCTGTGATGATCTCTGCGATCAGCGCTTTCACGCTGATCATCCTCATCAACTATGCCGCCAGCCATGTGCAGGAAAGCGTCGTCGGCAAGGTCGCCGAGAACGTGCTGTCCGATCTGCGCCGCGCCATGTTCAGCCACCTGCAGCGGGTCTCGCTGAGCTTCATGGACAAGACCGAGGTCGGCCGGCTGATGTCGCGCCTGCAGGGCGACGTCAATTCGATGCAGGAATTCCTTGAGACGTCGGTGATGTCGGTGGGCGATATCGTGCTGTTGTTCGGCATCGTCAGCGTCCTTTTGTGGCTCGATTTCCGGCTCGGGCTGCTGACGCTGTCAACCATGCCGGTGCTGTTCATCGTGCGCCTGTTCTGGCTGCCGCGCGCCAAGGTTGCCTTCATGGCCGCGCACGAGACCAACTCGATCGCCAACGGCGCGCTGGCCGAAGGCATCCATGGCGTGCGCACGGTGCAGAGCCTCGAGCGCCAGCATGTCAATTTCGACCTCTACGACGAGAAGGTGCTGGCCAATCTCAATGCCCATTTGACGTCGGCGAAATATGCGCAGGTGATGGTGCCGATCGTCGACACGCTGACCGGCATCGCCATGGCGACAGTCATCGTTGTCGGCGGTTCGATGGTGCTCTCGCACAGCCTCGATGTCGGCGTCATGGTGGCGTTCCTGTTCTACATCCAGCGCTTCTTCGACCCGATCCGCTCGCTCACCATGCAGTACAGCGTCATGCAGCGCGCCATGGCCTCGGGCCAGCGCATCTCCGAAGTGCTCGACGTGCCGGTGGATGTCAGCGACAAGGACAGAGCTGTGGCGCTGTCGCGCGACATGGACGGCTCGGTCGAGTTCAGGAACGTCACCTTCGGCTACCGGCAGAACCAGCCAGTGCTGAAGAACATCTCCTTCCGCGTCAATCCCGGCGAGACCGTCGCACTGGTCGGCCCAACCGGGTCGGGCAAGTCGAGCTCGATGGCGCTGGTGCACCGCTTCTACGATGTCTGGTCAGGCCAGGTCCTGGTCGGCGGCCACGACGTGCGCGACCTGACCCAGGATTCGCTCGGCGATCAGGTGGCCATGGTGCTGCAGGAGCCGTTCCTGTTCTCCGGCTCGGTGCTGGAAAACATCCGCTATCACAAGACCGGCGCCAGCCGCGAGGAGGTGGTTCGTGCTGCACAGGCCGTCGGTGCGCACGACTTCATCGAGAACCTGGCCGACGGCTACGACACCGAGCTCGAACAGCGCGGCGGCAATCTCTCGCTCGGCCAGCGCCAGTTGATCAGTTTCGCGCGGGCGCTGGTCGCCGACGCCAAGATCCTCGTCCTCGACGAAGCCACGGCCAGCATCGATTCCTACACCGAGATGCTGATCCAGAAGGCACTGATAAAACTGCTGGAAGGCCGCACCGGGCTGGTCATCGCCCACCGGCTGGCCACCATCCGCGGCGCCGACCGCATCATCGTGCTGCAGAACGGCGAGATCGTCGAAAGCGGCAACCACGAACAGCTGATGGCACGAAAAGGCCTCTACGCCCGCCTCTACAACATGAACTACGCCTCATTCGACGACATTTCCGAAGGCGAGCTGGAACTGGACGCGGCGGTCGGCAAGGCGACGTGATCAGGTTCGCCGAACGACGGCAACCCGATTTTTTGGCTTCAGGGCTGGCGGTGGTTTTCGATCGCCAGACCAAGGCCGGCGATACCCCTCGGGCGGCAAGCACCTAGACATCAGCATGGGCAGTGATTTTCAGGTGCCAGGCGAATCCGCTTGCCATGACGAGGTTCACTTAATAGCATGTTAAGTGAACCCTGAGATCGCCATGAAAATTGCCGAGGATCACATCCCAGACGACAGCGCCACGTCCAGCGCGGAAGCGCGCCGGTCGACGGTGTTGGGCAATCGCATCAAGGACTATCGCACCGCGCGGCGCCTGACGTTGCGCCAGCTCGGCGACATGATCGGCACCACCGCCAGTTTCCTGAGCCAGCTCGAGCGCGGCCTTTCGGGAGCCAACACCAGCACGCTGATGCTGATCGCCAATGCGCTCGGCATCGGCCTCGCCGATCTTTTCGACGATTGCGAAGTGTCGCCGCACGCGGTGCTGACACGCGCCGAGCGGCCGGCGCTGCCGACCAGCGAAGGCTACCGCAAGACATTGCTGTCGCGCCGGCCAATCCGTGAGATGGAAGTCTATTGCGGCGAATTCGCCGTCGGCGGCTCGACCGGCGACCTGCCCTACACGCATGGCAACGCGCACGAAATGTTCCTCGTGCTGCGCGGCCGGGTGCAACTGACGCTCGGCGACGAGAGCTTCATCCTCGAAGAGGGCGACAGCATCGAATATGCGACCTCGACGCCGCACAGGACCATCAACGTCGGCAATACGGTGGCCGAAGTGCTGTGGATCATCGCGCCGCCGACAAGCGGCGCCGTCGATCTCGACCAATATGTAGCCCGGAAACCACTCGCAGCCGGGTTGCCAAAATCAAACAGCGAGTCATCGGAGGGTTAGAAAATGGGAAGCAGATCAATAGTGGCCGGATTTCTCAGTGCCGCCGCACTGGCCTTGATTACAGCCGCCGCGGCTCATGCGCAGAGCGCGCCGCCGGCAGGCACCGTGGTGGACGGTTCGCTGAAGGGAAAGACACTGACCTTCGTCTCCTATGGCGGCATCTACCAGGACGGCCAAGTCGCCGCCCTCAAGGAGTTCGTCGACAAGAGCGGCGTCAAGCTGCTGAACGATGGGCCGACTGAAATCGCCAAGCTTCAAGCGCAGGTCGAATCCGGCAATGTGACCTGGGATGTCGTCGACACCGACGATTTTCCGCCATTCGTGCATTGCGGAAAGCTGTTCCAGAAGCTCGACCTGACCAAGCTGGACGTTTCGCACATCCCGGCCGGACAGGTCGGCGAATGCAGCGTGCCGGCGATGAACTACGGCACCGTCCTGATGTACAAGAACGCGACCTACAAGGACAATCCGCCGAAGGACTGGAAGGATTTCTTCGACACCAAGAAATTCCCCGGCACGCGCGCCATCGATGGCAGTGGCAGCCCGATCGGCGGCCTGATCGAACAGGCCATCCTGGCTGACGGCGGCTCGGTCGACAACATGACGCCGGCCGACATCGACAAGGGCATCGCCAAGATCAAGGCGATCGGTCCCGACACGATCTTCTGGAAAACCGGCGCCGAGTCCCAGCAGCTTGCCGAATCCGGAGAAGCCGACATGATCATCATGTGGACCGGCCGCGCCATGACAGCGGTCAAGAACGGCGCTGCCTATACGCCGGTGTGGAAGGACTGGTTGGTCGTCATGGATCAGCTGACCATCCCGGTCGGGGCCAAGGACACCGACGCCTCCTACGCGCTGATCAACGCCTATCTCGGCAAGAAGTCGCAGGAGATCCTGACCGAGCAGACGTCTTACTCGCCGATCAACACCGAGGCACAGCCCAAGGTGGACGCTTCCGTCGCCGCCTTCCTGACCAACACGCCGGAACACGCCAAGCAGGGCTACCAGCAGAACATCAAGTTCTGGGTCGCCAACTTCGCCACCGCGTCCGACAAGTGGACGGCGCTGATGGCCGGCAACTGAGCCGGCTGAACGCCAGGGTGACGGCGTGAGCCAGACATCGCATACGCTGGCGGCCGGGGGTGAAAATCCCCGGCCGGTGGGTGCCGAGCAGGGGCCGCAACGGGGCCTGCGGCTTGCCGCCTATCCTTCGCTGCTGGCGATGCCGGCCTTGCTCCTGCTCATCGCGGCGATGGGCTATCCGCTGCTGACCGTCACGCTGCGCAGTTTCTCGGATCCCGCCTGGGGAATGCAGAACTACGTCTGGTTCTTTTCCACGCCGGTGAACGTCACCGTCCTGTGGCGCACCTTTTCCATCGCCGCCTGGGTCACCATCGTCTGCGTCATCGCCGCCTACCCCTATGCCTATCTCATGACAGCGGTCGGACCGCGCATGCGGCTCGTCCTCATCCTGTGCGTCCTGGTGCCGTTCTGGGTCAGCGGCGTGGTGCGCACACTGGCATGGGTGATCCTGCTGCAGGATTCCGGCATCATCAATTCCGTCATCAGGCTGCTCGGATTTGATACCGTGAAGCTGATCCGCACGCAGACCGGCGTGGTGATCGGCATGGCGCAGGTGCTGCTGCCGTTCATGATCCTGCCGCTCTATTCGGTCATGCGCGGTATCGACCTGCGCCTCGTGCAGGCAGCGCGCAGCCTCGGCGCGCGGCCCTCGCTGGCCTTCCTGCAAATCTACCTGCCGCTGTCGCTGCCCGGTGTTTTCGCCGGCGCCATCATCGTCTTCATCCTGTCGCTCGGCTTCTACATCACGCCGGCACTGCTCGGCGGACCCCGTAGCACCATGCTGTCGACGCTGGTGCAGAGCCAGGTGCTCAGCTTGCTCAACTGGGGCCGCGGCGGCGCCATGGGTGTCGTACTGCTGGTCGCGACCTTCGTGCTTCTGGCGCTCACCGCGCCGCTGATGCGCCAGCGCCACAAGCAGGCGTCCAGATCATGAGACTGGCGCCGTTCCGCATTCTGCTCGGCCTGTTCTGCCTGCTGGTCGCCGTGTGGCTGGTGATGCCGACGCTGGTCATCATCCCGATGTCGTTCAACGAGAAGAAATCGCTTGCCTTCCCGCCGTCCGGCTTTTCCTGGCAGTGGTACGAGAATTTCTTCACCAACCCGGACTGGCTGGCGAGCTTCTTCAATTCGCTAAGGGTCGCGGGCCTCGTCGCCGTCGCCGCCACACTGATCGGCACGCTGGCGGCGCTCGGCCTCAGCCGCATGAAACATGCCGGCGCCGGCCTACTGCGCGCCGTCCTGATCACGCCGATGATCGTGCCCGGCGTGGTGCTGGCGATCGGCATCTATGCCGTCTATCTCGACTACCAGCTTGTCGGCACCACCACCGGCTTCGTCGTCGCGCACACAATGCTGGCGATCCCCTTCGTCATCATCGCGGTGTCGGCGAGCCTCGAAGTCTTCGACGTGCGGCTGGAGACGGCAGCGGCAAGCCTTGGCGCCAACCGCTTCACCGCGTTCCGCACCGTGACCTTGCCGCTGATTGCGCCCGGCATCCTGTCGGGGCTGCTGTTTGCCTTCGTCACCTCCTTCGATGAAATCATCGTCGCGCTGTTCATCACCAGCCCCTACTTGAAGACTTTGCCGGTGCAGATTTTCACCAGCATCACCCGCGATGCCGACCCGACGGTGACGGCGGTCGGAACGATCATCTTCATTGCCACGACGCTGGTGATCAGTGCCGGGCTGATCATCAGCTCGAAATCGACGAGGAGTTGAGATGGCAGCGTCCAACAGCAAAGAACGTGGCGCGGCCATCGACATCAAAGGCGCAACCAAGCGCTACGGCAATTTCACCGCGCTCGACGACGTCAGCCTGCACATCGAGCCGGGCGAGTTCATGACGCTGCTCGGCCCCAGCGGCTCGGGCAAGACCACCACGCTCAACGTCGTCGCCGGCTTCACCGACCTGACCTCCGGAGACCTCGCCGTTGGCGGCAAAAGCATCGTCGCGCTGCCGGCGCACAAGCGCAACATCGGCGTCGTCTTCCAGCACTACGCGCTGTTTCCGCACATGACCGTCGGCAAGAACGTCGCCTATCCGCTCGCCCTGCGCGGCATGGACAAGCAGACGCGCGACGGTCACGTCGCGCGCGCCCTGGACATGGTCAAGATGGCCGACTTCGCCCATCGCTTTCCGTCCGAGCTTTCCGGCGGCCAGCAGCAGCGCGTGGCGCTGGCGCGCGCCATCGTCTTCGATCCGCCGCTGCTGCTGATGGACGAGCCGCTCGGCGCGCTTGACAAAAAACTGCGCGAATGGCTGCAGCTGGAAATCAAGCGCATCCACCGCGAACTCGGCACCACCTTCGTCTATGTGACGCACGATCAGGAAGAAGCGCTGGTTCTGTCCAACCGCATCGCCGTCTTCAACCAGGGGCGCATCGAACAGGTCGGAACCGGGCGCCAGCTCTATGACGAGCCGGCGACATTGTTCGTGGCGAAGTTCATCGGTGAATCGACCAGTTTGCGTGGTGACGCCCAGACATCGGGCGGCGAGACCAGCCTGACGATTGCCGGCCAGAAGATCGTTGCCGGCGGCAAGCTCGCCGGCGGCCAGAAACCGGTGGTCCTGCTGCGGCCGGAAAAGCTTTCGCTTGCCGGCACCAATACGCCTCCGGCCGCCGGACAGAACAGCCTCACCGGTCAGGTCAGCGAAGCGATCTATCTGGGCTCAGGTTCGAAATACCAGGTGACGCTTCGCGATGGTTCGGTCGCCATCGTGCGCTCGCCGCTGGAGGCCACGCCTTTCTCGATCGGCGACACAGTCGATCTGCGCTGGTCGGTCGTCGATGCAAAACTTCTTGCCGAT
Source organism: Mesorhizobium kowhaii (assembly GCF_042431665.1). Classification (NCBI taxonomy): domain Bacteria; kingdom Pseudomonadati; phylum Pseudomonadota; class Alphaproteobacteria; order Hyphomicrobiales; family Phyllobacteriaceae; genus Mesorhizobium; species Mesorhizobium kowhaii. The sequence goes on from NZ_JBHLYT010000017.1 coordinate 33,767, forward strand.
GACGACCGCGCCGACATGACGATGACCTGACCGCTCTTTTTCCCCGCAGGATTTTTAGACATGGACGCCAAAGTCAACGGCAACGTCTCGTTCTGGTATGCCGACATTGGCGGCCTGCCAGCCTATCGCGCGCCGCTTCCGGGCGACCTCGAAGCCGATGTCTGCATCGTCGGCGCCGGCTACACCGGCCTGTGGACTGCCTACTATCTGAAGAAGGCCGATCCTTCGATCCGCATCGCCATCGTCGAAAGGGAATTCGCCGGCTTCGGCGCGTCCGGCCGCAATGGCGGCTGGCTGTCCGGCGGCTTCAGCTGGTCGCGCGAGAAATATCTGCAGACATCGACCCGCGGCGCCGTCATCGACATGGAAACCGCCATGCATGGCACGGTCGACGAAGTGATCAAGGTGGCCGAGGCCGAAGGCATCGATGCCGACATCCGCCGCGTCGACAATCTGACGGTTGCCACCAACCCGCCGCAACTGGAGCGGATCAAGGCCGCCTATGCAGACGCGATCGGCTGGGGCGTGCCACAGGAGCGCGTCAGCCTGATCGGCCAAGCCGAGACCAAGGCCCGCATCGACATCCGGAACGTGCTTGGCGGTTACATCCACCACGGCACGGCGCGTGTGCAGCCGGCCAAGCTTGTCCGCGGTCTGTCCGAAGCCGTCGAGCGGCTTGGTGTGCCGATCTACGAGCAAACGACCGTGACGAGTATCGAGAAGGGCAAGGTCACGACCGATCGCGGCACGGTGCGCGCGGCCGTCATCATCCGCGCCACGGAAGGGTTCACGGCTGGCATTCCAGGCAATGAACGGCTCTGGCTGCCGCTCAACAGCGCGCAGATCATCACCGAGCCGCTGCCGCAGTCGCTGTGGGACGAGATCGGCTGGCAGGGCCGCGAACTCCTGGGCGACGCCGCTCATGCCTATTGCTACGCGCAGCGAACCCGCGAAGGCCGCATCACCATGGGCGGACGCGGCGTGCCCTATCGCTACGGATCGCAAACGGACGTGCGCGGCCAGACGCAGCAGGCGACGATCGAAAGCCTGCACGCAATCCTCACCCGCCTTCTGCCGCAGACGAAAGGGCTTCGCATCGACCACGCCTGGTGCGGGGTGCTTGGCGTGCCGCGCGACTGGTGCACGACCGCCGGCCTCGACCTTGAGACCGGCATCGGCTGGGCCGGCGGCTATGTCGGGCTCGGCGTGTCGAGCTCCAACCTTTCCGGCCGGACGCTGCGCGACCTCATCCTGCGCCGCGACAGCGAACTGACCCGCCTGCCCTGGGTCAACCGCCAGGTCAGCAAATGGGAGCCGGAGCCGATGCGCTGGCTCGGCGTCCACTCGATGTATCAGCTCTACCGCGTCGCCGACGAGCGCGAGGAAGCCGGCCTCCGGCACACGTCGAAACTGGCCGCAATCGCCGACCGCATCACCGGCCATTGAGCCCTGCGCCGCCACACATCGGATTGAAAAGCATTTTCAGTGCCTGCCCGGAGACTGCCATGACCGACTTCCAGACCTTCGCCCATCTCGCCTCGATCGATCTCGGCGAGCCCGAGCCCAAGCCGACCTCGATCAGCGGCGATCAGCTCGAAGCGTCGAGAACACTGTGGACGTCACCGGACGGCACGCTGGAAGTCGGCGTCTGGGAGTGTACGCCCGGCCGGTTCACCGCATCGCGCGACAGCAATTCCGAAACCTGCCACATCGTGTCGGGCCGGGTCTCGCTGCATGGTCCCGATGGTCGCAGCAAGGAGGTTGGTGCCGGCGAAATGCTGGTGCTGCCGAAAGGCTGGAAAGGCGAATGGACCATCCACGAACCGACGCGCAAACTCTACATCCTGCACTTCGAGGCGGCGTGAGCTAATCGTCGTTCCCGGCGGCGTTCGGCTTGCCCTCTATTGCCTGCCGCAAGGCGTCGTTGATCCGATCCTGCCAACCGGGGCCATCCGCCTGGAAATGGTCGAGCACGGCCCGATCGATCCTGATCGAAACAAGCTCCCTGACACCGGGGGCGGCCGAGGTCTCGCGAACCGGAGCAACCGGCTTCTTGATTGGCTTGAAGGCAGCTTCCGCCGCCGTCATTGGATTTGTCGGTCGGCGCGGGGGATTTGCCATCGGGTGACCTTGACTGGAGACGACTCATGCTTGCCGATGAGGCTGCACGCTTGCGCGCCACCATAGCCCAACTGGCGCCATCGCGCAGGCCCATTTGGCCAGGACCTGTCTTCGATCCAAGCACGGCGCGGTTCCCGCGCCGCCTTGAGGCACGCACCGGTGCTTGTCACTCGGCGGCTTGAAGAATTTGTGCGTCGACGATGATCCTGATCTCGGCGCGGCAAGAGCCGCAATTCGTGCCGGCATGCAGGGCTGCCCCGATCGCCTCGACGCTGGCGCAGCCGCCTCGCACCGCTTGCGCGATCTGGTTGGCGCCAACGCCGAAACAGGAGCAGACGATAGCGCCGCGGTCGACGTCGACCCCGCCCGGCCGCCCGGCCACGATCGCCAGCCTGCCGCGCCGATCGACATGATCGGCATTCAATTGCTCCGCCGCCCAGCCGCGCGACACCGCGACCGGACCGGGCGCCACGAACAAGGCGCCGGACAAGTGATCGCCGTCGAAAGCCGCGATGCGATGCTGGCCGGCATCGCGGTCGTGATAGGCGAGGATTTCGGCGCCCGGCGGCGTGCCGAACAAGGCCCCGGCGAAGCCGGCCCAGTCGATGTCGTCATCGGCAAAGGCAAGCTCGACCCGCCAGCCGCCCTTGCATTTGGCCACTGCCCAGTAGGTCGCGGTATCAGGCGCCGGCCTCTGCCGCATCACGGCGAAGCCGAAGGCTTTCGCAGCGAATTTCTCGATGCGGGCGGCGACATGTTTCAGCGCCGGCTGGCCGGAGACCGGATCGGTCAGCGGCGCGGTCAGCGCATCGAGTCTGCCTTTTGCCGAGAACTGATCCGTCCAGTGCATCGGCGCAAACAGGCTGCCCTGGCGCTGGCGTGCTGTCACCAGCGCGCGCACCAGCACGTCGCCGCGCACGCTGGAAACGCGCGCGATATCGGCGTCGCCGATTCCGAAGCGCTGCGCATCCGCCGGATGGATTTCGACGAAAGGCTCGGCAATGTGCTGGGACAGCCGCGGGCTTTTGCCGGTCCGCGTCATGGTGTGCCAGTGGTCGCGGATACGGCCGGTGTTGAGGATCAGCGGATAGTCCGGGCTGGTGCGGGTCTCGACGGCGGGACGAATGGCGATGAAGCGCGCCTTGCGGTCGGGTGTGTAGAAATTGCCGTCGGCGAAGAAGCGGGTGCTGGAAGAGCCGTGCTCAGCACCCCCCCTCTGCCCTGCCGGCCACTGGAACGGCTCAAGCGCTGCATAGGTCTCGTCATCAACCCCCGCATAGGCACCAATATCGAAATCCCGCGCGCCATCATTCTCGAACCCCGACAGCGCGGCGTGTTCGGCAAACACCTCCGATGGCGACGCATAGGAGAATGCCTCGCCAAAACCCATCCGTTTGCCGACTTCGGTGACGATCTGCCAGTCGGGCCGCACCTCGCCGGGCAGGTCCAGGAACGCGCGCTGGCGCGAGATGCGGCGCTCCGAATTGGTGACGGTGCCGTCCTTCTCGCCCCATGCGGCGGCGGGCAGCCGGATATGGGCGTGGCGGACCGTGTCGGTCCTGGCCAGTACGTCCGACACCACGACGAACGGGCAAGCCTTGATCGCCGCTTCGACGGCATCGGCGTCGGGCATCGAATCGACCGGGTTGGTGGCCATGATCCACAATGCCTTGATGCGTCCGTCGGCCACCGCCTGAAACATCTCGACCGCCTTCAGGCCCGGCCTTTCCGCAATGGCCGGCGCAGTCCAGAAGCGCTGCATGCGGTCGCGGTGTTCGGGGTTTTCGATCTCCATGTGCGCGGCCAGCATATTGGCCATGCCGCCGACCTCTCGGCCCCCCATGGCGTTGGGCTGGCCGGTCACCGAAAACGGCCCAGCGCCAGGTCTGCCGATGCGGCCGGTGGCAAGATGGCAATTGATGATGGCGTTGACCTTGTCGGTGCCCGAAGACGACTGGTTCACCCCCTGGCTGTAGATCGTCACGGTCTTGGAGGTCGCGGCGAACAGGCTGTAGAAGCGGCCAAGCTCGTCCTCGCTGAGGCCCGTGGCGGCAGCGACGCCGGCAAGATCGAGCACCGATGCCGCGAAAAGCGCTTGCCCGAAACCGGTCGTGTGCGCCGTGATGTAAGCGCGGTCCAGCGCGTTGTGCCGGCCGAGATAGGCGAGCAGCCCGGTGAACAGAGCGACGTCGCCATCGGGCGCGATCGCCAGATGCATGTCGGCGATGTCGGCGGTCATCGTGCGGCGTGGATCAACCAGCACGACCTTCATCTCCGGCCGCTTTTCCCGGGCCGCCGCGATGCGCTGGTAGAGCACGGGATGGCACCAGGCGAGATTGGAGCCGACCAGCACGATCAGGTCGGCAAGCTCCAGGTCCTCATAAATTCCCGGCACGGTGTCGGAGCCAAAGGCGCGGCGGTGGCCGGCGACCGACGAAGCCATGCACAGGCGCGAATTGGTATCGATGTTGGCCGAGCCGACAAAACCTTTCATCAGCTTGTTGGCGACGTAATAATCCTCGGTCAGCAACTGGCCGGAAACATAGAAGGCGACCGCATCCGGACCATGCTCGGCGATGGTTTGCGAGAAGGTCGAGGCGACGAGGTCGAGCGCCTCGTCCCAGCCGGCGCGGTGGCCGTGGATCTCCGGGTAGAGCAGCCTGCCGTCGAGGTCGATGGTCTCCGCCAGGGCCGAGCCCTTGGAGCAGAGCCGGCCGAAATTCGCCGGATGGCTGGGGTCGCCGCGGACGCTGACTTCACCGTCCGCGGCGACCTTCGCCAGCACGCCGCAGCCCACCCCGCAATAGGGGCAGGTGGTCCTCACCTCGCGCGCTTCGTCAATCTCCATGTGTCAGGCCGCGCGGCTGGCCAGCGCTTCAAGCGCAATGAACAGACGCTCGCCTTCGACCCGCACCGGGATGGTACGCACCGCGCCTTCATCGGCGCCGAGCGCCTTGCCCGTCTCCAGCGAAATCACCCAGCTGTGCAAGGGACAGGTCACCGCCGTGCCGTGCACGATGCCTTGGCTCAGCGGCCCACCTTTGTGCGGGCAATGGTCGTCGATGGCGTAGACCTGATCGTCGGCGGTGCGGAAGACGGCGATTTTTCCCTCGGGCGTGTCGACGCAGCGTGCGCCGCGGCGGGGGATGTCGGAGAGGGAGCCTATTGATACCCAGTTCATCTCCATCACTCCGCCGCCTGCGCAAAACCGACCGAAGCCATCGGCCGGAACTCGTGCTTGTCCTTGCCGGACACGCGTTCCGACCATGGGTCGACCTGGGCGAATTTCTGGCTGAAGACGAAGCGGTCGAAATAGGCCTTGCGCCTCTCGCCATCGTCCATGATCTGACGCTTGATCTCGGGGATGCCGATGCGCTTGGCCCATTTGTAGATGCGCTCGAGGTAGCGGCCCTGCTCGCGGTACATCTGCGTCAGCGCCACGATATGCTCCAGCGCCTCGTCCTCGGTCCTGACCAGGCCGAGCACTTCGGTGCCCTTGATGTCGAGGCCGGCTGCCCCGGCGAAATGGATCTCGTAGCCAGAGTCGACGCAGATGACGCCGACATCCTTGCAGGTCGCCTCGGCGCAGTTCCTGGGGCAACCCGACACCGCCATCTTGACCTTGGCGGGGGTCCACGAGCCCCACATGAATTTCTCGATGCGGATGCCAAGGCCCGTCGAATCCTGCGTGCCGAAGCGGCACCAGTCCGAGCCGACACAGGTCTTCACGGTGCGCAGGCCCTTGGCGTAGGCATGGCCGGAGACGAAGCCGGCCTGGCCGAGATCGGCCCACACCGCCGGCAGGTCTTCCTTGCGGATGCCGAGCATGTCGATGCGCTGGCCGCCGGTGACCTTGACCATCGGGATCTCGAACTTGTCGACGACATCGGCGATGGCGCGCAGTTCGGCGGCATTGGTGACCCCGCCCCACATGCGCGGTACCACCGAATAGGTGCCGTCCTTCTGGATGTTGGCGTGGACGCGCTCGTTGATGAAGCGCGACTGGTAGTCGTCGGCGTAGTCGTTCGGCCAGTCGCAGACGAGATAGTAGTTCAGCGCCGGCCGGCATTTGGCGCAGCCGCAGGAGGTCGTCCATTCCAGCTCCTGCATGACGGCCGGTATGGTCTTCAGGCGCTTGGCCACGATCAGCCGGCGCACTTCGTCATGGCCGAGCGTGGTGCAGCCGCACATCGGCTGGACCGCGGCCGGGTTGTACTTGTCGCCAATGGTCAGCACCATCAGCTTCTCGACCAGCCCGGTGCAGGAGCCGCAGGAGGCCGAGGCCTTCGTGTGGGCGCGCACATCGTCGAGCGAGGTCAGCCCCTTGGCCGCGATCGCACCAGTGATCTTGCCCTTGCATACGCCGTTGCAGCCGCAGATTTCCGCATCATCCGGCAAGGCTGCAACGGCCGCCATAGGGTCCAGCGGGGCACCCCCCTGGTAGGACTGGCCGAAAATGAGCGTGTCGCGCATTTCGGAAATGTCGGTCTGCTTCTTCTTGAGATCGTTGAACCAGGCCCCATCCGCCGTCTCGCCATAGAGCACGGTGCCGATGATGCGGTCGTCCTTCAGCACCAGGCGCTTGTAGACGCCGGCCGCCGCATCGCGCAGCACGATCTCCTGGCGGTCTTCGCCCTCGGCGAAGTCGCCGAGCGAGAACAGGTCGATGCCGGTGACCTTGAGTTTGGTCGGCGTGTCCGAATGCACGAAGGCGGCGGCCCCGTCGCCGGCAAGTTGGCTGGCGGCGACGCGCGCCATTTCGTAGAGCGGCGCGACCAGCCCGTAGACCTGACCATTGACTTCGGCGCATTCGCCGAGCGCGTAGATGTCGGGATCGTTGCTGCGCATGCCGGCATCGACGACGATGCCGCGATTGACGGCAATGCCGGCCTCTTTCGCCAGCGCCGCGTTCGGCCTGATGCCGACGGCCATCACCACCAGCGTCGCCGGGATGACAGTGCCGTCGGCAAGCTCAATTTGCTCGACCTTGCCGTTGCCGGTGATCGCCTGCGTGTTTGCCTTGGTGATGACCTTGATGCCGCGCTGCTCCACCGCGCGCTGCAGGAGATAGCCGGCAGCCGGATCGAGCTGGCGCTCCATCAGCGTCGGCATGACATGCAGCACGGTGACGTCCATGCCTTGTGCGTTCAGTCCCGCTGCAGCCTCCAGCCCGAGCAGGCCACCGCCGATGACCACCGCCTTGGCCCGCGACTGGGCCGCCAGCATCATGGCCTGGACGTCGTCGAGATCGCGATAGGTCAGCACGCCGGGCAGATTGTGGCCGGGCACCGGAATGATGAACGGCACCGAGCCGGTGGCGATGACGAGCTTGTCGTAGGGCTCGGTGACGCCATGATCGGAGGTGACGGTCTTCGCCGCCCGGTCGATGGCGACTATTCTGTGGCCCTTGTAGAGGGTGATGCCGTGCTTGATGTACCAGCCGTCGCCATGGATGATGATTTCCTCATAGGCCTTTTCGCCCGACAGCACCGGCGACAGCATGATGCGGTCGTAGTTCACCCTGGGCTCGGCGTTGAAGATGGTGACCTGGTAGCGGCCGGGCGCCTTTTCCAGCAGATGCTCCAGCATGCGCCCGGGGGCCATCCCATTGCCGATGATGACGAGTTTTTCGGTCATGGTTCTGATCCGCTCCAGTCTCACTCAGCCGCGTAGGAAAGGGCTGGAGCTTCGGCAGCAGCGCGCTCCATCCGCCGGATGCTGAAGTGCATCCAGGCAAAGCCGGTGACGACGATGACGAAGAGCAGCATGAAGCAGCTCGACCACAGGCCCGTGAGGTCGTTGAGCGCGCCGAAGGCGATCGGCAGGACAAAGCCGCCGAGCCCGCCGATCATGCCGACAACGCCGCCGACCGCGCCAACGCTGCCTGGATAGTAGGCCGGGATGTGCTTGTAGACGGCAGCCTTGCCGAGGCTCATGAAGAAGCCGAGGACGCTGGCGATAGCGATGAAGGCAACCGGCCCGATGGCGAAGTGGAAGGCGATCGGTCCGCTGGTGCCGTGCACGACATAGTCCGCGGGCGGCAGCGACAGGATCAGCGTGGCCACGGCCGACACCGCGAAGGTCCAATAGAGCACTGTGCGAGCGCCGATCCGATCGGAAAGCACGCCGCCATACGCACGGAAGATACTTGCCGGGATCGAATAGGCTGCGCCGATCATGCCGGCGGTCGCGAGCCCGAAGCCGTAGACACCGATCAGATAGCGCGGCAACCACAGCGATAGCGCCACGAAAGCACCGAAGGCGAAGAAATAGTAGAAGGCGAAGCGCCAGACCTGCAGGTTCTTGAGCGGCGCGAATTCCTGCCAGAAGCTTCTCGGCGGTGCGACCTTGCCCGCGCGGCGCTCACGGATGACCGGATCGTCGCCGGTCGTGAACCAGAAAACGACGGCCATGACGACGAGCGCAGCTGCCCAGATCTGCGCAACCGACTGCCAGCCCCAGGCGAGAAGAACGAACGGTGCCAGGAACTTGGTGACCGCGGCGCCGACATTACCGACGCCGAAAATGCCGAGAGCCGTTCCTTGCTTGCCGGCGGGGAAGAAGCGCGAGACATAGGCGACACCAACGGCGAAGGCGCCGCCAGCGAGCCCGACGCCGAGCGCGGCGATCAGCATCTGCCCATAGGTATGCGCAAAAGCGAGCAGAAAGGTCGCGACCGCCGCTGCAAGCATGGTCGCCGTGTAGACCAGCCGTCCGCCGTAGCGGTCGGTCCAGATGCCGAGCACCATACGCACGAGCGAGCCGGTGAGGATCGGCGTGCCGACGAGCAGGCCGAACTCCGTCTCGTTCAGCCCCAGCTCCTGCTTGATGCGCACGCCGATGATTGAAAAGATCGTCCACACCGCGAAGCAGACGGTGAAGGCGATGGTGGACATCATGAGCGCCTGCCGGGAAGCATTGTCCTGGCTCGGCGCGGCTGAGAGATTTGCGGTCATTGTCAGGCTCCGGTTTGCGGCGTGGGAGGCACCGCCCTTGTCTGTTCGTTCGCGACCGTCAGCGGCGCGGCATCGGCGAACTGGATGAAACCGACCTTTGCGCGGTCGCTTCGAGACCCTTGCCGTCAGTCTTGGCGCCTGCGGGAAAGAGGAGGAGCGCGGCGGTGAACAGCGCCGCCGTCAGCGCGCTGCTGGCCAGAAAATCGCGGCGCGTGAAGTCCGCGAGGGACGCGCCAATTCCGATCCGTTTCGTCATCGTCGTCTCCGGTTGGGCGCCGCTTGGGACCAGCGCCGTCGATTGCGTGTTCGGTCAAAACAAAAAAGCTGCCGGCCAGGCCGCACGCGTCCGTCCATCCGGGATCGCGTATTGACCTGAGCGGCAGCTTTGCCTGTGGCGCCCGCCAATGGACGCCGTGTCACTTGGCCCTTGCGGACCTACATTCTGAAAAGCAGGAAGCGTGCCAATTCGACAGCGCTCTGAATTATCGAATGAAATCAATGTGAAACGCGGCCGCGCGACTTTTGACCAAGCCGGGCAGCGGATCAAAGATTAGTCAGAATGCCTTGCACAGCAGCATAATATTTGTGCAATGCGGTAGATTGCCCATTGCCGATGCAGATTGCCAATTGCCGATGATGACGAGTTTTTCGGTCATTGCCTTACTCCGCGGCTTCGACGAAGCGGTGGCGTTCGTAGAGGAACTTCAGCACCGCCTCGCGGCAGCGCAGGAAGGTGCGGTCGGAAGAAAGTTCGACGCGACGGCGCGGCCGGGCGAGCGGCACGGCAAGCACCTCGCCGATCGTCGCTGCCGGACCGTTGGTCATCATCACGATGCGGTCGGAGAGCAGCACCGCCTCGTCGACATCGTGGGTGATCATGATCGTCGTCGAGCCGAGCCTGGAATGGATGTCCATCACCGCATCCTGCAGATGGGCGCGCGTCAGCGCGTCGAGCGCGCCGAACGGCTCGTCGAGCAAGAGAATCTTCGGCTCCATGGCGAGCGCGCGCGCAATGCCGACACGCTGCTTCATGCCGCCGGAAATCTCGGCCGGGCGCTTGTCCCTGGCATGCGCCATCTGCACGAGGTCGAGATTGCGCATGATCCAGTCATGCCGCTCGGCACGGCTCCTGGTGCCGCCGAAGACCTTGGACACCGCGAGGTTGATGTTTTCGTAGACGGTGAGCCAGGGCAGCAGCGAGTGATTCTGGAACACCACGGCGCGTTCGGGTCCGGGGCTGTCGACCTCCTTGTCCTCGAGCAGCACGGCGCCGGCGGAGACCTTGGTCAGCCCGGCGATCAAATTGAGCAAGGTCGACTTGCCGCAGCCGGAATGACCGATAATCGAGACGAATTCACCCTTGTCGATGGTCAGTCTTATATCCTTCAGCACCTCACTGACCTGGCCGCCGCGGGCAAAGGATTTGTCGATATGGTCGAGTTTCAGATAGGCCGTCATCGCCCTCTCCTCACTTTGCCGTTGTGCCGCGGGTGACGAAGGCGCCGACCGCCGCGACCAGGCGGTCGAGGCAAAAGCCGGTGACGCCGATATAGGCGAGCGCGACGATGATGTCGGGCAGCCGCGACGAGTTCCACGCGTCCCAGATGAAGAAGCCGATGCCGACACCGCCGGTCAGCATTTCGGCGGCGACGATGGCGAGCCAGGACAGGCCGATGCCGATCCGCAAGCCGGTGAAGATGTAGGGGGCGGCGGCCGGCACCATGATCTTGACGAAGAACTCGAACTGGTTGAGCCGCAGGATGCGCGCGACGTTGCGGTAATCCTCGGGGATGTTGCGCACGCCGACGGCGGTGTTGATGATGATCGGCCAGATCGAGGTGATGAAGATGACAAACAGGGCCGACGGGCTGGAATCGCGGAACGCCGCCAGCGACAGCGGCAGCCAGGCCAGCGGCGGCACGGTGCGCAGGATCTGGAACACCGGGTCGAGACCGCGCATCGCCCAGATCGACTGGCCGACCAGCGCGCCGAGAGCCACACCCACGATCGCCGCCAGGCCAAAGCCGATGGCGACGCGCTGCAGCGAGATCAGCACCCGCCAGGCCAGCCCGATATCCTGCGGGCCATTGTTGAAGAACGGATGCGCGATCAGGTCGTAGGCCTCGTTCCACACCTGGCTCGGCGGCGGCAGGCTGGCGGTCGGCGATGAGCAGGCGATCTGCCAGACGACAAGCATGAGGGCGATGACGATGGCCGGCGGCACCAGCGCGCTGGCCAGTTTGCCGGCGATCACGATCGGATCGAAGCGGCGCCGCGCCTTGGCGGTGAAGGCGATGACCTCCGCCGGCTTCGCGGGGAACGCTTTCACCGTTGTGTCCTCGATTGTCTGGATCGACATGTCTGGGAAAAACTCCTTGGTCGGGATTTGCGGCGACAACGGCGCAAGGGCGCCGTTGCGCTTGCGGGCGACAAACGGCGCAATGCGCCGTTTGCGCCGATCAAGCCGAGGCCTTGATCTTCAGGCTGTCGAGATAGGCGGACGGGTTGGCCGGATCGAAGATCTTGCCGTCGAAGAACGTCTCGACGCCGCGCGACGAGGACGCCGGAATGTCGGCTGCCGCGACGCCGAGGTCCTTGGCCGCCTCGCGCCACAGATCCTCTCGGTTGACCTGATCGACCAAAGCCTTGATGTCGGTGGTCGGCGCGAACTTGCCCCAGCGGATGTTCTCGGCCAGGAACCAGCTGTCATGGCTCTTGAACGGATAGGACACGCCGCCCTTCCAGAACTTCATGTAGAGATCGGTGCCAGTGGCAACTCGCCCGTTGCCATAATTGATGTCGCCCTTGAGGCGGCCAATGATATCGGCGACAGGCACGTTCATCCATTGCCGCTTGCCGATGATGGCGGCCATCTCGTCCTTGTTCTCCTTGGCCTCGCACCATTGCTGGGCTTCCATGACGGCCATCAGGATCGCCTTGGTGGCGTTCGGGTATTTGTCGATGAATTCGGCGCGCAGGCCGAGCGCCTTTTCGGGGTGGCCCTTCCACAATTCGCCGGTCGTGGCGGCGGTGAAGCCGACGCCCTGGTGGACGAGTTGCTCGTTCCACGGCTCGCCGACGCAGAACACGTCCATGTTGCCGACCTTCATGTTGGCCACCATCTGCGGCGGCGGCACGACGATGGTCGAGACGTCCTTGTCGGGATCGATGCCGCCGGCGGCGAGCCAGTAGCGCAGCCACAAATCATGGGTGCCGCCCGGGAAGGTCATGGCGGCCTTGATGTCCTTGCCGGCCGCCTTCTTGGCGGCGAAGGCGTCCTTCAGCTTCGAGGCATCGAGGCCGACACCGGTGCCGGCATATTCCTGGGCGACCGAAATGCCTTGGCAGTCGTAGTTGAGCCGCGCCACGATCGCCATCGGCATCGGCTGGTTGTTCTGCGTCACCTTGCCGGTGTGCATCAGGTAAGGCAGCGGCGTCAGGATATGGGCGCCGTCGATGCCGTTGGCCGCGCCGCCGAGCATCAGATTGTCGCGCGTCGCGCCCCAGGACGCCTGCTTGAGCACCTCGACATCGGGCATGCCGTATTTGGTGAACAGGCCCTTCTCCTTGGCGATCATCAGCGGTGCGGCATCGGTCAGCGCGATGAAGCCGAGCTTGGCGCCGGTGACCTCCGGCGCGGTCGTGGCGGCATAGGCGCCAGAGGGGAAGAGCTTGCGGGCCGCCATGAACAGCCCCGCCGTCAGCGCGCTGCTGGCGAGGAAATCGCGACGCGTCATGTCCTTGAGTGTCGTTCCAGTTCCGATCCGTTTCGTCATCGTCGTCTCCGGTTGGGCACTGCTTGGGATCAGCGCCGTCGATTGCGTGTTCGGTCAAAACAAAAAAGCCGCCGGCCAGGCCGCGCGCGTCCGTCCATCCGGGATCGCGTCTTGACCTGAGCGGCAGCTTTGCCTGTAGCGCCCGCCATTGGACGCCTGTTCCGTGACCCCGAGAAGAGTCTGCCTATTGCAAAGCAGGAACCGTGCCAGTTTCGGAATAGATGACAAACATCAAGGAGATCAACGACATACCACAATCATCGGCGCGCCGGCCCGCCGGGCGAGCAAGCCAAAGATTGTTCATTAGCGCAGTGGCACGCACAATTTTTGTGCAATGCACAAGAATGGCACCGAAATGATCAGGCCTCCGCGCGGGCCGATTTCTGGCGCGCGATGTAGGCGTCGATCTCGTCGGGATCGAAGATCTGGCCGTCGAAGAAACCATCGGGACCAAGCACCAGACTTGCCCCCGCCGAACCGACCGGAGTCGCGGACTTCAGCGCGCCCTCGACTTTCGAATTGGCGCCTGGAAGTGCCACACCAAGCGGCTTCAGCGCCGAGCGGTAGAGGTCGGGACGGTAGCAGTCGCGGGCGATGGCGAGATTTTCCGGCGTGTGTTCGACATGCCCCCAGCGGACCATCTGCGTGTAGAACCACAGCGCATGGCTCTTCCACGGAAAGTTCGCTGCCTTGTCGAAGGGCAGGAAGAAGTCGTCGATGGTCCGCGCCGCGCCGCCGCCCAATTGGAGATTGCCGGTCAGGATCGGCATCTGGACTGCCGGCGGCAGGCCGAGGAAGCCGGGCTGCGCCATCACCGCGGCCAATTCGCCATGGTTGGCTGGATCCTGGCACCAGCGCGCCGAGTGATGCAGCGCACGCAGCAGCGCCGCCAGCGCCTCGGGGGACTGCTCGGCCCAGACCTTGCGCACGCCGATCACCTTCTCCGGGCTGTTGCGCCATATCTGTGCCTTGATGGTGACGATGTGGCCGGTGCCGGCGGCAACCGAGGCGCTGTTCCAGGGTTCGCCGACGCAGTAGCCGTCGATCCGCCCGGTGGCCAGCGCGTCGGCCATGAAGGGCGGCGGCACGATGACGATCTCGATCGCGCGCTGTGGATCGATGCCGCAGGCGGCGAGCCAGTAGCGCAGTTCGTAATTGTGCCCGGAATGGGGATGCACCACGGCGAAGCGCAGCGGGTCGCGGCCGGCAGCGGCGCGCTCGCGGATAAGCGCGCCAAGTGCGGCACCGGCGCGCGCCGGGTCGAGATCGGGCTCGGCGCCATGCGCCGCCATGCCAGCCCAGACGGCGTTGGAGATGGTGACGCAGTTGCCGCCAAGACCGAGCGAGAACGGCACGATGGTCTCTGAAGCAAGCGGCGTCAGCCCGAGATTGCAGGCAAGCGGCATCGGTCCCAGCATATGCGCGAGATGGAAGTGGCCGATGGCGATGCGGTCGCGGATGTTGGCCCAGGACGTCTCGCGGTGCAGCGTCAGGTCGATACCTTCGCGTGCGGCAAAACCAAGCTCGCCGGCCGCGACCAGCACCGCGCTGTCGAACAGCGGCATGAAACCGGCGGTGATCTGATGCTCGGCGCCCATGCTCATTCGTCCTCCGCCGGTCCCAGCAGCCCGGCGGCGGTCACCAGGCTCTGGGCGATGTCGCTGATCTTGCGGTTCTGGTTCATCGCTGTCTTGCGCAGCAGCGTGTAGGCGGCCTCTTCGCTCAGGCCGCGCGACTTCATCAGGATGCCCTTGGCGCGATCGATCACCTTGCGGCTCTCGAGTTCGCTGCGCGCTTCTTCCAGTTCGCGCGCCATGCGCGAAAAGGCGTTGAAACGGCTGACCGCCATATCGAGGATCGGTTTGACGCGCTCCTGCCGCAGACCGTCGACGACATAGGCCGAAACGCCGGCATCGACCGCCGCCTCGATCGAGGCCTGGTCGGAGCGGTCGACGAACATGGCGATCGGCCGCTTCACCGCGCGCGACAGCTGGAACATGTTTTCCAGCATGTCGCGATTCGGATTTTCGAGATCGATGACGATGACGTCGGGTTCGATCTCGGCGATCCGCCGCGCAATGCCGGTCACGTCGTGGATGACGGTGACCCGCTCATGGCCGGCCTCGCGCAACCCCGCCTCGATGATCCCGGCGCGGATGCGGTTTTCGTCGATCACCAGGACGGCGAGTGCGGTTCGGACCATGCCTGCATTGTGCCCAAGCGAGGGAATTGTGCAATGCGGGATGATGCAACGACGGCAACATTCGCCGAGCATGCCCCTGGCCTCGCCGACCCGCATCTCATTGGCGATCCGCTTGTAGAGCAGGCCCTGGCGCAGCATCTGCAGCACCCGCACTGCTGCAGCGTCAGCGTGGACAGGCGCTGCACCATGTCGGCGCGGCCATACTCTCAGCGGGTGGTTGTCGCTCTCCGGTGCCAAATATCGCGGAACGGATAGTTTTCAAGTCAGCCCATCCAAGCAACAAAAGCTGTGGCTAATCGGCCTTCCGCGCTTTCACTGATATCTGTGTCGCAACGGCAATTGTAGTAGTCTCGGTCTGAATACCCTAGCTGAGAATCAGCCGGGGCGGCGGGTGGTTGATTGTGGCGACACTCAACGCGCAGGTTCTGGATTTTTTCGACTGGTGGCTCGATGAGCTTCGAGGGGTCTGGTCGCGGGTCGCGCCCAGACAAAAGCAATCTTCCACAAGCGACTGGATCGTCAGCCTGGCGGATGACGGCATCCGCGCCCGCGAGGCCAATGCTCCGGAGTTCCAGTCGATCCCGTTGTCGCTCACCGCGTCCTCGGACGAGATTCTGGCGCTTCTCCAGGGCGGGCCTCGGCGCAAGCGGCCGACCTTCGATATCACGATCCAGCCCGGGCTGTTCCTGACCCGGCAATTGGCGGCGCGGCGGCTGCCGCTTCGGCAGGCGCGTGACATGGCCGAGCTCGACCTTCTGGCCTCGACGCCGATCGACCCGGCGCAAGTGCATGTCGTTTTCGCCAGGCACGTTGAGCAGGACTGCTTCTACCATGTCGTCAAGGCGAAGACGCTTGCCGCAGTGCTTGACGCAGTCCGCCGGGCCGGCGGATCGGTCCGCTGCCTGTCGCTGTCGCAACCGGAGAGCGCCCTGCGGGCCGATCCGCTCAGCCTCGCCGCCATCTGGCCGCCGACCGCGCGCGACCGGCGCGTCAGGACCGCCTGGGTGACAACCTGTTCGATGCTGGCCGGGGCAATGCTGGTCACCTTCGCTCATGCGCATTGGCGCACCTGGCAGGCCGGCGCGGAACTGGACGCAGAGATCGCCGATGCACAGGTGCTGGCCAAGGCGGCACGCACCGCGCTGCAGAAGCGCCAGACCGGCATAGAGCAAATTGAAAAGATCCGCACGGAAAAGAAAACGACGGCATCGCTGGTGCGCGTCTGGGCCGAACTGACGCACCTGCTTCCCGACTCGGCCTGGCTGACCGATCTGTCGGCCAAGGGCGACGACCTGACCATCACTGGCTTTTCCGCTTCCGCCGCCGAGCTGATCAAGCCAATCGACGATTCGCCGCTGTTTTCGGCGCCCGAATTCGCCTCGCCCGTGGTCAGGGTTCCCGGCCAGGACGGTGAACATTTCACCATTTCGGCCAAGATCGGAGCGCTCTGACCATGCTCTCCGCCATCGTCAACACCAGCCCGCTGGTTCGCCGCGTGATAGCGCTCGCCCTCGCGGCGGTGACGGCCTGTGTCCTGGCCTGGGCGGTGTTCGCGGCATTCGATAGCGTCGCCTCGGCGCAAGCCGAGATCGAGGAAAAGCGCGAGCTTCTCGGCCAGTTGCAAAGCGTGGCGGCGCTGGCAAAGCGCCTCGACAGCACCGCCAGCCCCGTGGCCGCGGCAAATCCCGAGTTTCTCACCGGCGAGAGCGAGGCGATCATTCGCGGTGGGCTGCAGACCCGGCTGAACGCGATTGCCACTGCCAACGGAGTGAACGTGCTGTCGGCCGGCAATGCGCCGGTGCTCAGCGAGGCCGGCGTCGATTTCATCGGGCTGCGGGCCAATCTTTCAGGGCCGCTGGAGGGCATTCACAACGCCGTTCTCGCCATCGAAACGTCGCTTCCGGTGCTGTTCATTCGCGAGGCCACCTTGCGCACGACCGATGTCGGACCGGTCGCCGGGCGCAGCGGCGACCCGGAGATCTTTGCCGAGATCCTGTTTTACGGCCCGCTGCAAACGCCGGTGGCGCCGGCACCCGGTGGGGTCAAGCCATGACCCGGAAATTCGCCGGCCTGGCGATTGCGGGGCTGATCGCGGCCCTCGTCCTGGTCAATGTCGCGCTCTACGACACGCCGGTCGACATCTCGCCGGTCGCTTCCGGAAAGGGACATGACGGCGGCCTGGCCTCGGCCGCGGGCTCATTGCAGTTTCCCGAGGCCGGCAATTTCAGCGAGACGTTCGAGCGGCCGCTGTTCACGCCGACGCGCCGGAAATTCGTGGCCCCGCCGGCCGGCCCGCCGCCGGTTGAGGTTGTCGCGGCCGCCGTCGAACAACCGCCGGCGCCGCCACCGCCCGAGGCAGCACCCGCCATTGCGCCTTCGCTTCTGGGCATCAGCATCCACGGCGGAACGGCGAAAGCCCTGCTGCGCGTCGCCGGAAGCGAAACCGCGATCTGGTACGGCAGTGGCGAGACCGTCGACGGCTGGACGGTGTCGGCGATCGACAAGGATCAGGCCGTACTGGAACGGGGTGGCAAGGTGGCGCGGGTTCCGCTTTATCCGCCATGGAAGAATGCCCCGCCGCCACCCCAAAAGGCCCGGCTACCAGCCCCGAATGTCCCGCCACCAGCCACAAATGAACCGCAACTATGAGCGACCGCCACAAAAGCCCAAACGCGGGCGGCGAAAGCGCCAGCAGCGGCTTTTCGCTGGTCGCCGTGCTGGTGTTCATGCTGATCGTCTCGGCAATCGTCGTCCCCTTCGCCGTGACGGCAAGAACGCGGCTGATGATCGCCAACAACGAGGTCGAACAGGAACGCCTGTCGCTGCTCGCTGAAGGCCTCGGCAATGTGGTTGCGAGCGAATTGACCGGCGGCTCGGGGGCGAAAAAATTTCCGCTGGATTTTACACCCTCCGCGTGCCGGGAGGGCGATTTCAGCTTCGATGTGCGCATCCAGGATCATGACGGGCTGATCGATCTCAATGCCGCCGACGACCAATTGCTGGCGCTTGGTTTCGCATCGCTCGGCTTCGAGCGGCAGACGGCGCAAGCGCTGGCCAAGGCCGCGATCCGGTTTCGCGACAACGCCAAGTTGTTCGCCGGCCAGCCCGGTCCCAGAAGCGCCGTCGGGCCGCCCGAAGACAAGCAGGCGCCGTTCGAATCGGTGTCCGAACTGCAGGAGTTTTCGGCACTTGCGTCGACGCCCCTGCAGACCCTCCATGCTGTTTTCACGGTCAACTCGAAACGCGGCACGATCAGCGCCGATCGTGCGCCGAACCGTCTTCGTGCTGCTCTTGCCGGGGGTAGCAGCGCTTCGGTCACCGAAGCGGCGGCCGATGCATCGGCCTACACGGTCGACGTGGTCGTGAGGCGCGACGATTCGGGGATCACAGCCGAAGCCGGCTTCATCATCGAGACGTCTCCGGTCAGCCCCACGGCATTCCAGCGCGCCTCCCGAAGCCCGGTCACTGCCTTGCCGCCAGCCGCCGCCACAACCGACTGCGAGGTGCTTTTCGGCGCCGAGGCGGCGCGGATCCTGCGCGGGTGGAGCTCATGAACGCTGCCGCCCAGACCCAGGGGATCGAGGCGTTCCTTGCCTTTCTCGAGGGCGAGAAAGTGCTGACCGCGCACGCGGCCCAGCGGGCTTTGGGGGCATCGCGAACGTCTGGACACCCGTTCGATACGGTGATGACCGAACTCGGCCTGATCGGCGAGCAGGAGCTTGCCAACAGCCTCAGCCGCTACCTGAACGCACCGACGCCGGTCGAGATTCCCGAACAGGTTAGCCCCGAAATGCTGGCAGGCGTGCCGCTGGCCTATCTGCGTGAAAACGCGATCCTGCCGCTGCAGATGGATGCCGAGCGGCTGGTTGTCGCCGTGGCCGACCCGTTCTCGTCGGCAACCATCGACGCGCTCGCCTTTCACTATGAGCGGACACTGGCGCTGCGGATATTGCCAAGGCGCATGATTGCCGAATGCATCGACCGCATCGAGCATTCGGCCCTGGCGGCCGTTTCAAATGGCGGCAACAGTGGCGAAACCCTGGATTTCGGTCCCGACGACCTCGAACGGTTGAAGGATTTTGCGCGTGAGGCGCCGATTGTCCGCTTCGTCGCCGAGACCATCCACAAGGCGGTCGATGCGAGAGCCACCGACATTCACATCGAGCCGCTCGAGGATCACGTCCGCATCCGCTTCAGGCATGACGGCATGCTGTCCACCGTCGACACCGCATCGATTGCGATGCTGTCTGGCATCTCCACCCGCATCAAGATCCTGTCGCGGCTCAACATTGCCGAACGGCGCCTGCCGCAGGACGGACGCATGCGCATTGCCGTGCGCGGCCGCGACGTCGACCTGCGCGTCTCGGTCATTCCGTCGATTCACGGCGAAGCCATCGTGCTTCGAATCCTCGACCGCGCAGGCGTCGAATTGCGGTTGGAGAAACTGGGTTTCGACGGCGCCGCGCAAGCGAAAATCCGCAGCATGTCGCAATCCGCCAACGGCATCGTGCTGATCACCGGGCCGACCGGAAGCGGCAAGACGACGACGCTCTATTCCATCCTCGCCGAGCGTTCGCGCCCGGATGTCAAGATTTTCACCGTCGAGGACCCGGTCGAATATCGCATGGCCGGCATCACCCAGCTGCAGGTCAATCCGGCGATCGATCTCGACTTTGCCGCCGCCCTGCGTTCGATCCTGCGGCAGGATCCCGATATCATCCTGCTCGGTGAAATTCGCGATCGCGAGACGGCGCAGGTCGCGGTCCAGGCGGCCTTGACCGGCCATCTGGTGTTTTCGACCCTCCACACCAACAGTGCCGCGGGCGCGCTGACGCGCCTTCGCGATATGGGCATCGACGGCTATCTGCTCGGCGCGACGATCAGAGGCGTGATCGCACAGAGGCTGTTGCGCCGTATCTGCCCGACCTGCCGCGGTGCGGACCAAACTGTTCCGGCCTGCCGCACTTGCAACGGCTCCGGCTACAGCGGGCGCACGGTGACCTACGAAATGCTGCAGGTGTCGCCGCGCATCGCCGAGCTCATCGACCAGGGTGCCGGCGAAATGGAGATCGGGAAAATTGCCGCCGAAGACGACCTCGTGCCGATGTCGGTCCACGCAACCGCACTTGCCCGATCGCAGATCACCACGATGGACGAAGTCCGGCGTGTCATCGATCTCGCGGGAGGTGGCTGATGCCGGCCTATGCCTATCGCGCCTATCTCGTCGACGGCAGCACCGAGACCGGCGTTCTCGATGCGTCGACCAAGCAGGATGCCGCCCGCAAACTGGCGCAGCAGGGCCGCCGTTCCTATCATCTTGCCCCGGTGAACGGCGAAAGGCAGCAGCTTCGCCTGCCGGGACGCAGCGCGCTGACGTTTACCCGCAGGGTCGATCTCAGCCGGCTGTTTTCCGAGCTTTCGGTGCTTCTGAACGCCGGTTTCACTGTCGACCGTGCCTTGAACGCGGTTATCTCGGGCCAGGCCAACCATCAGCGACGGCAACAGCTGCAATCGGTGCTCGATCTCACGACGGGCGGCCGGCCAATCGCCGAAGCATTTGCCGCCCTGCCGGGCATCACCTCCGACGTTGCCGCCTTGCTCGCCAGCGGAGAGCGCAGCGGCAAGATGGCCTATATATGCCAGCGGCTGGCGGATACGTTCGAGGCAACGGCCAAGCGCCGTGCCGCAATCGTCGAGGCCCTGGCCTATCCGGCTTTCCTGCTCATGGTCATGAGCGGCGCGCTGGTCATTCTGGCGACGGTTCTGGTGCCGGCGCTGGAACCGATCTTCGAAGGCTCATCCGCCCCCAAGCCGTTCACCATGACCATGCTTTCGGCGCTCGGCACGGTGTTCAAGGACTATCCGTTCGTGTTCCCGCTGGCGGCGGTCCTGGGCCTGCTTTCCTATCTTTTCCTGTCCCGGTCCGCCGGTGCCAGAAAACAGTTTTCGCATTGGCTGTTGAATATCCCTTTGATCGGCCCGCTGGTCAGGGATGCCGTGATCGCGCGCTACCTGGAAACGCTTGCGCTGCTGCTCGGCAATGGCGTGGCGATGACCGAGGCGCTTGGCCTGGCCGCCAACGTTTCCAGACAGAGTTCACTGGCGGCAAGCTTTGCCACGATCGAAGAAACCGTCGCAAATGGCGCCCGCCTGCATGGCGCGATCGTCAAGGCGGGGATTTTCGACAACGCGACGATGTCGCTGGTCGCGCTCGGCGAAGAGGCGAATGCCCTTCCGGTGGTGCTCGATCGCGCCGCGAAAATGCTTCAGCTGACGCTGTCGCGACGGATCGATACGGTGCTGAAGCTGTTGACGCCAGCGCTGACGATTTCGCTCGGTTTTCTCGTCGGCAGCCTGGTCATCTCGGTGATGACCACGATCCTCAGCATCAACGATCTGGCGCTGCAATGACCGCCGCGCCGAGAGCCGGCGCACCGGCAGACGCAACGGCCGGATTTACCCTGGTCGAAATGCTGGTCGTGCTGGCGATCATGGCCCTTGTCGCGGCCATCGCCGCGCCGGGGCTCGTCAGCAACTATCGGACCAAGAACCTGGAGACGCTGGCCGGCGAGATCACCATGCGGCTGCGCCTGTCGCGCACATCGGCAATCGCCACCGCCAGGCCGAAGCAGGTCGTTGTCGATCTCGGCACCCGCGTCATCCGTTTTGGCGAACGAGATAGTGTCGCTCTGCCGGACGATGTCAAAATGACCGTAATCACCGGCCAGGAGACCGTCGTCGCTGGTCGGCAGACCGTCCTGACCTTCCTTCCCGATGGCAGCGCTTCCGGTATGGACATTTCCCTGCAGCAAAAGGGACGGACCACGCGCATAGCGGTCAACTGGCTGACCGGGCTTCCAACGTGGCGCGCGCTGCCATGACAGGACCATCGTCGCAGCCCTCCCCCGAAGACGGATTCTCGATCCTGGAGATGATCGTCGCCATGACCATCCTGGCGCTTGTGCTGGGTATCGCCAGCCAGTCGATCGTGCTGGCGAGCCGCAGCATCGCCGCAGCCAAGCGCCAGGTCGAAGCCGCCAGGACCGTCCGTGCGATGCTGGCCGACTACGAAGCCCAAGTCCAACCCATGGCGCAAACCACGATGCAACCCGGCTGGACCCTGAAGACCCGCACGATAGACGTGTCGAAGGCGAAGGTAACCGCTGTTCTTATCGAGAAGACCGGTGGAGCGTTTCCAAACGGGCCGTTTTTGACCTTCGTGCCCGTGCAGGACGCCGCTCAATGACCGGCCTGTTCTTCCGTGCCCGCTCGAAGGTCCGCGTCGTCCGCCGGCAGGAACGTCGTCCAGGCGCCTCTCTGCCAGACGCCAGATCGCAGCCGGGACCATCGGCATCGGTCGAGGGATTTGCGCTCATCGACGTGTTGGTCGGGCTGGCCCTGATCGGCGTGATCACATCGCTGATGATGGTTTTCCTGAGCCAGGCCCGAACGATGATGCGCATCGAAAAGGCAACCGAATTCCAGATGGAGATCGGTGCCGCATCGCGGTTTCTGGAAACGGCAATCAGCCACGCCGAGCCGTTGCCCTTGTCCAGATCGTCGCCGGACATGGTGCTTTATCTCAACGGCGACAGTGCCCGGATTGAATTCAACGCCGTTCAGGCGATCGGCTTCAAATCCTCCGCACTGCGCGAAATTGCTGTTTCGCTTGGCGATGGTGGCCAGGCCGGAGGCGCGCTGGCCATTGTCCAGAGAACACGGCGCGGCAGCGAACCCGGCGCGTCGACGCCGAGCGAACCGGTGCGGCTGATCGGCGGTGTAAGCACCATGAAATTCGAATATCTCGACAGTGCGGCGGCACCCTCATCGTGGTCACCAAGCTGGAAGGCGCCGCGGCGCCTGCCCGCCGCCGTGCGGTTCACCCTCTCCGTTCTGCGGGATGGTGCTGCCTATTCGGCGACAGGTTTTGCACGCCTCGACCTGGCAAATGCCCAGGTGCCGCGCACGAAATGAAGACCTCGTTCCTGTCGGAATGAAGTCCTGGTTCCCGTCAGTTGGAGACGTCCTGGTCTTCGCCGGTTCCGTCCGGCTTGCCGTCTTTTCCGAAGGTGCGGATGATCACGCCGCTCGCATCGGCCTTCACTTCGTAGGAATAAGGCTTCCCCCACGGATCCTTCAGGCCGGTTGTTCCCTTGAGGTAGGGTCCGTTCCAACGCGTCTCGCCGGCGGGTGCCGTGACCAAGGCCGAGAGCCCCTCTTCCACCGTCGGATACTTCGCGTTGTCGACATAGTAGAGTTCGAGCGCGCTTTCGATGTTGCGAATTTGCGCCTTGGCGGCATTGGTCCTGGCCGAACCGAGATAGCGCAGGACCTGCGGCGCGGCCAGCGTCGCGATCAACGCGATGATGGCGAGCACGACCAGAAGCTCGACCAGGGTGAAGCCGCTTTCGCGATCGTCGCTTTCGCCGACAGATCTTCTGGCGCGCCCGGATTTTTCGGAAGGTTTGATAAAGCGCAGAGTGATCATCAGAGCAGTCCCATGTTCAAACCTGCAAATTGCTCCAGCGCCCAGCTGCAGCCGAGGCCGATGGCGATAAACGGGCCGAAGGCAACACGGGCCCGCACTGCTGCCGGCCCTGTCGCAAGCACTTGCCCGCCGACGAACAGCAGAGCGCTGGCGCTGGCGATGAACAGCAGCACCGGCAGCAGCAGCGGGCTGATCCAGCATGCCGCGGCGGCCAGCATCTTGACGTCGCCGAGGCCGAGACCAATCCTGCCGGTCATCAGGAAATGACCGCGCCGGATCAGCCAGGCAGCAGCAAAAGTCGCGACAGCAAACAGGAGCCGCAGCGGGACGCCGTCTGCCTCAGTCGCCATCTGATAGCCAAGGCCGAGGACGGCCAGAGCCAGGTTGAGCCTGTCCGGGATGATCTGCCTGCGGAAATCGGCGATCGAGATCGCGGCAAGAACCGCCGCCAGGGCGACCGTGGCAGCCAGCACGAGAGACGGGTGCGTAGCCATCGTCAATACGCCAGCCTCTTCAGATCCTGTTGCAGCTTGGTGCCGCCGCGCCGCTTTTGGATCGGCGTCTGCAGGCTGATCTTGCCGCGGAATTCGTCGGTCACTTCGCGGGCTTCGTTGATGTCACGGACAACATGCGGCCGGATGAAGATGATCAGTTCGGTGCGTCCGATACTGTCCGTCTTCTGCTTGAACGCGTTGCCGATAATCGGGATATCGCCGAGGATAGGCACTTGAGTGCGGTCGACATTGTTGCGCGACTGGATGAGGCCGCCCAGCGCCAGGCTCTCGCCGTCATTGACCAGAACGCGTGTCTGGATCTTGCGCTGCTGGATGGTCGGTGAATCGATGCCGGAGCTGGTCGTCTTGGTCACATTGCTGACCTCCTGCTCGATGTCGAGCATGACCCTGCCGGCATTGTTGATGCGTGGCGTCACCGTCAGGATGACGCCGGTGTCCTTCATCTCGACCGAGACGACCGGCGAGCTGCCGAGGGTCTGGTCCACCACTTGCCTTGTGGCGATCGGCACCTGGTCGCCGACCTGCAATATCGCCTTCTGGTTGTTCAGGGCCATGATGGTTGGCGCCGAGATGACATTGACGTCGGTGATGCTGGACAAGGCGTTCAGCGTCACCTGGATGTTGTCGGTTGCGTAGCTCCAGTTGAAGCCGGGCAGTGCTGCCGCGGCGGCTCCCTTTGCCACGTCGGACAGCGAGATCTTCATGCCGCCATTCTCGAAGAACCAGCGCAGGCCGTATTTCAGCTCGTCGTTGAGCGTGACTTCGGCGATGACGGCTTCCAGCATGACTTGCGTAGGCAGAACGTCGACCTTGGCCAGGATCTGTTCGATGCGTTCGTAGTCGCGCGCCGTGGTCTGGATCAGCAACGCATTGTTTTCGATATCGGCGACGACCGTGGCGTGGGCGGGCGGCTGTCCGTCCTGCGGGGGCAGCGAAGGCGACGGCCCGGTCAATGGCACCGGCGTGACGCCATCCGATTGCATGGCGATCGGGGTCTGGTCGGGCGACACGTTCGAGCCGCCCGAGTCGCCTTCGGTCTTGACCGAGGTGCCGAGAACGGAACTCAGCACCGCGGCCAGTTCCTTGGCCGGGCGGTTCTGGATCTGGTAGACGAAAAGCTGGCTTTCATTGGTCTCGGCCAGTCTGTCGAGCTTGTTGATCCAGGTCGCCGCACGGGCGAGATAGGCCGGGCGCGAAGTGATCACCAGCACCGAATTCAGCCTGTCGTTGGGGATGAACTGGATAAGTTTGGCGCCCGGCCCATCCTTGGTGCCGAAGATCGAATCGAGTTCGGCGGCAACCGCTTCCGGTTTGGAGGTCTTCAGCGGATGCAGCGCCACCGACATGCCGCGCATCCAGTCGACGTCGAACACCGAAACCGCTTCGCGAATGGCATTGAGGTCGCTGTCATTGCCGGCGACGGTGATCAGGTTGCGGGTGGAATCGACCCGCAGCACCGAGCCCTGGCGGGTGATCGGTTCGAGAATGGTCTTCATCTCGTCGGCGGCGATGAATTGCAGTTGCAGCACCTGCACCTTGACGCCGGGGCCGGACGGTGACGTCGACGGCACGCTGACCGGCGGTGTGCTGGACATGATTTCGGAAAGCGGCACGACCTGGTAGGTACCGGCTCGGTTGGTGATGCCGGCACCATTCACCGCAAGCGCCGATTGCAGGATGTCGACCAGCGCATCCTTCGACACCGGTTGCGAGGTCTGCAGCGTCACCGTGCCTTGCACGCGCGGGTCGACGATGTAGTTGAGGTGAAGCGCATCGCCAAGCACGGCCTTGGCCGCCTCGGCAATCGGCGCGTTGACCAGATTGAGCTCGAACTGGCCCGAGCCATCTGTCGTCACCTTGGTGACGGGGGCGCCGGAGGAGACGAACTGACCCGAGCCCTGGTATTGCGCGCCGTTAAAGCGCTGCGCCTGGCCGGCGGCCGACGTGACGGCGCCAGACCCGGTGTATCCCGCCCGCAAGGGCGAGTTCCTGGCGTGCAGGCTGTCGATGGTTTCGGTGAAGAAGTCCTTGCCCGGCGCGGAGGTGCAGCCGGCAATCGCCAGCAGCGTGCACAACACGACGCGACCACTCGGCTTGCTCGACATCCACCCGATTCCCCTAGATTCCCAGTCTAGGGCTTCTTGCAAGCGGATGTTTGGAATGATGGGCGTATTTGGGGTCTATCCACAGGGTAGAGCAGCGCATAAATCGACAGCCGCGCGAACTTCTGCATGATCTTTTTTATCATGCCGTCTTCAGCTTGATCCAAACCGCGGTCAGGTGGGATCGTATCGCGGTCCTGGACACGCGACGATCCTCACCTCAAGCCGGCTAACTCAGTACATGATTCTTTGCTTCAACCATGTAAGGAATCCATTTCCTCCAAGTGTCTTGCGAACTCGCGCGGCGGCCCAATGCGCTTTCATGGTGGCGCCGACATGACAATCGCAGACGATTTCGTGCAGTTGCCAGTCGCTCAGTTTGAAGAAACGCCTGGCCTCGCCATACGTGTCATCTTTCAGGCCCGATGCGCGCAACACCGGGTCGTCGAAGGCAACGGCAAGTGCTGATCCGTCCCCACGCAGGCTGGCACGTTCCTCCAGGTGCAAATATTCGGTACCTGTAAACGCGGCAAGGCATCGCTCGGGATGTTGCTCCAGAAGTTCAGCCCAGCGTTCGAGGCGCTGGTTGCGTGTCATTGCCGAATACGCCGCCGAAGTTTCGATCTTGGCGACCGCATGCAGTTGATCGATTGTCTGATGTTTCATGGCAGGCTCCTGTCGAAAGAGAGGGCGAAGCGCGCCCACGCCTTTGAAGAAATTATCGCGCGGTGATGCTTCGACAAGAGCCGGAAGCCGCAGGAAGGAATCTATCTTTGGATGGCAAATCCCAGACATCCTGGGGATGTCGTTCTCATGGGACCATGACGAGATGTACATCGTCGGCATTTGCAAACACTTTCAAAGTGATGTCAGTCATTTGCGCCCCGCCGGGCGTGAAAAACGATTCCCTCCTCTACCTCGCCGAAGCGGAGGCACCCACCGGACGTCCTCGGCCATGACGACATCGACCAAGCCGAACTCTCTATTCGCGTGAAGCGTTGCCATGAGTGTCGATTCAATTGGCTTTTTCGTGGGCCAGAATCATCAATATTCCCGCATTGTTCCGCACGGTCTCGCGACCCGTGACGGCCCCGTGGCGGTCGGGACAACCACGCAGCAATAACACTCAGTCCAAGATGCCATCGTCCCTTTTCTATTTTCATGCGAACCACGCCTTGTCCCCACAAGGGCCAGAATTTCGAAGCCATTGCGCGGCTAGTTTTTGCTTGTGAACGCGCCGGCGGATTGTAGCTTGCCCATGAGCCAGTCCGGCAGGGGTAGTTCGCGAGATGGCCGATAGCAAAATTCCCATGGACCAACCATGCCTCTGAAAGCTGCCGCTCACGTCGAGGCCATGTCCGCCTTTGCCTTGGCAAATTTCGGCGGCTACGACCGGACAACCCTTGCCCAGAACGAGAGCGCTTTTCCGCCCAGCCCCAGGGCGATCGCTGCCGGCCAGGACGCGATTGCTCGCAGCCATCTCTATCCTGACCCGGACTGGACGGCGCTGCGCGAGGCGATTGCGCAAGCCTATGGTGTCGAGCCCGATCTGATCTTGTGCGGCGCCGGTTCGATGGACCTGATCAGCTGTACCATCGCGGCCTTTGCGGGACTGGGCGACGAGGTACTGGGCACCTCCTATGCCTATAATTTCGTGGCCTCCGCCGCGGCGCGCGCCGATGCGGTCTATGTCAAGGCCGCGGAACGGGATTTCGCCGTTTCGGTCGACAGCATTCTCGCCACTGTCACGCCGGCAACGCGGGTCGTCTTCGTCTGCAATCCCGGCAATCCGACCGGCACCCGCATCCGCAATGCCGAATTGCTGCGCTTGCGCGCCGCCTTGCGCGGGGATGTGCTGCTGGCGATCGACCAGGCCTATGGCGAGTTTGACGACCAGGATCCAAGGCCTGTCTTTGCGCTTGTCGCACGTGGCGATACCGTCGTGCTGCGCACGCTTTCCAAAGCCTATGGCCTGGCTGGCGCGCGCGTCGGCTGGGGGTTGTTTCCGCCTTCGGTCGCGGCGCAAGTGCGCAAGATGCAGAACTCGAACCAGGTCACCACCGCAAGCCTCGCAATGGCGGTCGCGGCAGTGCAGGACGAGACTTACATGCGCGAAACCGTGGCCCGCACGGCCCGGATTCGCGACCGGTTCGCGCATGATCTGGGGGCTAACGGATATGATGTACCGGAGAGCCGGACGAATTTCGTGCTGATCCGCTTCTCCGACGCAGCCGCCGCGGAGGCCGCCGAGAGAGCCTTGCGCGGCGCCGATATCATTGTGCGCGGCCTGGGCGGTTACGGCCTCACGGACTGTTTGCGCGCGACGGTCGGCCCGCAAGAGATAATGGATCAGGCACTGCGCATACTGATCGACATGCACGGCGGATAGTTTTGGCGACCGCATTCGAGGGAGAGTTGAGAGATGCCATACCTGCCCGTCCGTGACTTCATCGGCTATGGCGACAAGCCACCTTCGGCCGCATGGCCCGGCGGCGCCAAACTGGCGCTCAACATCGTCGTCAACTATGAGGAAGGCGCCGAATACAGCATCGGCGAGGGCGACAACGTCTCCGAGGCGATCCTGTCGGACCTTGCCGTGTCGCCAGCGGTGCCGGGCCTGCGCAACCGCAATATGGAATCGCTCTACGAATACGGCTCACGCGTCGGCGTCTGGCGGCTGTTGTCGCTGTTCCAGGACAAGCAGATCATTCCGACCTTCTACGTCGTGGGACGCGCGCTGGAGCTCAATCCGGCCGCCGGCAAAGCGATCGCGGCACTTGGCAGCGATATCGTCTGCCATGGCTGGCGCTGGATCGACTACGCGGCGTTGACCGAAGACGAGGAACGCGACCATATCGCGATGACCGTCGACACCGTGCAACGGATCACCGGCATCCGTCCACTCGGCTGGTACACCGGTCGGCCCAGCCTCAACACGCGCCGGCTGGTGGTGGAGCACGGCGGCTTCCTGTTCGATTGCGACGACTACAATGACGACCTGCCCTATTTCGTCGAAGTCGGTCCAAAGCGTCATCTGGTCGTCCCGCACAGCTTCGACAACAATGACAGCCGGTTCTCGCGTGGCTCCGGCCTGGAGACCGGCAGCCAGTTCTTCGAATATGTCGGCGATGCGGTGGACTGGCTTCTGGCGGAAGGCGAAACGACACCGCGCATGATGACGGTATCGCTGCACTGCCGACTGGCGGCGCGGCCGGGCCGCATGGTCGGGCTGGCCCATTTCCTCGACAAGATCAGGGCCAATCCCGATATCTGGATCTGCCGCCGCTCAGACCTTGCCCAACATTGGCTGGATCGGTTCGGCGGCTGAGGCGCGATCCGGCGGCATTGGCACCGCCGGCGAATATCCTACTTGTTCGAAACCTCGTAGACCTTGCCGTGCCAAGGCGCGGCGTCGATCTGGTCGAGCGCCATCACGTAGAGCACCTTCTCGTCTGGTCCAAAAGCGAAGTTCGGCATGGATGGCGATGGCACCGAAAGCGTGCGCAGCAGCTTCGCATCCTTGTCGACGACGATGATCTTGCCAAGCGCATCAAGCGAGCGCGGGCTCTGGCCGATATACATCTCGCCGGCCCTGTCCATCTTGATCCCGTCAGGCCAGATGTGCGGCTGGTTCGGGAACAGGTCGTCGAGGCGCAGGAAGACACGACGGTTGCTCAAGCTGTGGTCGGGCTGGACATCGAACTCGATGATCCGATTGTCCTCCGTCTCGACCAGATACAGGATCTTGCCGTCGTTCGACATGACGAGGCCGTTGGCATTGTGCAGGTCACCGGCAACCTTCTTCACGCTGCCGTCCTTGCCGATGTAGTAGGCCGAGGCGTCGATCAGCGGACCGCCCTTGCCGGAACCGGTGAAATAGGTGCCGCCATCCTTGTCGGGTGCGAAGTCATTCGGGCCGCTGAATGGCTTGCCATCCGTGTCCTTGTCATAGGCCGGCAGCGTCTTGCCGTCGGCCGAGATGCGGCCGATCGTGTTGTTGTCGTAGCAGGTGACGAGGAACTCGCCGGCCGTGGTCGGCAGCACGGCCGACGGGCCGCAACCGTCCATCTTCCAGAAGATCTCGTTCTTCTTGCCATCCCATACGCTGACCGTACCGCGGCCATATTCGACGTAGTAGAGCTTGTCCTGGTACCAGATTGGGCCTTCGGCGAACCAGGCGTCGTCATTGATGACCTTCACATCCGCCGCGTGCGCGGATGATGTGAGGGCCAGGGCAAACATGGTGCCCAGCAGATGTCGTTTGATCATGCGATTCCCCTTTGTTTTCAGGCGGTTGAAGTCTTCCCTGTGTCAGGTTCGCTGGCGTAACCCGCCAGCTTCGATTGTTCTGTCAGTTGGCCCGCCGATCGCCAGACGGTCCAGACCTACGCGCGCAGCCGCTTGCCCTCGGGGTCGAAGGGCGGCTGCTTCAACAGTACCGCGTCATGAGGTCTTCCCAGGATGGCGACCGTGACGACATCGCCTGCCTTGGCCGAGCCGGCCTTGACATAGCCAAGCGCCAGCGACTGCTCGACGAAATAACCATAGGCGCCTGAGGACACCTGGCCGATCGGCGTGCCGTCCGGCAGGAATATCGGCTCGCCGCCGGTCGCGTCGGCGTCCCTAGCGTCGATCGACAGCATGATCAGCTCATCGCGCGCCGGCCTGTCGGCGACGGCGGCGTAGGCATCGCGGTTGAGGAATTCGCCCTTGTCCATTTTGACAAGCCGATCGAACTTGACCTCCTGCGGCCAGTATTCGGGGGAATATTCCCGGCTCCAGCTGCCATATCCCTTTTCGACCCGCAGCGACATCAGCGCGCGCGAACCAACCGGCCCGGCACCGACTTCGCTGCCGGCCTTCAGCAAGGCACTGTAGAGCTCGATCTGGTTGGCGGCCGCGCAATAGAGTTCCCAGCCCAGGTCGCCGGTGAACGAAACACGCAGCGCCACCACGTCGACACCAGCCACCGTGATCTGGCGCGAGCGCATGAAGGCAAACGCCTCCGTCGACAGATCGGCATTGGTCAAGCGCTGCAGCAATTCACGTGATTTCGGGCCGGCGACGTTGAAGCCGGCCAGTTCCTCGGTGCGCGAACGGAACGTGGTGCCTTCAGGCAAAGGGACAGCCTTGAAGAACCTTTGGTGGAAGCGCTCGGCCATGCCGGAACCGAACACCATGAACTCGTCGTCGGACAGCTTTGTCACGGTAAAGTCGCCGGCAATGCCGCCGCGCTTGCCGATCAGCGGCGTGAGACAGGAGCGCCCGATTTCCGTCGGCATGCGGTTGGCGAACAGCGCGTTGAGCCAGGCTTCCGCGCCGGGTCCCTTGACCTCGTATTTGGCAAAATTCGAAACGTCGATGATGCCCGCATGCTCGCGCAGCATGCGCGCCTCGCGTCCCACCGGTCCCCACCAGTTCTGGCGCGTGAAGCCGATCGTCTCCTCGCGCGGCTCGCCCTCGGCGGCGAACCATAGTGGGTGCTCCCAGCCGAAATTGAGGCCGAAGACGGCGTTCATTCCCTTTTGCATGTCATAGGCAGGCCGGGTCCGGACCGGCCGTCCGGCGGCGCGTTCCTCATTGGGGAAATGGATCTTGAAGCGGTGGCTGTATTGGTCCTGCACGCGGGCCTTGGTGAAAGCCTTGCCGGCCCAGTGGCCAAAGCGCGCCATGTCCCAGGCGAACATGTCGAGCGAAGGCTCGCCCTCGATCATCCACTCGGCCGCCAGCTTGCCCATTCCGCCCGACTGCGAGAACCCGGGAATGATGCCGTTGCAGCAGAAGTAGTTCTGCAACTCCGGCACCGGGCCAAACAGCACGGCGCTGTCCGGCGACCAGATCATCGGCCCGTTGATCACCTTTTTGACGCCCGCGGTGCCAACCGCGGGAACACGTGCAATGGCGCGCATCATGTTGTCCTCGATGCGATCGAGATCGTCGGGAAAGAGTTCGTGGCCAAAGTCCAGCGGGGTCCCATCCTCTGCCCAGAACTTCATGTTGCGTTCATAGGCCCCGATGAGCAGCCCAAGCCCTTCCTGGCGCAGATAATATTCGCCATCGCGATCGGCGACAGAAGGCAGGCGGCGTCCCATCGCGGCGATCTCGGGAATGGTCTCGGTGACGAAATACTGATGCTCGGTGGGGATCAGCGGCAGTTGCAGGCCAGCCATCGCGGCGACCTCGCGGCCCCACAGGCCGGCGGCGTTGACCACCCATTGCGTGTGGATGTCGCCCTTCGGCGTGCGCACGATCCAGCTGCCGTCCGACTGCGCCTCGGTGGCAGTGACCGGCGTGAAGCGATGGATCTCCGCCCCGCGCTGGCGGGCGCCGGCGGCATAGGCGGCGGTGACGCCGGACGGGTCGACATTGCCGCCTTCCGGCTCGTACATGATGCAGCGTATGCCGTCGAAATCGACCAGCGGGTGCAGCCGCTCCGCCTCATCGCGCGCGACCTCATAAAAGTTCATCTTGTAGCGTCGCGCCTTGGCCTCCTGCAGCCTCAGCTGATGCTCGCGCGCTTCGGTCTGGGCGAGATAGAGCGAGCCCGGCTGGAAGATGCCACAACCCTGCCCGGTCTCGCTTTCCAGTTCCTTGTAGAGCGCCATGGTGTAGTGCTGCAGGCGGCTGATGTTGGTGGAATCGTGCAGGCCGTGGATGTTGGCCGCCGCATGCCAGGTCGAGCCGGACGTCAGCTCGTTGCGCTCGAGAAGAACCACGTCGGACCAGCCGAATTTGGCCAGGTGATAGAGGATCGAGCAACCGATCAGGCCGCCGCCGATGACAACGGCTTGTGCATGAGTACGCATATCCAGATTTCTTCCCTTGGTGCGGCGATTTTTTTGTTCTGCGCTTTCGAAAAGCGCCTTGCAGGTTGTTAGGCTGGCTGATCAATCGCAGTCGCCTGGCGACTTCAGGGGCGCATCTTGCGCCTCTGAAGTCGTTGCTGTGATCAACCCAATCTATGCCTTGTCGAGCCAGACCTTCTCCAGTTGCAGTTCGAATGTCTGATGCATCTTGAGGTTCTTCACATAGGCGGCATGGTGGCGGTAGAGCGAACGCCAGAACGACTGAACCAGCACGCCTGAATCCTGCAACGTCCACTCGACATCCTTCATCAGCTCCTTGCGCTGGGCAGGATCGGCGACGGCAAGTGCAGCATTGAGCTTCTTGTCGAAATCCGGGTTGGCGTAGCCCGTTTCATTCCAGGCCTCGCCACTGCGATAGGCCAGCGCCAGCACCTGCACGCCGAGCGGCCGCATGCCCCATTCGGTGGTCGACCATGCATACTTCGTCCAGTCGTTCCAGAATGAAGTCCCTGGAATGATCGTGCGCTTCACCTTGAATCCGGCCTCGCGCATCTGCGCGGCGACGACATCGGCAGGGTCTTTGACATAGTCCGAATCGTAGGAAATGAGCTCGAACTCATGATCCATCTGGCCGGCCTCGGTCATCAACGCCTTGGCCTTGGCCAGATCGCGAGGCACTTTCGGCAGCTCATAATATTCCGGATGGATCGGGCAGACATGGTGGTTTTCGGCAACTTGGCCAAGGCCACTGTAGCCGAGTTTCAGCACCGTCTCGTTGTCGACCGCGAGCTGGATGGCGTTGCGCACCCGTTTGTCGTCATAGGGTCTGTTGGTCACATTGGTGCGCAGCACGATCGTTCCCGCGGTGACGACGGATTCCTTGACCAGGCCCATGCCATCATAGAGGTCCACGGTGCCGCCGACAGTCTGATAGTTGCAGTCGATCTCTCCAGCCTCGAAGGCGCTGGCGATGGCCGGGCTCGAAGCGTCCGTCCCGTAATCGGTCCAGTCGACACCGTCGAGATAGGTCTCGCCGCCGAACCAGGTGAAGTCCTTGCGGCGTCTCACCGAAGCCGACTCGCCAACCTTGTATGAGATCAGTTCGTAGGGGCCGGTGCCGGGCGTCTTCGTCATGTCGGCACCGTCCTTGTCGAAGTTGCGGTGGACGATGATTGCCGGATAATCCGCGAAGCCTGGAATGATGGTGACATCGGACTGGCCGCACTTTAGCCTAACGGTGTGGTCGTCGATCTTGGTGATGGCGCCGGCGGCGGCCTTCTTGGTGGCCGGGTCGATCAGCGTGGCCATGCGGCCGGCCATGGAATTGCCTTCGGCCGCCTTGTCGCACCAGCGCTCGATGTTGACGACGATGTCGTCGGCGTTGAGCTCGTCACCGTTTGACCACCTCACGCCCTTGCGCACATGCAGCGTATATTCGGTGGCGTCGTCGCTGACCTCCCAGCTCTCGACCAGATGGCCCTCGAAGGTGAAGTCGGTTGTATAGCGGATCATGTAGTCGTTGCACTGGCGCAGCACGTTGGCCATTTCCGACCAGTCCCACATGCGTGGGTCCTTCATGTCCTTGATGATCATTTGCATCTTCAGGATACCGCCCTTCTTGCCCGGTTCCGGGGCCGCGGCTCTGGCCGGCGCGAGGCCGATCATCGAATAGGCAAACGCCGTCGAGGCGCCCATCGCACTCGCCATGGCGAGGAACTCGCGGCGGTCCAGCTTGCCGCTCCTGACTTCGTCTGCGTAGCTTTCAATGACTGCCGGCACGCGGTCACCGTTGCTCTTGAAAATCGACATCGTTGATTCTCCGGTTTGGGCTTTTTGCCCGTTACATTCCCCTTGCGACTGCGCATGTTAGGAGCGATGCAAAAATCCCGGAAGGGCTCGAACCCGAAGAAACCGCCGAAACCCGGCTGTTGAGACCTAAAAAAACGACGCCATTGGCGTGTCAAATTTTTGAGTTTGAGAGTATCCCCAACTGCTGAAACAGCTCTAGGCGCCGTCCTCCTGCGCCCGCAAAAGAATCCATTCCCGCACAATGCGGGCGATGTTTCCCTTCGAAAGCTGGTTCTCGGTCAGGTAGTAATTCCAGGGGCTCGCAGGCCGGATCGGGAAGGGTTCGACGAGCAGTCCTCGCCGCAGATAGGCAAGGGCCAGCGACCGCTGCGTCGCGACCAGGCCAGCGCCCATCGCGGCCAGTTCAAGTGCGATGTTGGAGGCGTTGGTCGTCAGGCCCTTGTCGTAATCAGCCATGTCGACGCCAAGCGCCGACGTGACGACCTGCCAGTATTCCTGGCGGCCATGCACGAAGATCCAGTCCACCTTGAGAATATCTTCGGGCGCCTTCACGGCATTCTCGCCATCCAGCAAGGCCGGTGCGCACAACAGAACCAGTTCGTCGTTCCACAGCGGGACGCCGGCGGGCGGCCGGTCGTCGAAACGCCGTGTGGAAATGGTGATGTCGGCGATCTGCTCGGCGAGATCCTCCCAGATCGTGCCGTGCAGCACGATCTCGATCTCGGGGTGTTTCTTTCGAAACGCGGCCATGCAGCCGGCCAGCCAGTTCTCCGCCAGGCTCATTGGGCAGGAGATAACCACGGTGCGGTTGCGCGACGAGGTCACGATCGCCTCCGTTGCCTGGTCGATCTGATCGAGTGCCTGACGCAAGGTCGGCAGGAATGCCTCCCCCATTTCGGTGAGCTTGAGGCTGCGCGGATAGCGAATGAACAATCGGCGGCCGATGTAGTGTTCGAGCGCGCGGACATGTGTGCTGACCGCGGCCTGCGTGTATCCGAGTTCCTTGGCGGCCGTGGTGAAGGAGAGATGCCGGGCCGAACTCTCAAACGACCTGATATAGTTCAAAGGGGGTGGCGGCTTCATCGCTAACTCCTGCAACATGCACGAGATAGCTATCCCATAGAAGAGCCGACGTTCAATCATGCTGCGCGGCAAGACATGAATTTTTTTGGGCAAAGCCGCCGAACTAATTGCGTGAAAGCGCGATGAACCCAAATTAATGATGTCGTGACGCAGAGGGGAGTAATGCAAGTGGCTGTGCCGTCGCATCGGCGTGAAGGGCCTGACGCGCGTACCGACGTTGCCACCCGCTTGGCCGATTTCGTGTTGCGGCGACCGGCGGCCGTATTCCCCACACCAGTCCTCGACCATGCGCGTTATCTCCTGCTGGACACGATCGGAATTGCCATTGCGGCTGGACCCATGGAAGCAGGCAGGATCGCCCGCGACACTGCCGCCCTTCTCTACGGCTCGACCGACCCGTTGCATTCGGCGCGCATGCTCTTCGACGGCCGCCGCGCCAGCATCGCCGGGGCCGCTTATGCGGCGGCAACGCAAATCGACAATCTCGACGGCCACGACGGATACAGCCCGACCAAGGGTCATATCGGCGTCGCCGTCGTGCCTGCGCTGGCAGCGCTTGCAGAAGCATGCCCCGACCTTAGCGGGCCGGAGGCGCTGGCATCCCTTGTCGTCGGCTACGAAGTTGCCGGCCGGGCGGGCATCGCGCTGCACGCAACCGTGTCGGACTACCATACGTCGGGCGCCTGGAACGCGCTGGGCGTGGCCGCGGTGGCGGCGAGGTTGCGGCGGCTCAGCGATGAACAACTCCGCCAGGCGCTTGGCATTGCCGAATACCACGGCCCGCGCAGCCAGATGATGCGCGAGATCGCCACTCCGACGATGCTGCATGATGGCTCGGGTATTGGCGCGCTGATCGGCCTGTCCGCCGCTGTGCTTGCCGAGCGCGGCTTTACCGGCGCCCCGGCGATCACGGTCGAGGCACTCGACGTCGCCCCGCATTGGCAGGATCTCGGCGTCTTCTGGCAGGTGCTGCACCAGTATGTGAAGCCCTACCCGATCTGCCGCTGGGCACATGCGGCAATCGACGCGACGCGCGGGCTCTGCCGCGCGCATCATCTGACGCCGGCCGACATCCACCACGTTCAGGTCAACAGTTTCCACTACGCCGCAACGCTGTTCGACGGCATGCCGGATACGACCTCGAAGGCGCAGTACAGCCTGCGCTTCGCCGTCGCGACCTTCATTATCCATGGCCGCATCGGACTGGAACATATTTCCGGCAACGGGCTCGAGGATGCTGCCGTCGCCGAGATGCTGGGCCGGATCACCGTCTCGGAATCGGAGCGCCACAGCGTCCGCTTCCCGGCAGGTCGCTGGGCCGATGTCGTCGTCACGACAACCGACGGGAGGGTTCTGACGTCGGGCGACATCCACGCGCGCGGCGGACCGGAGGCGCCGCTGACGCTGCAGGAAATCGAGGCCAAATATATGGAATTCGCGGCGCCGGTGCTGGGACAGGGCCGGGCCAGCGCGATCCGCGACGCAGTCCTGTCGCTCACCGACCCGGACAGCCGCTTCCGCGATCTCTCGGTATTGCTCTACGACCCTCCAGTGATCAGTACGATCCTCCAGCGGCCAGCGTGGTAGGCTAGATGCCACTCAGGCCGCTGGACTATGGCGTCGTCATTGTCGGCGGCGGCCAAGCACTGCACGGAACCGCATCATCAACACAGGACACTCATGACCCGCCCGCAAGGAACTATCGCACCGATCCTGACGCCGTTCGAAAACGACGGCCGCATCGCACGTGATCTCTGGATATCGCATGCCAAATGGGTGCTGGATCAGGGAGCGCATTTCCTGTCGCCGTTCGGCACCACGGGCGAGGCGTTGTCGCTTTCTGTGCGCGAACGCGTGCAGGCCCTGGAATGGTTGATCGAGGCAGGCATTTCGCCAAGCCAACTGATGCCCGGAACCGGCGTCACCGCCCTGCCCGAGACCGTCGAGCTGTCGACCCATGCGGTCGGGCTCGGCTGTGCCGGCGTGATGGTGCTGCCATCCTTCTTCTACACGGCTGCCGGCGACAACGGCCAGGCCCGCTACTACAGCGAGCTGATCGAACGGGTGGCGAGCCCTGCAATGCGCATGATCCTCTACCACATCCCGCAGAATTCGGGCGTGCCCGTGAGCCCGGCGCTGACCGCCAAGCTGAATGAGGCGTTTCCCGAAATCGTGGTCGCCTACAAGGACAGCGCCGGCGACTGGAACAACACGGCTGCAGTGATTACCGCAGCGCCCAAGGTTGCGGTCTTCCCGAGCTCGGAAGCGCAGCTGACCAGGGGCCTTGCCAGCGGCGCGGCGGGCTGCATCTCGGCCACCGTCAACCTCAATGCGGCCGCCATCCGGGCCCTCTACGACGCAACGATCGCAGGAAAGGACGTTGCCGACGCGGATGCGGCGATCAAGGCGTTCCGCAAGATCATCCAGGATGCCGGACTGATCCCCGCGATGAAGGCCGTGCTGGCGGTGCGTTCCGGCGACAGGCGTTGGCTGAACCTGCGTGCGCCGCATGAGAATGCAACGCTCGAAAACGGCGAGAGGCTGCTTGCCGCGCTCGGTCCTTCGGCCGATCACATTGGCCGCCGGAGCTGAGACCGGCATCATGTCCCCTCGCCCGTCCGTCATCCTGCATACCGATCGGCCGGCCACAGCGCTGGCGGTGCTCAAGGAGACGCATCCGGATCTCGTGGTCCACGCCTGCGACAGCTACGCCGCTCTTCCCGAACTGATCGGGCGCGTGGCGGCGGAAGTGGTTTATTCCGTCCGCTTCGACGGCACGCCGCGATATCCGCGGCAGGCCCTCGTCGAAAGCCCGACCGTGAAATGGGTATCGATCGGCGGCTCCGGCACGGATCATCTCGGGCGTTGGGACCCGGAGCGGCTTGTGGTGACGAACGCTGCTGGCGTTGCCGCTGGCATGCTGGCGGAATATGCGCTCGGCGCGATGCTGTCCTTCTCGCTCGACCTGCGCGGCTTTGAGCGTCGCCAGCAGGCACGTCTTTGGGGCGGAGGTCGTGTCGAGCCGATCGAGGGCAAGACGGTTCTTATCATCGGCCTCGGCAAGACGGGCACGGCCGTCGCAAGCCGCGCACAGGCCATGGGCATGCGCGCGCTTGGCATACGCGCACGGCCAAGATCAATGCCTTGCCTCGACGAGGTGCATGGACCGGATGCGCTGCTGACGCTGCTTGGGCGCGCCGATTTCATCGTCTGCTGCGTACCGCTGCTGCCCAGCACGCGCGGCCTGCTCGGCAAAGCGGCCTTCGCCGCGATGAAGCTTTCCGCCGTGCTCATCGACATCTCGCGCGGCGGCGTGGTCGACGAGGCCGCACTGCTCGAAGCCCTTGACGGCAAGCGTATCAAGGGTGCCGCGCTGGATGTCTTTGCGACTGAGCCGCTGCCGGCCGATCATGCTTTGTGGGGCTACGACAATGTCGCCATCACGCCGCATTGCGCAGCGGTCTACGAGGGCTGGGACGTCAAGTCGGTGCGCATGTTTGCCGACAATCTGACGCGCTATCGCAGCGGTGAGCCGCTCGAGAACGTGGTGAATCCGGAGCGCGGCTACTAAGGCCGGGAGGGAAGGCAGTCATATGACCCAGGACAGGCGCGGCGGTGGCCGCAGATCGAGACTGGAACGTGGCGGCGGCGGCATCGCGCAACTGCCCTGGCAACATGTGGAGAACCCCTATCCGCCCATGCAGCTTCTGGATGAGGAGCGGATGGAGCGGCTGCATGACACGTCGATGCGCATCCTTT
This sequence comes from Mesorhizobium kowhaii, assembly GCF_042431665.1. NCBI lineage: Bacteria > Pseudomonadati > Pseudomonadota > Alphaproteobacteria > Hyphomicrobiales > Phyllobacteriaceae > Mesorhizobium > Mesorhizobium kowhaii. Next base: position 73,385 of record NZ_JBHLYT010000017.1, read on the forward strand.
CCGAACTTGGCATCCGCGTCATGAGCGACCGGGTGATGGACCTGTTCGCCGCCGCAGGCGCCATCGTCGACCGTGAGAACAAGACCATCAGGATCGACGAAAGCCTGGTGCGCGAAGCGTTGCGCGCTGTGCCGTCGTCCTTCACGTTGACCAGCCGCAATTCGGCAAAGCAGATCCATCTTGGCGGCAATTCGCTGGTGTTCGGCCTGGTCGCCGGCCCGCCCAATGTCCATGACCGGATCAATGGCCGCCGCCAGGGCAACCTTCCCGACTACCAGAACTTCATCCGGCTGGCGCACCATTTCAACGCCATTCACGTCATCGGCAACCAGGTGGTGGCGCCGATGGAGCTGCCGGCCAATTCGCGCCATCTCGACACCTACTATGCCAACCTGACGCTGAGCGATCTCAGCTTCCACTGCACGGCGATCGGCCGCGCCAGGGCGATGGACGGGATCAACATGATGGCGATCGCGCGCGGCATCAGCGTCGAGGAGATGCGCGCCTCGCCGGGGGTGACGACGATCATATCGATCAACTCGCCGCGCCTGTTCGACGACGCCATGGCCGAAGGCCTGATCGCGATGGCCGAGCACGGCCAGCCGGTGACCGTCACCCCCTTCACGCTGATGGGGGCGATGACGCCGGTGACGCTCGCGGCGGCACTCTGCCAGCAGAACGCCGAAGCGCTGTTCGGCGTGACGCTGACGCAGCTCGTCAATCCGGGCACGCCGGTGATGTACGGCGCCTTCACCTCCAACGTCGACATGAAGTCGGGCGCGCCGGCCTTCGGCACGCCGGAGAACGCCAAGGCCAACATCATCGCCGGCCAGTTGGCGCGGCGCTACAACCTCCCCTACCGCACCTCCAACGCGAATGCGTCGAACGTGGTCGACCTGCAGGCGGCCTATGAGACGGAAATGGCGACGTGGGGCGCGGTGCTCGGCGGCGCCAACCTGATCTACCATGCGGCCGGCTGGCTGGAGGGCGGGCTGACAGCTTCCTATGAAAAGCTCGTCCTCGATGTCGAGATCCTGCAGAACATGATGGAGTTTTTGCGCCCGTTGCCGTTCGAGGAGGACGATCTCGGCTTTGAAGCGATCAAGTCGGTGCCGGCGGGCGGTCATTTCTTCGGCGCCGAGCACACCATGTCGCGGTACACGACCGCCTTCTACCAACCGATGCTGTCCAACTGGCAGAACCATGGCGCCTGGGAGGAGGCTGGTGGCAAGGATGCACTCGAACGGGCCACCGAACTCTGGCAGCAGGCGCTGCATGACTACGAAGAGCCGGTCATGGACGCCTCGGTCCGCGAAGAGCTCGACGCCTATGTTGCGCGCCGTCGCGAAGAGATCGCCGCCAATCCGGAAGGTTAGTGGCCGCACTTCCGAAGTCAGAAGAGGAAATGTCCCGATGCTCTATGACCTCGTCATACGACATGCGACGCTGATTTCAGGCGACGGTTCGAGGCGTTTCGAGGCCGATCTCGCCGTCGCCGGCGACAGGATCGCCGCCATCGGCGAGTTAGGCGATGCGCGCGGCGCGCAAGAGATCGACGCCGCGGGCAAGATCGTCGCGCCGGGCTTCATCGACGTGCATACCCATGACGATGGCGCGCTGCTGGCGCCGCATGGCATGGACCCGAAGATCAGCCAGGGGGTGACGACGGTGATCGCCGGCAATTGCGGGATAAGCTTGGCTCCCTTGCTACTGGACAGCGCACCGCCGCCGCCTTTCACCTTGGTTGGCGGACAGGAGAATTTCCGCTTCGATCGCTTCGCCGATTACGTCGCCGAGCTCCGGCAACACGGCATCGCCACCAACGCGGCCTTGCTTGTCGGCCACACCACCTTGCGCCAGCGGGTCATGCCGGTCACCGACCGTGCCGCCAATGAAGCGGAAACGGCGCAAATGCAGCAAGCGGTGGCGCAGGCGATGGCCGAGGGCGCGTTCGGCCTCAGCACCGGCCTCGACTATCCGCCGGCCGTCAAGTCCTCGACCGCCGAGGTCAAGGCGCTGGCGGCGACGGCGGCAAGCCTCGGCGGGCCCTATGTTACCCATACGCGCAATTACTTCGAGACGATGGATGAGGCGATCGAAGAGGCCATCGACATCGCCGGCCATGCCGGCGGCAAGCTGTTCATCTCCCACCACCAATGCACCGGCCGCGCCAATTTCGGCAAGAGCGGACCTTCCCTGAAGCGGATCGACCGCGCGCGGAAAACCATGGACATCGGCATGGATGTCTACCCCTATGCCGCAAGCTCCACTGTTTTGCGGCTGGAGCGCTGCGACACCGGACTGAAGGTCCTCATCACCTGGTCCACGCCGCATCCCGAGATGGCCAATCGCGAAATTGCCGACATCGCCCGCGAATGGAATTGCAGCGAACGCGAGGCGGGCCGGCGGCTGTTGCCGGCGGGCGCCGTCTATTTCCAGCTCGACGAGAACGATGTGCGCACCATCCTCGCCCATCCGCGCAGCATGGTCGGGTCAGACGGCCTGCCGCATGACATCCACCCGCATCCACGCCTGTGGGGTACGTTCCCGCGCGTGCTCGGCCACTATGCCCGCGATGTCGGCCTGTTCAGTCTGGAAGAGGCCGTGCATCGCATGACTGGCCTGCCCGCGAGCGAATTCGGCATCCAGCAGCGGGGCACGCTGGCGGTTGGCAATTTCGCCGATCTTACGATCTTCGACCCGGAGACGGTGATCGACACCGCGACCTTCGAGGCGCCGCGCCAGCCTGCCGCCGGCATCGAGCATGTCTTCGTCAACGGCATATCCGTTTGGCGCTACGGCAAGGCGACCGGCGCGCTACCGGGCACGGTGCTGCGTCCATCGTCAGCAGCAACCATCGGAGGCGGATGTGGCGCCCATCACAAGGCTTCATAAAGCCGGTCGACGGTTTCCAGCGTATAGGTGAACTCCACCGGCCGCGTGCAGCGCCAGCCGTCAAAGGGCTGGCCGGCCAGCGCCTTCAGCGCCTCGGGCATGCGCAATATGCCGCCGCCAAAGAGACGGTTGGCAATGTCGAGCATGCCGGTGCGGTGCATGGCCTCACTCATGCTGCCGCAGGCATCCTTGACCAGCCAGACCCGAAACCCCTGATAGACCGCGTCGAACACGCTCTCGGTCACACAGCTGTCGGTCAGCACGCCAGCGACCATCAGGTTCTCGATCCCAAGTGCTTCGAGGCGCTGCGAAAGATCGGTCCTGCGGAAAACGCTCGGCCAGTGCTTGTGGATGACGATGTCGCCGGGCAGCGGCGCCACCTCGGCGCAGATGCCGGCGCCGGCGCTGCCCGCCACTGCGGAGCGGAATTCCTCGGTCAGGATCTCCTCCTGCCTTGCGTAGCCCTTGCGCTCTTCCGGTTTGACCCAGGCCTGAGCATGGATGATGGGCAGGCCCGCCGCACGCGTAGCGGCGATCAGGCGGGCAGCATTGTCGAGGACCGCGTCGTAACCGACGACCGGCCAGGCGGCACCAGGGCGGTATTCGTTCTGCAGGTCGATGGCGAGCAGAGCTGATTTGGCGAGATTCATGGATGCCCTCGGTCGAAGTCGGTGACGAAGCGGAAAAGCAGACGGATCGCCTGATCGAGATCGGCGATTTCCATGCTTTCATGCGGATTGTGGCTGCCGTTCTCATTGCGCACGAACAGCATGGCGCTGGGAACGCTGGCGCCGGCAAAGGTGGCCGCATCATGCCCGGCGCCGCTCGGCACATGGGGCACGCGCATCTGCATGTCCTGGGCGGCGCGATCGAGCCCGACGATCAGCGCGGGCGCCATGGTCGCGGGCTCCCAGGTGAACCGTGGCCCGGCTTCGAACACCACTCCACGTTTGGCACCGACTTCGGCGAAGAGCGCTTGAAGCCGCGCCTCGATCCGTTCCAGCACCGCAGCCTCCGCGCTGCGTACATCTAGCGTGAAGCGAAGTTCGCCAAGCACGCGGCTGCCGCCATGCTGGCTCGGATCGGATTGTACCCGGCCGAAGGTGATGGTGGCCTCGTGGCCTTCGCGCTCGAGCGCGTCCCATTCCGCTTCGAGGCCGGCGACCAGATCGGCAAAGCCAAGCACGCTGTCATGCCTGGCGAAGCGCGGCTCGGCGCCGGAATGGCCATAGGCGCCGAGGCAGGTTGCGTCGACATAGCGAAAGCCGCCGGCGATGCCGGTGACGATGCCGACCGGCACGCCGGCGGCGACCAGCCGCGGGCCCTGCTCGATATGGACTTCGATGAAAGCCGCGATACGGCTGGTGTCGATCCCCGACACGCCGCGCCTGACAGCGTCGGGATCGAAGCCTTCCTCCAGCATGTGTTCGGCCAAGGTCCGGCCGCTGTCGGATCGCCTTGCCTCGAGTGCTTGCGGCTCCAGCAGGCCGAGTGCGGCCTGGCTGCCGGGATAGGACAGAGGAAACCAAACCGCCTCCTCGGCCCGCGTCACCATCAGGATCAGATCGCGCGCGGGCTGTATCTTCTGGCCGACCAGTTCGGCCATCACCGCAAGGCCCGCGACGACACCGGCAGCGCCGTCGAAATTGCCGCCATGCGGTACGCTGTCGAGATGCGAGCCGATGACGATCGCCGGCAGGTCAGGGTTGCGGCCTTTCAGCGTCAAATAGAGATTGCCGGCCGCATCGACGCGCGCCGTGGCGCCGAGCTTTTCCGCTTCCTTGCGGACGAGGTCGTGGGCAAAACGCTCGCCGGGACCGTAGGCGACCCTGGTTATCCCAGGTGCATCGGTCGTGGCTTCCGCTAGTCTTTCCATCACGCGCCCGGCAAGCCTGCCGCCTGCCGTCAGGCTGGCGGTTGTCATGACGCGGAAGCCTTATGGAGGCCAGCACCCCGCAGCCGTTGCGGGGTGAGATCCGACAGCGCAACGCCTTGCCTGGCGACATCGTCCGGAAGGCCGCCGCCGCCGATCAGGCTGGCGCAGACGCGCGACAGCGCGGGCGAGGTCTTGATACCATAGCCGCCCTGCCCGACCAGCCAGATAAACTCGGGAACCTCGTCATCGGGCCCGACAACCGGCGAGCCGTCCGCGACGAAGGTTCTGAGGCCGGCCCATGAGCGCGACACGCGCTGCACTTCGATCGTGGTCGCCTGGCCCAAGCGCTCGGCGCCGATGGCGACATCGATATCCTCGGGATAGGCGTCCATCGGCACTGAGGGCGTCGCATCGGCCGGCGAGACCAGCAACTGGCCTGCATCCGGCTTGAAATAGAATTCGGCGCCGACATCGTTGACCAGCGGCCACTCGGTGATGTCGACCCCGGTGGGTGCAGGGATGTTGAAGGCGGTGCGGCGCTTCGGCAGCAGTCCGATCGGGCGCACGCCGGCCATGACGGCGATCTCGTCACCCCAGGCGCCGGCTGCATTGACGAGCCTCGGTGCAAGGAGCGTTCCTGCTGGCGTTTCGACCCTCCATTGGCCGCCTTGCCGGTCGATCGCCTCGACGCCGGCATCGGTGACGATCTTGGCCCCGCGAGAGCGGGCACCGCGCAGATAGCCCTGGTGCAGGCCGTTGACGTCGATATCCATCGAATGCGGTTCGATGTAAGCGCCCGCCAGATAGTCAGCGCGCAGCACCGGCACGCGCGCAATTGCCTCGGCAGGCGTCATTGCAACGATCGAAGGAACCAGCGCCCGCGCTGCCTCTAGCTCCTGGTGCAACAGGTCGAGCTGGTCGCTCCGCGCCACCGTGATCATGCCGCGCTTGGCCAGCAGCGGATAGTCCGAGAAGCCGGTGGGCGGCTCGGTCAGGAATGCACGGCTCGCCAGCACGATCCGACGGATGACGCCGTTGCCGTAGTTTTCGGTGAAACTCGCCGCCGAGCGACCGGTGGTGTGGTAGCCGCAATGGCTTTCCCGCTCGAGCAGCACCACTTTGGCGGAACGGGAGATCTCGAAGGCAGCGCCGGCGCCGGCTATGCCGCCGCCAATGATGATCACCTCGGTTTCGTCGGTGGCACTCATGTAAGCCCATCCCTCAACATGGCTGCGCAGCTTTGCTCCCGCCGCGCGGCACAGGACGCGGCTCGCCGAGCCGTCCGCGCCGGGCGCGATCGCGGGCGCCGCGACCCTCGGCGAGATTGTCGGCCAGCGAATTCTGACGGGCACAATCCTCCAAAGCCAGGTCGGTCACCACCGGCACCGGCTTGCCTGCAATCTCCATGCCTTTCAGCCGCGCCCAGACCGCGCGGCGTTTGCGCTGCTGATGCGATTGCAATTCGCTGAGTTCGGCGAAGCTGGTCTCGCGCTTGATCGCCAGTGCGCCGGCGGCAACGGCTGCATCGAACAGCTCCAGGCCTCGCCTTGTGCGCACGATGATGCCGTTGAGCGCTTCATCGTCAACCGCCGGACCGCCATTCAGCCAGGCATCTGAGGCGACGATGTCGGCCACCTGGCCGATCGCGTCGGGACAGATCTTGCAACGCGGCTGGATCATCCACTTGTCCTCGTCTTCCCACAGTTGCCGGTAGGTGAGTTCGAAGGCGCGGCCATCCCTGGTTTCGATTCGATTGAGGCCGGGGTTGCCGTGCCCCCGGTAACGGAACAGAGCGAGCTCATCCTCGCGCAACCCAAGACGCTGTAGCACCTGTTCCGACTTCGACAGGTCCGAGGCGCCGCCGCAGACGAAGGCCAGCGTATAGCGCATGTGATCATCGACGCGCGGATCGAGCCGCGCCAGATTGCGCACGGCGGTGATGTCGCAAGGCTTGGCAATCAGCGCGAAGGCCTCGCCGCGATCGAGGATTTCGCTGAAATCCGCCAGCGGCGCGACCGGGCCGTAGCGCGACCCCGCGCCTTCGAGAACCGATGCGGCATCGAAGCTCAGGCGCTGCTCACTGCGCATCGGAGCCGATCGTAATGCAGATACGTGCAGGATGAACTTGACGCGCCCGGAGCTCAGCATGAACTGGCCAAGCGCCGTCAGCACCCCGCCGCTTGATCCGCGGAACCGCACTTCAGGATCCTCGGCATGGCCGAGCGCCAGGCGTTCGGCGGGGCCCCAGACAGGGTCCGTCAACGCGGCATCGCTTGCTTGCGCCTGATCCGGGCCTGCAATCCGCGTTCCCGGGCAAACCGCGTTGATCTGTGTCAGGGTCGAATGACCCAGCGCCTTGCGGGCGACCGGCCGGACGCGTCCTTCCGGCGTCATGATCATCTCGATCTCACTCGGACCGGTGAGCGAACGGCAGAGCCCACAACCGATGCAAAGCCCGTTCTCGACGATGTCGTTCAGAGACAGCGGAGCGGCCGGCGGAACCGTCATGCCGCACAGCCCTGAGCTTGATTGCGGCTCATCTCAGACACCCGATGCCGCCACGGGTTCGCTGATGAGACGGTACTGATCGGGCCGGCGATAGAGCGCGAAGTCGAAATTCACCCTCCGGCAGGTGGCGATGAGGTCGAGGTCGGCACGATGGACGATGACCTCGTCGTCAAGCGAAAGCGCCTGCGCTGATATCTCGCCGGTCGGGGCGATGATGCAGGAACCGCCGATCAGCGCCTGGCCGTCTTCGCGCCCGGCCTTGGCGGCGGCCGCGACCCACAGCGTGTTCTGATAGGCGCCGGCCTGCATCGGCAAATGGTTGTGGAACATGCGCAGATGCGCCAGCGCCGGCGCCTCGTCGAGCAGCAGCGGCGTGTTGTAGCCGATCAGCACCACCTCCGCGCCGTTCAGGCAGAGCATCCGGTAGGTTTCCGGCCAGCGGCGGTCGTTGCAGATTGCCAGACCGACGCGGACGCCGCGATAGTCGAAGACGGGGAAGCCGAGATTGCCCGGTTCGAAATAGCGCCGTTCCAGATGGGTGGTCGTGCCCTCTTCCGGCTCGCTCGACCCCGGCACATGCATCTTGCGGTAGCGGCCGATGAAATCGCCGTCCGGTCCGATCAGGTCCATGGTGTTGAAGCGGCGTATCCGGCCGTCTTCGTGCGCGAGTTCGCAGTAGCCGAGCGCGAAGCCGATCTTGAGGCGGGCGGCCGCGTCGTAGAGGCGCTGTGTTTTCGGCCCCGGCATCGCGCTTTCGAAGAAAGACTCGATCTCGACGGTATCATCGATGCGCCAGCGCGGAAAGAAGGTGGTCAGCGCCATTTCGGGGAACACCGCAATCTCGGCCCCGGCAGCAGCCGCCTGCTCCAGCAACTGGACGAGGCGATCGACAGTCTCGGCACGCGAGGCGCTGCGCTGGATAGGCCCGGTCTGGCAGACCGCGATGGTCAGGAATCTAACCATGGCGTCTTCTCCTCGACAGGTTTTCCAGAAAGAGCTGGATCGGCGGCGGTGCGCGCCAGGAAGCGTCCGAAACCCGGCTGCACCTGCAGCGCGCCGTCAGCGACTACCGGCACCCCGCGCACCAGAACGTCGGTCGGTTTACCGGTCACTGTCCGGCCCTCGTAAGGGGTGAAGTCGACACGCGAATGCAAGGCGGCATGGCCGAGCGTCCAGCGGGCCGTCGGGTCCCACAGCGCCAGATCGGCATCGAGCCCAACGGCGATCCTGCCCTTGGCGTGCGCAAGTCCATAGATCGATGCGGCATTGCGCGAGGTGAGATCGAGATAGCGGCCAAGCGTCAGACGACCTGTCAGCAGCCCTTCCGAAAACAGCAGCGGCAAACGCGTCTCGATGCCCGGAATGCCGCTCAGCGTGGTGTTGAAGGCAGGCGTTTGCGATCTGCCGATCTTGTCCGCGAACCAGTATGGCGAATGGTCCGAGGACCAGAGATCGATGCCGCCATCGATCAGTGCCTGCCACAGATGCTCATGGCTACGCGGCGAGCGCGGCGGCGGCGAGAAGACGAAACGCGCCGCGTCCATGGCCGGGCGGTCGAGATCGGCCGAGCCGACAAACAGATATTGCGGGCAGGTCTCGGCGATCGCATCCACCCCTCGCATGCGCGCCCGCGCCACTTCTTCGGCCGATTGCCAGGAGGAGACGTGGACGATGGTCATGCGCGTGCCGGTCATTTCGGCGAAGGCCAAAGCGCGATGCGTGGCCTCGCGCTCCATGGTCTCGCTATGGGCAACGACGTGGTAGCGAATGTCGGTGCGGCCGAGATCGATCAGGCGCTGGCGCGTTCGCCGGATGGCAGCGTCATTCTCGGCATGGACCATGACGATCCAGCCAAGGCCATGTGCGGCATCGAGTATCCGGAAGAAGAGATCGTCGTCGACGGCGAAGCCCTCATAGGTCATGAACAGCTTGACCGAGGCGATGCCGCGCCCCGCCAGTTGAGAGAGCTGCGCCTCGACATCGGCGCCGGTGCCCATAGTCACCACGGCGTGCAGTCCGTAGTCGATCACCGCGCGTCCCGCGGCGCGGTCGAGCGCACGATCCACGGCACCGATCGTCGACATATCAGGACCCGGCATGCCGAACGGGATGATGCAGGTCGTGCCGCCGAATGCCGCCGAAATGGTGCCGGACTCGAAGTCGTCGGCATTGCCTGCCCCGCCCCAGACCGGCTGGTCGAGATGGCAGTGGGCGTCGATACCTCCGGGCATGACCCAGCGGCCGCTGGCGTCCAGCAGCGCCCTGCCGGACAGGCCGTTGCCGATGGCTGCTATGCGGCCGTCATCGATGCCGACGTCGCATTCGACCCAGCCGTCGTCGATCGCAACCCGTCCGCCTTTGATTGCCAGCTCATGCATCTCGTTTTGCCCGCCTAAAATTCCGCCCTAGGCGACAGCCGCCGTCACCATGATCTCGACGCGGTACTGGTCCCCGGCAAGGCGCGCTTCCACCGTCGCTCGTACCGGCATCGCACTGCGGTCGATCCAGGCATCCCATGCCGAATTCATCATGTCGAAATCAGCAATGTCGCGCAGCCAGATCTGGGCACTCAGCAGCCTGGTCTTGTCGCTGCCGGCCTTGGCCAGACAAGCATCGATCTTGGCAAGGATCTCGCGCGTCTGCGCGGTGGTGTCGCCGGAAAGGTCGTCAGCGGTCAGGCCGGCCAGATAGACGGTGCCGTTGTAGCGGAGCACTCGACAGAAGCGTTGGCCGTTTTCAAGACGTTCAATCGTCATGCAGTTTCCTCCTTGGCGGCTTTCGATCCTGGCAGATTGACTATGGTACGGAGCGGACAAAACGACTGTAAAGCCTGGGAAGCGGCAAGATGCTGCTTTCTGCATTTCGGATGGCCAAAAAAATTGACGCCATAGCCGTGTCAATCTTCGCTTGTGACACGATTGGCGAGGTGTAGCTTTCGTCTGGGAGAGCAGCAGCCGCTGATCAGCGGCACTGCCAAGGGGAGCCGCCGCAATGCATGAAAGTCCCGCGTCGGTTATCGGCCCCGTTTGCGATTCCCGATGCCTCTAGCTGGCTGACGGCGGCATTCATGGGGCCAATCGCTCAAACCGCAATGCGCTTCTGGCGGAATGCAGAGCGCTCCCGCGCCTTGCTGCCGATCATGGCCAGCATCTGCCTCGCCTGCATCGGCAGCGCCATGTTGACGACCGCGGTCTCATTCTACCTCGGCAAACCCGGCATCGCCCCGGAGGTCGTCCAGACCGTGCTGACAGCCTATCCAGTCGGCTTTCTGGTCGGATGCCTGATGACGCGGCCGCTGGTCGCCCGCTACGGTCATGAGCGAACCTTCGCGTTGATCCTGGCAACCGCGTTGCTATCGGCCGCGGGCTTCGTCTTCACCGACTTCGTGCCGAGTTGGTTCTGCTTTCGGCTGCTCGGCGGCATGTCGATGGCCTCGATGTTTGTTGTCTGCGAAAGCTGGATCAATCTCTATGCCGAGCAGCACAATCGCGGCGCGATGTTCTCGATCTACATGCTGACGACGGCCATCGCGGTGCTGCTCGGACAGATCCTGGTTGCGCTGGTCGGTCCGAGGTCGCCGCATCTGTTTTCCGTCGCCGCGGTGATGGTGCTTTTGGCGTTCGTGCCCAAAGTCGCCGGCCTGCGCTGGCCGGCACTGCCTTCCGTTCCGGCCGAGCCGGCGCCAACGATCGGAGCAAGGGCCGCACGGCTCGGGCCACTGGCGCTTTTCAAACTGGCGCCGGTGACAGTCGTCGCCATTTTCCAGGCCGGCATCACCAACATGAACATCTTCGTGCTGACGCCGATCTATGGGACACAGATCGGATTGTCGGCATCAGCCGCGGTCTGGTTGGTCACAACGGTGAGCATTGCCGGCATGCTGGCGCAGACGCCGGTGGGCTGGCTGTCGGACCGGTTCGACCGACGCGTGATGCTGCTGGTGCAAGGACTCCTGGCGGTGACGGCCTGCGCCTCGATCGCATGGGTCGGCACTCTTTCCGTGCCGCTGCTGTTCGTGTTGTTCTTTCTCTATGGCGCGACCGCGCTGACGATCTATCCGGTGGCGATGGCATTCGCCGCCTCGCAGCTGCCCGTCCGGCACATGGTCGCCGCCTCCGGCACACTTCTCTTGCTCTACTCGATTGGCAATGTGGCGACGCCGGGCGTTGCCGCAGGGCTGATGGTGCATCTCGGGCCGCCGGCAATGTTCCTGCTGCTCGGCGGCGGGGCGGTGCTGGTCACGCTCGCGGCCTGCTACAATCTTCTACGCCGGCCGGCCTCAGCACCGATCGCGCAAACTGTCGAGGAACAGGTTTGATGACGGACAATCCGGCAATGAACCGCCTGAAAGGCAGCGTCATCCTGATCGCGGGCGCAGCAAGTGGCATTGGCGCGGCCATTGCCCGGCGCTGCGTCGCCGAAGGTGCCAGCGTGGTCTGCGCCGACCATGATGCCGCGGCGGCGCAGACACTTGCCGACGGGCTCGGTTCCTCGGCAGTGGCTTGCCGTTGCGATGTCACCGACATCAACTCCGCCCGAAATGCCGTAGAGATCGCGAGAGAGCACTTCGGCCGATTGGATGGGCTCGTGCACAACGCCGCCGCGCCATCGACAGGCGCCACCGTCGTCGATCTCGACGAAAGCTCCTGGCGGCATGAGATCGACGTCAGCCTGACCGGCGCGTTTTTGATGAGCAAGTTCGCGGTGCCATTGATCGCGGCAAGCGGCGGCGGTTCGGTGGTGTTCATCGGCTCGCAATTTGGACGCGTCGCCACCACCAAGGCGGTTGCCTATTGCGCCGCCAAGGCAGGGCTCATCCACCTCGCCAAGGCGATGGCGGTCGACCACGCAGCCGACAAGGTGCGCGTCAACAGTCTGTCGCCCGGTGCGGTGGCGACCACGCGCCTGTTGCGCAGATTTCCAGACTTCGAGGCGGCCAATGCGGGTCTGGGACCGGCGCATCTGCTTGGCCGGATCGCTGAACCGGAAGAAATCGCCGCAGCAGCGGCTTTCCTGCTGTCGTCGGATGCGTCCTTCGTCACCGGCAGCGACATGCTCGTGGACGGCGGCTATGCAACGCGCTGACCTCGATATCCCTTGGCCACTTTCACAGGAGTTCACATGACGCTGCTTGTCACCGGCGGTACCGGCTTTGTCATGAGCGTGGTAGCACGCGAATGGCTGGACCGCGATCCGCAAGCCCGCGCCGTCATTCTCGACCGCTCGGGGCTCGATGCGATCGCGGAGAAATTCTTCGCGCCGGTGCGCGACCGGCTCACGGTCCTCACCGCCGACATACTCGAGCCGTCCGCATGGGCGGCCGCGCTCGATAAATACGGCATCAGCGCCATTGTCCACGGCGCGACGGTCACGCCGAATTCGCGCCCGAGCGACCCGAAACAACCGCCCGAGGCCGAGAACCCCAGCACCATCGTCGACGTCAATCTGATGGGCACGGTGCACATGCTGGAATGGGCGCGCAACCGTCCCGGCATCAAACGCTTCGTCTATGTCAGCTCCGGTTCGGTCTATCGCCATAATGGGCCGGATTGGAGTGGCGAACCGCTTCCCGAGGACGGCCATGTGGCGCCGCTGACGCTTTACGGCATCTCGAAATTCGCGGCCGAAATGGTCACCGACCGCTACGCCGACCTGTTCGGTCTTTCCGCCATCTCGGTGCGGCTATCGTCGGTCTACGGCCCGATGGACCGCGTGACCGGCAGCCGCAACGTCCGTCATTTGCCAAACCGCGTCGCGCATATGGCGCTGGCCGGCGAGACGATCCGGCCGAACAGCCTGGAGCCGCTCGGCGACTACGTGCTGTCGAGCGATGTTGCCCGTGCCATCATCGCCCTGCTCGATGCGGACCGCCTGCGCTACCGTCACTACAACATCGGCAGCGGCGCCACGCAGACCGTCGGCGACTTCATCGGCTGGGCCGCCGAGCGCTTCCCCGGCCTGAACGCCGAGATCAGCCCGCCCGAGACGGCGAACATCATCATGAACGCTGCACTGAAGACCGGCATGTGGGGCGAATACGACCTCGCCCGGATCGAGCGCGACACCAACTGGCGGCCGACGCCGGCCAGAGAGGCTTTCCACGACTACATGGACTGGATCGCCGCCAACGAGGTTTGAGGAGGACACCATGCCAACCGATCACCAGCATGCGCAGCCGCGCGACTTCGTCGGTTACGGTCCGCGCCCGCCCTTAATGACCTGGCCGGGCGGCATCAAGCTCGCCATCAACCTCGTGCTCAACTATGAGGAAGGATCGGAGTACTCGTGGCTGGAAGATGGCCGCAACGACAATTGGGGCGAGTACAATCTCGCTAGCAGCCCACCGGTGCGCGACCTCGGCACCGAGACCCATTTCGAATATGGCAGCCGCGCCGGTGTGTGGCGCCTGGCGCGACTGTTCGACCGCTACGGCATTCCGATCACCATCTCGGCCTGCGCCGTGGCGCTGGAACGCAATCCGGCTGTGGTCGAATGGATGAATGCGCGCGGGCATGACCTGCTCGGCCATGGCCTGCGCTGGGTCGACTACGCGACGATGGAGCGGAGCGAGGAAGAGCGCCAGCTGCACGAGGCGGTCGCCCTTTACGAAAGGCTGACGGGCAAGCGCCCGGCCGGCTGGAACTGCCGCTCGTTCCCAAGCGTGAACACGCGCGACCTGCTCGTGCGCGAGGGCGGTTTTCTCTACCACTCCGATCCCTGTAACGATGACCTGCCCTATTTCCTCGACCACCAGGGCACCGAGGTGCTTGTCGTGCCCTATTCCAAGACCCTCAACGACAGCCGCTATCTGGTGGCGCCGGGCTACAGCAATCCGCGCGACTTCGCCGAGGATTGCCGCTCGGCGATCGACTACATGCTCGACGAAGCGGACGAGACCGGGGGCCGCATGCTGACGATCGGCATCCATGCGCGCTGGATGGGCCAGCCCAACCGGGCGTCCGGACTGCGCGAAGTGATCGAGCACGTGAAGAAGAAACCGGCCGCCGCTTTCATGCGCCGCGAAGACATCGCCCGGTTCTGGCTGGAGAACCATGCCGGCTTCGAGCGGCGCGGCTGACGGCATGTTCGAAACGCTGATCCGGGGAGCCACCATCGTCAACGCCGAAGGGCTCGACCGGCGCGACGTGGGTATCGCCGGCGGCCGGATCGTGGCGCTCGTCGCGCCCGGCGAGACGGCTTCGGCCAGGATCGTCGTCGACGCCTCGGGCAGCTTCCTGTTGCCCGGCCTGGTCGACGCGCATGCGCATCTGCGCGAGCCGGGTCTGACGCACAAGGAGGACTTTTCCTCCGGCACGCATGCCGCAGCACTCGGCGGCGTGACGACGGTGCTTGACATGCCGACCGACGAGCCGTGGACGGCCAGCGCCGGAGAACTTTCCGACAAGATGGCCATGGCCGAAGGGCGTATCCATGTCGATGTCGGCTTCCAGGCCGTGATCAGCCACGACCTGTCGCTCGTCCCTGGCCTGCTCGAGTTGGCGCCGGTGTCGTTCGAACTGTTCACCGCCGATGTGCCGGAGGCTTTCCTGTTTCAGACATTGGACGCGGTTACCGAGGCCCTCAGGAATTTTGGCGATGCCGATACGCTGATCGGCGTTTCGCCGGGCGATCAGTCGATGCTGACCGACAGCAATGCGCGCCACAAGGCGGGGACCATCGCGGCCTTTCTCGACAGCCGGCCACCGCTGGCGGAAGCCGGCGGTATCGCGCGAGCCGTTCTTGCCGCCGCCTCGACCAACACCCGAATCCATGTCCGCCAAATCAACTCGGAACTGGGCGTAAAAATCTGGAGCCGACTGCGCGATCTGGCCGATGCCAGCGTCGAGACCACGCCGCAGAACCTGTTGTTCAGCGCCGGCGACTACGAGACGCAGGGCGCAGCGCTGAAAGGCTCGCCGCCCTTGCGATCGCGGCAAGACGTCGATTGCCTGCGCGCAGCGCTGAAGGCCGGGCTGATCGACATCGTCGCCACCGACCACGCGCCGCACGCACCGGCCGAAAAGGCCGCGTCCTACGCGACTTTCGCCGACATCCCGGGCGGCATGCCGGGGCTGCAGACGCTGCTTCAGGCGATGCTGAAACTCGTCGACGAGGAACTGATAACGCTTGCTGATGTGGTGCGTATGTGCGCGCGCAATCCGGCGAAGCGCTTTGGGCTCGGCCAGCGCAAGGGACGAATCGCTGTTGGCTGCGACGCGGACATCTTGATCGTCGACCCGCGGAAATCCAGCGCCATCGCCAACGGCGATCAGGTATCGCGCGCGGGTTACACGCCGTTCGATGGCTGGACCGTCAAGGCGCGGCTGACCAATGTCTTTCTGCGCGGGAAAGAAATCGTTCGCGATCAGGTGTTGATCGATCCCGCACAAGGAAAGCCTGTTCGTCGAGAAAGCTGAAGAAACAAGATGCCCCTGCTCAAGGACAAGGTCGCGATCGTTACCGGCGCAAGCTCCGGCATCGGCCGCGCTATCGCGCTCAACTTCGCGGCGGAAGGCGCCAGCGTCGTCATCGCCGATACGGTCGAACTGCCGATCGAGGGTGGCGAGAGCACCGCCAGCCTGATCCAGCAGGCCGGCGGAACGGCCATGCATGTCGCAACCGACATTTCGGACTGGAATTCGGTCGATGCGCTGGTCGCCACCACCGTGGCGCGCTTCAGCCGACTGGATGTGATGGTCAACAACGCAGCCGTCTACACCAGCACCAATCTCGTGCAGACCTCGCCGGAGCAATGGAACCGTGTGATCGGCGTCAACCTGACAGGGTTCTTCTACTGCTGCAAACGCGCCGTCCTGCAGATGCTCACCCAGGCGCCGGTCAACGAGGTTCGCGGCCGCATCATCAACATTTCCTCCCAGCATGGCATGGTCGCCTGCCCCGGCGATTTTCCCTATTCGGTGAGCAAGGGCGGCATCGTGCAGATGACACGGCAGATCGCGGTCGACCACGCCGACGATCTGATCGTCTGCAACGCTATCGCGCCCGGCAAGATCATCACCGGCAAGCCGGGCGTGGCCAACGACCCTGACGCGCTCGACTATTCACGCCGGCGCACGCCGTGGCCACGGCTTGGTGCCCCGAGCGACGTTGCGGGCGCCGCCCTGTTCCTCGCCAGCGACATGGCAAGCTACGTTACCGGCATCAACCTGATGGTGGACGGCGGCTGGATGGCGGGCTGACGGAGGAAGACTAAGCCCGCCCCTGCCAGTGGGCGCGCTCGATCACTGGATCGATCTGGCGAAAGGCTGCGGTGTTGAGGCGGCACGTTGGAAAGGCATTCCTTGTTGAACTTGTCATCCCTTAGCTGGTGAAATCACGCCCTCGCCCGACGCCGGGAGGAGCCACCGTCGTCCGCGGCCGGGTCACTGGCAGCGGACCGGTTTCCATCGAGCCAGGTACACTTATCGGCGGAGCCAAACGGTTGGTCGGCATCACTGCCGGTAGCCGCGCCATGTTGGAGCAGCCTGTCCGCTTCGTCGAGGTTTCCGGCATCAGACCCACCATCGACCGTGTCTTCCCGTTCGATGAGGCACCGGCCGCCTATAGTCATCTGGCGGCCGGTCAGCATTTCGGAAAGACCGTCATCGAAATCAGCGCATAGGGACGATCAAGCCGAACGGCGGATTCGCCATCACAATCTAACGGCGGGCTTCAGGAGATCTTCGAGGCCGATGCGACGGAACATCTCGGCGCGGACGCGGTCCGCAACGCCGTTGACGATCTCGGCGCCGTCCTGAGACGGATCGACGTGGACGCGGAAGGGCCGCCGGCCGAAGGGCCTGCCGACGACGTCGATGATGGCGACGGCAACCTCGCCGGCATCGGCATCGGCAGGCTCGAGCGAGGCGAGCCCCTGCAACGCTTGCTCAGGCACGCCTTTGTAGGGGCCTTCATTGTATTCGGCTGCCCGCGCCGTATCGGCTGGCGAGCCGGAATGGGCGAAGTGGTTGGTTCCCTTGGTGAAGGCGCCCGGCACAATGATCGAAGTCTCGATACCCCCGGCGCGTCAGCTCGGCCGCATAAGAGACGGCAAGCGAATCCATGGCGGCCTTGGCAGCGAAATAGGGCGACAGATAGGGCGGCGTACCGCCGCGTGTGCTCGAGGAGGAGACCCAGACAACAAGGCCCGTGCCGACCTTACGCATGTGTGGCAACGCCGCGCGGTTCACACGCTGGGTCGACAACACATTGATGTCGTAGAGTTCGGCGAGCTGCTCCGGCGTAAAGGCCTCGGCAGGACCGAAGGACATATGTCCCGCGTTGTGGATCACGACATCAAGCCGGCCCGTGTCTGCGATGATCGTGGCAATGCCTGCCTCAACCGAGGCGTCGTTGGCGACATCGAGCTCGACGGTACGGAGGTCGACACCGTTGTCCTTGGCGAAGACAGCCGCGTCGGCTACGGCCTTGGCGTTGCGGGTCTGTGTGGCGCGGATGCCGGCATAGACAGTATGGCCGGCCTTGGCGAGAGCGCGGGCGGTGAGCGCGCCGAAGCCGCTCGAGGCGCCGGTGATGACGATGACGTGCTTGCTCATCATTGTGTTCCTTTCAGTTGTTCTTTGGGGTTTTAAGTTTGAGGGCGATGGCTCTCGCCATCGCCGCTTCTTCAAATCAGATCACGCCGCCGTTCGCGCGCAGCGTCTGGCCATTGATCCAGGCGCCATCCGGGCCTGCGAGGAAGGCGACGACGGCGGCGATGTCGGCTGGCGTGCCCAGACGTTCCAGCGGATTCATCTTGGCCATACGCTCGACCAGTTCGTCCGACTTGCCGTTGAGGAAGAGGTCGGTCCCAGTTGGTCCGGGCGCCACCGCATTGACGGTGATGCTGCGGCCACGCATCTCCTTGGCCATGATCGCCGTCAGCGTCTCGACGGCAGCCTTGGTGGCGGCATAGACGCCGTAGGTTTCAAGCTTTAGGCCAACGACTGTAGTCGAGAAGTTGATGACACGACCACCGTTGCGCAGGCGCTTGGCTGCTTCGCGCAGGGTGTTGAAGGTGCCCTTCAGGTTGACGTTGACCTGGCGGTCGAAATTGACATCGTCGGCACTGGCGAGCGCAGACAACATCATGATGCCGGCATTGTTGACCAGAACGTCGATGCCGCCAAAGGCGGTCTCCGCGCTGTCGAACATGCGGCGCACGGCATCGGCATCGGCCACATCGGCCTGGGCGGTAATAGCTTTGCCGCCAGCCTGCTCGATCTTGCGGACCACCTCTTCAGCCGCAGCCGCGCTGCCGGCATAGTTGACGATGACGGTGAAGCCATCCTTGCCGAGACGCTCGGCGATCGCGGCGCCGATGCCGCGCGAGGCGCCGGTGACGATGGCGACTTTGTTATTTTGTTCGGACATTGCCTTCTCCTTTGAAAAACGACGCATCAGTGCGTCGGGATAAGGGTGGTTTACATGTGGCCTTCATGCGGATAATTATCCAATATCTGGCATCACTTTCCGACAATCGCGAATAATAGACATGGATCGATTTGACGCCATGCGCGTCTTCACCCGCATCGTGGAGCGCCGCAGCTTCACCCTGGCCGCCGAGGATCTGGGGCTGCCGCGCTCGACCGTGACCGACGCGGTCAAGCGGCTCGAGGCGCGCCTCGGCGTGCGCCTGCTCCAGCGCACGACGCGCACAGTCAGCCCTACACTCGACGGCGAGGCCTATTACCAGCGTTGCCTGACGATCCTCGCCGATATCGAAGATGCCGAGGGCGCTTTTGCCGGCGCAAAGCCGAAGGGGCTACTGCGCGTTGATGTCCATGGTACGTTGGCCCGGCATTTTGTCCTGCCGAACCTGCCGGATTTCCTCGCGACTTATCCCGAGATCCAGTTCTACATGAGCGAGGGCGACCGGCTGGTTGACCTCGTCCGTGAAGGCATTGATTGCGTGCTGCGCGTGGGCACCCCGCAGGATAGCGATATGATAGCGCGGAAAGTTGCGCTGCTCGATGAGGTCACGCTGGCGTCACCATCCTATATCGCCGCCTATGGGATGCCGAAACACCCGCACTCGCTGGATGGGCATCACATGATCGGCTTTCGCTCATCGGCAACCGGGGGCTTGCTCCCGCTGGAGTTCTCGGTCGACGGCGATGTTCACGACGTGACTCTACCCGCCACCGTCTCGGTCAATGCGGCGGAGAGTTATCTGGCGGCGGCGAAACAAGGACTGGGCCTGATCCAGATCCCACGCTACCACGCCGAACACGCCCTAAGAGCTGGCGAAGTGGTCGAGGTGCTTGCGGGGTTCCCACCGTCCAGCACGCCCGTTTCGGTCCTCTATCCGCGCAACCGCCAACTCTCGCCACGCGTACGCGTGTTCATCGACTGGCTCGGCAGGATTTTCGTGCAAAGCGCTTAGTTTCATTCCAGGAATTTGCGGCACGAGCAGATCTGCCGGATTTCGATATCATTGCACTCCATGGAATCTGGAGTTGGGTTTCGGAGTAAGTACCGGCGTGCAGGCCCTTCGGCTACGTCCGATCCAGGCCATTGTATGACGAGCAGGCATTCACTAGTCTTTCCGTTAGGCCGGGAAACGCACGCATGATACCGAAACTGAACCGCTGGAAGCGCTTCGCCGACTGGGACGAACGGCCTTTGCGCCTGGACAAGTTTGCAGCCGAAGACCCTGCCAACGGCTTCTCCGCCTTCTCGAGTCCGGCCGATCCCAAACCAGGCATCGCCATCAAGGGCGGGCGCGTCGTGTCCCTCGATGGCGTACTCGAACACGACTACGACATGATCGACCGCTTCATTGCCCGCCATCACATCGATCCGGAAGTGGCGCCTGAAGCGATGGCGCTGGACTCAGCGACCGTCGCACGCTGGCTTGTCGACATGAACGTGCCCCGCGAAAAGCTCGTGCGGCTCGCCCATGGCATGACACCTGCGAAACTCGCCGAGGTCGTATCGCAGCTCAATGCGCTGGAGATCGCCTTCGCCTACTCGAAGATGAGGGCACGCAAGACGCCGGGCAATCAGGCGCATGTAACCAACGCCAAGGACGACCCGCTCCAGCTCGCCGCGGATGCCGCAACAGCCGTCGCCTTTGGCTTCGACGAGATCGAGACAACGATGCGCGTGTCGCGCAATGCCTGGTCCAACGCGGTGGCGTGTGCGGTAGGCGGCGCGGTAGGCCGCTGGGGAACGCTGTTCCAATGCTCCAGCGAGGAAGCGGAGGAGTTGCGCATCGCCATGGCCGGCTTCACATCCTACGCCGAAACTGTTTCCGTCTACGGCACCGAAAAATCGTTCACCGATGGCGACGACACGCCATGGTCCAAGGCATTCCTCGCCGCCGCCTATGCCTCGCGCGGCGTCAAGATGCGCTGCACATCGGGTGCCGGCTCTGAGTTGCTGATGGGCTTCCATGAGGCAAAATCGCTGCTCTACCTGGAGGCGCGCTGCCTCTGCCTGCAGCGCGGCATGGGGGTGCAGGGCACGCAAAATGGTGGCATCGACGGGGCCCCATTGACCGCCACCATTCCTGGTGGTGTTCGCGAGTTGATGGCCGAGAACCTCATCGCCGTCTGGCTCGATCTCGAATGCGCATCAGGCAATGACGCGCGCTCCACCGAATCGGAAATTCGCGTCGGCGCCAAGATCCTTCCCTACCTGATTGCCGGCTCCGACCTGATTTGCTCCGGAATGGGATCGATCCTGAAATACGACAACTCGTTCAACCCGTCGCTGATCAACGGCGAGGAACTGGAAGACTATCTCGTGCTGCAGCGGGATTTCGAGGCCGATGGCGGTTTGACGCCGCTGCCCGAGTCACGCGCGATCGAGTTGCGCGAGCGGGCGGTGGAGGCGATCGCCGCCGTGTTCGAGGAACTCGGCCTTTCGACGCCGACCGAGGACATGAAGACCAGTGTGGTTTATGCCTCCGGCTCCGACGATACGCGCAGCCTGATGCCGCGCGACGTGAGCTTCATCAGCGAGGCCATCAAGGAGCGCGGCATCACCGTGATCGACGTGGTCAAGGCGCTGGCCAACCGCGGTTTCCGCGAAGAGGCCGAGAACCTCCTGAACGTGGTGAAGCTGCGCCTTTCCGGCGACTATCTCCAGACCTCGGCCATGATCCGCAATGGGCGGATCGTCAGCGCGGTGAACGATCCGAACGACTATCTCGGTCCCGGCTCCGGCTATCGCGTCTCCGAAGAACGCCGCCTGCAGCTCAACGATATCCGCGATGTTCTGGATCAGAAGGAAGTGCTGCGCTCCGAAGCCCTGCACGAGAAGGACGAAGCAAGGCACATCCGCTACCGCAACCTTGGGCCGGCGGCCAACGGATCGGCAAACGATGACGTGGTGATCGGCATCAGCCCGGCCTTCGGGCTGAAGCTTTACCGAACGACGGCCGGACATCGGCTTTCCGAAGTCCTTGGCGCCATGCTCGATGCAATCCAAGCGCGCGGGCTGAAGGCGCGCGTCGTTCGATTCCGTCACACAGCGGATACGTCCTTCCTCGGTCTGTCCGCCGCCCGGCTTGCCGGTAGCGGCATCGGCATCGGCATCCAGGCCAAGGGCACGGCCGTCATTCACCAGCGTGACCGCCAGCCGCACAACAACCTGGAGCTGTTTTCCAATGCGCCGATCACCAGGCTCGAGCACTATCGCGCGCTGGGTGCCAATGCGGCCGCGTATGCGCTGGGCGAAATGCCGGAGCCCATCGTGGTGCCGCAGCGGGGCGAGGCCATGGGTTCGCGCTACCACGCCCGTGTCGCCCTCATCTACGCGATCGAAACCGGACTGACAGAGGCTGGTGCGGCTCCCGAAGAGGTTGAAGTCACGCTGACGGGGGCGAAATCATGACCCGCACGCGTGCCGACTATCCGCTCGCCGAAACACAGCCCGGCGCCGTGACGGGCAAGCGCGGCAAGTCGCTTCCTGAGATAACGCTGGATTCGGTGCTTGCCGGCGACGTGACGATGGAAGACCTTCGCATCACACCGCAAGCGCTGCAGGCTCAGGCCGATGTGGCGCGCGATGTCGGACGGCCGACACTGGCCCTCAACTTCGAGCGGGGGGCGGAGCTTGTCGAGGTGCCCCAGGATTTCATCATGCAGGTATATGAATTGCTGCGCCCCGGCCGCGCCAAGTCCAAGGAAGAATTGCTAGAGGCCGCTGCGACGATGCGCGATACCTACCAGGCCGAACGCATCGCCCGTTTCATCGAAGAAGCCGCCGAGACTTATGCGGCGCGAGGCCTTTTCACATTCCGCTTCTGAAGGACCGCATGAGCTGGAAAACCGGATTCCGTTCGCTCTACTACGTTGGCGCACCCGAGCCAGATGATCCGATGCTGGTGCCGGCGCAAACCGCCATCCTGGTCATCGATGTTCAAAATACGTACCTGGAACGGCCGGATCGCGCGTCGCTTTCACCGCAAGAGCAGCACCGCTACGATCTGTGGACGCCGTTCCACCAGCGCATGCACGGCACGGTCATACCGAACACGGCAAGATTGCTGGAGCTGGCACGGGCAAATGGCATCGAATGCCTCTTTGCCCGTATCGCTTGCCACACCAAGGACGGGCGCGACCGTTCGCTCTCCCAGAAAATGCCGGGGTGGAACAATTTACTTCTGCCCAAGAACGACGCGCCGTCGCAGCTCGTTGCCGAGCTTCAGCCGGTCGGCGACGAAATCGTCGTAACCAAGACCACCGACTCCGCGCTGACGGGAACAAATCTTCGTCTGATCCTGCACAATCTTGGCATCAGGAATGTCATCTGTTGCGGCATCTTCACGGACCAGTGCGTGTCATCGACGGTGCGCAGCCTGGCGGATGAAAGCTATGCCGTCATCGTGATCGAGGATTGCCGCGCGGCGGCGACCGACGAGCTTCATCGCAAGGAGCTCGAAATCATCAATATGATCTACTGCCACGTCATGTCGAGTTTCGAGCTTTGCAAAATCATGGCCTTGGCAAAGTGACGCTACGTCCGTAGTGTCATTGCAGCACTCGCAGGCTGGGACACATCGGCCGCCATGTGCGGGGAACAAATACAGCTGTCACGAATGGAGGGGCTTCATGGCCATCGAAACTGCAAGCGGAACGATCGACGTTTCGAAGAGTAACAGCATCAACCTTTTGCACTCGAAGGCCGTGGGGCTCGCGGGAGTGCTCTTTCTGGCCGTCACCGGCGCTGCACCAATGTCGGCAATGCTGGGCAATGTCCCGTTCGCGGCAGGCTACGGCATCGGCAAATATACGCCGGCCGCCTTCCTGATGGCGACGATCGTGCTGACCATCTTCTCGGTCGGCTATGCCGCGATGGCATCGCGCGTATCGTCCGTCGGCGGCTTTTACTCCTTCATCAGCCAAGGGCTCGGCCGTGAGGTCGGCATGTCCGCAGGCATAGGCTCGCTCGCCTGCTATTCGCTGTTCGAGGCCTCCCTCACCGGGTTGTTCGCGTTTTTCGGCAATTTGTGGATTTCCCAGCACTTCGGCATCAACGTGCCGTGGATCGTCCTTGCCCTGGCCATGATCGTGGTCATCGCAGCACTTGCCTATCGCGACGTGAAGGTGTCGGCACGGCTGCTCGGGATAGCCCTCATTCTTGAAGTGATCATGCTCGTGATCTTCTCCCTGGGCGTGCTTCTTGCCCATGGCGGGACGAACTTTTCCGGCGATTCGTTGAATATGTTCAAGGTGTTCACGCCTGTCGCCGAGCAGACAGTCGGAACCGTCGCAATACCGGCGGGCGCGGCGGCCGTCGGCATCTTCATGGCGTTCTGGTCGTGGGTCGGCTTCGAGATGGCGCCGAACTATGCCGAGGAATCCCGCGATCCGAAGCGCATCATTCCGCAATCGCTGCTGATTTCGGTCATCGGCCTTGGCCTGTTCTACACCTTCGTCAGCTGGTGCGCGGTGGCAGCCTATCCCACCGAGGCCGACATGGTGGCCAAGGCATTCTCCGACGGGGTGAACTTCTTCCTGACACCGGTTCAGAGTTTTGTCGGCGGCTGGGGCTACCAGCTGATGTCGCTCCTCATCCTGACCAGTTCCTTCGCCTGCGGCATGGCCTTCCACAACACCGCTTCCCGCTACCTGTACTCGCTGGCGCGCGAAGGCGTTCTGCCACAGGCGATCGCGGAGACGCATGATCACCACAAGAGCCCTCACAAGGCCTCGGCCCTGCAGTCGGTGCTGGCGGCGATATGGGTCCTGCTCTACGGTTTGGCCTACGGCTTCGACGATCCGTCGGGACAGGCCTGGCTTGGTGTCTATACGCTGTTTGCGGTGCTTGGCACCGGACTGCTGCTGGTGCTGCAGGCCGTTGTCTCGCTGGCGATCTACATGTGGTTCAAGAAGAACGGCGGCGGCGGCGTGCTGACGACTGTCATTGCGCCGTTGATCTCGCTCGTTGTCCAGCTGGTCCTCGTCTACACGCTGGTGGCCAATCTCGCGACCCTGGGCGGTACCAATGGCTTCGCCAGGAGCATCCCCTACGTGGGGCTTGCGATCCTTGTCGTCGGCCTGATCTGGGGCTTCGTGTTGAAGTCCGCCAACCCCAAGGCATACGAGAACATCGGTCACATGGTGAACGAAGGCTAGGGCGTCCATCGCCCTGGAATCCTTTCGGCAACGGGGACAGAGTATCACTCTGTCCCCGTCTCATTTCGGAGCTTCAAATCATGACCCAGTCTTTGAAGGGTCGGTCCGTTGTCGTTACAGGCGGATCGAAAGGCATCGGCAAGGGCATAGCGCGGGTGTTCGCGCTCTCGGGTGCCAAGGTCGCCATCGTTGCGCGCCATGCCGACCAGGCCGAAGCCGCGGCCGCCGAGATCGGCCACGGAGCCTTCGGCGTGGTTGGCGACGTCACTTCACTCGCCAGCATTGAGGGCGCACTTGCGGCGGCAGCCGCAAGAAACGCTGGCATCGACGTGTTGTGCGCCAATGCCGGAATTTTCCCGCAGGCGCGGCTCGAGGACATGACCTCGGAACAATGGGACGAGGTTGTCGACACCAACCTCAAGGGCACCTTCCACGCAGTCAAGGCGGCGGTTCCCTATCTCAAGAAATCCGACCAGGGTCGCATCGTGCTGACGTCGTCGATCACTGGACCGGTCACCGGTTTTCCCGGGTGGTCGCACTACGGCGCCACCAAGGCGGGACAGCTCGGCTTTATGCGCACGGCCTGCATCGAGCTGGCGAAATACGGCATCACCGTCAACGCCGTCATGCCGGGCAACATCGTGACCGAGGGCCTTGCCGGCCTGGGCGAGGACTACCAGAAGACCATGGCAGCCTCGATCCCGCTCAAGCGGCTCGGAACCGTGGAGGACATCGGCCACGCCGCGATCTACTTTGCTTCGAAGGAGGCAGGCTATGTGACGGGGCAGACGATCATCGTCGACGGCGGCCAGATCCTGCCGGAGAGCCTGGAAGCACTGGCCTGATGATGGCGTCCAATCATTCGCGTCGAATGGCGGCCGGGCAGAGCTAGTCTAGGAAAACTTGCTCAGATACGACTCGCACAGCCCGACCGTTCCCTCGGTGTAAGGGAGGCCCATCGACCTGGCGAGGTCCGTCTCCGCGTGCGAGCCGATCCATGCAACGAGGAGCAGGCGCCGCAGCATCACGAAGGTCGGGATCTCGTCCTCGTCCGCCTTGGGCAGGTCAAGCACACGGCGATAGCCGGTCGTCCACGACTGGATAAGATCGGCTGCTTGCGGCTCGTGCTCGTAGAAGGAGATGGGCGTCGCCGCGTCATACATATACCAGCCGAAGCCGCAGTCGTCGAAGTCTATGACCTTCACTGTCTTGCCGTCGATCAGCAGGTTGGCGAGCCGCAGGTCGCAATGAATGAGGCCGAAGCGGTCATGGCCTTTGCCGAAGGCGGCGAGCCTGCGGCCGATCAGATCTACGGTCCGGCCAAAGTGCTTGGCTTTCGCAGCGTCGACGCCCATGCCGTCGCGCCAACTCCCCCAATGGGGGCTTTCCTCGCCGAGGCTTGTCTCGAAATCCCATACGTGGCGGCTGAACCAGGAAGGGCGCCGCCACTGCCGGGCGTGGATGTGCATGCGGGCCGTCACCTCGCCCAGCACCTCAAATGGTTCCGCGAGCGCCTCGCCTATGCCTGGCTCCGAACCGGTCTCCCATTGCGACAACACGACATGACGGGGTCGCGCCAATCTGGGATGGCCAACAAGCTGGATTTGCTCGCCGTCCTTGCCCGCGACCGGCACGGGTGTAGAGACGATCCGGGTCTGGCGCAGATCGGTCAGCCAGGCCAGTTCAGATTGGATAGCCGTCCTTGAATGGTAACCGTCGCGGTGGATGCGAAGCGCCCACCGCCGGCCGTCGCGAGCCGCAATCTTGTAGGTCGCGTTCTCCGACAGGTTGATCATCTCGACGGAAACGTCCGCCGGCAGATCGTAGCTGGCAGTGGCTGTCTCCGCCGTCTCCTGCAGGATGCCGAGTTGCTGGTCGTGGGTGAGCGCGTCGAAATCCGTCACTATCCGTCCTGCCCAATCATTGCACCCATGTCCCCTGCCCGAACCCGCGCGATCCCGGCAAGTCCAGCCGCCGGCTCGAACTGGACGCCTGGCAGTTTCAACCAGGTTCGGGACATGTCAACTCGCCTTGCCTGCCTGATGCAGCAGTTCTCGCGCACGCGGCATTGCCGCATCGAAACGATCCATGATGTCCTGGCAGGTTTCGTGATCCAGAAGAACGCCGGGCTTCCACTGCAGCACCCGCTTGTCGAGTGACGAGAAAATCGCCCAAACGCCCTGCTCGTAGAGTGCACGTGACACGAAGACCGCGCCTTCCGGGTGATTGCTGAATTCCAGGCCAAGGATCACGCCTTTCTGGCGCACCCCGGTGAAGATATCGCCGTGACGAACCGACATCTCGCGCATAGCCTTTGCCATGAACCCGGTCACGGTGCCTACATTGGCCACCAATTCAGGCCGCTGCAGCATCTCGATGACCTTGTGGCCGACGACACAGCCGAGTTCGGCCCCGCCGGTGGTCGAGATGTGGGCCGCCCCATCCTCGTTGAGCCAGCCGCCGGCCTTGTCGTTCACCAGCGCCGCGCTGATCGGATAGAGTCCGCCGGACAGGCCCTTTGCCGTCACCATGATGTCCGGCTGGACGCCATAGGCCTGCCAGCCCCACATGCTGCCGGTCCGCATCAGGCCGGTCTGGACCTCGTCGGCGATGTACATCGTGCCCTGCTTTTCGCACAGCGCTTTGCAGGCGTTGAGATAGCCGTCTTTCGGCATCGGGAAGCCGTATGTGGCGGGGATCGTCTCGATAATCAACGCCGCGACGTCCTCGCCCTTGAGCGCCTTCTCCATGGCATCGATATCGTTGAAGGGAACCTGGATGAACGTCTCCGGTTGCTCGGAGAGAAAGATCTTGGTGAAGCGATCGTCGCCGGTCGCTACCGCGAGCCCCGAATGTCCGTGATAACCTTTGATGATCGACACGATCTTGCGCCGCTTGGTGGCATAGCGAGCGCTCTTGATGGCGATGTCCACCGCCTCCGCGCCGCCCGGCGCAAAGATCGCATATTTCATTCCCGGCGAGACATTGACGAGGGATTCGGCCAGCGCCGTTCGCGCGACGGACGGGAACCAATGATTGCCGATGTCGAAATAGTCGAGCGCGCTCTTCAGCGTCTCTACCAGCTCCGGATTGCGGTGACCGAGATTGTAGGTGCCGCCATTCAGGTGCAAGTCGATCAGGCGGCGTCCCGACATGTCGTAGAGGAAATAGCCCTCCCGCCTGCCGACCACGAGATCGATCCCGGCTTTCTGCCAGAACCTGGTCTTGTCGGGATTCCAGAAACGGATTGCCTTGTCGAAAAAATCCTGCTTCGACTCGAACTTGAAAGGGCCGAAGTCGTACATGCCTGTCTTTTCCTCAGAGGTTGATCGGCGCGCAACAAAGCTGGCGAGGCTCACCCACCGGATGATGCAGGATTACGAGCCGCGGAGAAAGGGTGGTGAAAGATGATCCTGAAGGACAGGACGGCGATCGTCACCGGGGCAGGATCAGGCATCGGCAGGGCGGCAGCGTTGATCATCGCGCGCGAGGGTGCGATGGTCGGCGTCGCGGATCGCAGTGCTGACGGCGCGAACGCGACCGTCGAACAGATCTGTGCGGCGGGTGGCCGGGCGAAAGCGCTTGTGTTCGACCTGACAGACGACAAGGCTCTTGAAGCCAGTTTTCACGATTTCATCGACACTCAAGGCAGGATCGACATCCTCCACAATCATGCCGGCGTACAGGTCGAGGGTGACGTGCTCGGTGTGAGTGTCAAAGGCTTCGACACATCCTGGACGCTCAACGTGCGGGCTCATTTCCTCGGTGCCCGCATCGTCATGCCGTTTATGAAAGAGGCAGGTCGCGGGGTCATCCTCAACACGTCGTCGAGCTCCGGCGTGCTCTACGACCGTGAGATGATCGCCTATACGACGACCAAGCACGCGGTGATCGCGATGACGAGGCAGATGGCGGGCGACTATGGCCGCTTCGGCATTCGCGTCAACGCGCTTTGCCCCGGTTGGGTGGACACGCCCTTCAATGCTCCTTTCATCGCCCAGATGGGGGGCCGGGAAGCCATCGAAGCCTACATCCGCGAAAGGGTGCCGCTTGGCCGTTGGGCAAGCGTCGAGGAAATCGCGGAGGCAGTGCTGTTTCTGGTGTCCGACCGGTCCTCATACATGACGGGCCAGATTCTGGTTATCGATGGAGGAGAAACGGTGATCTAGGTACTGAGATCAAGCAATTCCTCGATAACTGCAATGAATTCGCATTGCACCAGAGATGGGCTATCCGGCGGCAATGGCCGAACGTGCCGAGCCGGGCGCGACTCCGGATCCGGGAACATCCGCAGCCATTCTTCATTCACGGCATTCCTGTCGCCGCTGTCACGGAGATAGATCTCCACCTTGATAATGTCCTCCACCCTGCCGCCCGTGGCCTCGATGATGGCACGCATATTGGCAAACACATTGGCTGACTGATCCGCCATCTCGACCGACAACTCGTGAGTGGTCGGACTCACACCGTGAACCGCTCCCGAGAACACCATGTTGCCAATCCGACAGGCATTGGGAACTGGATGCCTGTGGCTCAGTCCTTTCACCGAAATGCTCTTGCGCATGGTTCTGTTGATCCTCCGCGAGATCTGATCCGTGGGATAATTCGTAAATTGCCGGTGCCGAACGGTTGGAGTCAGGTTGCACACGAATGCACCTGGACCGGCTATCGTCTCGCGCGCAAAACCGAGGCTTGGGCGGGCGGCGAAGAAACGCCCGTATCAGGACGCGGCGCAGGAGGCTCATAGCCGGAAGTCAGTTGAATTCCGCGCGTCTCGGGCAGCATAAGGGTCGCGGCAAAAGCGATGCCGTAGCCCAACAGCGCAACCAGGCCGATCGCCTCCGCCAGGTTGATATATTGCGCCAGTATCCCGATACTAGATACGGCTGCCGCGCCTGCCGCCTTGCCGGAGTTGTAAGCAAAACTCTGGCCGCTCGCGCGAATGGCAGAGGGGAAAAGCTCGGTGAAGAACGGTCCCAACGCCGCATAGTTTCCGATTGTGAAGAAGCCGAACGGCGCACCCAGGACAACCAGCAGCCAGCCGGATAGCGGCAAGAACATGTAAGCGACGGTAACCAGCCAGGAACACACCAGAAAGAGCTGGAATGTCCGCCGCCGCCCCAGATAATCGGCCAGGTATGCGCTGGCCAGAAATCCGAAAAACGAGCCACCGGTCACCACGAACACGTAGTATCCCGAAGTGCTCGGCGGCAGCCCGCGCACGGTCCTCATAAACGTTGGCAGCCAGTTGACGATTGCGCCACCAACGCCAATCACGCCAAATGCAAGCAGCGAGGAGAGCACCGTTATTCGCAACGTTTCCGGTTGAAATATCGCCCCCAATCCCGGACGGGTTCCGCTCCTCTCGACAAGCTCGCGCGTTTTGACAAAAACCTCAGGCTCCTCGATTTTGCGGCGCAAATAGAGAACCAGAAGGCCGGGAAGAACGCCGATCATCAAAAGCACGCGCCAGCCATACTCCTCGGGCAGGTGCGCCAAAACCACGCCTGCCAGGATGGCGGCCGCGCTCCATCCGATGCCGAATCCGCTCTGGACGGTGCCCACGGCCTTGCCGCGATGTTCGGCGCGAATGATCTCGCCCATGAGAACCGCGCCGGCCGCCCACTCACCGCCGAAGCCCAGCCCTTGCAGGATGCGCAAGAACATCAGCTGCTGGAAGTTCTGTGCAAAACCGGCGAGGAAGGTGAAGAGGCAGAACCACAGGATTGTGAACTGCATGATGCGGGCACGACCGAAACGGTCAGCGAGGTATCCACAGGCCCATCCGCCGACCGCCGCGGAGAGCAGCGTCGCCGTAGCCAGGTAACCGGCCTGCGCCGTCGTCATTCCCCAGGCCACAATGAGAATTGGCAATACGAAGCTGAACAGCTGCGCGTCCATCGCATCCACTGCCCAGCCGGCGAAGCAACCCCAGAAGGTGTTCCGCTCCCGCTCCGTCAACTGCTTGTACCAAGTGAACATTTTCTCCTCCCGTAGTTGCTTTGCTGTGGGGCCGGCTAAACGACCAATGGGGTGAGACCTCCGTCCATGGTCAGCGAAGCCCCTGTCACGTAAGAGGATCTGGCGCTGGCGAGGAAAAGTGCGGCGTCGGCCACTTCTTCCGGCTTTGCATAGCGCCGCAGCGGAATGCGTTGCTCGTTCAGCCGCAGCAGTTCCTCCGGCGCCTTGCCCGTCATTTTGGATTCGACTTCAAGCGACATCTGCAGACGCTCCGTCATGGTGGCGGCGGGATTGATGACGTTGACCCTTATGCCGGCGGGGCCCCAGGCGGCCGCCAGTCCCGCCGAGGCGAGCATCAGCGCCGCGTTGGCGGCCCCTCCCGGCAAATGCATGGGGGATGCGATCTTACCGCCGGTGCCGACTATGTTGACGATCGTGCCCGCGCGCCGTGCCACCATCAGGGGCAGGACGTAGTCCATGACGTTCATGTAGGTGAAGAATTTCGCGTCCATCGCGGTACGCCACTTGTCTGGCGTCAACTCGTCCGGAGGAACTCTCCTTGCGCCGCCGGCCGAATTGATCAAGGACGAGATCGGACCCACCTGATCCTCCAGCGCGGCGACCATTTCCTTTGCCGCAAGCCCGTCCGACAGGTCGGCGGCGAAGGTCGCTACCGACAGACCATCGGCAGCCATGCTTGCTTTCGCGTTGTCCAGGTTCTCCTGACTGCGCGATACAATCGCCACGCGGGCCCCTTCCCTGCCGAAGGCGTGCGCGCAGGCCAGCCCTATTCCCTTGCTGCCCCCGGTAATCAGGACAACTTTGCCGTCGAGTTCGAGATCCATCTCAGTGATCCTGTTTTGGGCCATGGGCATTGTGGACGTTGATCGGGGTTCCCGTCGCGAACGCCACTATCTGATCGAATGCGTTGCCGTAGGCGAACTCGTAATTGTCACGTTCGACGTAGCCGAGATGCGGTGTGCACAGTGCGTTGGGAAGCCTGAGCAAGGCGTCGTCGGGATTGGTGAGCGGCTCGCGTTCGAACACATCGACGGCCGCTTTTCCGGGTCGGCCGCGCTTAAGCGCCGACACCAAAGCCCCTGGCTGAATCAACTCGGCACGGCTGGTGTTCACAAGCAGAGCAGTCGGCTTCATCAAGGCCAGATCATCAGGACCAATCACACCGGTGGTCTCGGCATTCAGCCGCAGATGCAAACTGAGGACATCCGCCAGCCGGAACAGCGAGTCCTTGTCCGGAGCAGTGTTGAACCCTTCAGCTTTGGCACGAGCCAGTGAGCCCTCGCGGCCCCACACCAGCACAGCCATGCCGAAGGCCATGCCGATCCGCGCGACCATCGAGCCCAACCGGCCGAAACCATAGATACCCAGAACACGCCCCCTCAAGCCCAGCCCGATGGTCGTCTGCCAATGGCCTTGCCGCAGCGATGCACTCTCGAACGGAATGTTGCGCATCGCTGCAAGGATCAACCCCCAGGTAAATTCCACCGTCGAATAGGACGGACGCGATGTGAGAGCGGACGAAACGACGACGCCATGCCTATCGCAAGCCGCCAGATCGATGTGGGGGATGTGACCGTTCTGGCTGATGAGCTTCAAGTTGGGCAGGCGGCTGAGCAGGCTTTCATCGATCCTGGTGCGCTCACGCATCAGCACAAGGACATCTGCCTCGAACAGACGATTTGCCAGGACGTCGATGTCCTCAACGATATCGGTCCAGATGGTAACGTCATGGCCTTCCAGTTTGGAAAAGCAGTCCAGCGTGCGGACGACGTCCTGGTAATCGTTGATGATGGCGACGCGGAGCTTCTTCACTGGATGACCTATCGCTCTATGCATTGCCCGGCAGATCCGCCACCGAGGTACCGGCTTCGATCGCTTCGCACTTCGCCTCTTCAAAGGCTGACTTCTTCAGCGCCTTTGCGAGAACTTCGGCGGCTCGGGCGATCGGGATGAAGCAGACGCCGGTTTCGTCCGCGACAACAATGTCGCCGGGGGCAACCCTGACACCGGCGATCTGGATATCGCCATTGATCTCCACGGTTTCGATCCGCCATTTGCCGGTGACAGGTGTGATCTCGGTGGCCCACAGGGGATATCCGACCCGTCGCGAATGTCCGAGGTCGCGAATGCCTCCGGAGACGATCGCGCCCGCCTCCCCCTGTCTTTTTCCTGTCTGGGCCGAAATTCCGCCCATGTTCGAAACGCCGGCGACGCCATCGATGACCACCACATCACCCGGCAATGCCAGGTTGTGGGCTTCGAACTCTGCCATCCGGTTGACGTGGTCGCGCGCCGTTTCGTAGACATGCTCGCGCTGCAGGATGTTGCGCACCGTAAGCGCGGGACCGACAATCGACGTTGATGGCAGGGTCGGCTTCAGAGTTGATGCGCCAATCGCCCCGGTGATACCGAGCTCATCCATAATATCCGAAATGACGCTCGAGGCGTCGCC
This sequence comes from Mesorhizobium kowhaii, assembly GCF_042431665.1. NCBI lineage: Bacteria > Pseudomonadati > Pseudomonadota > Alphaproteobacteria > Hyphomicrobiales > Phyllobacteriaceae > Mesorhizobium > Mesorhizobium kowhaii. Next base: position 106,686 of record NZ_JBHLYT010000017.1, read on the forward strand.
GATCCGCTTGAACCCGTCGATCAGACCCTTCGGCGGACGCGGTGTTCGCATCAATCGAATGCGGTCAGGGCTGATCTTGCCAGTAAGTTTCGGCAGCACGTCCGCGAAAGCGAGATCATTCATGGCGTATCCTCTATTTTTGTACGGAGCTTTTATCACCGATGGCGGGATGCGCGCATTCACTCGCATGTGTTCGGTTGCTCGTTCGAAACAGGATTGCCTGCCGCGTTCAGTGCGTCCAATTTAGAATTAGACACAAGCATCATTTCCTGGGTGAATAACGTGCGCCTCGATCTGAACCTGATCGCAGTCCTTGAGGCCATCATGCTGGAAAGGAATGTCACGCGTGCGGCCGCGAGCCTGGCGATGAGTCAGCCGGCAGTGAGCAATGCGTTGCGTCGCGCTCGCAAGCTGACGAAAGATCAGCTCTTCCTCAAGACAGCGACGGGTGTCCAACCGACGTCTCGCATGGTCGCGATGTGGCCCGAAATTCATCGCTCGCTTACGGCAATCCGCGCCTCGTTCGCGCCCGACGATTTCGATCCGGGATCGGATACGACCAGTTTTCGAATTGCGGTCACAGACAGTCTTGCAATGGAAGGTGTCAGCGCAATCACGCTGAAGTTACAGGCCGCATCCCCGCGTGCCCGCGTTTCTTTTGCAGTTCATACCCATGAGGACTCGCTGGAGGGAATCGACCGTGGCGCACTCGACTGCGCGGTAGGCATGTTTGCCTCGCTGCCGAGAGAAGTACATGTGCAAAGTCTCCGGACGGATCGCTATGTCTGCGTCATGCGCAGCGGGCACGAACTGGCGCAGTCTCTGAGCCTCGATCAGTTCACCGCTGCGGCGCACGTTTTGGCAACCCCATCCGGTCTGGAACTGGGGCTTGTGGACGGCTGGCTCAGCCTGACGGGGCGAACAAGAACGATCGTTGCCGTCGTCAATCATTTTGCCGATGCGCTGAGGATTGCCGCACAGAGCGACCTTCTTACCTGCGTCCCACTTGGCTTCTTCAACGGACCGTGGCGCGCCATTGCAGATGAGCGTCAGCTGGTGGTGCGCGACTTGCCGTTCGAGACAGAGAAGCTGCTCTACAAGCTGATCTGGCACGAACGATTGCACACTCACCCTGCCCACCAATGGTTTCGTTCGCTGGTGGGAGATGTCTGCGGATCGCCCCGCGACGGCTCGTCGATTGAGGACGCTGCCCCAGCCACGCAAGCATAGTCTGGCTTATGGAGGCCTATCCCTGACTGTAGTCCACGGGCACATAGGTGTAGGCGTTATCGGCGTCGCGTCGCACGCGGCCCAATCCAGGAAACGATATGTGGGCGCCGCCCACGATGTAGCCATTCTGTGCCGCATCTGCGAATGCAAGTTCGTGCACCTGTTGGGCCTCCGATGCGTCCCCATCGTACCGGATTGTGACAGAAGGGTCTTTGAACTGCACCACGGCGACATGCACGACATCGCCCCACAGGACTATCTTCTCGCCCCTGCTCTCGACGACGTACATGGTGTGTCCGGGCGTGTGCCCATAAGCGGTTTGCGCGCGCACACCAGGCACGAGGTCGGTGTTGCCTTCGAACACGGCGAGCTTGCCAGCTCGCATGTATGGCGTGATCGATGCTATGGCGGCCTCAAAGAATCGCTTCGCTTCAGCGGGAGCAGCGCGCATGTTTGCCTCGCTTAGCCAGTAATCGGTGTCCCGCTTTTCGACACGCACAATTGCATTGGGAAAAGCTCTCTGGCTCTCGGCCATGAGACCCCCAACGTGATCCGTGTGCAGATGTGTGAGGTAAAGTTCATCGATCTGCTCCCCGACGCGCGCAGATTGCTTAACAGATGACCTGTGGTTGCCCCCAACAGTGAGCCTGCGCCAGCGTCGATCAAGACCAGCTTGGCTCCGGTATTGACGAGAAAGGAATTGTGGGAGGTCTCGATGAGGTCGCCGAGATAGTTGCGTTTCAGTGCTTCTTCGATTCGAGCCGGGTCGCCCTGCAGTAACTTCGTGGCAGGCAGCATATTGCTGCCATCGGATAGCGCCGTTATCTCAAAATCGCCCACCGCCAAGCGATAAAACCCGGGTGCCTGGCTTTTCACCATGGGCGCATCCGCGAACAGAGGCGTCGCAAAACAGCTGGCCAGGCAAAAACAGCCAGCGGCCAAAAGGCTGCGACGGGTGGGATTGATGACGCCGCCGCTGGTCAACCGGGACTGGACAGTGCCTTCGGCGTCGTCGAACAAGCGATCAAGCGTTTTGCGGGGAGCGACCATTTCGGACCTCTATTTGCGTTCTGTCGGAGCACCGCAGATGGAGGTAAGTCCTTCTGCCTCGCTCCTCGTTTGCCGAAGTTTTGCATGCTCGGCCGAGACTCTTGTGTGCGTACCGTTCCCGAGGCAGCTAACCCCGTCCAATTCAGAGTTTAGGGCAGCATCATAATTCCGTTGAATAACGGCCGTTTTGCCGCTGCCAATTCAGGCCCAACACCGGTATGTAGGCTGGTGGTTGAAATTTGGTACGACTTGGGTGGCGCCATGGAATTGCGCTTATTCTTGGCGATCAACCCGCTGAGTTCGGCCGTATCACATTTCCACCGGATGGGCGCTGGGCTGGTGCTTGGTGAAGCGCGGCAGCAGCCCCGTGCACAGCACCAGCAGCATGATGATCGCAAGCTGACAGGCGATGACGGCGCCGAAGGCTCGCGCTATGCCCGCTGGCTCCAGCGCCAGATAGAGCGTGCCCAGCGTTGCGACGCCGAGCGCCAGGCCGGATTGCTGCAGCGTGATGAGAACGCCGCTGCCGACGCCGGCGAGGTGGGCGGGAACATCGGCGAGCACGGCGCGGAACAACCCTGAAAACAGCATCGATTGTCCGGCGCCGATCAGCACCAGGGGCAGCGCCAGTTCGATCAGGCTCACCTTCGGCCAGCCGGAAACGATGATGCCGATCAACAAAGCCAGTCCAAGCGCCTGCAAGAGGCCGCCCGCTGCCAGGGCGCCGCGGCCGAAGCGGTTGATCATGCGCGGGCTGACCACGGAGCCGATGAAGAACATCACCGCCATCGGCAGGATGGCGAGGCCGCTTTCGAGCGGGTTGGCGCCGAGTCCGTTCTGGACGGTGAGTGCGAAGACGAACATGAAGGCGCCGAAGCCGACGCTGAACAGGGTAATCATGGCCAGGCCGCGCGACATCGACGGCAGCCTGAGCAGCGACGGCGGCAGCAACGGCACCTCGCCGCGCGCCTCGGCAGCGCGTTCGACGATCACGGTCAGGGTGGCCAGCACAGCGGCAGCGATCAGCGTCCCCCATGTCCATGCCGGCCAGCCGAGCGAGTGGCCTTCGGTCAACGGCAGTAAAAGCGCCGTCAGCGTGGCGGCAAACAGCACGGTGCCTGGCAGGTCGATGCCGGTGGGGTGCGGCGAGCGGCTGGCCGGCACGACAAGCCGCGAGGCGAAGAACACGATGATGCCGAGCGGGATGTTGATCAGGAAGATCGGCCGCCAGGAGGTGCCGAACAGATTGGCGCTGACCAGCAGGCCGCCGGCGAGTTGACCGACGACCGCGGCGATGCCCGAGGTTGCGCCGTAAAGCGCGATGGCCCGGGTCTTGCGTTCGCCCTGCAGGGTGGCCTGGAAGGTCGCCAGCACCTGCGGCACCAGCATGGCCGCTGTTGCCCCCTGGACCAGGCGGGCGGCGATCAGCGCATCGATGGTCGGCGCCAGGCCGCAGGCCAGCGACGCCAGGATGAAGCCCGCAAGCCCGACCAGAAACAGCGTGTGACGACCGAAACGATCGCCAAGCCGGCCGCCCAAAACGAGCATGGCGGCATAGGCCACGCCATAGACGGAAACCACCAATTCAAGTGCGGCCGGTGTCGCCTTGAGCGAGTTGGAGATCGTCGGCAGCGCCACGTTGACGATGAAGAAATCGGCGACCGGCAGGAAGGCGCCGGCGAGCAATACATAGACGCCGACCCCGTGCAGCCCGCCGGCGCGTGCCATGGAACGAGGAGAGTGCCAGGCGGAGTTTGGTGAATAGGTGGGGGTCATTCGAGCCTCCATGTGACTATTGGAAGATAGTTATGTATACATAATCATTATGAGCATATACATACCTGGCTGGGCGTTGTAAACTCCTCTTATGGAAACCGATCGCGAATCGTCCGCACGCAAAACTCCACCCCCGGCGGTGCGGTGGGCGGATCTGGCCGACCTGATCCTCATCATTGCCCGCGAGATCCAGTTCCAGGGATACCGGGATGAGCGGGCGCTATCCCTCACGCAGTCGGAAGGCATGGTCATGCGTCACCTGGTTGCACACGTCTCGGCGACACCCAGCCAGATCGCGGCGGCGACCGGGCTGCAGCGCACCAACGTTTCTCCGGTTCTGCGCGACCTCGAAGGAAAGGGACTGATCGAGCGGCATGTCGATCCGGAAGACCGCCGCGGTGTCAGCGTCCACCGCACGCGGCGCGGGGCCGAAAACTACGCGCTGGTGCGCAAGGAATGGGGCGCTGCCATCGCTGCCGCAGCCGGCGGCGATACGAACAAGCTCGACGATGCGCTTGCGCTTCTCAGGTCCATTGAAGCCAGCCTCACCGCGACGCGACCGAACGGCGCCGACGGTCCGGTGCGAGGTTCTGCCCGCCGCCAGAACATCTAGTCTAATCCGGGAAAGACGTGCAAACGCTCGCTGCACGGCTACCCTAAACGCAGACGTTCCCGCACCATCCCATTCGCACGTCGTTGCCGCCGATTACCGCACCGATCGCTGAGCAGCCCTTCGACGCCTGAAGCGGGAGGGGCACCTGCAAACTGATTTTCGAGACTCCAACTGTCGGCAGTCCATGTCAGCGACGGGCGTCGTTTGTCGGCAGCTACGCTAGTCGTGCTCGGGTCGTACGCGGCGTGGCCAGGAGAAGGCTGGTTTCGCTGCCCGTTATGCCGGCAATGAGTCGGATGCGGCGCAGCACCGCATCGAAATCAGTCAGTGATGCCGTCCCGAGCTCGACCACCAGATCCCAGCGGCCATTGGTTGTATGGATGGTCGAGACTTCCGGGAAGCCGCCCAGTGCCCGGACCACCCGGTCGGCGGCATGGCCCTCAATCTCAATGAGCATGATACCGCGGATGCGCTGATCGACGGCGTCGGCGCGCAGCACCACCGTGTAGCCGATGATGTCGCCGGACCGTTCCAGCCGCTCCATACGTGCCCTGACCGTGGCGCGCGAGACGCCGAGATCGACGGCGAGATCAGACACGCTCCGCCGCGCATCATGTCGCAGCAAGGTCACGAGCCGTTCGTCCAGCGCATCCATCGAGGTTACCATTTTGATCATTTTCTCTGCCATTACGATAAACAATGCTTCTCGAATTGCCAATTCTGCCTGTTCATATCGCCGGCTCGCCATGATCTCCTCGCGGCATTCGAACTTGGCCGCGGGAAAAACAATGCGTTGCAGAATCGTCGGGGCGCCGGTGCAGGACGGCGCTGGCAGAATGGGATGCGAAATGGGGCCGAGTGCGCTGAGAACCGCCGGACTTGCTGAAGTGCTGTCAGGCCTTGGGCACACTGTCGAGGACATGGGCGCCGTCCAGGCAATTCCGGCGAGGCGCGTCGTGCACGGCAACCTGGCGCTGAAGGCCTTGCCCGAGGTATCGGCCTGGACATCCGCTATTGCCGCAGCCGCTTACGCAGCGAGCAAGGACGCCATGCCGATCTTTCTCGGTGGCGACCATTCAATCTCGGCCGGGACAGTGTCGGGCCTTGCCCGCCGCGCCGCCGAAACCAGGCGTCCGCTGTTTGTGCTGTGGCTTGACGCGCATCCGGACTTCCACACGCTCGACACCACCGCCAGCGGCAATCTGCACGGTGTTCCGCTTGCTTACGCCAGCGGCCAGCCGGGTTTTAGCGGCTATTTTCCAGATCTGCCGGCAGCGGTCGATCCCAAGCATATCTGCACCATGGGCCTGCGCAGCGTCGACCCGGCCGAGCGCAGCGCGCTCAACCAGGCGGGCGTGACTGTGCACGACATGCGTGCGATCGACGAGCATGGCATCGCGCCGCTGCTGCGCGCCTTTCTGGCGCGTGTCTCAGCGGAAGGCGGGCTGCTGCATGTCAGTCTCGACGTCGACTTTCTCGACCCCTCAATCGCACCGGCAGTCGGCACCACGGTTCCCGGCGGCGCGACGTTCCGCGAGGCGCATCTGGTGATGGAGATGCTGTCCGACAGCGGCCTCGTCTCCAGCCTGGACCTGGTCGAGTTGAACCCTTTTCTTGACGAGCGTGGCCGCACCGCGACGCTGATGGTCGACCTGACGGCGAGCCTGATGGGCCGCCGCATCATGGACCGCCCGACTCGCAGCCATTCCGGGAGCTTTTGATTATGACCACGGCAAAGCTGAACATCGTCCCCTTCGTCAGCGTCGATCGCATGATGAAGCTGGTGATCGCCATCGGCGTCGAGCGCTTCCTGACCGAGCTCGCCAGCTACATCGAGGAAGACTTCCGTCGCTGGGAACTTTTCGACAAGACGCCACGTATCGCCTCGCATAGCCACGATGGCGTCATCGAACTGATGCCGACCAGCGATGGGCGCCTCTATGGCTTCAAATATGTCAACGGCCATCCGAAAAACATGCGCCAGGGTTTGCAGACGGTCACCGCGTTCGGCGTGCTCGCCGATGTTGGCAGCGGCTACCCTATGCTGCTCACCGAAATGACCATCCTGACTGCGTTGCGCACGGCCGCTACGTCCGCTGTCGCGGCCAAGTATCTGGCACCGAGCGGCGCGCGCACCATGGCCATCATCGGCAATGGCGCCCAATCGGAATTCCAGGCGATCGCCTTCAAGGCGCTGACCGGCGTCGACCGGCTCAGGCTCTACGATATCGACCGGTCCGCCTCGCTGAAATGCGCGAAGAACCTGGCTGGCATGGGATTCGACATCACAATCTGCGCAACCGGGCAGGAAGCGGTTGAAGGTGCCGGGATCATCACGACCGTTACCGCAGACAAGCAGTGCGCCACGATTCTCACCGACAACATGGTCGGCTCCGGCGTCCACATCAACGCCGTCGGCGGTGATTGCCCCGGTAAGACCGAACTGCACAAGGACATCCTGCTGCGCTCCGACATTTTCGTCGAGTTCCCGCCACAGACACGCATCGAGGGCGAGATCCAGCAGTTGGATCCCAGCCATCCAGTGACCGAGCTCTGGCAAGTGATCGCCGCCAAGGTTCAAGGCCGCCGCGACGCCAAGCAGATCACGCTATTCGATTCAGTCGGCTTCGCCATCGAGGATTTTTCGGCGCTACGATATGTGCGCGACCAGCTACAAGCTACCGGCCTATACGAGGAACTCGATCTGCTCGCTGATCCCGACGAGCCGCGCGATCTATTTGGCATGCTGCTGAGGGCGGCCATGCAGCCAGCAGCTTGAGGGAACTACCTATACGACGTCGGCTATCTGACGGGGGGGGCAGATCGCGGATACACCGGCGACGGTCCTCGCAGGATAGGTCGACGCCCTTGTTCAACGGCGTCCCAAGGGATCCGTCGGCTACTCCATCGCAGGAACGAAAATGGAAAAGAAGCGGAACTTTCGTGTGCAGTTTTTTTGCACACGGCCCCCAATAACTATCTGATTTTGCTCACATGTTCGTCCTATCCATCATCGGGGCGATGGCAAGTTTATGATGTAACATATTCATTTAATTATCTTTTTATGTCTCAGTCCGTCCAATGCCCCGCTGGAACGACTGAGCAATTTGGCCTGAAACACCCATCCAAACGTAACCTAATTTACGATTGTTCCGCCACAACTGAAAGCCATTAAGCTTTATTGCACTTCTGACTACAAACGTAGTGCGCACGCTTCCGAAGACCGCCTACTGTCCAGTGTGTCAACAGCACTCATTCCTGAAGCCACGCTTCAAGGGAGCGGATGGTTTCTAGCTAGCCAGCGGGCCTGAATGGCTTTGCCAGGGATGCTGGGAAATTCAAGGCGAGCATCTGGCGATTGCGCGAGATGATCACCAACACCACGATCGTCGCCAGATAGGGCAGCGCGGAGAGCAGCTCCGACGGCAGGGGAATGCCGAGCACCTGCCCCTGGAGTTGCAGGATCGTCATACCGCCGAACAGCCAGGCTCCGAACAGGACACGATAGGGGCGCCAGGTGGAAAAGACCACCAGCGCGAGCGCGATCCAACCTCGGCCGGCGGTCATGTTCTCCACCCACAGCGGCGTATAGGCCACCGACAGATAGGCTCCTGCCAATCCCGCCATGGCGCCGCCGAACAACACCGCAAGATAGCGGATCCGGATAACCGGATAACCGATCGCATGTGCGGATTGCGGCGATTCCCCGATCGTGCGCAGCACCAGGCCTGCCTTGGTCCGGTAGAGAAACCAGCCGGTGAGGACAACCATCAACAGGCTGAAATAGACCAGTATGTCGAAGCGGAAGATGAGCGGCCCAATGACCGGAATATCCGAAAGGACCGGAATATGAAGCGCGCCGAGAGCCGCGATCGGCGTGTTGCCAAAGCCGTTACCGATCATCGCCGACAGGCCGGAACCGAAGATCGCCAGAGCCAGGCCAGCTGCGTACTGGTTGGTCAGGAAGGTCAGCGCCAGCACGCCGAACAGCATCGACGATGCAGCGCCGCCGGCAATGCCGGCCATGATGGCCAGCGGCAACGGCAAGCCCGCAAGGGCGACGCCGAAGGCAAGGGCCGCACCAGTAAGCATCATGCCTTCGATGCCGAGATTGAGCACGCCGGATTTTTCCACCACCAGTTCGCCGAGCGCGGCCAGCACCAGAGGCGTGGCGGCGACGATCGTGCCGGTGAAGATGGCGATGAACAGATCCATCAGTTCCGCCCCCCTACCCGGCGAATGCGGTAGAAGATGAAGAAGTCGGCTGCGAGCAGGAAGAACAGCAGGACGCCTTGGAACACGCGAGTCAGCGCCGAGGGAAGGCCGAGCGAGACCTGGACTGTTTCGCCACCGAGGAAGAGCAGCGACATCAGCAGGCCTGCAAGCACGATGCCGAAAGCGTTCAACCGCCCGACAAAGGCGACGATGATTGCGGCGAAGCCGTAACCCGGCGAGACGTTCGGCGAAAGCTGGCCAAGCGGTCCCGCTGCCTCAGCCATGCCGGCGACACCGGCGGCGGCACCGCCTGCCAAGAGTCCAATCCATATGGCAGCCGACTCGCGAAAGCCGGCATAGCGGGCGGCCAGCGGTGCGGCACCCCCCACCGTCATCTTGTAGCCGAGGAAACTGCGGTCGGTGAAAATCCACATGACTATGACGACGAGCGCCGTGATGAAAATCGAATGGTTGACGCGGTAGGCATCGTCGAACGATGCAAACAGCGCAGCCGGCGGCAGCAGCGCGGTCTGCGGATAGTTGAAGCCGGGTTTCGCCACGGACCATGGACCAACCACGACAAAAACAGGGTCGCAACATAGGTCAGCATCAGCGTGACAAGGATTTCGCTGGTGTTCATGCGTGCCCGCAGAAATGCCGGTATCGCGGCCCAGGCCATGCCGGCGGCCATGCCCGCCAAAAACATCAGCGGCAAAAGCAGCACGCTTTCCGGATTTGGATAAAACAGCCCGACACCCGTCGCCGCAATCGCTCCCATGACGAGTTGACCCTCGGCGCCGATGTTCCAGACATTGGCGCGAAAGCCGACCGCAAGGCCACAGGCGATGAGGATCAGCGGCGACGCCTTCAGCAACAATTCCGAGAGGCCGTTCAGCGAATTGAGCGGCGCGACGAAGAACGCGTCGAGCATGGCGACGGGGTTGTGACCAAGTGCTGCGAACAGAACGGCGCCGACGACAAGGGTCAACGTCGTCGCAGCGATGGGAGCCATGACGCGCATGAGAGCCGAGGGCTCGGGCCGCTGTTCAATCCTGAAACGCAAGGCTGTCCCCGCCGTTTGCAGCAACACTGCCGTCCAGTCCTGTCATCAGCAGACCCACCTCCTCGCGGTCCGTCTGCGTGCGGATGAGCGACTTCGTCAGCCGGCCGTTGCAAATCACCAGCAGCCGGTCGCAGATCTCGAAAAGCTCGTCGAGTTCCTCCGAGACGATCAGCACGGCAGCACCAGCACGGCTGAGATCAACCAGCGTCTGGCGGATGAAGGCGGCCGCGCCGACATCGACGCCCCAGGTCGGTTGTGAGACAAGCAGCAGCTTCGGCTGCAGCGCGATTTCGCGGCCGACGATGAACTTCTGCAGATTGCCGCCCGACAGGCTCTGCGCCTTGGCGCCAACGCCGTTGGTCTTCACCTTGAATATTTCGACAATGGCGCGCGAGAAGTTCGCGGCACGCTTGCGGTCGATGAGGCCGCCGCGCACGGGGCCGAGGCGGTGGCCGGTGAGCAAACCGTTCTCGATCAGCGAATGCGCCGGCACTGCGCCGCGGCCAAGCCGCTCTTCCGGGACGAAGGCGAAGCCTGCTCGACGGCGACGGTCTGCGTCGAGATGACCGGAGGCAATGCCGCCAATGCGGATCGCGTCGCTTTGGTGATGCAGCCGCTCGCCGCTGAGCAGGGAGACAAGTTCGGCCTGCCCGTTGCCCGACACGCCGGCGATGCCGACGATCTCGCCGCCGAACACGTTGAAGGAAATGTCGGCGAGGTCGACGCCGTAAATGTCTGTCGCCGGCGCGGACAGCCCGCGAATCTCAAGCATGGGTTTCTCGGCCGGGATGGAAGGGCTGACATGCATCTCGGGCAGTTTCGAGCCGACCATCATCCGCGCCAGGTCTGTTGCTGTCGTCTGCTTGGGCGTTGCCGTGCCGGTTACCCGGCCATTGCGCAGTACGGTCGCGGTATCGCAAAGCGTCTGGACCTCGTCCAGCTTGTGACTGATGTAGAGAATGCTGCAGCCTTCGACCGCCAGTTGCCGGAGCGTTTCGAACAGCCGCAGCACGGCTTGCGGCGTCAGCACCGAGGTCGGTTCGTCGAGGATCAGCAGCTTGGGGTTCTGCAAGAGGCAGCGCAGGATTTCGACGCGCTGCCTTTCGCCCACCGACAGATTGTGCACCAGCCGCGCCGGATCGACCGGCATACCGTAGCGTTGCGAGAGATCCAGGACCTTGCGCGAAAGGCCGGGAAGGTCGAACGGCGTGCTGACGGAAAGCGCGATGTTTTCGACGACGGAGACGGATTCGAACAGCGCGAAATGCTGGTAGACCATCTCGATGCCAAGCGCTCGCGAAACGGCGGGATTGTGCGAATGGATCGGGCTGCCATCGCAAAGAATCTCGCCGCTGTCGGCCTGTACGGCACCGTAGATGATCTTCATCAGCGTCGATTTTCCGGCGCCGTTCTCGCCCAGCACGGCATGGATTTCACCCGGCAGGATCGACAACGAAACGTCGTCGTTGGCGACGACGCCGGGATAGTGTTTGGAGATGTTGCGCAGTTCGAGGCGCGGGATCATCGCTGGACCTGTGGTTTCAGGGAGAGTCGGGCAGGCGCCACAACGCTACCGGTGCGCGCCGGAGCCTGTCCAGCGCGCAACGGTTTTTAGGCAGAGGCCGGGCGATCAGGCGAGCTTGCCGCTCATGCCGGCGACCAGCCAATCAGTGGCGCGGATGTCCTTGTCGGAAAGCACCGATCCGGCCGGCACGTGTACCTTGCCGTCCTGGTCCTTGATCTCACCGGCATAGGGGTGGACCTTGCCTGAGCCGATGTCGGCCTCGAGCTGCACCAGCTTGGCCTGCGCCTCGGCCGGGATCTTCTTGTTGAAAGGCGCCAGCTTCACCACGCCGGCCTTGAGCCCATCCCAGCGTTCTTCCGATTTCCATGTGCCGTCGGCGACGCCTTTGGCCGCGCGCACATAGTCGCTCGACCAGTCCATCATGAAAGCGGTGAGATGGAATTCCGGCGCGAATTTGGCAAGGTCGCTGGCATAGCCGATCGACCACGCTCCCTTTTCGCCCGCCACCTGCACGCATGTGCCAGTGTCGGTCATGCCGCAGACCACGTCGCAGCCTTGCGACAGCAGGGCAAGAGCGGCTTCCTTTTCCTTGCCCGGATCATACCAGGAATTGAGGAAGACGACGCTGCAGGTGGCCTTCGGGTTAACGCTCTGCGCACCGAGAAGGATGGCGTTGGCCGGGCCGACGATGTCGGGGATCGGGAAGCCGCCGACGAAGCCGATCTTGCCCGCCTTCGACATGTAGCCTGCTGCTGCGCCGGCCACATAGGCGCCCTCATAATATTTTGCCTCGAACGTGCCGAGATTGGGCAAATGGACGATGCCGGAGCAATGTTCGAAGGCGACCTTGGGGAAGCGCGGTGCCACTTTCTGCATCGGCGTGCCCAGCGAAAAACTGGTGCCGAAGATCAGTCTATTGCCGGCCGACGCAAGCTCGCGGAATACCCGCTCCGCGTCCTGCGGCATGAAGATGTTGTCGATGACGGTGACGGCAACCTTATCACCGAACTCCGCCTTGATGGCGTCGATGCCCAGCGCATGCTGCTTGGCCCAGCCGATTTCAGCGGCAGGCGACGCGTTCACCTGGCCGATCTTGAGCGGTTCGGCTGCCCGCAGGATCGACGGGAAACCGGTGGTACCAAGGGCTGCTCCGATGGCCCCGCCATATCTGAGGAATTGTCGTCTGGTGGTCTTGGTCATGTTCGTTACCCTCTGATTGTGATTTGGTTCCATTTGCGCCCGGGTTCACTGCCGGGTCTCTTCTTCGAGATGGCGATGCGCCGTCAGGGCCGCCGCACCATCTTCCTCCACATTGCGTGACGCCGGCCCGTTCGGTACCGCGCCGACTTTTGCGCTGGCCAGGTATGGTGCCAGTGCCTCGACGGGGCTGGCTTCGGGAAACACCGAATCGTCCATGACAAAGCCGCGAACGATCGACCGGTAATGCGCGTCGATCAGATCCATTGCCTGTTTGACGCGCTTCTTTTCGAGCAGGTCGAGAAGCTTCGAGTGATCGTCGAGCAGGCTGCAATAATCGAAATGGTTGAAATAGAGCGAGCGCAGCAGCATCGTGCGGCGCACGATCTGCGCGTGGATGTCCTGCACGACCTTGTTGCGGCTGGCGCGGATGAGCTGGGTATGGAAATCCGGGCCGAGCGCATCGGCGAGCGCATGGTTGCCGCAATCCATGGCCTGTCGCGTCTGCTCTATCTGCCGATGCAAGGCCGCCCAGTCGCGCGGACCCATCCGCTCGGCCAATTGCGAGGCAACACCCTGTTCGATCAGCGTCAGCGCATCATAGAGCTCGTAGGCCTCCTGCATGCTGGGCTTGGCGACGAAGGCGCCACGGTTGCGAACGATCGAGACAAGCCCGTCGTCGGCGAGCCGGATAAGCGCCTGGCGCACAACGATGCGGCTGACCTTGAAAATCTCGGAAAGCTCGCGCTCGCCAAGCTTGGCGCCGGGAACCAGCCGATGCTCAAGGATTGCCTTGGTCACGATATCGGCGATCGCGCGTGATCGATTGCTCATTGACGATTGCCCGTGGCAAGTGGCCGTTCTACGTTTTTGGCTTCGGTTCCGGAGTTCCAGTAGGGGCGTCGGATACGATAGGTGAAACTGGAACCAAACCGCTTGAATTGTCAACCGATCTGAAAAATTTGAAGATACAAAAAGAAGATATTGATATCCAAAATGGTTTCTGCAAACGTAGCGCGTCGGTCGTTCGGGTATCGAGAATGGCGACGATATGGACGGTCGAGATGAAAGCGCCGACATCATGCGAGAGATGACGTCCATCGATCCGGTGACGCTGAACCTCTGGTATCCGATCGTCGCTATTGGCGACACGAAGCCCTGTGTCGTCGGCGCCACCATGCTTCTCGAACAGCCGATCGGCTTTGCCGTCGACGCGTCCGGGCAAGCGGCTGCCTGGGAGGCGCGGCCGGACCTTCGAGCCGGCGACACCGTTGATGCTTCCAGCATGACCGGTGGCTTGCCCGTCAAGACCGCATACGGCTACCTCTGGACCTCGCTCGGCACCCCGGCCACCGACATCTTTCCGATACCGCAATATGCCGAGCCTGACCGGCGCAACATCGCCGCCGCCTCGATCGGGGTGAACGTATCGGCACCCCGCGCGATCGAGAATTTCCTCGACATGGGCCATTTCCCTTACGTCCATACCGGCATTCTCGGCATCGAGCCACACACCGAGGTGAAGGAATACGACGTCGATATTTCGGTCGATGGCGACGAGATCCTCGCCACACGCTGCCGTTTCTTCCAGCCCATGGCCTCGACCGTCGCACAGGGCGGCGCCGATGTGGAATACATCTACCGCGTGCCGCACCCGTTCTGCTCGGTGCTCTACAAATCGAGCCCGCTCGACGAGAAGCGCATGGACGTCATCGCCATCTTCCTGCAGCCGATGGACCAGGAGCATATCCGGGCGCACATGATGCTCAGCGTTCTCGACGACCAGAACGACGACACCTTCATCCGGCGCTTCCAGTTGATGATCTTCGCCCAGGACAAGCCTATCTTGGAAAACCAGTTCCCCAAGCGCCTACCACTCGATCCGCGCGCGGAAACGCCGATCCGAGCCGACAAGTCGGCCATCGCCTATCGCCGCTGGCTCAGCCAGAAGGGCATCACCTACGGCGTCATTCCGGTTGCCGCCTGACTTCGAACCCGGAGACGGTATTGTGTCCAGTCATCCATGGCATCCGATCGCTGCGTCGCATGACCTGCCGTTCCGCCACGTCTTCCACGGCCAGTTGCTCGGGCGCGAGTTCGCAATATGGCGAGCCGATGATGGCTATATCAACATCTGGGAAAACCGCTGTCTGCATCGCGGCGTGCGGCTGTCGATCGGCGTCAGCGATGGCCGCGAGCTGAAATGCCAGTATCACGGCTGGCGCTACTCGAACCGTACCGCCGGCTGCACCTATATTCCGGCGCATCCCGCCGACGCGCCGGCCCGCACCATCACCAACCGCACCTTTCCGGCCGCGGAACGTTATGGGCTGGTCTGGTCTTCGCTCGAACCCGAAACGCCGGCGCCGCGGATCGCCGCCCTGGAAGCAGAAAACCTTCTCGTCCTGCGCGGCATGCCGCTCAACGCGCCGGTCGAACTGGCGCTCGCGCATCTCGCCAGCTACCGGTTCCAACCGAACGATGCCATCGACGGGGACGAAGCCGTGGTTTCAATCGAGGCAGCGGAGGGTTTCTCGATCGCCCTGCGCGCCCGTTCAGGGTCCGAAGCGACGCTCGCGGTGTTCTTCGTGCAACCAGTCGATTCCAGCCGCTCCGTGATCCGCGGTGTGCTCGACCGCAATGCCGAAGGGATGCTGCGGATCGCCATTCTGCGTCATCACAACGAACGTCTCTCGGCGTTGCGCGACCGCGTCGAGCGGGAGGCGGCGATGGTCCCGGCCGCCCCGCCGATCGTGCCGGTCTATGAAAGCGTGGCGCCGGAACTGGTGGAAATGCCGTCGCTTTCAGCCTCGGGACGTCGGGCGTCGATCACCGTTCAGGTGGCGCGCAAATGGATGACCGCCAACGACATTGCCGGCTTCGAACTACGGCCCCTCCGGGGGCATCTGCCGACCTTCCAGCCCGGCGCCCATATCGATGTGCACCTGCCGAATGGCCAGATCCGGCAATATTCGATCACCAATGCGCCGGGCGAGTCAGGCACCTACACGATCGGCGTGAAGCGGGAGCGAGACTCGAAGGGCGGTTCATCGTGCCTGCATGACACGGTGCGCGAAGGCGATCTGCTGGCGATCTCGGAGCCGCGCAACAACTTTCCGTTGCGGCGCGACGCCGTAAAAACGCTGTTCATTGCCGGCGGTATCGGCATCACTCCACTGATCGCCATGGCGCAAGCACTCGGTCCCATGGGGCTGGCGCACGAACTGCACTATTTTGCACAGAACCAGGCGCAACTGGCCTTTCCCGAACGGTTGGCAACGCTCGGCAATGCGCTTGTCCCGCATCTCGGCCTGACCCCGGAAGCAACCGCGGCCAAGCTCGCTGACCTGCTCGCCACCTACCAGCCAGACGTGCATGTCTATATCTGTGGCCCCGCTCCGATGCTGGAGGCGGCGCGCAGCATCGCCTCGGAAAGAGGCTGGCCGGATACGGCCGTGCATTTCGAATATTTCAAGAATACCAGGACTATCGACGACAGTTCGAGCTTCGAGATCGCGCTGGCGCGTTCCGCGGTCACCCTGCGCGTGCCGGCCGGCAGCACCATCTTGGAGGTGATGCGCGGCAACGGCATCGACATGCCGTCGTCCTGCGAACAAGGCGCCTGCGGAACCTGCATCGCCACGGTTCTTGAAGGCGAACCGGATCACCAGGACGTCTATCTCAACGACGCGGAGAAACGGAGCGGGACAAAGATCATGACCTGCGTGTCGCGAGCCCGTTCGGCGCGCCTCGTGCTCGACCTGTAAGGCCTCGGCATGATCACGCTCTACGACTTCGAACTGTCGGGAAACTGCTACAAATTGCGCCTGCTGATGAGCATGCTTGGCGTCGAATACAAAATCGTTCCGGTCGATTTCTATCCCGGCCGCGAGCACAAATCGGCGGCCTTCCTGAAGCTCAACCCGCTTGGCCAGCTTCCGGTGATCGACGATGACGGGCTGATCTTGCGTGACGCGCAGGCCATTCTCGTCTATCTCGCCGCCAAGTATGATGCGTCGGGAAATTGGTATCCGCGCGATAATCCGGCGCTGCTGGGCGAGATCGGCCAATGGCTGGCCTTTGCCGACGACATCACCGCCACCGCCTCGGCGGCGCGCCTGCATGACGGGTTGTTCTATGATCTCGACGTCGAGGCGTCGCGCGCCGGCGCGCATCGCCTGTTCCGGATTTTCGACGAGCGTCTCTGGTTCGGTGAGCAGGAAGGCCGCGACTGGATCTGCGCCGCCGATCATCCGACCGTCGCCGACATCGCCTGCTTTCCCTACATCCTGCTTTCGGAAGAAGGCGGTATCTCACGGCAGGATTATCCGGCGATCCGCCGCTGGGGAGACCGCGTCAAGCGCGTGCCGGGCTTCATCGTCATGTCAGGCATATTTCCGGCGGGACCGGCCCGCACTGCCTGAGCGGACGGCATCGACGGCAACACCAGCAATTGGGATACGGTATGGCAAACGAAGGCTTCACAGTCGCCTGCAACGCCTTCCATACGCCGCAGCGCGGCCGGTTGGAAATCTTGGAAAACTGCCTGATCAGGGTCGGCGATGATGGGCGGATTCTCGATGTCGTGCGCAGCGACCGCGCCGATCACGCGACGATCCTCCGTTCGGCCGACAACGATGGTACGCTGATCGCGCTTGCTGAAAATCAGTATCTGCTGCCGGGCATGGTCGATCTGCATATTCACGCGCCGCAATGGGCGCAGCTTGGCAAGGCGCTCGACGCGCCGCTAGAGGAGTGGCTCCAGAAATACACCTTCCCGCTCGAAGCGAAGTACGCCGACACCGCGTTTGCTCGGCAGATCTATGGCTCATTGGTAGAGAACCTGCTCGCCAACGGCACTACGACCGCCGTCTATTTCGGCACCATCCATGTCGAGGCGAACCTCGCGCTCGCCGAAATCTGCCTGAAACGCGGCCAGCGCGCGCTGGTCGGCAAGGTCGCCATGGACGATCCGGCGCAGTGCCCGGATTTCTACCGCGATGGCGGCGCATCGGCGGCGGTCGAGGACACCAAGCGCTTCATGCGGCTGCTGGCGGAGATGCAATCCGAAGGGCGCACCCTCGTCCATCCAGCGATAACGCCGCGTTTCGTGCCAAGCTGCACGGATGCGCTGCTTGAAGGGCTCGGCCGCGTCGCGCATGAGACAGGCTGCCATGTGCAGACGCATTGCTGTGAAAGCGACTGGGCCACCGAGCATGTCCAAAACCGTTTCGGTCAGACCGATACGGAAGTCCTGGCGCGGTTCGGGCTGCTCACCGACAAGACCATCCTTGCCCATTCCAACTTCGTCTCTCCCGAAGATGTCGACAGGATCAAGGCCGCCGGGTCCGGCGTCGCGCACTGCCCGCTTTCGAATTTCTACTTCGCCGATGCGGTCTTTCCGTTGCGCGCCGCCCTCGACAAGGGCGTTCATGTCGGCCTGGGCACTGACATTTCGGGCGGCTATTCGCCTTCGCTCTTCGATAGCGCGCGGCTTGCCATGATCGCCGCGCGTGCCCTGAACAGCGGTGTCGATCCGGCGGCGGCACGTGAGGCGCGCGGCGTGCCCGGTTCCCGTATCACCACCGCGGAAGCCTTCTGGCTCGCCACCTCCGGCGGCGGCGAGACGCTCGGCCTGCCTGTTGGCGTCTTCGCGCCCGGCTTCGAATTCGACGCGCTGGTCGTCGACGTAGATGCGCCCGCGTCGAACATATCGCTTTGGCCCTTCGAGAGTGCGGTCGATGTGTTTGACAAGATCGTGCTGAACGCCGGGCGCGCCAATATCGCCGCAGTGTGGGTGGGTGGAAAAATCCGATCCGGCACAACCGCATAGGTCCCCCGTTCGGCGGACTTAGCGTGAATCACCTCACGTTGACGTCGTCGTCGCGCTCTGGCGGCGTCTGGTTCTTGATGCATTCGGCCCACATGTCGTCGGTCACGTTCCCGCTGCTCACCACCCAACGACCTCGCGGCCAGGCGTTGGTGTTGAGGAGTATTTGCGGGTTCCAGCCTTGGATCAATGGTGGTTTGCACGGACGACGGCAAGCGAATCCTGGATGGCGTCCCAGGCTGGCTTCCCGGGGGCGAAACGCGCCCGGAGATAGCGGACGAGGTCGACCAGGTCGCGATCGTCCAGCGCCTTGTCGAAGGCCGGCATCGCCATCACCCCAAAGTCGCCGACATCGCGTCGCAGGGGCGACATTGCCGGCGCGGCCACCCCCTCCAGGATGGCGTGGAGCAGATTGTCCGGCGCTTCGGCATGAAGATTGGTGTTGAGGGCCAGCGACGCGATGGACGACGCTTCCAAATGACAGGTCTCACAAGCACCGGCGAACATGCGCGCACCGCGAGGAAATGCGGCTGCCGCAGCGGGCGCGGCTAGATCTGCAGCGGCGATTGAACTCCCTGCCGACGAGCCGGCGGGAGACGTTTCGCCACCGACGTTGAAACCGGCGAGATAGACCGCCATCGCCCTGATGTCCGCGTCGGGAAGCGGTGCCAGCGAGTCTACCACGTGGGCCATTGGTCCCGCCGCCGCGCCATGCTGGGCGGAATGGCCGGTACGCAGATAGTCATAAAATGCCAGTTCGCTCCACGCGATCGGAGCGAAGGATTTTGCCGTCAGCGCATGTGCGTGCCAGCCGTCGGCGAACCCGCCGGCAAGATGTATCGACCCCTTGACCTCTCCGCCGATGGCATTGCGCGGCGAATGACAGGCGCTGCAATGGCCAAGGCCTTCCACCAGTTCCGCCCCCCGGTTCCAGGCCGCACTTCGGATCGGATCAGACGGTGCCGGCGATGACGATAGGAAAAGCGCGTTCCACCCGGCCATCAGTGGCCGCATGCCGAAGGGAAACCGCAGCTGCGTTTCCGGTGCTTTGGCCGTCACGGCTGGCTGAGCCATGAGATAGGCATAGAGCGCCTGGAGATCCGCCTCGCTCGCCTTGGCAAAGGATGTGTAGGGATGCGCCGGATAGAGATGATGTCCATCGCGCGCAACACCCTGGCGCATCGCTCTAGCGAATGCCGGATAGGACCAGGCGCCGATGCCGGCCGCTTCATCCGGCGTGATGTTGGTGGCATAGACAGTACCGAAGGGGGTTTCGAGCGCCCTGCCCCCAGCAAATGGCGTGCCGTCGGCGCCGACATGGCAGACATTGCAGGCGCCGACCGCCGCCGCCTGCCGGCCGCGATCGATCGTGGCGGATGAAAAGACGTCGGGCTGCGGACGCGCCACCGGGGCGATCGCGGCATTGAACGGAAAAATCCCCGCACCGAGGGCCACGGCGCCAGAAAAGGCGCCGGCGAGCGGCCATGAGAATCTCAGGCGCGACCGCCTGGATCGCCTATTCTCGTTCGATACCAGCGGAGTCGGCAGCGGATTCAAAGCAGCGCGCACCCGTTCCGGCGTCAACGGCAGTTCGCGAAAGCGCACGCCGGTGGCGTCGAACACCGCGTTGGCAATGGCCGCCGCACTCGGCACCGAGGCGGACTCGCCGGCGCCCAGCGGCGGCTCGTCGGGGCGTGGAATCATCAGCACGTCGATGTCCGGCACCTCGGGAAAGCCGATGATCGGATAGGCGCCCCACTCAAGGCTGGCGACAGCGGTGGATGAGAAATTGACCTCTTCCTTGAGAACCCGGCTGGTCGACTGGATGACGTTGCCATGAATCTGGTGGCGAACGCCGTCGGGGTTGATTACCGCGCCGGTATCCTGGCCGCAGATGACTTTGGTCACCGCGATTTCGCCCGTCACCTTGTTCACCGCCACGTCGGCGACCCACGCCGCCCACGAGGCCGCCTTGCCCGGGAAAGGACCATGGACATAAACGGCGTAGGCAAAGCCGCGTCCATACAGAATATCGCCCTCGCGGCCATGCGTGCCCGGTTGGGTATGCGGCTTCCATCCGGCACGCTCGGCTACGGCTCGTACCATGTCGATCGCCCGCGGATCGGTGAGATAACGCAGCCGATATTCGACCGGATCGACCTTGGCCGCTGTAGCCAACTCGTCGATAAAGGATTCGTGCGCAAAGCTGTTTGGCAGTGCCGAAACGCCGCGAAACCACGAGGCGCGAGCCAGCGTCGGCATATCATGGACGGTAACCCGCAGGTTTCCGAACGCGTAGGGAGGCACCGCTGTGCGATCGCCCATCAGGGCGACCTCCGCGACCGGCGAAACCTTTCCGGTCAGGATCAGAGGCAGGGTCGGCGCCAGATTGGACGGGTAACGCGTTTCAAAGTCATAGGCCGCCGGACCACCCTCCTCGTCCAAGCCACCGCGGACGTCGATGACCTGCGCGGCACCCTTTGGCTCCCACGCGTGTTCCTGCTCCCGGGTAAGCTGGACGCGTACTGGCTGGCCGACGGCCCGGGACAACAGGGCAGCGTCAGCAGTTACGTCGTCGGCGCAGTTGCGTCCGTAGCATCCGGCAGCTTCCAGCCGTTCGACAACGATCCGCTCTTCCGGCATGTCGAGAAGTTTTGCCAGGTCGGCGCGCATCGGAAATGGGTTCTGCGTGCCGGACCAGACGGTCAGGCCGTCGTCGCGCCAGTCGGCAACCGCGCAGGAAGGTCCGATCGAGCCGTGCATCTGGTAGGGCCATACATAGGTCCGTTCCATAGGCGTCGCCGTCGCGCCGAGCGCGCGTTCGACATCGCCGTCGTCGGCAAGCTTGCGGGTCGTCGAGCGATTGTTGCGAAGCGCCGCCTCGGGAGCATTGAGGTCGGGGACGACGGGTGCGGCGCGCCATTGCACCTTGAGCCGCTGCATCGCCTCGATGGCGTGCTCTTCGCGCATCGCCACGACGCCGACGAAATCGCCGATTATCACGACCGTCACCAACCCCGGCACGTCGGCCACCGATGCCTCGTCGACGGCGATCAGGCTCGCGCCTACATGCCCCCCTGAATCGAAGCCAGCGTAGGGCGGCCGGACGACGCGGCCATGCAGCATACCTGGTAGGCGCACGTCATGGACGTAGATGAAAACCCCGGTAGCCTTGGCCGGAATGTCGGCGCGTGCCTGCGGCCGGCCCACGATACGGTACTGCGCGGCTGGCTTCAGGGGCGCGTGCGGGTCGATGGCAAGTCGCGTGTTGGCGCCGGCGATGAGATCGCCAAAGGAGACGAAAAGATTCTCTTCCGTATCCGCCGGTCGGATCACGCCGTCCTCGACGATCAGCTCCGGCGCCGACATGCCGAGCCGCGCGGCGGCCAGCTTGAGGAGATGTGCGCGGGCGGTCGCGGCTGCGGCGCGCAGCGGCATGGCGGTGACCTGGATGGTTTCGCTGGCGATGGTCGCGCCCTGATCCGGGGCCGCAGACGTCGAGCCGAGAACCATGCGTACGCTTTCGAACGGAACGTCCAATTCCTCGGCGACGATTTGGGCCAAGGCCGTGCGTATGCCGGTGCCGAGATCGACGTGGCCGTTGAAGGCGGTCACGGAGCCGTCCGCGCCGAGCGCGAGGAAGAGTTCGCCATCTTGGCCGGCGACGGGGCTCGGTCGCAGAACCAGGAGCGCCTCGCTGTCGCGTAGATAGGCGGTGGCAGGCCGGTCGCGCGGGCTGCTCATCAAACTTGCTCCGAAGTAACGTCAGCGGTCACTTGCGCGGTGGCGCTGGCTGCCGCGCGCACGGCGGCGAGGATTTCCAGATGGGTGCCGCAGCGGCACAAATGATGCCGCAACGCAGCCCGGATCGCGGTCTCGTCTGGCCGCGGATCGCGCCTGAGCAAGGCGACAGTGGCAATGATCATGCCGTTCAGGCAGTAGCCACATTGGGCGGCATTGTTGGCAATGAACGCGGCCTGCACGAGATTGGGGTGATCCGCGGTACCCAGCCCCTCCAGGGTGGTGATCGACCGATCGGCGACCGCGCCGATCGGAACCGCGCACGACCGGACGGTGGTGTCGCCGACGAGAACGGCGCAGGCACCGCATTCGGCCAGGCCGCAGCCATATTTCGGACCGTTCAGGCTGAGGTCATTGCGTAGCACCTGAAGAAGGGTCGTTGTTGATGGGAGGGAGAGTTCAACATCCCGCCCATTCACTCGGAGCGCGATCAAAGCATCCACTCCAGCCTCCGCAAAACTCGGGATGCCGGAAGATCGGTATGCTTCACTCGTTCGTGTCGGCGTCCTCTCCGAGGAGGCGCAGCGTGTGGAGAAGTGCCATGCGCTCGGCCGGGTTGAGGTGCTTCATTGTCAGCTCGGTGATCTCCAGCGCATGCGGCACCGTGCGCTCCAGCAATTGCAGGCCGGCCGCGGTGATGGAGACAATCACCTTGCGCGCATCTGCGGGATCCTTCGAAAACGCGATCAGGCCGCGATCCTTCAACCTGTCGACGATTCCGCGGATCGTGCCCTGGTCGACACTTGTTGCCTTCACGAGTTCGCTCTGCGACTGGGGTCCGCTCTCCTTCAACGCGCAGAGCGTTGAGAATTGAACTGCCGTTAGTTGCGGGTCGCCGGCATTCGCCTGGAAGATGGCGAGATGGCGCTGATAGGCGCGCCGGAGCAGGTAGCCGACCTGGTCCGAGAAGACATAGCGATCCGCGCCTTCCATGCGATCCTCTTCGTCCGACTGGCGCCCCGACATCTTGCGTCCCAACGCGGAACATTGACGCCCGAGGCATGCATAAAACGTTGGCATCGCGCAAGGCAAGATAGCGTCCCTGGCTTTCGGGCCTGCATTTCTGACGCCAGACCAGCGGCTGCGATTGATATCCCCAGAAGGCGGTCTGAGACCGGCCCTTTCTCGCCCTTGGCGGTGTGGCGCAACGCGCATTCGAACACATGAAGGGGTTCACCAAAAAGAGTGTATACTCTATAATATCTGTTTTCCATGCCATGTCAAAGCTTAGCTTGCCTCGCCCCGAAATTAGCCAATTTGTGCGAAATATGGCCAACTCGTGTACGCTAACTGGTGATTTGCCGGCATGGTTATGGCCATTGACATTTAGAGTGTGTACTCTATAAAAAGACCAACTGGCTGTCGAAACCCATTGGGAGGTCATCAGGTCCATGCCAATAAAGACGCAGATCGCGGTCATAGGTGCCGGGCTTGGAGGGGCTGCGGCGGCGGCACTTCTTCAGCAGGCCGGCCTTCGTGTCGACGTTTTCGAACAGGCGCCGGCCTTTGCGCGCATCGGTGCGGGCATCCACATGGGCCCGAACGTCATGAAGGTGTTCCGCCAACTCGGGATGGAAGACGCTGTCGTCGCCATGGGCTCCAAGCCCGATTTCTGGTTCAGCCGTGACGGGCGCTCTGGCGACTATCTTTCCCGGATCCGGCTCGGCGCGTTCGCCGAGAAGGAATATGGCGCTCCTTATGTCACCGTCCATCGCGGTGATCTGGCCGCGCTTCAAGTCTCGCTGCTGCGGCCGGAAAACCTGCACTTCGGCAAGCGGCTGGACGCGGTGACGGACAATGGCGCCGGCGTCGAGCTCAGCTTCGCCGACGGCACTCGAGTCACGGCCGACATCGTTATCGGCGCCGACGGCATCAATTCGAAGGTCCGTGAAGCTCTGCTCGGCGAGGAGAAGCCGAACTACAGCGGCTGGGTCGCCCACCGGGCGGTGATTTCGTCCGATAAGCTGAGCCGCTACGGCCTCGACTTCGAAGATTGCGTGAAATGGTGGTTCGAGGACCGCCACATGATGGTCTACCACACCACCGCGGACCGCAGCGAATACTACTACGTCACCGGCGTTCCCCATCCGGCCTGGGACTTCGATGGAGCGTTCGTGCCGTCCAGTCGCGAAGAAATGCGGCAAGCTTTCGCCGGCTGCCATCCGGTGGTGGACTCGCTGATCGACGCGAGCGACGAGGTTACCAAATGGCCGCTGCTAAACCGCAAACCACTGCCGGTCTGGAGCGAGGGGCGGATGGTGTTGCTCGGCGATGCCTGCCATCCGATGAAGCCGCATATGGCGCAGGGTGCGGCCATGGCGATCGAGGACGCGGCCATGCTGGCGCGATGTCTCGGCGAGACCGGGACCGGCAACTACGCATCGGCCTTCGCCCTCTACGAGGCAAACCGCAGGGATCGCGCCTCGCGCGTGCAGGCGGTTTCCAACGCCAACACCTGGCTGCGCAGCCAGGAAGACCCGGCCTGGGTGTTCGGCTACGACGTCTATGAGACGCCGCTGCAGAGCAGCGAGGCGGCGCAGTGAGCGCGGCAACGGTCACAGGCGCAAATGTCGCAGCCAACGGCATCCGCCAGCACTACCTGCATTATCTCGGCGCGGGAGCGCCGTTGGTGCTGGTGCCGGGCATCACCAGCCCGGCAGTGACCTGGGGCTTTGTCGCCGAAAGGGTTGCTCGTGAATTCGATGTTTACGTCCTCGATGTGCGCGGCCGCGGCTTGTCGCAATCCGGCCCGGACCTCGACTACCGCCTCGACAGCATGGCCGACGACCTCTCGGGCTTCATCGCAGCGCTTGGTCTTTCCGGCGTGACGGTGCTCGGCCATTCGATGGGCGCGCGCATCGCGGTCCGCGCGGCGACGCGCAACCCGGCCGGTATGGCACGGCTGCTGCTGGTCGACCCGCCCGTCTCGGGTCCGGGCCGGCGCCCCTACCCTTCGAAGCTTGCCTGGTATGTGGATTCGATACGACAGGCGGAAAGGGGCATGGACGCCGATGCGATGCGCACCTTCTGCCCGACCTGGAGCCGTGAGCAACTCGCGCTGCGGGCAGAATGGCTGCACACCTGCTTTGAGCCCGCCATCGTGACGGCCTTCGAAGGCTTTCATACCGACGACATCCATCGCGATCTGCCCGGCCTTCCGGTCCCCGCCGGCCTGATGGTGGCGACGCGCGGCGGCGTCATCGAACCTGCCGACGAGGCGGAAATCCATTCCCTCAACCCAGGCATCAGCATAGAGCGCGTGCCCGATGCCGGACACATGATCCCCTGGGACAATCTCGAAGGGTTTCTGGCCGCGGCTGACCGGCTGCTCGGAACCGCTCTGGCAGCGAGGAAAGCAGCATGACCACGAAACCGTTCCGGATCGGCCAAATCGTGCCGAGTTCCAATACGACCATGGAAACCGAGATTCCAGCGATGCTTTTGGCGCGCCAAGGCATACGGCCCGAGCGTTTCACCTTCCATTCGAGCCGCATGCGCATGAAGACGGTGAGCAAAGACGAGTTGGCTGCCATGGACGGTGAGTCGGACCGCTGCGCCGCCGAACTTTCGGATGCCCGCGTCGATGTGCTCGGCTACGCCTGTCTGGTCGCCATCATGGCGATGGGGCTCGGCTACCATCGCGAGTCGGAGGCGCGGCTGCGCGCCCGAACACAGGAGAATGGAACTGACATTCCCGTCGTCACCAGCGCCGGCGCCCTGATCGATGGGCTCAAGGTGCTGCAGGCCAAGCGCATTGCCGTCGTGGCGCCCTATATGCGGCCGCTGACTGAACTCGTGGTCAACTACATCCGCGAGGAGGGTTTCGAAGTCGTCGACTGGCGCGCGCTTGAGATCCCCGACAACCTCGACGTGGCGCGCCACGATCCGGAAAACCTGCCCGGCATCGTTGCCGGCATGAACCTCGAAGGCGTCGACGTGGTCGTACTGTCAGCCTGCGTGCAGATGCCGTCGCTGCCGGTCATCGCTAAGGTCGAAGCTCTTACCGGAAAACCCGTGCTGACGGCGGCGGTCGCAACCACCTACGGCCTGCTGAAGTCGCTCGGACTTGAGCCAATTGTCCCCGGCGCTGGCGCGCTGCTTTCCGGCGCGTACTGAGGGAGGCCGCCATGACGCAACCGGCAATTCCCATAGAGGCCGAAACGCAGGCGGCGGCCGACAACTACAGCGGCGTCTGGGGCCACCGCATCGGCTTCGGGCGCAGGCCGGCGCTGCTGGTGATCGACTTCATGAAGGCCTATACGACACCCGGCGCACCACTGTTCGCGCAGGGCGTGGTGGAGGCCGTCGCGCGCACGCCCGAGCTGCTGGCAGCGGCGCGCCAGGCCGGCGTGCCGGTGATCCATACCAACATCCTCTACCGGGCGCCGAACTGCGCCGATGGCGGGATCTGGGTGAAGAAGGCGCCGGTGATGGCCGCGTTGGTCCCCGGTAGTCCGCTGGCCGAA
This sequence comes from Mesorhizobium kowhaii, assembly GCF_042431665.1. Lineage (NCBI taxonomy): Bacteria > Pseudomonadati > Pseudomonadota > Alphaproteobacteria > Hyphomicrobiales > Phyllobacteriaceae > Mesorhizobium > Mesorhizobium kowhaii. The sequence continues at coordinate 133,452 of NZ_JBHLYT010000017.1, forward strand.
TTCTGCGACGGCATCGAACCGTTGCCTGGCGAACTGGTCATCACCAAGCAGTATGCCAGCGCCTTCTTCGGCACCAGCCTGGCGTCGATGCTGCACGCCGATGGCATCGACACGGTCATACTCGCCGGCTGCTCGACCAGCGGCTGCATCCGGGCAAGCGCCGTGGACGCGGTCCAGCACGGCTTCCGAACCATCGTGGTCAGGGATTGCGTTGGCGACCGGCACGCCGGGCCGCATGAAGCCAACCTATTCGACATCGATGCCAAATATGGCGACGTCGTCGGCCTGGAGGAGGCGCTGGAAGAAATCGGGCGCGCCGGCCGGCGAAGGGCGACCGAGCAGAATGCATGACCGAACCTCATAACCTGGGCCGCGACGCCGCCCGCATTGCAAAGGAGATCGCTGGATGGACCGCAACGTTCTGACTGAAATCTGCCTGCACCAGCTCACGCTCAGCGGCGTGCATGAAGGGGAAAAGGTCATCGTGCTGTCGCAAGGCAGCGAGCGCCTTGACTATGCTGACGCCTTTCTCGCGGCCGGCCAGCGCCTAGGTGCACGCATGTACCATATGCGCCTGCCCGCGCCGCTGCCGGGCAATGGCGCCTGGGCGGTCGGCGAGACCGGCCTGGCGGCCAATCCTGAGGCGGTCGAAGCGCTGAAGCAGGCCGACATGGTCGTCGACCTCATCTTCCTTTTGTTCAGCCCGGAGCAGATGGCGATCCAGGCGGCGGGCGCGCGCGTTTTGACGGCGGTCGAACCTGCGCCGCTGCTCGCCCGGCTGCTGCCGACCAAGGAATTGCGCGAGCGCGTGGAGGTCGGCGAGGCGCTTCTGTCGAAGGCGAAGACCATGCGCATCACCTCCCGCCATGGCACCGACGTGGTCTACAAGCTCGGCGTCTATCCGACGGTTGGCGAATACGGCTACACCGACCAGCCCGGGCGCTGGGACCACTGGCCAGCGGCCTTCGTCTTCACCGGCGGCGCCGACGACGGCGTCGACGGCAAGATCGTGCTCGCCCCTGGTGACGTGCTTTTGCCATTCAACACCTATGTCCGCGAGCCTGTCATCTACACGATCGAAAAGGGCTTCGTTCAGGACATCCGCGGCGGCCTCGAGGCGGAACTGATCAAATCCTACATGGGCGAGTTCAAGGACCCGCGCGGCATGGGCATGAGCCATGTCGGCTGGGGGCTAGACCACCGCGCGCAGTGGCACGGCCTGACGCAGTTTCCGGGCGGCATGGGTATGGAGCTGCGCTCCTTCTATGGCAACGTGATGTTCTCGACGGGCCCGAACAACGAACTCGGCGGTCCCAACGACACCGCCTGCCACCTCGACATTCCGATGCGTGGCTGCAGTCTTTTCCTGGATGACGAGCCGATCGTCGTAGATGGAGACATCGTCATCAAGGAAATGCAGCACCGCCAATAGAGGTGACTGCCGGCACCCGATCAGCCTCAAGGCCTGAGGCTGATCTATGTGCGATATGGAGCATGACTCGTGGTCTGACGGAAGCGGACCGGACGCTTCGAGCAAGGGCGTTCAAATGCGAACTCTCAGTTCGACGCGAGCTTCGTGGTGAGTGACAAATCCAGACTCCATCGCTGCTTCAGAACCGAGTAGAACGCTCTGCCGGCTGAGGCGACTTCAAGCCCTGGCAAGAGCATTCAGGGTTAGCTGGAAATCGTGCCGCGGTCTCCAGCGCCACCCTCGAGGCGGTCATGGAGAGGCTCGGCAATACGTCCTCCTGCAGCAATTGCTGGCGATTGCGGTCCATATAGTCGTTGAAACCTGCCGTCACGAACGCAAGAGGCACAAAACACGCGCCGATCTCGCGCGACAGGGTCGCCTCAGGGGCGATCGAATGATTGAGCACATCCGCTCCCATGCTTCGAAACGCCAAGGCTTCGGCCGGAGTGGTCAGTCGCGGCCCGTAACAGTGGGCAGCCACCAACTGCTGTTCGATGCCATGCACGCGGAATTCGGCTGGCCAGTGACGGCGGGCCGTTTCGACCAGAACCGCCGCACATCTTGGACATACGATCTGCTTGCCCGAGCAGTCGAAGCTCTGGCGGCCGGGAAGCAGTGAAAACGGGGTCTGCGTCAGTTCGATGATATCGGCGTTCACCACCATGTCGCCGGGCTTGATCGCCTTGTTGACGGCGCCAATGGTCGAGCAGGAGAGGACTTGCCTTACACCCGCGTTCATCAAGACCCAGAACGCCCGGCGATGGCAGGAATGGTCGATATGGTCGCGCGGATTGCCGTGCGAATACATGCACAAGGCGCGTTTCGGTTTGCCTTCGGCGGTGATTGATGCATCGAACTCAAGCAGCTTCCAGTTGTCGCTGCGGCCGAAAGGCGTCTCAAAGCTCATGTCTCGCCGCAAGGTGCGCACGCCATCGACTTCGACATCCTCCGGAAAGGCGAGCCCCCAATTTGCGGACCCGGTAATGATCGCCAATCCCACCTGGGGTATGCCTGTTGAGTGATCCGCCAGATCGTCGGCTAGATGATGATTGATAGGCATGTTTTCCAGTCTCGATCAGGGTTTTTGGCGAAGGGTCACGATCAGGACAGCGGCCACGACGATGGCGGTCCACACTGTCGAGATCGCCGCAATGGTCGGATCGATCTGATCGCGCAGCGACAGGAACATGAGCTTCGGCAGGGTGCTGTTTTGGCCACTTGCGATGAAGATCGAAATGACAGACTCGTCGAGCGAAGTCAGGAAGGCCATCAATGTGGCCGTCAACAAACTGATCCAAAGTTGCGGAACGATTATGCCGCCAATGGCTCGCGCCCAGTTTGCACCGAGGCTACGCGCCGCCTGGACCTGGTTCCAGTCAAAGCGGGCGAGAGCGGGCAACAACACAATGCACGCCACCGGAATGGCCAGCACCACATGCCCGACCAGCACGCCGAACAGCGTTCCAACCAGACGTTGCGCCGCCAGAACAAAGAACAGACCGATCGCCAGCAGTATGCCCGGCACAATGGACGGGGTGAGCAGAACGCCCTGAATGGCTACGGCGGCCTTTCCGCCGAGCCTGTTCATCGAGATGCAGGCCAACAGCCCCAGGGGTACCGCGATCAGCGCTGTCAGTGTCCCGAGGATCAGGCTCACCCTGAGCGCGGCCATCCACGTCGCCGAACCAAAGAAATTCTCGTACCAGCGAAACGAGTATGCGCGCGGCGGAAACTCGAGAAGATTGGAGGCCGAAAACGAGAGTGGCACGACCACCAGCGTCGGCAGCATCAAGAACGCCAAGACGAGCGCGGAAAAGCTCCACAGGAGGATGCGGGCCAACCTGTTGTCCGGATAAGCTTCAAGCATGGGGTGTGCCGACCTTGTTGCGCATCAACAGTCGCCTTGCCGTCAGGAACATCACGCCGATCAGGCACATAAGAACGAGAAGCAGAATGCCCAGAACGCTCGCCGAGCCCCAATCCTGAAAGGTCGACAGCGTGCGCTCGATCCGGGTGGAAAGAGGATTTACCTTGCCGCCGCCAAGCACCGCCGGCGTGATGAAAAAACCTATGGTGTAGATGAAGACGATGAGCGAACCCGAGAAGATGCCGCCGGCCGAAAGGGGCAGAACCACAGTGCGGATCACCTGTCCGAGGGTGGCCCCCATGCTCGCCGAAGCACGAACGAGATTTGCGTCGATATCGCGCATGGCGGCATAAACAGGCAGCAAGAACAGCGGCAGCATATAGTGAGCCATGCCGATGAGCGTTCCGGTGAAATTGTAGACAAGCGGCAATGGCTCCGCCGTGAGGCCTGAACCCGTCAACGCCGCGTTGATCAAGCCATCGCGGCGCAGGAGCACCAGCCAGCCATACGTACGCACCAGGATAGAGGTCCACAATGGCAGCATGACGAAGGCCATCAGCACGTTGGCCACCCTTGGTCTGGCGCTGGCCAGAGCAAGCGCCAGGGGGATACCAAGAAGAATGCAGATCGCCAGTGTGCCAAACGAAAGCTCAAGGGTTGTGAGGAGTGCCGACCATGTCAGTCCACTCGAAAGCACCTTCTCGTAATTGCCGACGGTATACTCGCCCCCCGTGGTCAGGAAGGATTGGCGGATGATCCAGACGATGGGCAGTATCGCCGCCAGCCCAACGATGAACAGCGCCGGCAGCGAAAGCGAGAGGAAGAACCGGCGCTCACGCCGCGCGTCCGCCGCGAGCCCGGGATCCATGGTAACGGTCACGGTCACGCTCCTGCTCCCGGTAGCGCATGTACCTTCTCCGCTGGCGCATACGCGGTCACCCGCTGGCCGGTGACAAGTTCGGCGCAGCCGGCGGCCAGCGTTGCCGGAATACTGGCAAGAACCTCTTGACCACCGTCAAGCGCCAGAGTGAGAAGCCAGTTTTCGCCGCGAAATGCCTTGGCGCGCAACGTTCCCTCGAGCGCCACGCCGTCTTGCCCGACCAGCTTCGCATCCATATGGAAGCTTTCCGCGCGGATCACCAGGGTCTCGCGTGACGCGTCAGCGCCGCCGATTTTGCGCACTGCACCCGGCGCCATGATGTTGGCCTCGCCCATGAATTCCGCGACGAAGCGGGTCGATGGACGATCGTAAATTCGCTGCGGCGGGTCGATTTGCTCGATGCGGCCGGAATTCATCACCGCGACCCGGTCGGACATGGTCAACGCTTCGCGCTGGTCGTGCGTTACATAGATCGTGGTGACCCCCAGATCATCGTGAAGCCGCCGGATCTCATGCTGCATGGTCTCGCGCAGATTCTTGTCGAGCGCCGACAGCGGCTCGTCCATCAACATCACGCGCGGTTCGAAGACAATGGCCCGCGCCAGCGCCACCCTCTGGCGCTGGCCACCGGACAGGGCGGCAATGTTGCGCTCAGACAGACCTTCCAGTTTCACGCGAGCCAAGGCGCCGAGGGCCCGCTGACGGGCTTCGGCTTTCGGTGTCTTGCGCAGCGCCAACGGATACTCGACATTGGCCAGGACGTTCATATGGGGAAACAGCGCATAGTTCTGGAACACTATGCCGATGTCGCGCTTGTTGGGGGCCAGGCGGGTGATGTCCCGATCCCCCAGCAGGAGTTTACCTCGATCGGGCCGGACAAAACCAGCCAGGGCCATGAGCATCGTGGTCTTGCCCGATCCGGAAGGCCCCAAAAGGGTGAGGAACTCGCCAGCGCGAATGTCGAGCGAGACATCGTCCAGCGCGACGAAGGACCCGTAGGCCTTGCGCACGCTGTCGATGGTGATCGGGAACGACTTCATCACAGACTCCAGCGAGACCGAATTCACTTTTCGGGATCATGCTCCAGGCTGACGAATCGGGCCTTAGCGGTTCATCATTTCATCGAAGGCCTTTTGAGCGACCTCGCCGTTCTTGAGCCACCAGTCGGCATTCGAGTACACCGACGTGCCAGCGTTTTCAGGCGCGGTCGCCAGGGTCTTCAGGCGGTCTTTCGGGATGAGGCCCCCCTCATACGCGGCGGGGTTGACCGGGCCGTATGCAATGAAATCGGTCAGCTTCGCCACGCGCGCGGGCTGAGTCATGGCGGCGATGAGCTTCATGGCCGCTTCCTTGTTCGGCGCTCCCTTCGGCACCCCAAGGCAGTCCGTGCCGACGACGGAACCCTTGAACGTGTAGTCGGCCGCGCCGCCATCTGCTTTCACCGTCTGCGCTCGTCCGTTCCATGTGACGACCAGATCAGCCTCGCCGTCCTTCAGCAATTGCGCGGATTGGGCTCCCGAGGTCCACCAGACCGAGACATTCGGCTTGATCGCTTCGAGCCGCTTGATGGCGCGCTCCAGGCCGTCCGGCGTGCTGAGCGTGGGATAGACGTCCGCCGGCGCCACGCCATCGGAGAGCAGCGCGATTTCGATCAAGTCCTGCGCATTGGCGCGCAGCGCTCGCCGGCCCGGGAATTTGGCGGCGTCCCAGAATTCCGCCCAGGTCTTCGGCGGGTTTTCGCCATAGGTCTTGGTGCTCCATGACATCACGGTGCCATAGGAGTCGAATGGATAGCAGTAGTCGGACTTTGCGCCGGCCGGCACGGATTTGGGATCGATGATCTTGTAGTCGAGCGGCTCCAGCAGCGACTGCGCGGCAGCCTGCGCGCCTTCCGGCGAGCCGAGGTGGATGATGTCCGTGGTGACCGCACCTGCGGTAACCTGCATCTTCAGAGCGGCCAGGCCGTCGCTCTGTGTCTCCTCGCGGACCTCATAACCCAGCTCTTTTGCAGCGGGTGCCCACATAGCCTCCTTAATGGCGTTGCCATAGTCCCCGCCTGCCGTCGTGATGGTGACTGTTTGGGCAGAGGCGGGCATTGCAGCCGAGACTGCGATTGCCGTCAGAAAAACGCGTGGTAGCCAGGACATGTGTTCTCCTCTCAGGGTCGTGCGATGTTATTTATGTCGATCTTTTTTGCAATCGTAACGTTACGATTGCCTCGAAAGAGTTAAGAGTCAAGTGGTATTCGAGCAGGTTTTGGTTTGCCGTGAGTCCGGATTTGACCGCTGGGTCGAATCCGGTAACGTTACGATGCCAAGCAAATCAGCCGGCGTTTTCGCAAACAAAGTCGGGCGACATGGCCAATCTGAAACAGATCGCGGCGGAACTTTCCCTTTCGGTGACCACCGTGTCGCGCGCACTGAAAGATGGCCCGGAAGTGCATCCCTTGACCATCGCGCGCGTCAAGGAGGTGGCGGCGCGGGTCGGCTATGTACCGGATCATCACGGCCGCGCGCTCAGAACCGGACGGACCCTGACGCTGACGGCAGTGCTCCCGATGGAGACAATCGAACACCTGTCCGATCTGGCAAAGCTTCCTCTGATCGAAGGCATGACGCTGGCGGCGCGGCAAGCGGGTTATAGTCTGTCGATCTATTCCACCACGCCCGACGACGATCCCGTCGCAAGTGTAGAGCAACTGCTCCTGGCGCGCAGTGCAGACGGCCTGATCATCACGCGCATGGTCTCGGGCGATCCTCGCGTCAAGCTGCTGCTCGATCGAGGCATACCGTTCGTCGCGTTTGGAAGAACCGATCTGGACATCGCCTATCCCTATGTCGACATCGACAATGAGCAGATCGCCTACGATGCCGCCCGGCGGCTTCTAGACAAAGGATGCCGACGCGTTGCCCTGCAACTCCTCGTGCCGAAGGATCAGGCGAGCGCCATGCGCCTTTCAGGCTATGGAAAGGCCATGGCCGAAGCAGGCATTCCAGTCGACCAATCGCTGATCGGCCACGGCACATTCACGATGGAATCCAGCGCGGACTGGTTCGATCGCCTGCTGGGGTCGTCAGATCCGCCAACTGGCTTGGCGTGCGCCAACGAACTGGGCCTTCTCGGGGCATTGCACGTTCTTGGCAAAAGAGGTCTTGTGCCGGGGAGCGACGTCCACATTGTCAGTCGTGACAGCACGCGGCTGGCACGCTTTCTGCCGGCGAGAATTGACGTTCATTCCGTCGACATGACCGGGGTCGGACGTATGCTCGTCGAAGTGCTCGAGAGGCGGATCACAAATCCGGTCGGACCGGTGGAGAAAATCTTGTTCAAAGGTCAATTCGACCCTGGGGAATAGTCAGACCGGAAGAGGTCGAACTTGAGACAGGACGCGTCAAGGGCAAGGTCGCCATCAAGGTCAAATAGTAACCTCCAGCGTAGGGCTCGTGCTGACGTTCACAACAAGGGAGGGCACGCGCGCCAGAAATTCGATGCCTCTTCAAATTTTTCCTCAAACCGGATCCAATGTCCCTATTTGTCTCATAAGCAAACGCAATTCGGGCGGAGGCACGACCCAGAAAGTTCGAAAAGCTTCCAGGAACCCCAGGCAAACTGGACGCCGCAGCGGACAATGAGGCTCACGGATATCCCAGCGAACATCCGCATTGGAGCGGTCAATATCTTCGGCAGAAGAGCGTCCGAGAAGGGCTGTCGGTGGCTCCGTCGTGGGAACGAAAAAAGAAGAGAAGCAGAACTTTCGTGTGCGATTTTTGCACACAGCATCTCGTAACTAACTGATTATATTTAGGTATCTGCCCCATCCATCATAGGTGCAATGGCAACTTTGTGTCCTAACATACTAATTTCATTATCTTTTTTATGCCTCAGTCCGTCCAATACCTCGTTGGATTGACTGAGCAATTTGGAAAAAAGCGCGCAGCCGAACGTAACCGAATTTACGATTATGCCGACGCAAACTGAAGGCCATTTAGCATATCACGCCGCTCACTGCACACGGGGTGCACACGAAAGCCGGTTGACCCTTGCCTTGAGCGGCATCAATTGGTGGGAGGTGATTTCGACACCAGAGAAGCCGATCCCATGAACGCGTGCGCTGCGCCTATGGTCCTGCGGAGAGACGATGGCGCATCCCAGCGCCATCTCCCAAAAGCCAAGGCTCAGAAAAACCCCAGCGCTTTGGTCGAGTAGCTGACCAGTAGATTCTTTGTCTGCTGATAGTGGTCGAGCATCATCTTGTGGTTTTCCCGCCCGAAACCGGAAGCCTTGTAGCCCCCGAAGGCGGCATGGGCGGGATAGGCGTGATAGCAATTGGTCCACACCCGCCCGGCCTGGATGCCGCGCCCTACCCTGTAGGCGTCGTTACCATTGCGCGACCAGACGCCGGCGCCCAGACCGTAAACGGTATCATTGCCGATGCGGATCGCATCTTCGACGGTCTTGAACGTCGTGACCGACAGGACCGGACCGAAAATCTCCTCTTGAAATATCCGCATGCTGTTGTCGCCGGTGAACACGGTCGGCTTCAGGAAGTAGCCCTTGTCCAGGTCGCCACCGAGATGGGCGCGCTCGCCGCCAGTCAGGCATTTGGCGCCCTCCTGCTTGCCGATCTCGATATAGTCCAGGATCTTGGTCAACTGATCCTCGGAGGCTTGCGCACCCATCTGCGTCGCGGCATCGAGCGGATCGCCGACCTTGATCTTTGCGACGCGGGCCACCGCGCGCTCCATGAATTTGTCGAAGATCGATTCCTGGACGAGCGCCCGCGAAGGGCAGGTGCAGACCTCGCCCTTGTTGAAAGCAAAAAGCGCGAAGCCTTCAAGCGCCTTGTCGAGGAATTCGTCGTCGGCATCCATCACGTCAGCCATGAAGATGTTTGGCGACTTGCCGCCCAATTCCATGGTCTGCGGAATCAGGTGCTCGGCCGCATACCCCATGATCTGCCTTCCAGTCGTCGTCTCGCCGGTGAACGACACTTTTGAAATGCGCGGATTGGCGGCGATCGCCCGCCCGACCGACGCACCCGGACCAATGATGACGTTGAGCACGCCGGGCGGCAGGATATCCGCGGTAAGATTGGCGAGGATCAACAGCGTCAGCGGCGTGTTGGAGGCCGGCTTGATCACCGTGCAATTGCCGGCGGCAAGCGCCGGGGCAATCTTCCAGGCCGCCATCAGCAGCGGGAAGTTCCAGGGAATGATCTGGCCGACGACACCCAGCGGCTCCTTGAAGTGATAGGCGACAGTGTCGTCATCAATTGTGGAAATGGAGCCTTCATCGGCACGAATACAACCAGCGAAGTACCGGAAATGATCGATAGCAAGCGGCACGTCGGCACCCCGCGTCTCGCGGATCGGCTTGCCGTTGTCCAGCGTTTCGGCCATCGCCAGCAGCTCGAGATTCTCCTCCATCCGATCGGCGACCTTGTTGAGCAGCCGCGACCGCTCGGCCGGCGACAGGCGCGCCCATCCGTCCTTGGCCTTGTAGGCTGCATCGAGCGCCGCTTCCACGTCCGCAGGCGTCGACTTCGCCACCTCGACGAGGCGTTGGCCGTTGATTGGGCTGTAGTCTGTGAAATACTGCCCGTCCAAAGGCGCGACCCATTTTCCACCGATGAAGTTGCCATAGCGGGCTGGAATATTTCCCTTGGAGCGGACGAGTTCGAGGGCGTGCTGGGACATGGCAATTTCCTTGTCTTGATGCCCGGGAACATTCCAAGGCCACGGAAACCCCAGCTTTATGCCCTGCCCCAAGACGCACATTGATTTCGGTCAAAGCACCTTCCGCCCCAGTGCCTAGTTTGCCTTCATCGACAAAGGAGTTGGACCCATGGTCAAGACGATGAAGGCCGCCGTCGTACGGGCATTCGGCAAGCCGCTTACGATCGAGGATGTGCCGGTCCCCGTGCCGGGGCCAGGTGAACTCCTGGTCAAGGTTATCGCCTGCGGTGTGTGCCATACGGACCTGCATGCCGCCTCCGGTGACTGGCCGGTCAAGCCTGTGCTGCCCTTCATCCCCGGCCACGAGGTAGCGGGCATCGTGGCCGCGCTCGGGCCGGGTGTGACCGATTTCAAGGAGGGCGATCCGGTCGGCGTAGCCTGGCTGCACGACGCCTGCCTGAGTTGCGAATATTGCGAGACCGGTTGGGAGACGCTGTGCGAGCATCAGCACGATACCGGCTATAGCTGCGATGGCGGCTTCGCCGAATATGTCATCGCTTCTGCGGCCTTCACTGCGCGACTCCCAGCCGGTGTCGATTTCGCCCAGATGGCGCCAATCCTGTGCGCTGGCGTCACGACCTACAAGGGGTTGAAGGAGACCGAGGCACGTCCGGGCGAATGGGTAGCGATTTCAGGCATCGGCGGTCTCGGCCATGTGGCGATCCAGTATGCCAAGGCGATGGGTTTCAAGGTCGTGGCGCTCGACGTGACACCGGACAAGCTCGCTCTGGCGCGCGCGACCGGAGCGGACGTGGCCATCGACGCCCGCTCGCCAAACGCAGTGGCCGATGTCCTCAAGGCGACGGGCGGCGGCGCCCACGGCATCCTGGTGACGGCCGTCTCGCCACCGGCCTTCTCCCAGGCGGTACACATGGTGCGCCGCAAGGGTACAGTCGTCCTGGTCGGTCTTCCGGCAGGAGAATTCCCGACCCCGATCTTTGACGTCGTACTGAAGCGCATCACCCTGCGCGGATCCATCGTCGGTACACGACGCGATCTCGACGAGGCCATTGCCTTCGCGGCCGAGGGCAAGGTGCACGCTGAAATCACCAAGGCGCCGTTGAGCGACATCAACGCGATCCTCGCGCGGCTCAAGGCGGGTAAGATCGAAGGCCGCGTGGTTCTGGACCTCACCGCGCCGATAGAGACGAGCGCGAGGAAGACCGAAGCCGCATATGCCTGAGTCAGGTGGCCGCGCCTCTCGGCCACCTTTGCCTGACGAGGCCCATGGCGAGTGGAACTGCGCTACCAAAAAGCGTTTTCCTTCTGAGCGTCCGCGCCAGACCACCGGCGCGGACGATCTCGTCCTGTATCCCCGTTGGCTAATCGAGCAGCGTCCTTCAAGCCCGCCACGGCAAGCTCGCCGGCAGACGGTCCTGGTCCATACGTTTGGCCTGATCACCGTTACGCATGCGATGGGATATCTTGTGGCGCGGTTTCGCATGCGCGGGCGTTACAGCCGCACGCTCGCAATGATCAGCATGGTGATAGGGCCCTTCGCCGTCATGACAACCGAGATCTTGCACTGGGCGGGACTGTACCGGCTGCTTGATATCTTCGCCAACTTCGAGACCGCACCGTACTTTTCGACCATTACCTTTTCGACGATCGGCTATGGCGACGTCGTACCCGTCCACGCAATGGCGCGTGCTGGCGGCACTGGAGGGAGTGAGCGGATTTCTGCTCATTGTCTGGTCGACGGCCTACCTGATTGCGGTGGGAACGCGCATCCGGCGCATGGCTCGCCAACTATGGAGCCCATCTGGGGATGATCACCGCGCCCGTTCTCGGGATGCTCGGGCCAGTCGTCGCATATGTCAACATCATCGGCTCGGCCGCAAGCATGACGGGCGTTCACGCGCTTTCCTATGCGCGTGGACATTTCGGCATCGAGCCGCATATCATCGGCGGCGCACGGTCGGCCGGCCGCGTCAGCAACGCGAAGAATCCGCTGGCCGACGCGGTCGAGCAGGTCTCCGAAAAGCTCAAGGCCTTCTCCATTTTCGACACGGGCGGTCCCAACAGCACCGCCAGCCTCGCCTATCGCGCCAACTTCTCCTCCAGGTTCAGCTATCTGGTCGACCCGCTAGTTCGGGTCGCGTCCGCCGGGACGATTGTCGTCAAGCCGGCCGCTCCCTTCGCCGGCGTAATATCAGCGATGCATCTCTATCCGATCGACGGTGCGGTGAACCGCCGCAAGACGGACGCCCAAGCCTGGAATATGCGCGATGCCCTCTGGTCGATGGTGATCGTCCGCGTGGGCTCCGATGCCGCGCAGGCGCCGGCGCTCAAGCAGTGGACGCGTGACTACTGGACGGGCGTGCATCCTTACAATCTCGCAGGCGCCTACCCCAATTTCATGATGGACGACGAGGGCGAAGCGCGCCTTAAGGCGACGTTCGGTGATAACTTTCCGCGGCTCGCCACCCTGAAGCGGAAACACGACCCGTAGAACCTCTTCCGGGTCAATCATAATATCTCACCGGCGATGTAGCGCGACGATCCTCCACGCCTCGGAAATTCCTATTTAAGGTTTATTGGATTTTGAAGGCGCGGTTAACATGGACGTCGCGCGACCGCAGCAAGTGCCCCATGTCGTCCGCACCTTGGTTTTCCAGATCGGGACGAGATGCCAGTGGCTCCTACTTAGGCTTGAGTAAGGATCCCGTGGACTTCCTCTCCGATCGAAATGGACCGCGAGTGCTTGGTCGACTGCGCACAATACGGCGTAACGCTCAATCTGGTCGTCAGACAGCTCGCAGTCGGGGACTTTGTCTCGCACAGACTGCACTGCTGAAAAGGTTGAAATGATGCGTCCGGGAGCACAGCAACCGACGTACCCCTGCACGGCGTCGATGACGTCGTCAGAAATAAGAAAGTTAAAGTACCGCGAGTTAGGTGTGGTGGAAGCTACGGTCCGGTTTAGCATTTCGCCTTCAGCAAGCCCCATCCCAGGGTAGCAGGTGGACGGATGTATCGGCAAGGACCGATCGTTAACATAAGGTCGTTGTTCGCCGAATTCTAATATACTCGCGTAGGGCCTTCCGATCCCTGGCGAAGCCGTTCGCGCCCCACCCGTATCCCCTCACATTCGCACATCGCTGCGGTTGATACCTCCATGGCATTAGACACTCTTCGTGCCGGCGGCATGATCCCGCTTTTCTTGCACCGAAGCTTGGCGGCAGCCTTCGCTCACGAACAATAATACGACACCTCATGGAACCTTTTCCCGAGGCGCGAGTTTCGTGTTGGCTGTGTACTCCGCAGTCAGGGGATATCCGGAAACATGTCGATTTTGCCGCTCATGGCCCATTGATGGCCGTTATCCTCATCGTCGAAGACGAGGTATTTATTCGCCAAACCGCCGAGTGGACAATTGGCGATCTGGGTCACACCGTCCTCCTGGCCGGCGATCTGGCCGCCGCACTCTTGCACCTGTCGACGTCTCAACAAATTGACGCGCTATTTGTCGATATCCGCCTCAGTGCTTTGGCCCTCGGCGGATACGACGTTGCGAACCAGGCCATCAAGCTTCAGCCGGGATTGCGGGTGCTATACACGTCCGGCAGCCCTCTCACCGCCGATATGACAGAGATGTTCGTCGGCGGGGGGCAATTCCTTCAGAAGCCCTATTCTCCCGCTCAACTTGAATATTCCGTCGAAGAACTTCTTCACTAACATGGCTTCGTGGCTTTCAGCATTTGAACGAGTCGCGGTCGAAAATTTTAGGAAACCTGATCTCGAATTTACCCACGGAGAAGGACATCGAGAACCTACTTGCCCTGTCCCCTGACAACGCAGCACATCATCAGACGGACGAGTCCATTGTTAAAGCGGGCGCCCTGCAGAGCGCGATCTTTAACAGTGCGAACTTTTCCAGCATCGCCACCGACGCCAAAGGTGTGATTCAGATCTTCAACGTCGGCGCCGAGCGGATGCTTGGCTACACGGCTGCCGAAGTGATGAACACGATCACCCCGGCCGACATCTCCGATCCGCAGGAGTTGATTGCGCGCGCTCAAGCCTTGAGCGCGGAGCTTTCGACTTCGATCACGCCAGGCTTCGAGGCCCTGGTGTTCAAGGCCTCGCGTGGAATCGAGGACATCTATGAGTTGACCTATATTCGCAAAGACGGAAGCCGGTTTCCGGCAGTGGTGTCAGTCACAGCGCTACGCGACGCGCAGGACGGCATCATCGGATACCTCTTGATCGGCACCGACAATACCGCGCGCAAGGAGGCTGAAGAGGCGCTCCTCCAGGCAGGCGCGTTGCAGAGCGCGATCTTCAACAGCGCCAACTTCTCCAGCATCGCCACCGACGCCAAAGGTGTGATTCAGATCTTCAATGTAGGCGCCGAGCGGATGCTTGGTTACACGTCGGCCGAGATGATGAACACGATCACGCCGGCCGACATCTCCGATCCGCAGGAGCTAATCTTGCGCGCTCGGACCTTGAGCATCGAACTCGCGACCACGATCGAGCCGGGGTTTGAGGCCCTGGTGTTCAAGGCCTCGCGCGGAATAGAGGACATCTACGAACTGACCTACATCCGCAAGGATGGAACGCGCTTCCCCGCAGTGGTGTCAGTCACAGCGCTACGCGACGCACAGAACGGGATCATCGGATACCTCCTGATCGGCACCGACAATACCGCGCGCAAACTGGTCGAAGAAGAGCAAAAGAAGTCCGACCAGCGTTTGCGCGATCAGCAATTCTATACGCGCTCGCTGATCGAATCGAACATCGACGCCCTGATGACGATCGACCCGGCCGGTATCATTACGGACGTCAACAAACAGACGGAGGCGCTCACTGGCTGCACCCGTGACGAATTGATCGGGGCGCCGTTCAAGGACTGCTTCACGGATCCGGAGCGGGCGGAAGCGGGCATCAAACGTGTGCTCAGTGAAAAGTCTGTGACCGACTACGAGCTTACGGCTCGCGCCCGAGACGGCAAACAGACCGTCGTGTCCTATAACGCCACGACCTTTTACGATCGGGGCCGCACGTTGCAGGGCGTCTTCGCCGCAGCGCGCGACGTCACGGAACGAAAGCGCGTGGAAGTGGAACTGCAGCAAGCTAAGGCGGCAGCTGAAAGCGCGAGCAGAACCAAATCAGATTTTCTTGCCAGCATGAGCCATGAGATCCGCACGCCCATGAATGCAATCATGGGCATCGCCGACCTCCTCGCAAAGACCCCACTTTCACCCGAACAAGACAAGTACGTGCAGATCTTCCGCCGTTCCGGCGACAACTTGCTGAACCTCATCAACGACATCCTGGACCTCTCGAAGGTTGAAGCCTCTCAACTCGATCTGGAACAAACAGGCTTTTCGTTGAGCGACCACCTGGAAAAGGTGATCGAGATGGTGGCGCCTCGTGCCCATGAGAAAGGACTAGTGCTGGCGTGCGAAATTGAAACCAGTGTCAGCAATGGCCTGGTCGGCGATCCGACGCGGCTGCGGCAAGTGCTCCTCAACCTGCTTGGCAATGCGATCAAGTTCACCAAAGCGGGGCGGGTATTTTTAAAGGTTGAGCCGGGTGGGGATCGCTTGGTTCCAACTGCATTGCGGTTCACCGTTTCGGATACCGGTATAGGCATTGCAGCAGAGAAATTGGGGCAGGTGTTTGAACGGTTCACGCAGGCCGACTCATCGACGACCCGCAGATTCGGTGGATCGGGGCTGGGTCTCACGATTTCGAAACGCCTGGTTGAGTTGATGGGTGGACGCATCTGGGTGGAAAGCGAAGTCGGGAAGGGAAGCGTGTTCGGCTTTGCTCTCCCATTCGAGGTTTGGGCTGAGGCCAACCGGCCGGCGGCCACGCCCGCCGGCATGGGGTCAGAGGCACCACTGCCCGCCCTGCGGATCCTTCTCGCCGAGGACTCACCCGACAATTGCACGATTGCTCTCGCCTATCTCGAGGACACTCCCTACCGGATCGACGTGGCCGAGACGGGAGCAGTGGCCTGCCAGATGTTCATGGCGGGCCATTACGATCTTGTCCTGATGGACCGACAGATGCCGCTCATGGACGGTTTGACCGCAACGCGAACCATTCGAGCCTGGGAAAAGGAGAATGATCGGGCGCCAACACCGATCATCGCCCTGACGGCCTCCGCTCTGAAAGGCGATCGGGAGACATGTCTCGCGGCGGGGTGCACGGCCTATCTAAGCAAACCCATCAAACAGCACGTGCTGCTGCAAGCGATAAAGGACTATTCCGTGGTGGCAGCGTCGTCGGAAAAGGATGGCGAGCCACTGCGCACGACCTCAAGGGCGGACCGAAGATTGAAGGAACGCACACCCGCCTATCTCAGGAATTGTCGGGAGGGCGCCATTGCGATGGTTGAAGCTCTGGATCGGTTTGACTTCGAGGCGGTCTTGATCCTGGGGCACAATATGAGGGGATCCGGTGGCGCGTTCGGATTCCAAGCCATTACAGACATTGGCGCAGGCCTTGAACAAGCGGCGGAAATCGCCGACGCCGAAGCGTCGCGGAAATGGGTAAGCGAATTGTCCAGCTATCTCGATCGTGTCGAGGTCATTTGATCGGCCAGTTGGAAAGATCAGCGAAGTCTGCGATTGGCGCCGAGATACCATCCTGGTCCGCGAGGCCGCTCTCGATCATTTCGAGGATACTGGACTTCCCCGCACCCCAATCGCTATGAACGCCTAAGTGCCAGTTCAAAATGAGACCTCATCCAAGACAACGCAGGCGGAAACGGCAGTCGAATTGGTGTGGGGAAGGCGGTAGCGCTCTTCCGACTCGAACCCGCTGACATTTTTGCGAATTGGTTGCGTATCCGACAGGACTCTGAGGCATAGCGAAGATTGCTATAGCTCATTATTTATGCCACCATGAGTTATAGAAAGGTGCCCTATAACTCATGCTATGGAATTGGGAGCAGGCTGACTGGCAGCATTTTACCTACGATAAGAAGGTATTGGAACCGCTGGAAAGCGAGTTCCTGTTGCGATCGGGCGAGTTCCTGGGCGTCTTTCGTCATGTCGGTTCCGACGATGGCGACCAAATCCGCATCGATCTTATCAGCGAAGAGGCCTTGAAGACATCCGCGATCGAAGGGGAATACCTGAACCGCGAGAGTCTACAATCATCTCTGCGCCAGCAGCTTGGTCTGGGCAGCGAGACCAGGCGCATTCCCCCTGCCGAGCGCGGCATTGCTGAAATGATGGTCGATGTGTATTTGCATTTTGCCGATGCGCTCTCGCATCGCAGCCTCTACACTTGGCACAAGATGGTGATGTCGGGTGAGCGGCGTATCGAAACCATCGGCAGCTATCGCCAGCATGCCGATGCCATGCAAATCGTTTCCAATCGGCTGGATAAGCCCAAAGTGCATTTCGAAGCGCCACCTTCAGCGCGCGTGAAAACCGAAATGGACGCCTTCGCCGTCTGGTTCAACGATACTTCGCCCAAAGGCAAGACGCCGCTCCCGGCGTTGACGCGTGCTGGTATCGCGCATCTTTATTTCGAGAGCATTCACCCGTTCGAGGATGGCAACGGCCGCATTGGGCGTGCCCTTTGCGAAAAGGCGTTGGCACAAAACCTGGGTGAGCCGAGCCTCATCGCTTTGGCGTACACAATCGAACGCCACCGCAAAGCCTATTACGACAGCCTGGAGGCCAGCAATAAGAGCAACGCGGTTACGGGTTGGCTGCTCTACTTCGCCAAAACAATCCTTGAAGCGCAGCGCGTAACGCTCGCCCGCGTCGAATTCTCTGTTGCCAAGGCCAAGTTTTACGAACGCTACCGGAATCAGTTCAACGAGCGTCAGGAAAAGGTTATCGCCCGAATGTTCCGCGAAGGCATCGACGGATTCAAGGGCGGTCTCAGTGCTGAGAATTACATCGCTATCACACAGGCATCACGCGCGACAGCGACAAGGGACTTGCAGGATCTGGTTGCCAAAGGTGCGCTAACAAAAACCGGGGAGCGTAGGCACACGCACTACGCACTCCAAGTTTCGGATTCTGCTAGATAGGTCTTCTACTCCCTATCCATGATCTCGCACGAAACGCCGCGTGCGATCGGTCACCGTCAGGGAATGCATCACCCACGACTTCTGATTGATAAAGTGCCGAGCATCGATCAACGCACCTCCCTCGAGAAAATTTAGCGCGCTATTCAAGCGTCTCGGGGCCCAATCCGGAAAGCTCTTCGACAAATCATCAATCGCGATAGTCGCGACCCCGTTGCTGACAACCCAGTTCGCAATCGCAATGGCATCTTGCTCATTGTCTAAGTCGAGAAAATGCCGATCGAACTCGACGAATAGCCCCGAGGTTGGCCAGAAAGCCTCTGAGCGAAGCTCGGCTGATTCTTCCACCAACCCCGCTTCATCGAGGTCGAGGACGGCCATGCTGACGCCGCGTGATGGCTCCGCGCAGCGCCTAGAAGTCGGACAGTCCAGCCTCATTGGTGACGATCACCTCGCCGTCAATGATGGCGCACTGAGCGTTCAGACCTTTGGCAGCCTCAGTGATATCGCGGAATTTAGCGGTCCAATCGAGGCCTCGTCGCGTGAAGATCCGAACACTCTCGGCATCCCTGACGATCTGGGAGCGGTAGCCGTCGAACTTCACCTCGTGAATCCAACCGTCGCCCTCTGGAGGCTCTCCACAAGGGTCGGCATCAACGGCTCTATAAACCACAAACTCATGAACCCACCCGCAACACGACGATTCAATTAGCTTGCGCTTAAATGGTTCCCGAAATGAAAAGCCCACTGTAATCCGGCGACAAAATTCCGGAACCGCCCGGACGGAACATTAGCTGTTTCGAATAGTTGAGTTCCCGCTCGGATGTTGTCACTGGCATCCGGCGCAGGCTGGTGGGTCAAACCCCAGCCGGCCCGCGTCATTGGTCCCTCCATGGCGCGGGCTTTTTGCGGATCGAGGAGAACGTCGGGGATCGGCCACTCCTCCTGAACCTAAGAGAGCCCGCCAGCGCGCGTTTGTCTCAAATTGATCTCGATCAAATTCATTCCCGTCGATGCATGTAGATTCGCATCCCATGACCGAGTCGTTACGGATCTCCTCCAGGCGTGCAATGCGGAGAGGACCAAGGGCGCGGATTTCCCGACGATTTGGAAGAACGTGCTAAACGGCCATCCTTGCGTGATAGGCTTGCCGATCCAAGACCGGGGCGAGGACGGGCCCATCCTGAGAATCCCCCTGACCACCGGTCAGTTCCTCGTCTTCCTCGGCTCTCACTTTTCACTTTTGTAGATGCCGCTCCCGACCCGGTGCTGCATATCGAGTTTTCGCGGAAACCATGTACGGTTTCTGTTTCATACTGCCGGGGCGTTTAAGTCCCGGTGTCGGTTGTAAGCGCGAACAGCCGGCACCTGCCTTTGAGTTAAGATACCTATCTTGAGTAGAGGTGCCTAATGGATCCTCATCCAAGACAACGGAGCAGGAACTGCCGATCTGATGAGTGGGGGGAAAGGCGGTAGCGCTCTCCCGCTACCAAATTCTGGTTAACTCACTGAAAAGTATACTAAATATCCCCTCGATGGTAGCGCCCTCTGGCGGAATATCACAATGAAATCAACGGAGCGCCCTACTCAGAAGTAGCCTTGAGTTCACAAGTTTTGTCTTGATGATGTGTAGAGACAGCCATCGCGACGCGGCTTAGCCGTGGTGGGCCCGGAGAGACGTGGTCTTTTCAACAAAAACAATCAGTTAGCGGACGGTTCGCCCAGCCATATCCTTCGTATGTTCTCGTATTCAGTGGCAAACCAGACAAGGCCTCCGAATGAGCACCCCACCCAGATTACGGCAGCACAGACGAAGACGGCCTGGTCGCAATTGACATCGATGTTGGTTGGCCGACCCAGGTTTGAACTCCGGCCAGTGTGAGCTTTGGAAGCAGAGCGCGGCCTAGGCTTTTGGCTTCGCCTTTCTAACCTCCTCAACAGCGATGTTTAACGCCGTTTCAAAGGCGTGCCTTAAATCAGCAATCTTGTCTTTCCTTAGCTCAGCGGTCTGTTTTGAAATAGGCGCAAGCTCCCAAATAAGCGCGTTCCCCGTCCCCAGAAGGTGAGCCAGAGCGGCATCCGTGGCCTCCGTCGTTTCCAAAAGATCCCGCGACTTCCCAATGTTCATCTGCAAATGACGCGTGAGCCCTTTTACATTGCCCGCTTCCGCATGGATCGCCTCTCTGCGCAACTTATGCAGGTACTCCACTGCTGCTCCGATTGGCATTTTGTTCCTCCCTTACTGTCGAATCGTCACGGATCATCGTACGCCTCATTCAGAAAGATGGCCGCTCGATATCGTGGACTTGGCGACTTAGGCCGCGGCGTCCCAGCGAGCCGGGGTGAGCGTACGATGACCCAATGGCCCCCTCGCCGCGTGTTTCTTGTCGATGACCATCCGGTCGTGCAGTCCGGTATCCACGTCCGGCACATCGCCACCACAAAGACGTCGTCGGCTCGCGGTATTCTCCAAGCGACGGGTTCGCATCACGCGACCATGCAATCACACCGGCCTTCTTCCCCGCCACTTCGCTGTTCTCGTTGTCAGATAGGCTTGTGACTATTGGGAAAAGACGGTTAGATTGGGAATGAAACCGTTGCACTTCAGCATCTTGACGATAGGTTTTCTGGCACTTGGCATTGTTGCTACCGAGGCAAAGCCGATTCAACTGACCGCCGATCAAATCGGAGTCGTCGAGCAGACCGTAAAATCCCTGCTGAAAGACCAAACGAACGTATCATTCGGTAAACCCGGTGCCATTACGACTTCAACCGGATCAATCATGGTTTGCGGCAGGTACAATGCAAAGAGCGGCTTTGCCGGGTATTCCGGCGAGACTGCCTATAGGGGCCAGTTCGATAGCGCCGACAGCGAGACAAAATATCTCCCAGCCTTCGACATTATCACAATGCCTGAAAATCAATCAGAAACCGACGATCTTGTAAAATTCTGCACCAATTCAGGCGTCGATCTGCCGCCGATCAGCAAATAGCCTGAAATGCTTCCCACAGCCAGGTGCCGACAGCGCTTGACCGCTTAATCAGTATGGCTGAAAGCCACGACCTTAAGGGCTGTGGCCCACTTAAGTCAGCAGGCCACGTAGCGTGTCATGTCGCCCTTCGCCAACTCGGTACCATCCAAGCAAACCGATGCGGGTAGGACGGCGCCAATCGCGGCCACGCTGTAGAAACTTACCTTCCTCTCCACGACTTCGCAAGTTACGCTCCGGAGGCGAAGGGTGAGGCTCGATGACGGGCGCTACCGTTCCTTCCGCTGAGAGTCAAGGGCGCATGTTCAGGTCGGCCGGCAAAACCAGGTCTTTGCTACTGGCCATTCTGTGCGTGGCCTGCTTTCTCGGGTCTTCAAGCCGGCCGGCTCGCGCAGACGAGGGTCCGCCTCCAGTTGTAGTGGCCGCGAAGACCGGTGACGCAGCCACACTCAAACGCCTTCTCGATGGTTCCGCTATTTTAGCCAATCGCGACCGCAGGGAAACGCCCCACAGTTCGAATGATGCTGCTTCGTCAGGTAGGGCGGATGTTTGCTTCTAGCCGGCGTGTACTTCCCCAACCTCGCCGGTTAGGCCCGCCAGCCCGCCCGCCAAGCCCCCTGGCTGTCGGGCCGCTACGATTGGTGAGGAAAGGATTTCAGCACCGTTCGTCGAACAAAACCGAGCAGCCTCGCGCAAGAGCTACCGTCGAGACGGCGTTCGCCACCACGTCGTCCGATGACATGAAATCGCCGGTCAGCACCCTCAACTCTTCCACGCCCTCAGCCATCGACACGAAATTCCCGACCGCGCGATCGCATTTGCAGGCCTCGACCACGCAAAGCAGATCAATCATTTCGAAGCTGTGCATGTTCAGCCTCCAGAGGAAAACCGTCCCTTTCGAGATCATAAACGCGTTCGCGAGAAATAATGTTCCCGGCCCCCTCCGCCAAAAGCTGGCGGCTGCACTGAATGCCGCCAGCGCCGCCGGGCACTCGCTCGCCACTGTGCTCGCATCTTGGGTCCGTACTGCTGGCAGCAAACAGGAGCGGCCCTCCAGTCTCCGATCCTCCGCTTGTCTTGAGCGAGGTGGCTGGGATTTTATAACGAGGCTAATGGGTCAATCTCGCCAATAGCTGTCCGGTGGCGGGCCCCAGTCGGTCAGGACGCAGGAATAGACAGCCATTTCATCGAAAGGATAGCGCGCTTCCATCTCGGGGGTGAGCGTCAGACCGAGTCCAGGCGCGCTCGGGCGGATCAGGCGGCCACCCTCGATGCGCCCCTGGTCGCCGATCATCTCGGCGCCGAGTGGAAAATACAGCATCGGATATTCGACCAGCTTTCCGCCCGCGGCGAAGGCCGCGTGATAGCTGGCCATGATCGCGGCGGCACCGCCCCACGCATGCACCACAACGTCGGTGCCCCTGGCCCTGGCCGCCTCGAACACGTCCATGACCGCCGAAATTCCGCCCATCACCGACGCGTCGGGCTGGACGAAGTCATAGACGTCGGCGTTGATGCGCTCGATCATCTCCTTGGGCGTGGTGACAATCTCGCCGCCGCAGACCGGCACATCGATACGTCCGCGCAGTTCACGAAAAGCATCAGGCTGGTCAGGGCCAAGCGCTTCCTCGACAAACACCATGCGCCGGTCGGTGATGGCGTGGACGGCCGCTACGAAGGCCACCACATCGCCTACCGCTTGCGGCGGATCGGCAAGGTTTTGGCACATATCGACGCCAACCTTGATGCCGCGTCGCCCGGCTTCTTCAAGCACCCAGGCCGTGCGCAGGATATCGCGCTTGACCGAACGGATCTTGTAGATCTCGATACCGAGCGAACCCAGCATATCCAGTTCACGCAGGAACTGTTCCTTGGCATCGCAACAGCCGCCCGAGCCGTAGATCTGGATCGATTGGGCCTGCGCCCCACCGAGAAGCGTGTAGACGGGCACACCGAGGCTCTTGGCCTTGGCATCCTGTAACGCAATCTCGAAGGCCGCGATGACGTGGCGCGCGGCCCCTTGAAGCGACCAGTAATCGCAAAGGCTGCGAAGATCCTTGACCCGGCGGTCGATGTCGAAGCCATCGCGGCCGATCACCTGCGGACGGCAAAGGTCAACGATCGCCTGGAACACCAGCGGTGCGAAGACGGCGAGGTAACCTTCGCCCAGTCCGGTCACGCCATTGTCCAGCGTGACCTCCACCATGCCAATGGTGCGTTTGGGCCCATTGGGGAAGCATTCCTTGATTTCCGGATCGTCCGCATCGGCGTAGGCCGACGATAACAGGACGCAGCGGATGTTGGTGATCTTGGCCATTAGTATCCTCGTGAAAAATCGACGATGCCCTCGAGTGGCGTGCCGGCGCGAAAGCACGCCAGGTTGGCCAGGAAGACACCTATCTTGCGATCGAGCTCATCCGTCGTGCCGCCGCCGGAGTGCTGCGTTAGGATGATGTTTGGGCAGGTCCAGAACCTGTGCCCAGCAGGCAAGGGTTCATCGCGGGTCACGTCGATCACGGCGCCGCCAAGCCGGCCTCGCTCAAGTGCGTCGGCAAGCGCGTCCTCTTCCAAGATCGAGCCACGTCCGAAATTGCAGAAGATCGCTCCTGGAGGCAAGTTGGCCAGTCGGACGGCGTCGAAAAGACCCGACGTGGCGGGGGTGGCAGGTGCGGTGCACACAACCAGATCGGCCTCGGCAAGCGCCTTGTCGAGCCCCGCGATACCGTCTCGCGTGATCGGCGTGATCGCGCAGCCGAATGGCGCCAGCAGTTCAGCTAGCCGCCGGTTGATCGCGCCATAGCCGAACAGGACGACGCGCGCTCCGCGCAACACGCGCAAGTGCGTGCGCAAGGGATCGCCAAGCCACTGTTTGCCCGCCTGGAGAAGCACCAGACGGTCGATACCCCGATAGAGCGCGAGAATGCCGGCAAGCGCCGATTCAGCTACCGGGTCGGCAAAGAAGCCGGCAAGGTTGGTAATCAGCGTTTCACCGTGGCCGCGTTTCCAGTCGAGGCCCGCATATTCTCCGAACCCCACCGATTCCAGTTGCAGCCAGCGCAGGTTCGGGTTTGCCGCAACCTTGCCAGGCTCAGGATTGCCGAAAACGATGGCGCTGTCGCAGTCGGATTCGGCCTCCATCAACCTAACCGGAATATCACCCGCGCCTTCCCTGAGCCGCGCTACCTGCTCGTCAGCAAATGCGCCGCAGACCGCAATATCCATCATAGGGACACCGAGGGCTGCGCGGTACTGATCCAGATCGTCTTGGTCTGCAGATACTGATCCATGGCCTCGGTGCCGTTGTCGCGGGCAAGCGAGCCGGAGCGCTTGTAGCCGCCAAAGGGCGTCTTGACGTCGCCTTCCGAAAAGCCGTTGACGGAGACCGTCCCGCAAGGCAGCCGCCGCGCCATGTAAATGGCGCGGTCGATATCCTTGGTAAACACGGTCGCGTGCAAGCCGTAGTCGGTATCGCGTGCGATCTGCAGCGCCATCTCCATTCCAGCGACCGGCAGGATGCCGAGGACAGGGCCAAATATCTCCTCGCGAGCGATGCTCATCGTGGGCGTCATATCGGCAAAGACAGCGGGCTCGATGAAGTAGCCCGGCCCCGTCGAGCCGCCGCCGGTCAGCAAGCGGGCACCTTCGGCCGATCCGCGCTCGATATAGCCCATCACGCGGGTCTGGTGTTCGGCGGTGACCATGGCGCCAATATTGGTCGCCGGATCGAGTGGATCGCCGACACGAAATGCCTTGGCGCGGACGGTGACGCGATGAGCGAACTCCTCGGCCAGACTGCGGTCGACAAGCTGCCGCATGTTCGCCGAACAGTTCTGGCCGCCATTCCAGAAGGCGGACATTGCGGCATGCTCGATCAGATCGTCCGTGAGATCGGCATCATCCAGCACGATGAACGGGCTTTTGCCGCCCATCTCCAGGCCAATCACCTTGAGATTGCTCTCGCCGGCGTAGCGCAGGAAATAACCGCCGACCTCGGTCGATCCGGTAAAGGAAACGATGTCGATATCGGGATGACGGCCGATCGCCTGGCCCGTGGTTTCGCCGAGGCCGGGCAATACGTTGAGCACGCCGTCCGGTATGCCGGCTTCCTGCGCGAGTTCGGCCAGACGCAGGACAGACAGCGGCGTCTGCTCGGCGGGCTTCACCAGAACGGAGCAGCCGGCAGCGAGCGCGGGCGCCATCTTCCAGGCCGCCATCAGCAGCGGGAAATTCCATGGCAGCACGAGACCGACGACGCCGGCAGGCTCCTTGACGATGAGGGCCAGTGCGTTCTCGCCGGTCGGCGCGACCTTGCCGAAAGACTTGTCGGCGAGTTCGCCGTACCACTGAAAGAAGTTCGGAACCTCTCGCCCGATCTCGTTGGCGCAGTCGGTGATGGTCTTGCCGCTATCGATGCTTTCGAGAACGACGAGTTCATCGGCATTGGCCCGTACGAGCTCGGCGAGCCGCAACAGCGCTTCCTTGCGAAACTCGGGAGCCGCGCGCGACCAGAGACCGTCGTCGAAGGATCTGCGGGCTGCCTTGACCGCGCGATCGACATCGGTGCCGCCGCAGTGCGCTACAGCGGTGATGACCTGGCCGGTCGCGGGATTGATGGTGTCGAAAGTCGCGCCTTCCGCTGCCGCGGCGAACTTGCCGTCGATGAAGGCGAGGCCGTTCGGGGCCAGCTTCGAAGCGAGTGCGTGGGCGCTGTCTTTGGTCAGGGTCACGTCTTTGTCTCCGTCGGATGCATTGAGAGGTCAGTGCGGCTGGCGCCGCACTGAAATATGCCAGGGAATGAGAAGGCGTTCGGCAAGAGTGACCAGGCCGAACAGGGCAAGGCCGAGGATTGTCAGGAAAAAGATACCCGCAAAGGCAAGGTCCGGACGCATGTTGCCGGTGACGATCTGGATGTAGAAGCCGAGCCCCTGGTCCGAGCCGATGAACTCCGCGATGGCGGCGCCGACTGTCGCGTTGATCGCGGCGTATTTGAAGCCGACGAAGCATTGCGGCAGCGCCGCCGGCAGCCGAACCTTGACGAAGGTGCGCCATGCACTCGCGCCGGTCGAGACGCTGAAGCGCGACAGTTCCTCGCTGAGCGAACTGAACGCGAGAATGGCGTTGAGCACGATGGGAAAGAAACAGACCAGGAAAACGATGATCACCTTGGGCAGCAGGCCGAAACCCAGCCAGGAGATGAAGAGCGGCGCGAACGCGATCTTGGGCACCATTTCGACGCAGACGACAAACGGATAGATCGTGCGGCGCAGGATGGACGAGAACGCGATGGCTAGGCCGAGCGGTAGCGCCAGGATGACGGCCACCGCATAACCCAGCACCACCTCCACGCCCGTGATCCAGGTGTAGTAGAGCAGCCGGTCGATATCCGCCCAGCCCTTGGTGACGACCACCGATGGGGGCGTTAGGATGTAGCGCGGGATTCCGAACCAGACGATGGAATATTCCCAGATCAGGAAGAACGCCGCGAAGAAGGCGATCGACATCCATGACCGCGCAATCCAGCGGACGGCGCGCTCCGGTGGAGAGGGTCGATCAGAGGACGCCATAACCGCGAAATATCTCCTGTGCCTGTCGAACGTAGCCGATGAATTGCGGGCTGCTCTTGACCTCGAAATCGCGCGGATAGGGCAGATCGACGGAAATGATACGTTCGATGCGTCCGGGGCGCGGCGTGATGATGGCGACGTGGGTGGAGAGCTGAATGGCCTCCTCGATTGAGTGGGTCACGAACACAACGGTCGGATGGCGTTGCATCCACAGCGCCTGCAGATCGGTGCGGATTGCCTCTCGGGTCATGGCGTCGAGCTTGCCGAGCGGCTCGTCGAGCAGCATGGTCGCGGGCTGATGCACCAAAGCCTGGCAGAATGCGGCGCGCTGCTGCATCCCGCCGGAGAGTTCGTGCGGGTAGCGTTGTTGAAAATCCTCGAGGTGGACCGACGCGAGCAGTTCGTCAACGCTGGCGCGGTGGGTGGCCGGTGACAGGCCTCGCAGCTCAAGCTGCAGCTCGATATTGCCTCGCACGGTGCGCCACGGCACCAGCGTATTGTCCTGAAACATGATTCCGATGTCGGTCTGTGGCCCGACGACGGTGCGCCCGTCGATCGCAATTCGGCCCCCTGTGGCGTCGAGCAACCCGGCGATCATAAGCATGAGGGTCGACTTTCCGCAGCCCGACGGACCGAGCAGCGAGACGAACTCGCCCTTCTCGATCTTCATGTCGACCGGTCCGAAGGCATGCAGGGCGCCGGGGCCTGCCCCGAACACCTTCTGCACGCCCGTAAGTTCGATAAGCGGATTCATCGACGGTTCAATCTCGTCCGACTGGAAGCGAGCACCGGAGCGACAGCAAGCCGCTCCGGTTCGCCAGCTACTTGACGAAGTCGTTGGTGTAGAATTGCGTGGGCGCGACCTTGGGGTCGAGGTCATTGTACTTCTTCATCAGGGTCACCATGCTTTCCCAATCCGACGGCACGTTCAAGCCGAGCGTCTTGTCCTTGTTCGCGGCCGAATAGAGAAGGCTGAGCGTCACATCGAGCACCGCGCGCGCCTGCGCCTTGCCCTCGTCCTCGTTCATCGTTCCGCCGACGATGTCGCCGATCGCCGCGATCGCGGCATCCGGATTGGCCTCGGCCGCCTTATAGGACTTGATGGTCGCCTGCACGAAGCGTTTCACGAGATCCGGGTTTTTCGCGACCATCTCCTTGCGAGCCACGATGCAATATCCGATCTGGTTCACGCCATAGCTCGAATAAGGAAAGATCACCGGCGCGGCGCCGCCGTTCTTCTTGATCTCGGCCGGCTTGTCGTCGATGCCGCCAAGCATGCCCACCGTGTCGCCGGCGCCTTGCAGATAACTCAACACGAGCGCGCCGTCGGGGACATTGGTGAGTGTGATGTCGGAAGGCGAAAGGCCGGCCGTGGACAGCACGATCGGGAAGAACGTGTTGACGCCAGCATTGGATGTGGTGAGCAGCTTCTTGCCCTTGAGGTCGGAAATCTTGGTGATGCCCGCGTCGGGGCGAACCAGTACCGCATCCGCTCCCATGGCGTCGATCACCGCCACCGAGATCAGCGCGGCGCCCTGCGAGGCAAGGTTCACCATCGATCCGCACGAGCCATAGGAAAAGTCGCTGTCGCCATTGGCGACCAGGCGGTGCGCCGAGCCCGAACCGTTGCCTGAACGGATATCGAGGTTGATGCCGGCATCCTTGTAGAACCCCTTCACCTTGCCGAGGGCGAAGCCGGCATGGGAGCCGTAGTACATCCAGTTGAGGCGCAGCTTCACATCGTCGGCCGCCTTGGCGGCGCCGACGAGCAGCATGGTGGTTGCCACGGCTCCAAGCATCAAATTCCTGAAATTGGTCATAGCGGTCGCTCCTGTTGATTTGTCGCTTCTTGTTATGTTCCCGGTATTGTCGGCTTGCATTGTCTACTTGGCCACGAGGCGCGGCACGCCCGCGGCCCGCATCATGGCAAGCGTCTTGGCACGATAGTTTTCACGAATGTCGCGTGTTGGCGGGCGGCAGCGGCTCGAAGGCAGTCCGATCAGTTCCATGCACAATTTGTCGAGATAGCCGTCACCGCTCGTGTAGCCTTTCTCGATCTCGACCCACAGTTTGTAGAAGGGCATGGCCTCTTGCACCATCATCCGCGCGATCTCGGGGTAGTTCTCCGCCTTGACCTCGTCGATGAGCTTGATGCCCCATTCCGGCCAGTAGTTGCAGAGGTGCACCTCGAACGCCTGCGCACCCAGCGACGGCATCGCCGAATAGGGAAAGAACAGATTGTTGTCGATGATCGTGAAGCGTTTGGAAAAATTCGAGGTGACGTCCTCAAACTCCATCGCGTCCGTTCGCGGCGTCGCCCATTTCAGGCCCACCACATTCTCGATCTTTGCCAGACGATCGATCATGCCGAACGAGAGGCTCGTCGAGGTCCAGAACGTATTGTAGACGATGATGCCGATGTCTGGTGCCGCCTTGGCCGCGGCCATGACGAACTCCTCGAAATCGGCTTCCGTGTGAGTGAAATAGAACGGGCACGACACCTGCAGGAAGTCGAACCCCATCGACTGCGCCGCCTGCGCCAGCCGCACCAGTTCCAGCGTGCTGGTCGATTGCCCGCCGAAGGCAAGGGGAACGCGCCCCTGCGCTTCATCGACAACGGTTTCGCCAACGCCGGTCCGCTCCTCGAACGACATCGTTGAAAAGTCGCCCGCCGCCCCGCCCGCCAGGAGTGTGGCATATTCGGTGTTCAGGCCATTGTCGATCAGGAAGCGGACATAGACCCTGATCGCCTGGTGGTTGACCGGAAAGCCAGCGCTGTCCTCGAACGGCGTTGGTATTGTTACGTAGCATCCCGCCAGACGCAATTTCAATTTTTCAAAGTCCAAAGTCGTCTCCTTCATGCAGGCTTGGCACAGTCGTATTGCCCGCCGCTCTGTTCGTTTCGCGTTGACCGTCACTAACGCCCGTCCGAATTGACGAAGCTGAACCCGGCCAGGACAGTTTCCCGCCCTAGACTTCCCGTTTGAGCGGTATCGTTTTGCCGTCCCGGGCAAACAGATGTGCCTTGCGCCAATCCACGCCGATCTCGCATTTTCCCGGCCCGACGCTCCTTGCCTCCTCGTCACCTTGACGCATGATCAACGCGCCTGCCGGATGCGCGGGTGCATGCAGGAAGCTCTCGCCGCCAAGCCGTTCCACGAACTCGACATCGGCCTGCAGCCGCGGGCCTGCAGTCCGGTGCGTGTTGAAATGCTCCGGCCTGATGCCAACGATCACGCTGCCGGAGAGCGCCATAGGCTGCGCCAGGTCCAATCCCACGCTGCCGCCCGTCGTTCCCGGGATCTGCAGCGTCAGGCGCGTGCCGTCCTGCCTCTCGACGGAAGCCTCGAGGAAACTCATCTTGGGCGAACCCATGAAGCCGGCGACAAAACGGTTGCAGGGCGCGTCGTAGATTTGCGCCGGCGTGCCGAACTGCTCGATCACGCCATCGCGCAACACCACGATCCGGTCGGCAAGCGTCATCGCCTCGGTCTGATCGTGCGTGACATAGATCATTGTGGCGCCCAGACTTCTGTGCAGTTTGGCGAGTTCGAGCCGCATCTGGACACGCAGTTCGGCGTCGAGGTTCGACAGCGGTTCGTCGAACAGGAACACTTCGGGTTCGCGCACGATCGCCCGGCCGATCGCCACGCGCTGGCGCTGTCCTCCGGAAAGCTCCTTGGGAAGCCGGCCCAGCAACGGGCCGAGCTGAAGCGTGTCGGCGACGGTAGCGACCCTCTTGTCGCGCTCGGCTTTCGGCATGCCCTGCATCAGCAAGGAGAAGGCCATGTTCTCGGCAACCGTCTTGTGCGGATAGAGCGCATAGCTCTGGAACACCATGGCCACGCCGCGATTTGCCGGCGGCACGCCGCGCATCGGCTTGCCGCCGATCGCCACCGTGCCGCCGCTGATCGGCTCCAGGCCGCAGATCATGCGCAGCAACGTCGATTTTCCGCAGCCCGACGGCCCGATGAAGACCAGGAATTCACCATGCTCGATCGTCAGGTCGACGCCGGGGATAATGATCTTCTCGCCAAATTTCTTGGAGACGCCCGAAAGCTCAACCTTGGCCATAAGCAAGTCCTTCCTGGCGCCAGCCGTCAGCGTGGGGCACGAGAACGCTGGCATGGATGCCTGTGATGCCTTGGGAATCCTGCGCGTAGTAGATGACGTAGAGGCTGCCGTCGGCGCGCAGCGCCAGCGATGGATAGCCCAGATCCCGATTGGGAAGGCCTGAGCGGACCATGTAGGGACTGGCCGAATTCCAGCTTTTTCCCTTGTCGTGGGAGATGTAGAGCGCAATGCCAAAGGGCGCGCGCCGTCTTCCGGCGACGCAGGCGATGCGGCCGTCGTCGAGTTCCACCATATCGGCCGGATAGTCTTCGATCCCGGTCGGCGACGGGGCGCTCCACGAGACACCGCTATCCCCGGAACTGACGACATGCAGGATGCGCGAGACATTGTCGCGCAAGAGCATGACGATGCGGCCGTTGCGCAGCAGGATGGGCGCTGGTTCCTCGAAGGCATGCCCCTCGCCCGCCGCAACAAGACGCGGCTCGGACCAGCTTTGGCCGCAATCACCCGACCGCACGGTGAAGACGGCGGCATAGTTCGGCACGTCGCAAAGCGGCAGCATGATTTCGCCGTCGACCTCGATGCCGCCACGCATGCCGTAGCCACCGCTGAAAGGCGTTGTGTCGATGCGCGTCGACGCAGTGAAGGTGTTTGCGCCGTCGACCGAACGATGAACCCATGTTTGCCCGCCGCCGCGCGCCCAGGGATAGCGTTCGGCGAGCGTGGACTTCTGCGGCGTCCAGTCCTGGAGTTCAGCGGCCATGGCCTCGGCGCCCATCAACTGCTCCGGCCGTGTATAGGCGCCGGGCGCAAGATGGGCCTGCGCATAGGCGAGCGTATGCCAGTCGAACCGCCACTGGTTCAGCAGCACAACGCCGGAACGCAGCGAGGTGAGGCCGGCGCATTCCACGCCTTGCCAGCCGAAGTCGGGGACGATGGAAGGAGCCGACCAGCTTCTTCCTTCATCCGCCGATCGCATCAGCATGTTGCAGTACAGTGGGTCCTGCGGTGGATGCAGAACCCCGGCACGGCGGCGCGACTGCGTGAATACCAGCAGCCAATTGTCGTTGGCCGCAACCGCGAGATGCGGATGCGCGCTATATGCATGCGGATCGCAATGGATCGTCTGGTGATCCATTCGAGGTATCAAGGCTGCCGCGCCGGACGTCATTGACGGGCTCAGATCCGGAAGCGCGTGCAACGGACATATTGCAGCGGCTTCGGGTCGTCACTCCATTCGTGGTACGAGCAGACGATCGCGCCGTCCTGCGTCTGGACGACGCTTGGGTAGCCGATGTGCTGGTAGATGCCCGGATGGTTCCAGTCGACACCACCGCCCTCGATCTTGCCGGAGGCCGGCGTCATGCGGCTCGAACCTGGGGTCTCGGTCACCGTCTGGCCGGGCACGCCGCCTTCGCGAATAACGAACTCGTTCTTCACATCCCAGGTTACGCCGTCGTCCGAAATGATCGCACGCACGCCATAGGGCGGCCGGCGATAGCCGTAGACCATCAGATAGCGTCCATCCTGAAGCTCGATGAGCTCCGGCGGGTAGCCCCAGATGTTTGTCCACTTCGGCGGGGTCCAGCTGAAGCCGTCATCGTCGGAGATGGTCATGACCATGTTCTTGGCGTCACTGGTCGGGTTCACATGGGTGCGCATGAAGCAGACCAGCCTGCCGTCCGCGAGCCTGACCAGGCCGGGCTCCTCGTAGTCGATAATGCTGGCCGGGTCGTAGCCTAGCGTCGAGAAGTACTCCCAATTGTCGCCGCCGTCGTCCGAGCGCATCAGCGCCGAGCGCGTGCTTTCGCCCTCGCCTTCTTCCTCATAGCCATGGATACGGCCGTAGAGGCCCATGAGCAGCGAGCCGTTCGGCAACTCCCAGCAGCCGAGGCGGCAGCCGCCATGCTTGAGCGGGCGGACATTGACGGGGATAGGCTGGGTCCATGTCTCGCCGCCGTCCTTCGACTTGACGACGAAGGTGCCGAGCCAGGCCTGCGTCTTGTAGGCCCAGGTCCAATCGCCCCATTCCTTGGTGTTGGGATGCGAACTCCACGATGGCTGTTCAGGCTTGATGCCGCGCTTGAAGAAACCGGTAATGGTCAGATTGACGATGAGCGTGCCATCCTGCATTTCGCAGATGCCACAGTCCCAGTTGCCCTGCGTTTCGGACCACGGCAACACGACCTTTGGCGGGCTCCAGGTCTTGCCGCC
Organism: Mesorhizobium kowhaii; assembly: GCF_042431665.1. Lineage (NCBI taxonomy): Bacteria > Pseudomonadati > Pseudomonadota > Alphaproteobacteria > Hyphomicrobiales > Phyllobacteriaceae > Mesorhizobium > Mesorhizobium kowhaii. The sequence continues at coordinate 166,249 of NZ_JBHLYT010000017.1, forward strand.
ATCCTTCGAGCGGGTCATCAGCGTCTGGCCGCTGTCGTGATGGAAAGGGAAGCGCTCTTCGTTGAACACGGCGAGTATATCGCCGTTCTTCAGAAGCCGCGTCGCGATCTGGTTGACGCAGTGCGCCGGATCCTTGAAGATCATGAAGTGTTCAACGTCTTTCATAACAGTCATTCCCTGATTTCCTCTTTTGGGATGTCTTCGCTCTTACCGCCTACAGCCGGATTCCGATGTTCTTGATGCTGAGGTAGTTCCGGATGCCGGGCAATCCGCGCTCGCGGCCGACCCCGCTGTCCTTGATGCCGCCGGTCGGCGCCTGGACTCCGCCGATGAACCAGCCATTGATCCAGACTGAGCCGGCCTCGACGTCGCGGGCGAATGTCAGGGCGCGCGAGATGTCGCGGCTGTAGACGCCGGCGACGAGCCCGAAGCCGAGGCCATTGGTCATGGCGAGCGCCTCGTCCACGGTATCGAAGGACAGCGCCACGGCAACGGGACCGAAGATCTCTTCGCGGGCCAGCGCGCTTGCAGGATCGACGCCGTCGAAAATGGTCGGCTCAACGAAATAGCCAGTCTCGAGCCCTTTCGGACGGCCGCCACCAAGCCGCACTGTCGCTCCCGACGCGCGGCCCCCGTCGATGTAGGATCGTACTTTGGCATGTTGCTCCTTCGAGACCAGCGGCCCGAGATCGCAATTGTCGAGGCCCCGGCCGACGGTCAGCCTGGCCGCACCCTCTGCCAGCCGGTCGAGGAATTCCTCGCGGATCGATCGATGCAGCAGGAACCGCGACGACGAGGAGCAGACCTGGCCGCTGTTGCCGAAAGCGCCATCAAGCGCGTCGAAGGCTGCCCTTTCCAGATCGGCGTCCTCGAACACCACCATGGGGTTCTTGCCGCCGAGTTCGAGCACCACGGGCTTCAGCCCCTGTGCGGCGCCAGCATAGATCTTGCGCCCGGTTTCGACCGATCCGGTGAAGGTGATGCCGCGCACCAGGGGATGCGAAACGAGGGCCGCCCCGGCGTCTTCGCCAAAGCCCGCCACGACATTCACCACGGCGTCGGGCAATCCCGCCCTCTGGCAGAGTTCAGCAAAGGCCAGCGCCGTGAGCGGCGATTGCTCGGCAGGCTTGATCACGACCGTGCAGCCCGCGGCAAGTGCCGGCGCCACCGAGCGCGCGACCATGCCCAGCGGATAGTTCCAGGGCACGATATGGCCGGTCACGCCGACCGGCTCCAACATGGTGAAGTCGACGACGTCGCGGCCCAGCGGGATCGTCGACCCCTCCATCTTGTCGGCGGCACCGGCATTGTAACGCAGCGTCGCGCACACGCCCCTGATGTCGCCGAGCGCCTCTTTGACTGGCTTGCCGACATCAAGCGTTTCGAGCAATGCAAATCGTTCAGCGTCCGATTCCAGCAAATCCGCGAGCTTGAAGAGCAGCCGTCCGCGCTCGGCCGGGCTCAAGCCGCGCCAATCGCCATGCAGCGCGCGGTGCGCGGCCCTGACCGCGGCGTCGATATCGCCGGCGTCGCCGCGCGCCACGACTGCCAACACCGCTTCCGTGCTGGGATCGATCGTTTCGAATGTTCGACCCTCAGTGGATTTTCGCCACTTGCCGTCTATGAAATGCTGGCCCGGCAAAGGATCGATGAGATCGGTGCGGGAATAGGTTCGTACCGTCATTGCTTCACGCTGCCCTGGGAAAGACCTTGGATGAAATAGCGCTGCAGGAAACAGAACAGCAGCAGGCTGGGGATGCTCAGGATGGTCACCGCCGCCATGGCGACGCTATAGCCCTCGATCTGGGTCTGCGTTCCGACCACTGGCGTGAAGGCTGCCACGCCGACCGGAAGCGTCTTCATCGACTCGTCGAAGGTGACCAGGAGCGGCCACAGGAAGTTGTTCCAGTTCAGGGTGAAGATGATGACGGAAGCCGCGATTGCCGGCGCCCGGGCGAGCGGCAGCGCAATGCGGAAGAACAGGTTGAACGGTCCCGCACCGTCCATTTTCGCGGCCTCCTCCAGTTCCTTGGGAAACGACAGGAAGAACTGGCGGAAGATGTAGACGCTGAACACATTGCCGATCGATGGCAGGATGAGGGCCTGGTAGCTGCTTGCCCAGCCGATTTTGACAAAGCCAAGCAGCAGCGGGATCACCGAAACCTCGGTGGGTATCATCAGCGAAGCGAGGAAAATGTAGAACAGCGTATCCCGGCCGGGAAACCGCATGCGCGCCAACGCATAGCCGGCCATCGCACCGAACAGGACACAGAGGAAGGTCGATACCGTCGCTTGCACGACGCTGTTGAAGCCCCAGCGTATGACGGGGTAGTCAAAGACCTTGATGTAGTTGTTCAGCGTGATGCGGTGGGGAAGCCATTCGATGTCCTTGGTCATGACATCGCCTGGAAACTTGAAGGACGTCGACACCATCCAGACGAAGGGCAACGCCCAGAGAACGGCGACGGCCATGCCGAGTGGCCAGATGAAGAGATCTGCTCTTTCGAGGCCACGCGCCTCGAGCTTTTGGTCCAGCCAGGCGGTCATCATGCACGCTCCCTGAGAAGAAAGCGCTGGACCACGGTGATCGCCAGGATCAACACGAACAACAAGAGGGACACCGCGGCGGCGTAGCCGAACAGGTTCCTGACGATGGCGAGATTGTAGATGTAGTGGATCGGCGAGGACGACGAGCTGGCCGGGCCGCCATTGGTCATGACGTAGACCTGGCTGAAGATGCGCAGCGTGGAGATTAGCTGCAGCGTTACCACCATGCTGATGACGGGTCGCAGATGCGGCAGGATCACATGCTTGAAGCGCTGCCAGCGGTTGGCCCCATCGACCCGCGCCGCATCGATGATCTCGCCTGGAATATCCTGCAAGGCGGCCAGGAACAGCACGAAGGCAAGGCCCAGATCCCACCACACCGAAGCAACGCTGACGCCGATCAGCGACCAACGTGTGGAGGTGAGCCAGGGGATGTCGTCGAAACCGAGAAAGGACAGGTAGTAGTTGACGAGCCCATACTGGGTGTCGAGCATCCAGACCCATACAAGCCCGATTACCGTCGCGGACACGACCGTGGGGGCGAAAAAGAGCGTGCGCGCCAGGCCCGATAGCGGATAGCGCTTGTTCACGAAAAGCGCGAACAGCAAGCCGAGCCCCGTCACGCAGGGAACGATGACGAGGCCGTAGAGGAAGACGTTCCTGAAGGCGACCGCGACCCACTGGTCACTGAACGCCTTGGAGAAGTTCTCAAGCCCCACCCATTTCGGCGAACCAACGATACTCCAGCGTGTGAAGGAGACGTAGACGCCGAACAACACGGGAAGGATATTGAACAGGAAAAAGGGAATCGCGAAGAAGGCGACAAGCAGGTATCCCGCCCGGTCCGTCTCGTAACGCTCAGCGCCAAGCGCGCCGCTCGCGTCCATGTTAGCAGCCATCGTCATCGCGATCTGTCCGTGGTCAAAATTGTCCGGCGGTCCGTCGCGGTGGAGGTCGCGACGGACTGACTTCCTATTGCCGGAGGAAGCCGGCAGGATCACCCTTCGTCGAGATCAGCCTGCCACTGCGTCTGGATCTGCTGCATCGCCGCGTCGATCGTCGTCTGTCCCGACCATACTCCCTCGAGCGTCTTGGCGAGGAAATTTCCGCCCGAATAGATCGTGAAGTTTGGACCATTCACCACCGGGATCTCGCCGACGGTTGCGATGCTCATTCCGTCGACGAAAGCGCCGCGAATATCCCACGGATTGCCGGCGGTCTTGTAATCTGGCCGCTCGAGGATGGATTTGCGCGGAGAAGCGCCACGACCAACCGTCGTCCACAGGAAGCTGTTGTCCGACAGCCATTTGACAGCCGCCATCGTTGCTTCGTGGCGCGTCGGGTCCGCCTGTTTGTAGAATTCCAGACCTCCCATCTCGAAATAAGTGACGTGCTTGGTGCCGATCTTGGGAAACAGCACTGTCTTGAACGGCAGCTTCTGCGCGACGTAGCCGTTGAGCGTCCAGGGACCTGTCCAGAATATCGAGCCCTGCCCCGTGCCGAACGCCTTGTAGCGGTCGGTGACGTCGCGGGTCGAAACCTTGTGCTTGTCGAAAAGGTCGAGCACCCATTGCATCGCCGCCTTGCCGGCCTCGGGGTTCACGCAAGCGGTCTTCAGATCGTCGCTGGCGCGCTGAAAACCCATCTGTTCCGCGACGATGCCCCAGGTGACGGTCGGCTGAACGCCGGAACCCGTCATCATGATGCCCGAGCGTGTGACCTTGTCGCCTTCGCGCTTGGTCATGGCCTTTGCCCATTCCAGCAGCGTGTCGTCATCCATCGGCGGCTTGCTGGCATCAAGGCCCGCTTCCTTGACATGATCAAGGTTGATTTCAGGCTGGAGGCTCATCAGGTCCATGGGTATCATGAAGACCTTGTTGTCGTACTTCGGATAGCGCGAGGCCGCGATCGACGTCGCGCTGAAGTCGGCGAGGTCGAGACCAGAGCCCGTGATGAGATCATCAAGCGGTATGATGACCTCGTCGCGCGCCAGCTGGGCCGACTTGCCCGCCGTGCCCCAGCCAAAGTCTGGCGCCTTGCCGGTGGCCGCGGCGGCGAGCACCTTGGTTACATATTGCTCCTCAGGAACCACCTCCATGCGGATCTGGACGCCCTTGTCCTTGTGCGCGTCGTTGAAGGCGGCGATCATCTTGGCCCACACCTCGCCGTCCGAAGCCGATAGCCAGCTCCAATGGACAATCTCGATCGGGTTGGCGGCCGAAGCGCGGCCAGTCCAGATGTGTGGAACGGCAAGACCTACCCCAGCTGCCGCAGCCGACCTCAGAAGTGTCCTTCGGTTCAGGGCAAAAGTCGATTTGTTCAATGAAGTCAGATCCATGACAATCTCCCACGCGGCATGCGCTAGGCGCTCACCACGCTCTGTTAAAGCTTATTTTTCTATGTTCCCTCGTCGAGATCGTCCCAGAACGTGCTCTCGGCGTGGTCACAGTGTTGGCCAATCGGTCGCCCTAGAGTTGATCCCCAGCGTCACATAATATATCTGGAGCGTCATCAGCAATTATCTCGGACGCTTGTCGTGGTCGCAGATCCGAATCCCGTCATCGCAGCCGCCTCCAACCGCCGGCCGCGTTTCGCCTTCCTGCTGCAACCCGAATTTCCCATGAATGCGCTGATCGTGGCGACCGAGACGCTGCGCATAGCCAATCAGAACAGCGGTCAGCATCTTTTCGAATGGATCATGATTTCGGATTCGGGCGACTCGGTACGCGCCAGCAACGGCATGTGGGTTGCCGCGAACCATGATCTGGCCAACTTTCCGCGCTGTGACTTTGTGGTCGTCCTGGAAGGCAATCTGCCGACGCAGAACATATCGGCCAACGTGCGCGGAGCCCTGCGCAATGCATACCGGCATGGATCGATGATCATAGGCGTCGACACGGGCGCCTTCGCCATTGCGGCAGCTGGCCTCACGGGCGATCGCGAGGCGGTAGTGCACTGGGAGGCAGTATCGTCATACCTTGAGCATTTTCCAGCGGCCGAGACAAAGAACCAGATCTATTTCATCGATCGTCAACTTGCCTTCTGCGCAGGCGGAGTGGCGACGCTGGACATGATGCTCGATCTGATCGGGCGGCTGCGCGGGGCGAGCCTCGCCAAGGAGGTCGCCAATGCGCTCATCCATACGCCCCGCGAGGGCATTCATCCGCAACGAACGGACGATGATGCGATTGGCGAAGCACGACCTTCCCTGTCCCACAAGATAGTGGCGTTGATGGAAGACAATCTCGATTTCCCGCTATCGCCGAAGAGCCTTGCGCGCCACCTCGGTATTTCCGTGCGGACACTGGAGCGCTGCTGCCTTCGCCAATTCAACCAGACCCCGAATCAGCTCTATCTGCGCTCGCGCCTGCAGGCGGCACGCAACCTGCTTTTCTATGAAGAGCGTGAAATCAAGGATGTCGCCTATGCTTGCGGTTTCTCCTACCCCTCGGTTTTTACCCGAGCCTTCACCGCGCAGTTTGGCCAATCGCCACGCGCGTTCCGCCAGGCATTTCGCGAAACACAGATTACAGTCCGGCCAGAGATCGTCAGGATGTCTCGAAGCCGCCCACCTGGCATGGAACCCACCGCCGACGAGGTGGGCGTCTAGAGAGGGAGCAGAACGGCTATAAAGACAAGAGGCTCGTCATCTTGCTATGCCCCACCGGATTCGTACTTAGATGGGCTCAAATCGCTCAGCCGTAGCAGCGAAGCCTGAACTGGCTCAATGAGTGGGGGGTAAGGCGGTAGCGCTCTTCCGACTCGAACCCCCGGCAGACGATCGATCGCGACGTCTCGGTAGCCGAGTGCATTCAGGTCTGAGCGAGTGCGATAATCAAGCGTGCCCAAAAGTATGTCCTGGTGCCGAAGAACCCCAAGGGAACTGGATGCTCGCAGCGGAGACGCAACAGCGCTTTATTGGCTCAACCCCGTCGGAGACGCGCAATTGATCGCAGAACACCAACCTGGCAACACGGCTGGGGGTGGATACGGCGGCGATCCTCGTGGTCGAACTGGCGACTGGTAGCGGCACACGGCCAGGCAAAAGACTGATCGGCGGGTCTATCGCAGGAACGAAAATGGAAGAGAAGCAGAACTTTCGTGTGCAGTTTTCGCACACGCCCTCCAATAACTATTTGATTTTGCTCACCTGTTTGTCCCATCCATCATTGGCACCACGGTTTTACGTCGCACACTGGTTGTTGGCGACGAAAGGGGGTTCGAGTCCATGCTCCACAAGAAGCCAGGCGATGTTGCCGTTATAGATTCAGGCGATTCCTAATTCTTCGGGCAGCGGACGCGCCGGTCTGCAGTTCCGCTCTTCGAGTTGATCGGACGCGCGATCGAACGACCGCCTCAGACGCACCTACTGCTTCACCGAGGTAGAGGTGCCCCAGGTATCCGACAGCACGTAGCCTTGAGGGTACGGATCCGTCGGATCGAGATAGTAGCTATGCTCGCCCGTGATCCAGGCCCGGCCGGTGATCTCCGGAACGATCGCTTTGCGCGTGCCGATTTCCGTCAGCTCCACAATCTTGCCCGTGAAGCGGGAACCGATGATTGATTCATGGATCAGTACGTCGCCAACGCCCATCAAGCCCCGTGCTTGGAGGACGGCCATGCGGGCTGAGGTGCCGGTTCCGGTAGGGCTGCGGTCCGAGCGTCCCGGGGAGACGATGCAGGTGTTGCGGGTGACGTTGCCGGGACCCTGGAATGGCATGGCGAACTGCACGATCGACACGCCGCGCACATGGTCGAATTCCGGATGGACGACATCGAGCTGTTCGCGCGCCGCCCGCCGGACCTTCTCGCCCGCCACCGCCAGTTCGCGAGCCTCGTCGGGGGCGACCGAAAAGCCGAGCGCCTTGGCATCGACGATCGCATAGAACATGCCGCCATAGGCGATATCGACCGTGAGCGTGCCTAGCCCCTCGACCTCGATGTTGGCATCCAAGCGATCGACAAAGGCGGGCGCGTTGCGGAAGGTGATCGACAGGCATTTGCCGTCGCGGCATTCGGCGCGCACCTCGATGACGCCACCCGGCATGTCGAGCTTGAAGCGCGTCTCGGGCTCCTGCATCGGCACCATGCCGGTCTCGAGCAGCACGGTGGCAACGCAGATCGTGTTGGAACCGGACATCGGAGGATATTCCGTCGGCTCCATGATGATGGCCCCGGCCACGCAATCCTCGCGCGTCGATGGAACCAGCAGATTGACGTGCCGAGCAACGCTGCCGCGTGGCTCGCAGATCAGCATCCGCCTTATATGGTCGTGATCCCGTTCCATCGTGATCATCTTTTCCATCATCGTGCGGCCCGCTGGCGGCAGGACGCCGCCGACGATGACGTCGCCGACTTCACCTTCGGCATGACAGCCGACCACACGAATAGAGGCTTTCGTACGCATTGTTTTTCCTTGTCGATTGCAAGCTCATTGCGGCGAACGAGCAGCGAGCCGCGAAATTCAGGCCCAGATGTCCCTCACTGTGAAACCTACTGAGAAGGGATGACCCCTGTCGAATACGATCGTGTTCAGCCCATGACTTTTTTGCCCCAAAGCGGGCCGCCCGCGATTGCCCTAAGGAGTTACGCCTTCGAACTCGATCAGCGGCTCCAATGCTTTGCGGATTGCGACACGCTTGTCTGCGTTCAACGCCGAAAGGGGGCGGCGGGGAGCGCCGGCACCATAGCCAACCAAGTCCGCGGCTGCGTATACAGATTGGACGTAGTCGCCCTTCCAGATCAGGGACATCGCCGGCTCGAGGCGCCTCCAGATCTGACGGACTTCGTCCCAAAGGCCGTGCTTCGCCGCTTCCACAAGGGCCAGACAGCTTTTGGGGGCAAAGTTGGCGCCACCCCAAATCAAGCCCTTGGCGCCGGCATAGAGAGCATATGGCACAAGTGGGTCAGCGCCGTTGACAACGGGGAAACCGGTTCGAATGAGGTTTCCTTGGCCGATGAGGTCGCCACTGCTATCCTTGACGGTGACAAAGTTTGGGATACTGGCCAGTTGCTCAAATAAGGCCGGCGTGATCTCGACACCGACTGCATTTGGCACGTTGTATCCAATAATCGGAACGTTCGCCTTTGCGACTTCCGCATAGAAATCGATGATGCCGGCGTCGTCGGTCGGCCCTTCGAAGAAGGGTGGCAGAACCATAACGCCGTTTGCGCCATGATCGGCCGCATGTTTTGTGCGCGAGACGATATCATCCAGCATTAGAGCTGAAACTTGGGCAATAATGGTCGCGCGGCCATCGATCGCCTTGCAGCCGCGGGCAATCAGTTCTTTGGATTCCGACTCCGACAGGTAGACGTGCATTCCGGTGCCGGAGCTGAGGACAAATCCACGCACACCTGTCAGAATGTAACGCTCAATCAGGGACTCGAAGGCTGCGAAATCGATCGCCCCTGTCCTGTCAAATGGCGTGGTAAGAGCTAGGTTTAGGCCCTCAAAGGGAAATTGTTCCATCTAGATCCTCGTTGTCGTTTGAACTGGGCAGGTCAAGTCACGTTGTCTTCCGCCGTGTGTAGTCGGTCCGGGTTCAGGCCCAGATATCCCCGACTGTGAAACCTTCTGGGAAGGGATCATCGTTGTCCAATACGATCGTGTTCAGCCCAAAAATCCAACTGGTCCCTGAGAGGGTGGGGACAACGGCAGGCCTGACTCCGATATGCGCCTCTTCAATGAGGCGGCCCGTATACACGGTGTCAACGATTCCCTGATGGCGGAAATCCTGATTGAGCGGCAATTCGCCTTTTGCATGCAGGACGGCCATCTTGGCGCAGGTTCCCGTGCCGCACGGGCAACGATCGATCGCCCCGGTCCAGGTGGCCGGGTCGTCCCAGGAGAACGTACCCGAAGACATGGTGACCACGTTTTTCCAATCGGCGTTCAGATCCTCCGTCGGCCCGGAAAGCTGCGAGACCGTGATGCCGACGCCGGGATACTCCGGATGGGCGACTGGCAATTGTTCGATCGCCGCCTCCCTGATCATCGAGGAAATGCGAGTAATCTCCCTGCCGTGTCCCGGTATCAGTTCAAGCCCTCGAAACTGCCGAACGTCCGCGATGACGTAGAACATCCCACCCCAACCGACATCGACAGTGACCTTCCCAAGATGCGGCACGTCGATCACGGCATCCAGATGAACCGCAAATGCTGGCACGTTCTTGAACGTGACGGTCTTGACCTTACCGTCCTTGCACTCGGCCTTGATGCGGATCAGCCCGGCAGGAGCTTCCAGAACCAATTCGGTGACCGGCTCTTTCATGGGAAGCATGCCCATTTCCAGAAGGACGGTCACCACGGAGATGGTATTGCCGCCCGACATCATTGGATACTCGATCTGCTCCAATATGATGTAGCCCGCATCGGCCTCGGGATGCGTTGGTGGAACGATGATGTTGCAGCAATGCGCCGGATAGCCGCGCGGCTCACGCAGCAACAGCTTGCGCAGTTGGTCGTCGTTGCTCTCCAGCCATTTCATTTTGTCGTAAACAGTGTTGCCAGGGATATGAGGAATGCCCCCGGTGACGACGCGCATCGGAGTGCCTCCATGCGTGTCGATAGCGTGGATTGTTCTCTTGAAAGTCATATTTTCAGCTCCTGAGCATTGATGCCAGCCACGCGACCGGCGCTATCCCTGCGTTTGGTTCCGCCTACTTGATCTGGAATCCGTGGGCCAACGGATCGCGATCATCCACGAATATCGTGTTGTGGCCGATGATCCGTGCCCAACCGCCGACACTGGGCTTGATGCCCTTGAAGGGGCCGATGTCGGCCTCGGCTTCGATGCGGCCTTCGAATACGGTGCCTATCAGGCTTTCCTGGCGGAAGCTGTCGCCGACCTTCAGTTGTCCCTTCCCATAGAGTTGCGCCAGGCGAGCCGAAGTCCCGGTGCCGCCCGGCGAACGGTCGATTGCCTTGTCGCCGTAGAACACCGCGCCGCGGCCATCGGCATTGCTGCTTGAGGGCGTGTCGCACCAGATGGCGTGGTCCACGCCGCGTATTCTTTCATCTTCGGGATGGACTGGATCGCAAACATGATCGAGCGCCTCGCGGAGACTGCGGCTGAGGTCGACGATGGCGCTCGCCGACATGCCGTTGAGGCCCTGCCATGACTCCTGCGGCTCGACGACGGCGTAGTAGTTTCCGCCATAGGCGATGTCGACGACGAGCCGACCGAGACCGGGGACATCGACGGCGACGTCGGCTGCATGCAGATAGCTGGCAACGTTGAACATCCGGACGGAGTCCACGAACTCGCCGGGCTTCTCGTACTGGATATCGACCCTCCCAGCCGGAGTCTCGATTGACAGCTTGCCGGGGACTCGGGGAGTTACCAGACCTTCCTCTATCGCTGCTGTCACCAGGCCGATCGTGCCGGCGCCGCACATCGGCAGGCATCCGCTGACTTCGATGAAGATCACGGCGAAATCGCAGTCCTCACGGTATGCGGGATAGATGATCGCGCCCGACATGATGTCATGTCCGCGCGGCTCGAACATCAGGGCCTGCCGGATCCAGTCATGGTCGCGGACGAACAATTCACGTCGCTCGGCAATCGGGACATGGGGCAGCAAAGGGCCGCCTCCCGCGACCAGGCGGACCGGATTGCCGCAGGTGTGGGAATCTATGCAGAAGAAGCTGCGGCGCATGGTTTTTCCTTTTGCGGTCCACGTGGCCCCTAGGCCATTCCGGGTCTTCGGCGCCGATCCAGCGCGCCTCGGGAAAGCCTGTCGAGGAAGATGGCCAGCGCGACGATCGACAGTCCGGCCCGCAGGCCCAGCCCCATTTCCATCCGCGTCAATCCTCGCGTCACCTCGGCACCGAGGCCTCCGGCTCCAACGAGGCCCGCCAGGACGACCATCGCCAGCGACAGAAGGATGCATTGGTTCAGTCCGACCAGCAGTGTCGGGGTAGCCGAAGGGATTTCGATCTTGAACAGGATCGACCGCGGCGAAGTACCGGTGGCATGACCAAGTTCCAGGAGGTCTTTCGGCACCTGGTTAAAGGCCAGAGTTGTCAGGCGCAGCATCGGAGGAATGCCGTAGACAATCGTCGCGATGATCGCCGGCACACGGCCGAGGCTGAAGATCATCACAGCGGGAATGAGATAGACCCATGGTGGAACAGTTTGCATGATGTCCAGCACGGGTCGAATCCCGGCCTCAAACTTCCTGTAGCGTGATGCGAGGATGCCGAGCGGGAACGCGATCGACACGGAAATGATCACCGCTACCGCTACCAACGCCAGCGTCTGCATCGAGGCCGTCCAAAAGCCCGCCAGCAAGCAGAAGGTGAGAGAGATGGCTGTCATCACCGAAACCCGAACGCTGACGAGAAAAGCGGTGAGAAGGACTGCCACGACGATCATCGCATAGGGTGGCGGGTAGAGGAGAGCTGCTTCGATGGCGCTCAGCACCGCCTCGATCAGCTTGGTCACGGCATCGAAGAACGGGTGGAAATTGGCATTCAGCCAATCCACGGCTGGGGCGAGGTAAGCCCCCGGCGAAAACTGGACCAGATCAAGGTTCATCTTGCGCCTCCGCCGGCGCGGCGGGCCGCGCTCTGAGTGATCCTGTCGAGCACCATGGTCAGGATGACGATCGCGATCGCGGCATTGATCGACGTGGCGATGTCGAGCGTGCGCACGGCTGAATAGATTGTCTCGCCGAGCCCTCCCGAACCGACAATGCCCGCGATGACCACCATGCCGAACGCCATCATCAGGCTCTGGTTGATCCCTGCCATCACGCTTGGAACGGCGAAAGGCAGCCTGATCTTGACGAACATCTGCCACGGTGTCAGTCCGCTTGCCTGGCCCAGCTCGATGAATTCGTGCGGCGTCATCCGGATGCCCAAGGACGTAAGTCGGATGGCCGGAGGCATTGCTACGATAACCGTGGCGACAAGTGCGGTTGCAGGCCCATAGCCGAGCAGCGCAATTGCGGGAAGCAGATAGATGTAAGGTGGCAGGGTCTGGATCAGGTCGAGCACTGGCTCAAGCAATCGGTCGAACGACCTGACAAAGCCTGCCACAATGCCAATGGGAATGCCGACGGCCAGAGCGAGGATCGTGGCGGTGGTCACCAGGGCCAATGTGCTCATGGTTTCGGTCCACAGCCCCATAACCGCACAGAAAATCAGGGCAAGGCCCGCGAGGACGCCAAACACGGCGTTGATCGATCGCCATCCGAGCAGCGCCGCGATGACAGCGATCACGTAAAACGGTGCCAGCTGCAGCAACCACAGGACACCATTGTAGGTCCCTTCAAGCACGGCCCTGACAAAATCGAACAACCATTCGCCGTTGTCGTTGATCCAACCGAGCGCGGCATCCGTCCAGGTATCGAACGTGTCGGTAATGACTGAAATGTCCATCTTACCCTCCCGAGCTATCCTGCAGGCTTCCCGGCAACACCACGCAGCAGACCGCGGATCGTGACGACACCTACGACCGTGCCGTTCTCGACAACGGCGACCGCGTCGCGATCGGTCTGCATGGTGAGGTCGATGAGCTCGCCAATGTCGGCCTCCGGCGTTGTGCGAGGAAGCGTATTCACATCGCCATGCGGTTGCGCGTTCGTGAACTCGGCAACAGGCCGCATCACGGTGTGCGCCTTGACCAGGTGAATCCTGGATATGCCAGCCACGAATGCCGAGACGTAGTCGTCGGCGGGTTTGGTCACAATCTCCTCCGCCGTGCCGACCTGAACGATGATACCGTCCTTCATGATGGCGATGCGGTCACCAATGCGGATGGCTTCCTCAAGGTCGTGGGTGATGAAGGCGGCGGACTTGCCGAGCGACTTCGTCAGCTGTCGGAATTCGTCTTGAAGTTGGCGGCGGATCAACGGGTCGAGCGCGCTGAAGGGCTCGTCCATGAGGATGATTTCGGGGTCCGCGGCCAGTGCCCGTGCCAGGCCAACGCGCTGCTGCATGCCGCCGGACAGTTCGTCTGGATACCGTGACGTCCAGTCGGCAAGCCCAACCTTTTCGAGGGCTGCACGGGCGGTTCTGTTGCGCTGTTCTTTTGCAACGCCTTGAGCCTCGAGACCGAAAGCCGCATTCTCGAGTACGGTTCGATGAGGAAGAAGGGCCACGCTCTGGAACACCATGCCGATGTTTCGGGCCCGCATCTCGCGAAGTTCAGCCGCATTCAGCTTTGCAATCTCCTTTCCTTTCACCGTGATCTTGCCGAGGCTTGGTTCGATCAGACGGTTAAGCAGGCGGATCAGCGTCGACTTGCCGCTCCCCGATAGCCCCATGATGCAGAAGATCTCGCCGCGGCGGACCTGGAGGCTGGCGTCGGAGACACCCACCACGCAGTCGAATTCCTGCAGCACCTGCGTCTTGGAGAGCCCACGTTCGGTTATGGCCTTGACGGCGGCCGGGGCGCGGGCGCCGAAAATCTTCCATACGGACTGGCAGTCGACCAGCACTTCGCTGGAGTCATTTACCACAGTCTTCATTGCGTTCCCCACGGGTCGGGCTGATGCCGGCCTTCATGTTCTCGAAGTCCCGGGGGCGGGCCGCCGAAGCCGGCGGCCCGCCGTTTCGGAACTACTCGGACTTGATATTTTCCCAGCGCTTCAGCAGGTCGGCATGGCTGTCGGTCCAGGCAGCAACTGCCTGATCCATGGTCTTCCCATCGGCGACTGCGCCGTTGATCGCGGTGATATCCGCAAGTGGGAGATAGACGCTGGCGATGACTTCGCGGGCATGCGGGTTCGCCACGGAGAAGCCGCTCTTGGCGATCCAATTGTAGGTCTGCGCCAGCGGGAAGATACCCTTGGGGTCCTTGAGGAACTTGACCGGGTATTTCTGCATCATCCACGACGGTTCCCAGAGCGTCACGGCAATCCATTCCTTGCGGTCAATCGCCGACTTCAACTCCGCCGTCATGGCCGCGGTGCTGCCTTCGACCAGTTGAAGCTTGAGATCATAAGCCTTCACGGAATTGACCGCATCGCGCATCAGGCCCGAGCCCGGCTCGATGCCGACGATCTTGCCGCCGAACTTGTCGGCGTTGTCGTTGAGCTGATCCATGGTGTCGATCGTGACGTAATTCGGCACGGCAATAGCCTGGTACAGGCCAAACGAAACCGGCGAGATCTTCTCCAGCTTCTTCTTGTTCTTGTCCCAATAGTCCTGTGCGACGTAGTCGGTCAGCGAGGCCAGGATCTGGATGTCGCCCTTCGTCAGCGCGGCATAGGCGATACCCCATTCAGAAAAAAGCACGACCTTCACGGTGTAGCCGGAATCTTCCAGCACCTTCTTGGTGACACCGGTGATCGACCCCAGGTCTTCCCACTGCATCGTGCCAATGGTGATGGTCTTTTCCTCCGCCTGAGCGGACAGCATGGTCATACCGAACATCGCCGCAGCGCAGAGCGCTTTCCACAACGTCTTCATTTTTTCTCACTCCTTTGTTTTTCGTTCCCATTTTCTCATTTGAAGACTTTTGCCGTCGGCTCGGTCCTCACATTGCGCGGCGAGGTTCATCCCTCGCGGCCTGCACGCAATTCCTGCAATCGGATCACGGTGTTGACGCCGAGCCATGCGAGCGGCTCGGGAGGGAGCCTCGCGGGCTCCGGCTGATCCGAAAATTTGTCGAGCATGTCGGAACGGGTTTCGGTCGCCAGATCGGCGGCCATGACGCCCGCGAGCGTGCTTTTCACGGTCCCAAGACCGTTCTCGCAGCACGCCGAGTAGAGGCCCGCGTCGATTTCGCCAAAGGCGGGCACATGGTTCCGGCTGAGGCAAAGCCGTCCGGCCCAGACGTGCTCGAACGGCACGGCCTTGAGGTCCGGAAACCGGGCTTCCAGGGACGTCCGCTGCTCAGCGGCGATCCCGGCCAAGCGTTTTTCACTGACCTGAACAGTCCAGTCGTAGGTGAACCGGGTCCGGATCAGGATACGCGAGGACCGATCGGTGGTGACCTTCCTGACTGTCGCACCCATCGGATCAGCCGGCAGCAACGCCCACCGGTCCCTGCCCGTGGACCTCGACCTGAAGGGGGCAGTCATCGATGCATAGGTGAAGATGTGCATCAAGCGGCCGCGGAAGTGACCGAAATCCTCAACGTGGCCGTTGACGCCCAGGATGACTTTCGGCGCAGTGACGCTGCCGCGACGCGATACGGCCTTCCACATCCCGCCCAAGCGCTCAAGTCTAAGCACCGGCGAGTGCTCGAATATGTCGGCCTTCGATGCCAGCCCAGCGGCCAACCCGCGGATATAGTCGGCCGGCTGGATCATCACAGCGCCTGGCGTGTAGAGACCTCCCAGATAATAGGATGATCCGGTGATCTCCTTCATCTCGGTTGCATCCAGGAAGCGATGCTCCTCGCCGATGCCAGCGAGCGAGTGGCCATAGCTTGCGTTGAGCTTCACGCCGCGCTCTGTCGCCGCGGCGTTGATCTTGCCCGACGGATCGAAAGTGCGCGCGGACATGCCGTATTCCGCCGCTACGTCGGCGGCGAAAGAGATGGCAAAACGGTTCTGAGCGATCTCGGTCTTTGTCGCGGTCTCGCTGGCGACGGCATATTCGCCCGACGAGATATTGTGCGGGACGTCGATCATGTAGCCGGAGTTCCGACCGGCGGTACCTTTGGCGATCTCCGCCGCATCCAGAACGACAATCTTGTCGCCAGGCCGCAGTTGAGACAGCCGCCGCGCGGCCGACAGGCCCGCAAAGCCCGCACCGATGATCAGCCAGTCGGCCGATACGTCGCCGTCGAGCGTTCGGACGGGGAAGCTGCGTCTGCTGATCGCCTCCCAGCCCGATGTTCCGGATTCCGCCGGAAGACGCTTGACGACGAGGTCGTTCACCGGATGGTCTCGTCGACCGAACGATCCGAGATGTCGATCCAGACCGTCTTCAATTCGCAGTAATTGTCATGCGCGAAGACCGACTTGTCGCGTCCGCCGAAGCCGGATTCCTTGTAGCCGCCGAACGGCGTTGTCGCGTCGCCTTCACCGAAGCAGTTGACGGTGACGACGCCGGCCCGGATTTCGCGCGAAAGCCTGATCGCGTTGCGCAGGCTTCCGGTGTAAACGGACGCGGTCAGGCCGTAGTTCGTGTCGTTGGCAAGAGCCACGGCTTCGGCAAGCGAATTGAACGTCGTGACCGCAAGGATCGGTCCGAAAATCTCCTCCTGGAAGAGTCGGCTCGAAGGCGTGACGCCGTCGACGACGGTCGGCTCGATGTAGATGCCCTTATGCGTGGCGCCGCCATGGACAATGGAGAGCTTTTCGGTCTTCACATCACCGAGGAAGGATTTCACCTTGTCGAAATGGTTCTTGCTGACGAGCGCGCCGATGCGATTCTCCGGGTCGAGCGGATCGCCCGTCTTCCACTCGCGCATGTAGGCGCCGATCCGCTGCAGCAACTCGTCCTTGATCGTGGCGTGGACGATGAGCCGTGACGTGGCCGAGCAGTTCTCGCCCATGTTCCAGAACGCGCCATTGACCACCTGTTCGGCGACGAGATCGAGATCTTCGGCATCCTCCAGAACCACTGCCGGATTCTTGCCGCCGCATTCGAGGACTACGCGCTTGAGGTTGGAGTCTGCTGCGTAGTGCAGGAAACGGCGGCCTGTCGGCGTCGATCCGGTGAACGCCACCATGTCGACGTCCATGTGCATGCCGATCGGTTCGCCGACCTCCTTGCCGCCGCCCGTGACGACATTGAAAACGCCGGCGGGGATACCCGCCTCATGGGCCAGTTCGGCGACACGAAGCGTCGTCAGCGTGGTCTCCTGGGCGGGCTTCACGATCACCGAGCATCCCGCCGCGAGCGCCGGACCGATTTTCCAGGCCAGCATCAGGAGCGGAAAGTTCCAGGGCAGGACGCAACCGACGACGCCGACCGGCTCGCGTACAACCATGGTCAGCACATTTGAGCCGACGGGCGCGACGTTGTCATAGAGCTTGTCGATCAGTTCGGCATGCCAACGGATGGTGTGGATCGTGTCGGGAACATCCACGGTCTGACATTCGCGGACCGGCTTGCCGCTGTCGAGGCTCTCCATCACCGCCAGTTCGTGACGGTTGTCCTCCAGAAGCTTCGCGAATTTGAGGAGGACGGACTTGCGCTCGCCAGGCGAGCGGAGATGCCAGCGGCCTTCGTCGAACGCTCCCCTGGCTCTGGCAACGGCGAAATCGACATCGGTAGCGTCGCATGCCGCGATCTCGGCAAGCGTCTCGCCCGTCGCTGGATTGGTCGTCTTGAATGTCTTGCCGGAATTCGCGGGACGGTATGCACCGTCAATGAAGGCATTGGTCGGAAATTGAATGTCTGCGGCAATCGCCTTGTATTCGGCAGCGGTCAACGGTTCATGCATGGTTTGCTCCCGACGAGATCTGGGCGACCGTGCGCTTCAACGTGGCGACGACAGTCTGGAGAGTTCGCTTTTCTTCCGAATTGAGGGAGCGCAGCGGCGCCCGCACGGGGCCCGCCTTCAGGCCGATCAGTTCACAGCCGTGTTTGATCGACTGCACGAACTTTCCGCATTCGAGGAAATCCATGATCGGCAGCATCGCGGTCATGATGGCGCGGCCCTTGTCGAAGTTCTTTTCGAGCACACAGGCTTCGTAGAGAGCGACATGTTCGCGCGGCAGGAAATTGGAGCCGGCGCAAACCCAACTCCTGGCCCCCCATGCAAAGAATTCGAGTGCCTGGTCGTCCCAGCCGCAAGACAGCGCGATATGGGGGAACTTCCGCGCCAGCAAATGGAGGTTGCCCATGTCGCCGGAGCTATCCTTGATGGCCACGACGTTCCTGGACTTGCCGACGCGGGAGAAATAGTCCTCTCCCATCATCACACCCATGCGGGCTGGGTAGTTGTAGAGCATGATCGGAAGGTTCGCCGCGCGATCGACCGTGAGTGCGTGAACCGCATTCTCACGTTCCGTCGGCAAGGCATACGGAGGCGACGATACAAGAATTGCGTCAGCGCCGATTTCCTTCGCCGCCTTTGCATATTCGACCGAGTCCTCGGTTCTGATAGCGCCGGTTCCAATGATGAGCGGAAGCCGGGTGCCGATGACCTCCTTGGCATAGGCGGCGAGATCGAAACGCTCCTGGGTGCTCTGGGCGTAGTACTCACCCGTCGATCCACCAACGATAATGCCATGCACCCCGGCTTCGATGAGTGACTCAAGAACTGCCGCGAAGGCGTCACGGTCTATCTGCCCATTCGGGTCGAGAGGTGTGATCGCCGGGGTGTAGATGCCTTCGAATTTCAAGACGATTCCTCCGTCGAAGCGGCGGGCATTCCGACGAGCGCGTCCGCTTTCAATCCTTGCGGGGCGATGAACATCTCCATGTTCTCGCGCGACAGTTCCCAGTGTTCGAATACGAGGTCGACCACCGTATCTTCGTCATGCGAGCCTATGGCGGCGATGAAGCCATCATGGTGGTCCGCGGCGAGCCGCAGTCGCCGGCGCATGTCATCATTACGGGGCCGGAAGAACGTGTGGCCGATGCGGGCGTGGTCGATCAGCAGCCGGCCAAGGCTTGGCTGCAGGTAGGCATTGCCCGACATCTCGCCGATGATCTCGTGGAAGCGATTGTTCTCGAGAACCATGGACAGCGCGTCACCAGTGACGCTTGCCGTACGGAACCGCTCCTGCGTGTCCGTGAGGTCTGCAAGTTGCTTCGGCTTGAAGTTCTGGACCGCAAGGCGGCCGATCGCGGCATAGATCATCGGAGCGACCAGGAAGAAGTGCCTGAGCGTCTGATGGTTCATCGGGACGACACGCGCGCCGCGATTGGCACGGATATCGATATAGCCCTCCCCCTCGAGCCGGCGAAAAATCTCCCGAACAGGCGTTCGAGAGAGGCCATAGCGCTCGCTCAGGCTCACTTCGTCCAAGTCCTGGTCGGGGTCGAGTTCCATCGTCAGGATCTGCCGCTTCAGATCGTCGTACAGACTGTTCTTCCCGCTCTTCATCGAGACCTCCGTCTGAGTTTCGCGACAACGGCTCGACCGCGTCGACGGCAAGGAATTTGCACAAACCGCCGTGCGAGTCAACGGATTGTATAATTTCAGTACACATTGGATGTACAGAAAGAGTACAATCGATTTAGAGCGGCCGCGACGACTTCGCGGTCGAGCCCCGCTGCCCACAGTCAGGCGTTAATCATCAGACGATGCGCGTCGTAGATAGCTGCGTGAATGTTCCGGCTGGCCACGGCATCACCGATCCGGAACAGACGAAACCGTTTCTCAGGATTCCGCTCGATTGCCTGAGTTTCGCCTTCGAGCAGAGCGTTGTAGTCGACGGCGCCGCCGTTGATTGAATGTTCCTTGAGCGAGAAGTAGAGGTCTTCCATGGGCAGGGTGCCGTTCTCCACGACGATGTAGTCCGCGTCCTTCTCCACGCGCACTCCCGCGTACTCATCGTCGAAGATACCCACGAGCTTGTTGCCGCGGCGTTCAACGCTTTCCAGCCGGAGGTTGAGCGTGATCTTCGCCCCCACCTGGTTCAACGTCTTGAAGTACGGAGGATAACTGGTCGCTCCGATGTCGATCGCGAGAGTACGTTCGGGTGTTATGACCTCAAGCTGGTTCGTAGTATTTGCTACGAACTCGGCAATGGTCATCCCGGGGTGAGATCCATTTTCGTCATACACGAGAACGGATCCGCTCACCTTGGCCACGCCGTTTAAGACGTCCCAGCTGGTAGTCGCAAACTCCGCGCCCGACCTAAGAAAATCGGTGTTCGGCAGGCCGCCTGTGGCAATCACCACATAGTCTGGGTCTGCGGCCAGAACATCTTCCGCTTCAGCATAATGGTTGTAGCGGATCTCGACGCCGAGCCGTGCCAGTTCGGACAAACGCCAATCGACGATGCCCAGAATCTCACGCCGGCGCTTGAGTGCTGCCGCGGTAAGGATCTGCCCACCGGCATGTTGTGCCGCTTCAAAGACTATTACCGTATGACCGCGCTCGGCAGCGACGCGGGCTGCCTCAAGTCCTCCAGGCCCTGCCCCGACAACGACCACCTTTCGTGCGGGACCGGTGCTCTTGGGAACCAGCTGCGGTAGGTGCCCCTCTCTTCCGGTAGCGGCGTTATGAATGCATACGGCCTGTCCATTGTAGATCGAGTCGATGCAGTATCCCATGCCCACGCAGGGGCGGATCTGGTCTTCTCGTCGTTCCAGTATCTTTTGGATGATGTGAGGATCGGCGATGTGCGCCCTGGTCATGCCTACCATATCTAGCTTGCCGCTAGCCCGTCTTATGCACGACGACCCGTCTGAGAGGCTGGCGGATGTAGCTTAAGCGATTGATGTGGCGTAGGATTTTGGTGCTGAAGCCATTCCTGTCGCCC